>NZ_JBIAGM010000015.1:0-260640 GCF_042869815.1 Streptomyces sp. NPDC006739
GCTCCACCAGCAGCGGCATCGCCTCCGAGGCGGTCACCAGCTCCCGCAGCGGATACCGCGCCAGCACCGCCTCCACCCCCGGCGCCAACGCCGCCTTCAGACGCGTGTCGACCGACAGCGAGTCGTCGCCGAGGGCTCGCGCGGCGTCCTGTACCAGGGTGCGCTGCGGGCCCTTGGGGACGCCGGCGGCGGCCCGCTCGTAGAGGTCGGCGCCCTCCTCCAGGACCAGGCCGACGTCGACGCCCGCCGGAATCTTCGTCTTCGCCGTGTGCCGCCAGGTGGCCAGCGGGTGGCTCCAGGCCTCCACCCGGAACGTCCAGCGGCCCGTCACGTCCGCCGTGATCTCGGCGCCCCAGCGGTCGCTGCCCGGGGACAGCTCCCGCATCGGGGTCCAGGGTCCGCGACGGCCCTTGGGATCACGCAGGACCACGTTGGCGCCGACCGCGTCATGGCCCTCGCGGAAGACGGTCGCCGTCACCTGGAAGGTCTCCCCGGTCACCGCCTTCGCCGGGCGCCTGCCGCACTCAACGGCGGGCCGGACGTCACGTACCGGAACGCGTCCGATGGCCGGGGTCCTGCTCATGGTTCTCACCTCCGCCGTGCGCGAAGCCGGGCACCGGGCCCGGCTTCGCGATCCGAGAACGGGTCGGCAGCCGCCTTCCCGCGGGGAACGCCTTGTATGGTGCCCGCTCAGGGCCTCGGCGCCGCGGAACGCCGCGTCTTCGGCGGCGCCCTTCTGGCCGCCGGCTTCGGCTGGGGACGCCCGTCCTGCTCGCGCAGATAGGTCACCAGGTTGGTGCGCAGATAGCGCTCGGCCGCGTCCGCGGCCTCCCGGGCACACCGCTTCCCCATCAGCACACACAGGGTGTAGCCGGCGCTCTCGAAGGTGGCCCGGACCGCACGGTCGTGCGGCGAGGCCAGCATGGCGCGTTCCCACGCCCGGTACCGCCGCAACTGCCGGGCCACTTCGGCCTTAGCGGGTAGCAGCATGGCCCTCTTCACCCTCCGACGCTCTCGACTGGGCGCGTTCCCGACGGTCGGGTGGTTTCCGCGCGCGGAAGGGCACGGAACCGTTACGGCGATCGAGGCTTTCACTCATAGTGCACGGACGACGACCCAGCGTCTTGTTGGAGCTTCAACGACCTCAGGGGTGCTCTCGTGTTGCACGAATGGCGTAGTGGCCGCAGTGTGGATCCTGACTCAGAAGCGATCAGTGCTCACGCTCCGTGTCCGGGGCCGATCCCGGACGGGGTGAGGAGAGCGGGAGCTTCGCCGGTGAGGAGCAAGCGACGATGAAGACCGCAGTGCCCTGCTACTACCACCTCGACGTGGAAGTCAGCCCCGAACGGGTCGGACAGGTCAGCCGCATCCTGGCCGCCCACCTCCGCTACTGGGACCTCGACAACCTCGTGGCCCCCGTCTGCCACGGCACCGAACTGCTGCTGCGCGCGATCGACCGGCACGCCACGGACAAGCACACCTCGATCGAGATGTGGTGGAACCGACAGCACCTCATCACCGCCGTCGCGGAGGACGACCGAGATCTGCGCCCCGACCAGGACCTGCGCGCCTGCCTGGCCGACATCGCCGCCATGAGCGACGGCTGGGGCTGCTGCGCCTCCGAGACCGGCAGCAAGATCATCTGGTTCTCGCAGCGCGCCCGGGCCGGCCAGCGCGTCCCGCTGGTGCCCACCGCCCCCGAGCCGAGCCTGCGCCAGGTGCTCCAAGTACCGCGAGCCCTGCCGGTGGCCGCGCTGGCCGCCCCGGCCGCGCCCGGGGGCAAGGCACTGGAGGGCGCCCGGTGACGGCCCGCAAGTCCCGCAAAGGGGTGCCCGTGTGGAGCGGGCACCCTTACCCCTTGGGCGCGGTCTTCGACGGACAGGGCACCAACTTCGCGCTGTTCAGCGAGGTCGCGGACCGGGTGGAACTGGTGCTGGTCGACGACGCGGGCGCCGAGTGCGCGGTCCCGCTGCACGAGGTCGACGGGTTCGTGTGGCACGCCTATCTGCCCGGCGTCGGTCCCGGCCGGCGCTACGGCTACCGGGTGCACGGCCCGTGGGCCCCCGACCTCGGCCACCGGTGCAACCCGGCGAAGCTGCTGCTGGACCCGTACGCCCGGGCGTTGGACGGTCAGATCGACAACCACCCCTCCCTCTACGAGCGCGCCCCGGACGGGCCCGCCCCCGCCGACAGCGCCGGGCACTCGATGCTCGGCGTGGTCACGGACCCGTTCTTCGACTGGGGCGACGACCGGCCGCCCCGGCGGACGTACGCCGAGTCGGTGATCTACGAGGCGCACGTGCGGGGCATGACCCGCACCCACCCAGAGGTCCCGGACCGGCTGCGCGGCACCTACGCCGGTCTCGCGCACCCCGCGGTGATCGAGCACCTCACCTCGCTGGGCGTGACCGCGGTGGAGCTGATGCCGGTGCACCAGTTCGTGCAGGACGGCGTGCTCCAGGACCGCGGGCTGTCCAACTACTGGGGCTACAACACGATCGGGTTCTTCGCCCCGCACAACGCCTACGCCGCCTTCGGCACCCGCGGCCAGCAGGTCAACGAGTTCAAGGCGATGGTGAAGGCGCTGCACGCCGCCGGGCTGGAAGTGATCCTCGACGTGGTCTACAACCACACCGCCGAGGGCAACGAGATGGGCCCCACGCTGTCCTTCCGGGGCATCGACAACGCCTCGTACTACCGGCTGGTCGACGGTGACTGGGCGCACTACTACGACACCACCGGCACCGGCAACAGCCTCCTGATGCGGCATCCCTTCGTGCTGCAGCTGATCATGGACTCGCTGCGGTACTGGGTCACCGAGATGCACGTCGACGGCTTCCGCTTCGACCTCGCGGCCACGCTGGCCCGGCAGTTCCACGAGGTGGACCGGCTGTCGGCGTTCTTCGACCTGATCCAGCAGGACCCGGTCATCAGCCGGGTCAAGCTGATCGCCGAGCCCTGGGACGTGGGGGAGGGCGGCTACCAGGTGGGCAACTTCCCCCCGCTGTGGTCGGAGTGGAACGGCAAGTACCGGGACGCCGTACGGGACTTCTGGCGGACCGAACCCGGCTCCCTCGGCGAGTTCGCCTCCCGGCTGACGGGCTCCTCCGACATCTACCAGCACAGCCGGCGCCGGCCGCGCGCGAGCGTCAACTTCGTCACCGCGCACGACGGGTTCACGCTGCGGGACCTCGTCTCGTACAACGACAAGCACAACGAGGCCAACGGCGAGGGCAACCGGGACGGGGAGAGCGACAACCGGTCCTGGAACTGCGGCGCGGAGGGGGACACCGACGAGCCCGGCGTCCTGGAACTGCGCGCCCGTCAGCAGCGCAACCTCCTCGCGACCCTGCTGCTGTCGCAGGGCATCCCGATGCTCTGCCACGGCGACGAACTCGGCCGCACCCAGGGCGGCAACAACAACGCGTACTGCCAGGACAACGAAGTCTCCTGGATCGACTGGCGGCTGACCGACGAACAGCGCACGCTCGTGGACTTCGTGCGCCATGTCATCGCGCTGCGCGCCGCCCACCCGGTGCTGCGCCGGCGCCGCTTCTTCCTGGGGGAGACACCCACCCGCGCCGGGCAGCCGCTGCCCGACCTGGTGTGGCTGCGGCCCGACGCCCGCGAGATGACCGGGCGGGACTGGCAGCGCGCCGACGCCTACTCGGTCGGCGCCTTCCTCAACGGCGACGCCATCGCCGAACGAGACTCCTTCGGGCGGCGCGTGACGGACGACTCCTTCCTGCTGCTGCTCAACGGCTACTGGGAACCGGTGGACTTCCGCCTGCCGGACAGCTCCTACGGCGAACGCTGGACGACCCTGATCGACACGGCCGACCCCGAGGGCGTCCCCGACGAACGCGAACGCAAGGCCGGCACGCGCCTGCGCGTGGAGCCCCGCAGTCTGACCCTGCTGTCCCGCCCGTCCCGCGACCCGAAGTAGCGGCCCGCCCGCGCGTGCCTCACCCGGTCGGCCCCCACGTCGCGGCCGGGTTCCGCGGAGCGGGCCTCAGCGTTCGCGGCGGGACGTCACCGTGAACTGGGCGCCGTCGATGTCGCGCAGGATCGCCTCGGTGTCGTTCTCGCGCAGCACGCTGCCGCCGTGCTTCTCCGCCGCGCGGGCGCAGTCCGCCACGTCGGCGACGGCGAAGTGGACCTGCCAGTGCGGGCGGACGGAGGGGTCGGGGGCCGCCTCCACCGCGCCCGAGTCGATACGGGCCACGATGTCGCCCCGGCTGCGCAGCACCACCTCGCCGCCCTCGTACTCGACCTCGCAGCAGCCCGGCCGCTGCGAGGCCCATTCGAGGACCTCGCCGTAGAAGATCGCCGAGTCGAAGGCGTTGCGGGTGTGCAGCCGGATGAAGGTCGGGGCCGCCCGCCGCCACGCCTCCCAGTTGGCGACCAGATCACCCTGCCAGATGCCGAAGGTCGCCCCGTCGCGGTCGGCGAGCAGCGCGGCCCGCCCGGGCGGGAAGGACAGCGGCCCGACCGCCGCCGTACCGCCCCGCTCCCGCGCCCGGGACACCGCCTCGTCCGCGTCCGGCACGGCGAAGTACGGCGTCCACGCGACCGCCATCTGCCACATGGACGCGACCGCCGCGATCCCGGCCACCGGGACCCCGTCGGCCAGCGCGATCCGGAAGTGGTCGCCGAGCTTGACCCCGCGCCAGCGCCAGCCCAGTACGGCCCCGTAGAACTCCTGGGTCGCCTCCAGGTCGCGGCTGGTCAGGCTGACCCAGCAGGGGACGCCGAAGACGGAGCGGGTGGAGACGACGTGCTTCTTCCTGGTTCCGATGCCGGCGGGAGTGTCGTGGTTCATGGCAGTCGCGTCCTGATCTCGGGACCGGCGGCCACCGGTCTGTCACCAGTGTCCAACCGAAGAGGGTGGGGCTGCCTGTCGAGTACCCCGGTGGCAGGCGGCCAGGCGAGTGAGGACGATGGGGGCATGGGTGAGACTGAGTCGGACCGGATCTTCGAACTGCAGGAAGAGATCGACCAGCTGAAGGCGGCCGTCGCCTCGCACGCCGTGGTGGACCAGGCGATCGGGATGGTGGTGGCACTCGGCCGGGTGACGCCGGACGAGGGCTGGGAGGTGCTGAAGGAGGTCTCCCAGCACACCAACATCAAGCTGCGGAACGTCGCCGAACTCATCCTCATCTGGGGGCGCACCGGCGACATGCCCGCGGACATCCGCTCCGCGCTGGAGGAGGCCCTGGACCGCTACTGCCCCACCCAGATCCCGGGTACGACGTCGCCGTAGGGGCGCGGTCGCGGGGGCCCGCCGGGGCGGCCGGGCGTGGCTCAGCGCGCCCGCGCCTCGGCGAGCAGCTCCTCGCGCAGGCGGTCGAAGCAGCCGCTGAGCAGCCGGGAGACGTGCATCTGCGAGATGCCGAGCTGCTGGGCTATCCGGCTCTGGGTCATCCCGCCGAAGAACCGCAGGTAGAGGATGGTGCGCTCACGCTCGGGGAGCGCGGCCAGACACGGCTTGACCGCGGCCCGGTCCACGACGAGGTCATAGCCGGGGTCGGGCTCGCCGAGGGAGTCACCGAGGGCGTAGCCGTCGGTGCCCGCCACCTCGGCGTCCAGGGACAGCGCCGAGAAGCACTCCAGGGCCTCCATGCCGGTGCGCACCTCGTCCTCGGTCAGCCGGGCGTACTCGGCGATCTCGGCGACGGTGGGCGCGCGTCCCGAGGTGGACTGCGCCAGCTCCTTCACGGCGCCGCGCACCCGGTTGCGCAGGTCCTGCACCCGGCGCGGCACGTGCAGCGTCCACATGTGGTCACGGAAGTGGCGCTTGATCTCCCCGGTGATGGTGGGCACGGCGTACGCCTCGAAGGCGCGCCCGCGCTGCGGGTCGTAGTGGTCGACGGCCTTCACCAGGCCCAGCGCGGCCACCTGGTAGAGATCCTCCAGGGCCTCCCCGCGGCCCCGGAAGCGTACGGCGATGCGCTCGGCCATGGGCAGCCACAGCCGCACCAGGTCGTCCCGCAGCGCCTGGCGCTCGGGGCCCTCGGGGAGCCGGGCGAGGCGTTCGAAGGATGCGGCCGTGTCGGGGGCGTCGTCGTGGGGGTGGGGCTTTGTGCTGCCGCTGACGGGCATCGCGCGCACCTCTCTCCGCAGGTGCTGGATGGACGGACACCGTGGAAGAAGGAGCGCGCTCGGATCTGGTGGAGGAACCGGGGCGCCCGGCGGTCTGCCGGCTCCCACGGACGTGCCTCCTGTCCGAAGCACTGACATAGGCGTTCCCCTCATCGGGTCTATGCAAACAATTCACCTGATCGACGGATATTTCCGGCAGCGACGATGGGGCGGTGGGCGACGGAAGAAGGGTGCGGCTTGACCGCTTCTTGGGAGCGATTACCTCTGTAGCAGAGGTAATCTTCCCGTGTGGAAGCACCGCGCGCAGAACCGCAGACCTTCCCCCAGGAGCTGGCCGACGCCCTGGTCGGGATCCAGCGGCTGATCCGCCGCCGACTGCGCGGCGGGCTGCCCGGCCCACGGCTGCGCGGCGCCGAGGTGGAGCTGCTGCGCCTGGTCGAGGCCCGGCCCGGCATCGGCATCTCCGACGCCGCCAGGGAGCTGTACCTGGCGAGCAACTCCGTCTCGACCCTGGTCAACCACCTGGCCCGGGACGGCTATCTGCTCCGCGAGACCGACCCCGCCGACCGGCGCGCCGCACGCCTGCTGCTCACCGAGGCCGCCGAGAAACGGCTGGGCGACTGGCAGCGGCGGCGCTCCGCCCTGGTCGGCCGGCACGTGTCCCGGCTCGACGCGGCGGACCGCGAGGCCCTGCGCGCCGCCCTGCCGGCCCTGCGCAGGCTTGCCGTCACCCTGCACGAGGAGGCCGAGGAAGCATGACCGGCGACATACGCGCCACACCCGGCGAGGCCGTCACCTGCACCCGTCTGGCCTACGCCTTCGGGGACACCCGCGCGGTGGACGGACTCGACCTCGCCGTGACCGAGGGCGAGGTCTTCGGACTGCTCGGCCCCAACGGCGCCGGCAAGACCACCGCCATCCGCTGCGTCACCACGCTGCTGCCCGTCCCCACCGGCATGGTCCACGTCTTCGGCCACGACGCCGCCAGGGAACGCATGGCGGTGCGCCGCCTGCTCGGCTACGTCCCACAGCAGCTGTCCGCCGAAGGCGGGCTCACCGGCCGCGAGAACGTCGCCCTGTTCGCCCGTGTCTTCGACGTCCCGCGCCGCGAGCGCGGCGAACGCGTCGTCCAGGCCCTGGCCGCAGTCGGCCTGTCCGACGCGGCCGACCGGCTGGCCGGCACCTACTCCGGCGGCATGGTCCGCCGGCTCGAACTGGCCCAGGCCCTGGTCAGCGCCCCCCGGCTGCTGATCCTCGACGAACCCACCATCGGCCTGGACCCGATCGCCCGCACCGGCGTCTGGGAGCACATCAACGCCGTCCGCGCGGCCACCGGCATGACCGTCCTGGTCACCACCCACTACATGGACGAGGCGGACCAGTACTGCGACCGGGTCGGCCTGATGTACCGCGGCCGCATCCGCGCCCTCGGCACCCCCGCCGAACTGCGGCGCGGACTCGGCGAGCGGCGCCGCGCCGGGGGCGGGGCCGCCACCGACGGGCTGCCCACGCTGGAGGACGTCTTCCGGGACGTCGCCGGCAGCGGCCTCGACGAGACGTCAGGAGGTTTCCGCGATGTCCGAAGCACCCGCCGAACCGCCAACCGGGTCGGCTGACGGCACCCCCGCCACCCTCGACCCCGGCACCGCCCTCCTGCTGCGCCCGCCGCAGCCCCGCCCCGGCTGGCGGCTGCTGCCGGCCCGGGTCGTCGCGATGTGCGCCGTCGAGCTGCAGAAGCTGCGGCACGACCGCACCGAGCTGTACACCCGGGCGGTACAGCCCGCCCTGTGGCTGCTGATCTTCGGGCAGACCTTCACCCGGATCCGGGCGATACCCACCGGCGGCATCCCCTACGTCGACTACCTCGCGCCCGGCATCATCGCCCAGTCCGCGATGTTCATCGCCATCTTCTACGGCATCCAGATCATCTGGGAGCGGGACGCCGGAATCCTGAACAAGCTCCTCGTCACTCCCACCCCGCGCTCGGCGCTGATCACCGGCAAGGCGTTCGCGGCCGGTGTGAAGTCGCTGATCCAGGCGGTCGTCGTCATCGTCATCGCCGCCGTGCTCGGTGTCGCGCTCACCTGGAACCCGCTCAAACTGCTCGGGGTCGCCCTCGCGGTGGTGCTCGCCTCCGTCTTCTTCTCCTGCCTGTCGATGACCATCGCGGGCATCGTCCTCAGCCGCGACCGCCTGATGGGCTTCGGACAGGCCATCACCATGCCGCTGTTCTTCGGCTCCAACGCCCTCTACCCGGTCTCCGTCATGCCGGGCTGGCTCCAGGCCGTCAGCAGGTTCAACCCGCTGAGCTACCAAGTCGACGCCCTGCGCGGCCTTCTGCTCGGTACGCCGGCGCATCTCGCGGCCGACTTCGGCGTCCTGGCGGTGGCCGCCGCCCTGGGCATCACCGCGGCCTCCTCCCTGCTCGGCCGACTGGCCCGCTGATCTTGTCTCCGACGTGATGTGCGGCACGCCTGCGCGCCGGGGCTTCGGGGCCGGGGACGGGATTCTTCCTGGGCAGCGCTTGATCAGCGATCAAAGCGGGCGAACCCCCTGGCCACAGCGCATTCTGCTCATTTGACAGTGCACTGAGCACACAGATAGGAAGCAGCTCTCGGAGGTCGAGAGGGGCACTGTGTACGAGCCGAACGTGGTCGGGGACTGGCAGGAGTACGACGATCATGCCGGTCTGCGGGTCCGCGTCCACCGCCTGGAGGCGGCCGAGCCACCGCGTGGCCGGGACGACGCCGCCGCCGGGCTGACGTACTTCTGTCTGAGGGTGACCGTCGAGAACCGCGGCGCGCGGCACTACGGCATCCACCTGGAGGACGGCCAGCTCGACGTCCGGCTCGGCCCGGACGGCGAGGGCGCGTTCATCGACTGGCGCAACTCCCAGTTCATCGAGGGCTTCGACGTCTACCCGCTGCGCCGGGCCACCGCCGTCCTCTTCGCGGCCGGCCCGGAGGTAGCGCTGAGCCAGGTGGACGTGCAGGTCCAGCTGCGGGTGGACGAGGAGTGGACCGAGCGCTGCCTGTGGGCGGGCGGCATCGGGGTCCTCGAATCGACCGCCGCCGCGTCCTCGGCGCCCGCCGGACCGGGCAGCCTGGCCCATCAGGTGAGCGCGTTCCTGAAGGACCAGACGGAGCCGGGCGGCACCGCCGCCTGACGGCGGCGGCCGACGGCCTCAGTGCGGGATGCCGTCGATGATCTCCCGGGCGCCCTGCCGCAGCAGGGACACCGCGACCGACGTACCGAGCGTGGCCGGGTCGAGGCGGCCCGCCCACTCGTGCGCGTTCAGCCGGGTCTTGCCGTCGGGGGTGAACACGCAGGCCCGCAGGGACAGTTCACCGCCGCGGTCCACCCGGGCGTAACCGGCGATCGGGCTGTTGCAGTGCCCCTGCAGGACGTGCAGGAACATGCGCTCCGCGGTGGCCTCCCGGTGGGTGTCGCCGTGGCCGAGCCGGCCCACCGCGTCGATCAGCTCCGTGTCGTCCTCCCGGCACTGCAGGGCGAGGATGCCCGCCCCGATCGGCGGCATCATCGTCTCCGGGGAGAGCACCTCGCTGATCACCTCGGTGCGGCCGATCCGCTCCAGGCCGGCCACCGCCAGCAGCAGCGCGTCCGCCTCACCGGCGGCGAGCTTGTCCAGCCGGCGGTTGTCGTTGCCCCGGAACGGCACGCACTCCAGATGCGGGTGGGTGGCGGCGAGCTGGGCGATCCGGCGCACCGACGACGTGCCGATCCGGGTACCGGGCGGGAGTTCGTCGAGGGTGAGCCCGCCGGGGTGCACCAACGCGTCACGGATGTCGTCCCGCTTCAGGAAAGCGGCGAACACCGTGCCCGCGGGCAGCGGCCGGTCGGCGGGCACGTCCTTGACGCAGTGCACCGCGAGGTCCGCCCTGCCGGCCAGCAGCGCGGCGTCCACCTCCTTGGTGAACGCCCCCTTCCCCTCGACGTGGGCCAGGTCGCCCAGCCACTTGTCGCCGGTCGTCTTCACCGGCACGACCTCGGTGCGCACACCCGGGTGCAGGGCCGCCAACTCGGCCCGGACGCGCTCGACCTGAGCGAGGGCCATGGGGGAGTCGCGGGAGACGATACGGATCAGTTCGGGGGTGGGCATGGGGGACACGATAGACCTTTCCGGCCCGTCACCCCGCCCCCTCCCTTCGTTCTCCGCCCCGCCTCCAGCGGCCCTTGCCGAAGCCGGGCCAGAGCCTGCCGGTCAGCCGAGGTCCTCCGGCAGATCCGCCGCCGACTCCTCGGGTGTCAGGTCCGGCCGCAGCCGCAGCCACGACGGCTGGCGCAGCATCCCCGCCCTGGTGCGGGTGCTGTAGCCGACCTCGCCGACCAGCCGGGGCAGCACCCAGCGGGCCCCGGACACCGAAGGGACCGGGTCGAAGGGGCACACGTCCGTCGCGGCGGCCCGCAGCAGCGCCGCCAGCTCCACCCGCTCCGTCTCGTTCCAGCCGGTGCCCACCCCGCCCACGTACCGCAGCCGGCCGCCGGCCCGCTGTCCGACCAGCACCGCGCCGGGCAGCCCGGTCAGCCGCCCCTTGCCGGGCAGCCAGCCGCCGATGATCACGTCCTCGCCCCGCATGTTGCGGATCTTGATCCAGGCCCGGGAGCGCACCCCCGGCTCGTACCGCGAGTCCAGCCGCTTGCACACCAGACCCTCGAGGCCGTGTTCCCGGGTGGCCCGCAGCGCCTCGGCGCCGTGCCCGGTGACCGCGGCCGGGGTCGACCAGTGCGGTCCGGCCAGGCCCAGCTCCGCGAGCAGCTCCCGCCGTCGCGCGTACGGCAGCGCGAGCCGGGGCTGTCGCAGGTACGGCACGTCGAACAGCACCAGGTGGACCGGCACCCGCGCGGCCCGCCGTGCCGCCCGTGCCGGGGCGTGCGCCAGACCCATCCGGCTCTGCAGCAACTGGAAGTCGGCCCTGCCCTGTTCGTCCAGGGCGAGCACCTCGCCGTCCAGGATCGCCGGGGCGGTGCCCAGCGCGCCGCCCAGCGGCCGCAGTTCCGGATAGGCGGCGGTGATGTCCTCCCCGGAGCGGGCGCGCAGCAGCACACTGCCGTCGCCGGGCAGGTAGACCATCACCCGCTGTCCGTCCTGCTTGGTCTCGTACGCCCACCGGGCGTCCTGCGCGGCGGGCGGCAGTGTGCCGGGGGTGGCGAGCATCGGCGGGACGAGCGGCAGGGAAACGGCGGTCACGGCTGAAGGTGTCGACCGCGCCCGGCGCCCCCACGCGCCTTTCGGCACCGGTTCCCCTGAACGGCCTGCACACCCGCCTCGGGCGTGGTGCACAGGCCGGCACGGCCGACGGCCCCGCGGTGCCCGCTGTCGCCCGGCGGCGGCCCGCGTCGCTCAGGCCACCGGCTCGGCGGTGGGCTCGGCGGCGGCCGAGGGCGCGTCCGCCGGGCCCGCCGGACGGTGCCGGGGGAGGAAGGAGGCGAGGAGGAACGCCAGGACGGCGGCGCCCGCGCCCATCGCCATGACCGTCTTGAAGCCGTTCTCGGAGGGCAGCGGGTGACCGCCGAGGCTGGTGGTCATCCGTGCCAGGATCACCCCCGCCACCGCGCTGGCGACGGATGTGCCGATGGACCGCATCAGGGTGTTGAGGCTGTTGGCCGCGGCGGTCTCGGAGGCCGGGACGGCGCCCATGATCAGGGCGGGCATGGCCCCGTAGGCGAAGCCGACACCGGCGCCGATGACGCAGGAGACCAGGATGAGGTGCCAGACCTCGGACATCAGCAGGATGCTCAGGCCGTAGCCGACCGCGACGACGACCGCGCCGGTCATGAGCGTGATCTTGGGGCCCCTGGCCTTGGTGATGGCGGCGGACACGGGGGCCATGGCCATCATCACCAGGCCCTGCGGAGCCATCACCAGGCCCACGGTGAGCATGGACCTGCCCAGGCCGTAGCCGGTCTGCGTGGGCAGCTGCAGCAGCTGCGGCAGGACCAGGGACATCGCGAACATCGAGAAGCCGAAGGCGACCGAGGCGAGGTTGGTGACCAGCACCTGGCGGCGGGCGGTGGTGCGCAGGTCCACCAGCGGCTGCGCGGTGCGCAGTTCGTAGAAGCCCCAGGCGAGCAGCACCACGACGGCGAGGGCGAGCAGGCCGAGGGTGGTGCCGCTGCCCCAGCCCCAGTCGGCGCCCTTGGAGACGGCCAGCAGCAGCGAGACCAGCCCCGCCGCGATGCCGAGCGCCCCGAGGACGTCGAAACGGCCGCCGGCGCGCACCCGGGACTCGGGAACGAGGGTGCGGACCAGCCCGAGGGAGACGACGCCGAGCGCGGCCGAGGTCCAGAACAGCACGTGCCAGTCGAAGTGTTCCGCGATGAACGCGGCGGCGGGCAGGCCGAGCGCGCCGCCGACCCCGAGGGAGGCGCTCATCAGGGCGGTCGAGCCGGCCAGGCGCTCGGGCGGCAGCTCGTCACGCATGATGCTGATGCCGAGCGGGACCACGGCGGCGGCCAGGCCCTGCAGCGCACGGCCGATGATCATCGGGACCAGGGCGTCGCTCAGCGCGCAGACCACCGAGCCGGAGACCAGCAGCACCAGGCTCACCAGCAGCAGGCGCCGTTTGCCGAACATGTCACCGAGGCGGCCGGCCACCGGTGTGGCCACGGAGGCGGCCAGCAGGGTGGCGGTCACGGCCCAGGCGGCGTCGGACGGAGTCGCGTTCAGGTATCTGGGCAGCTCCGGCACGATCGGAATGACCAGGGTCTGCATGAGCGAGACGGTGATTCCGGCCAGGGCGAGGACCGCCACCACGGCATTCGGCCGCGGGGGTGCCGACCGGCCGGTCCCGGTGGGCGGGGCAGGGGTGTGGGACATGAGAACGGAGCCTCCGTGGGAAGGGTGCGGGAAAGGGTGGTAAGGGTCTGGGCAGCGGTCTGTGAAGCGGTCTGGGAAGGGCGGCCGGGATCTTGCCGGGCATGGGGGCCGATGAGGTGTCGGACTGCCGTGCGGGCCCCGTCCTCACCTGTGACGAAAGCCCCGTAGGCTTCCCTGACTGGACCTCGCCGCCCCGGTCGAGGACCTGGGACGGTGTACGGGACCGGCCGTCCCGGGATGATCGGCGGTCCCGGAGCGGTGGTGGGCATGACGGGCAGGACGGTGCGGGCCGGTGCGACGCGGGAGGCCATCCTGGACGCGGCGGAGCGGCTGTTCGCCGAGCACGGGGTGTACGCCGTCTCCAACCGCCAGGTCAGCGAGGCCGCCGGCCAGGGCAACAACGCCGCGGTCGGCTACCACTTCGGCACCAAGACGGACCTGGTACGCGCCGTCGCGCGCCGGCATGCCGGGCCGATCGAGGACATCCGGGTACGGGCCGTGGCAGCGGCCGGCGACTCGGGCGACGTACGCGACTGGGTCGACTGCCTGGTGCGCCCCGTGACCGAGCACCTCGCCGGGCTGGGCAGCCCCACCTGGTACGCGCGGTTCTGCGCCCAGGTGATGACCGACCCCGCGCTGCACGACATCCTGCTGGAGGAGTCGCTGACCGCGCCGGCGCTGCGGCAGGCCGTCGACGGGCTGAACCGCACCCTGCCCGAGCTGCCGCCCGAGGTGCGCGCCGAACGCGGGCTGATGACGCGGACGCTGATCCTGCACACGTGTGCCGAGCGGGAGCGGGCCCTCGCCGAGGGCACCGGGACCGCGCGCGCCACCTGGGGTGACGCCGCGACCGGGCTCGCCGACGCGATCGTCGGGATGTGGCTGGCCCCGGTCACCCGCCGCTGACCGGGTCCCCGGTCCGCCGGGTGACCGAGCCGGTGCTGTTCGCTGGTCATCGAAGGTCACGACGACCTTCTCCGCGGCCCCGGGGGTGAGCGCCAGCCCGAAGGCCCGGTCCGCCTCGGAGAACGGGACACGGTGGCCGATGAGCTTCTCGAACCGCCCGTGGTGCTCGACGAGTTCGGGGGTGACCTCGAAGATCTCGGTGGGGTAGCCCCTGCGAGGCGATCAGGGTCAGCGGCCGGCTCATGGCCGAGTGCGACGGGGACCAGCTTCCCGCCCAGATGGGCGCGGGCCGGCATGCCACCCATGTGCACGAAGGTGACGTCGGTGCCGCAGATGCCGCAGGCGCGGATATTCACCAGCACGTCCTTGGGGCCGGGCACGGGACGTCCACCGTCACGACCTGGCCGACGGCACGGGTCCGCACCGACTTCATCGTGGCCATGGGATGTCTCGCTTTCTGCGGAGGATGTCCCCGGGCGGGTGCCGGTCGGGGGGGGGAGTGAGCCGGTGAACCCGCCCGGGGACTCGCGCCGTCCCCGTCCCCACGGGTCGGGCGCGGCAGGGGCCGTGTCCGCTCTGACGGCCCCCGGTTCCTGGTCCACGGCCGGAGCCGACCGTGGCTTGCTTGAGTTAGGCAAACATATGAGACTTACTTGAGTCAAGCAAGCAATGTGATTTGCTTGAGTCAGGCAAGCAGGAGGGTAGGGTGACATCCATGTCCGCAGCGCCGCCGACCACCGGATGCGCCGGGCCGGACCATCGCCCCGGCGTGGAGGCATCCCCTGCCGCCCGCCATGTGCGACGGCCGGAGAAGTCGGGCCATGTCATCCGTCTCCCCGGCGCCGAGGGTCTCCGGTTCTCTCCGGGGGACCGGTCCCCGGGCCGGCTCCGCCCGGCGGCCCGGCCGTTCCGGAGGGTGGCCGACGGCTTCCACGGCGCCGGGGCGGAAGCACCCGGCTCCTCGTGCACGGATCCCGCCTGACGGCGTACACCGGGAGCGGGCCGGCCCGCATCCCCCGAGCGATTGGGCTCCCCATGTACGACAGCGCGACAGACCCGCGGGTGCTCGCCCGCGGCGGCAGAGAGCGGCTCCTGGTGGCCACCGGAGAACCGGAGACCGCCGAACTCCTCTGCGCCACCCTTGAGTTGGCCGGCTACCGGATCGCGAGGGCGGTCACCGGAGCAGAGATCGCGCGACGGCTCACCGAGCAGCGGTTCCCCCTGGTGGTGCTCGACGCGGAACTGCCGGGTGTGGAGGAACTCGGCAGCCGGCTCGCCGTCGCCTACCGTCCGGCCGTGCTCCTGCTCACCGCCTGCGACTCGCTGGCCCGGCTCCTGCCCCAACTCGGCACCGTCCAGCGCGACTACGTCACCAAGCCGGTCCGTATCGCCGAGGTCCTCGCCAGGATCCAGGTGCTGCTGCGCGCGAACGCGCGGAACCCGGCCAACCCGGACAACCCGAGGAGCGCTTCGGGCGGCGACGGCGGATCGTGGGGGAGTGCGCACGGCGCGCCCCGCTACGCCGACCTGGTGCTGGACGACACCACCTGCCGGGCGCGCCGGGGCCGCCGGGTGCTCGACCTCACGCCCGCCGAGTACCGACTGCTGCGCCACCTCCTGGTCAGCGCCCACAAGGTCCTCTCCAAGGAACAGATCAGCCGGTACGTGTGGGGCGAGTTCCGCGGCGACAACGCCATCGAACAGCTCGTCTCCCGGCTCCGGCGCAAGGTCGACCGGGACGGCCCCGCGCTGATCCACACCCGCCGGGGCTTCGGCTACTGGCTGGGCGGACCGGGCTGACGGCCGGTCACCCACCCCGTGGCAGGTGACCCGCGCCACGTCAGGCAACCGTCAGGAAACTGACCAGGAGTCGTCAGACCGCCCTGTTTGCATGTGCTCACGCAGGCCTCGTTGCACCCCCACCACCGAGGAGAGACATGCCCGAGACACCGACCGAAACGGTCCCGCCGGTCCCCGGGTTCCCGATGCCCCGGGCGGCGGGCTGCCCGTTCGACCCGCCGCCCGGCCTGAGGTCCGCCCAGCGGGAGGGCCCCCTCGGCAGGGTCCGGCTCTGGGACGGGAAGACGTACTGGCTCGTCACCCGCTACGCCGAGCAGCGCGCGCTGCTCCTCGACCCCAGGGTCAGCGCCGACATCACCCGGCCCGGTTACCCGCTCCAGGCCCCCAGCGGCGGCCAGAACAACATCAGCTTCGTCCTGATGGACGACCCCGAACACGCCCGGCTGCGGAGGATGGTGACGGCGCCGTTCGCGGTCAAGCGGGTGGAGGCGCTGCGGCCCGCCGTGCAGAAGATCGTCGACGACCTGATCGACGACATGCTGGCCGGCCCCGGGCCCGTCGACCTCGTGGAGGCGTTCGCGCTGCCGGTGCCCTCGCTGGTGATCTGCGCACTGCTCGGAGTGCCGTACGACGACCACGACTTCTTCCAGGAGAACAGCAGGCTCCTCGTCAGGCGTGATGCGGCCTTGGAGGACCGGCAGACCGCCCACCAGGCACTGATCGCCTACCTCGACGCACTCATGGGCGAGAAGATGGCCCGCCCCGGCGACGATCTGCTCTCCGGGCTCGTGGACCGCGTGAGGTCGGGCGAGCTGACCCGGCTCGGGGCCGCGCAGATGGGCGTGCTGCTGCTGCTCGCCGGCCACGAGACCACCGCCAACATGATCGCGCTCGGCACCCTCGCCCTGCTGGAGAACCCCGGACAACTGGCCGTGCTGCGCGACACGGACGACCCGAAACTGGTCGCCTCCGCGGTGGAGGAACTGCTGCGGTACCTGAGCATCGTGCACGGCGGCCGGCGCCGGGCGGTGCTGGAGGACATCGAGATCGGCGGTCAGGTGATCCGGGCCGGCGAGGGCGTGGTCATTCCCAACGACATCGCCAACCGCGACCCCGAGGCCTTCCCCGACCCCGACCGTCTCGACGTACGGCGCGACGCCCGCCGGCACGTCGCCTTCGGCTTCGGCGTCCACCAGTGCCTGGGCCAGCCGCTGGCCCGCATGGAGCTGCAGGTCGTCTACGGCACCCTCTACCGCCGTGTCCCGACCCTGCGGCTCGCCGCGGACATCGACGAACTGCCCTTCAAGCACGACGGGTCGGTCTACGGCCTCTACGAACTGCCGGTCATCTGGTGACCGACCCGCGCTCTAGGACGACGAGGTAGGAAATGACCATGCATGTGGAACTGGACGAGCCGAAGTGTGTCGCCTCGGGGCAGTGCGTGCTGGCCGCCCCCGAGGTGTTCGACCAGCGGGACGAGGACGGCATCGCCTTCCTCCTGAACGACAGCCCGGGCGAGGGCCTGCTCGACGACGTGCGCGAGGCCGAGGCGATCTGCCCGGCCGCGGCGATCCGCCTGGTCGAACGGCGGTGAACCGGATCGTCGTCGTCGGCGCCTCGGCCGCCGGGCTCGCCGCGGCCGAGACGCTCCGGCGCGAGGGGTACGACGGGACGCTCACCCTGGTCGGTGACGAGCCCCGTCCGCCCTACGACCGGCCCCCGCTGTCCAAGCAGGTGCTGTCCGCCGAGTGGAGCCCCGAGCGGGTCGAGCTGCGGACGCCCGCCGACCTCCGCGCGCTCGGCCTGGACCTGCGGCTCGGCGTCGCGGCGACCGGGCTGGACACCGCCGACCGCGCCGTGCGGCTGGCCGACGGCTCCCGACTGCCGTACGACGGACTGGTGCTGGCCACCGGAGTCAGACCGCGCCGGCTGCCCGGCGAGGGCGCGCACGTGCTGCGCACCCTGGACGACGCGCTGACCCTGCGGGACCGGCTGGGTCCGGGGCGGCGGCTGGTGGTGGTCGGAGCAGGCTTCCTCGGTGCGGAGGCCGCCTCCGTCGCCCGCGGGCTCGGCGCCCGGGTGACGCTGCTGGAGCCCGCGCCGGTACCCCTGGCGCACGCGGTCGGCGAGGAGGTCGGCCGCGTGCTGGCGCGGCTGCACCTGGAGCGGGGCGTCGACCTGCGGACCGGCGTCGCGGTGTCCGAGGTGACCGAGGGCGGGGTCCGGCTCGCGGACGGCACCGAGGTCGAGGCCGACGAGGTGCTGGTCGCGATCGGCTCGCTGCCGAACACCGAGTGGCTCGCGGACAGCGGCCTGACCATGAGCGACGGCGTGGTCTGCGACGAGTACTGCCAGGCCGCGCCCGGCGTGTACGCGGCCGGGGACGTCGCCCGCTGGCACCATCCGCTGTTCGGCGTGTCGATGCGGATCGAACACCGCACCAACGCGGCCGAGCAGGGCATGGCGGCCGCCCGCAACCTGCTCGCCCCCGAGGCCCGCAAGCCGTTCGCGCCGGTGCCGTACTTCTGGTCGGACCAGTACGACCGGAAGATCCAGGCGTTCGGCTGGCTGCGGGGCCACGACGAGGTCGCGGTGGTGGACGGAAGCACGGCCGAGGGCCGCTTCCTTGCCGCGTACCGCAGGGACGACCGGCTGACCGGGGCACTCGCCGTCGGCATGCCTCCCAAGGCGCTCCGGCAGTGGCGCCAGTCGGTGGCCGCGGGCCGTGAGTGGCGGGAGGCGGTGGCCTGAGCACCCCGGTCACCACGGGCGGTCAGCCCTCGTCCCGGTCCTGTACGTCCATACCCGTGCAGGCCAGTTGTTCGGCCACCTCCGCGCACGCCTCGACGCCCCGGGGGGAGCGCACGGAGAGCATCGGGCTCGTGTAGCCGGTCGTGTCCTCGGCCGGATAGGTCGCGGACAGGACGTCCTGGCCCGCGCGGACCGAGACCTCGCGGGCGTGCGGGGAGCGCACCCGCACCTCCGACCAGACGGTGCCGCAGGCCGGGGAGTAGCGCAGCCGGAGGGTGTAGGCGGGATCGGTGACGGTGCTGGTGGTCCGCGCGTCGCGGGCACAGGCCGTCGCGTCGGGCAACTCGCCCCGGCAGGAGGGCCCGTGGCAGTGCGGGACCGTCATCACGACGGGCGTACCGGTGGAATCGCTCCGGTCGTGCACGGCGACGGCGGCGCCCACCACGGCCGTCAACCCCGCCAGCGCGAGAGCGCACAGGGGCAGCCACCGCCGTCTGCCCGGGCGCCGGGGGCCGGTCCCGTCCGGGGGGCTCGCGAGGTGCGGCTCGTCGGCGGTGTGCCCGGTGGCCTCCCACAGGGCCAGTACCGGGCCGGGATCGACGCGGGCCAGCCGGGCGAGCGCCTCCACGGCCGGCCGCGGTGGCCGCTGGGCGCCGGTCAGATAGCGGTGCCAGGCGGACTTGCTGTACGGGGTGCGCGCGGCCAGCGCGGCCAGGCTCAGCCCCGTACCGTCCTTCAGCTCCCGCAGCCTGACCAGCAGCGGTTCGTCGGGCGCGGTCGGTTTTTCGGGGTGGGGCATGGTGCGTCCCTCGACTCCCTTTCCACTATGGGCGTTTCGCCCTTGATGTCGGAATGGCTTCCCGAGGGGAAGGCGATTGCAACACTCCGTGAGGTGTGAGAAGGGTGAGGTACATGAGCGCGTCGAAGGCCTGTTCGGGGATGCGTGGTCCTCGAACAGGCCTTCGGCGTCGGGTCGGGCGGTGGTTCAGGGCAGGCGGTGCCGGGGCGCCGTCAGCACCACGGGACGGTGGCGCGGACCCTGACGTAGCGGGCGGAGACGTAGCCCCGGTGGTGGGACAGCCGGTACCACGCGTGGTTGCCGAACACCCCGGTGCCGTAGCGCTTGCAGGTGAGGGCCACGAGCCGGTGGTGGCGCCGGTGGCCGACCACCCGGTAGCCGGTGCCCGGGCCGGAGCGGACGTTCAGTGGGAGGCGGTGCGTGACCACGCGGCCCACGGTGGGGATGCCGCGCCGGTACGACGCCGTCTGCACGATGACCCGGTGGAGCCGGTGGGTGCGGTGCGCCGGGTGGAGGCGGCGGCCGGCGCGGTGGGTGCGGTGCGCACGGTGGACGCTGCGGTGGTGGCGGGCGGTGCGGTGCTTGGCCGGCCGGTGCCGGGCCGGGGCGGGCAGCAGCGAGGGGAGGGTGTGCTGCACGCCGGCGGCGGGCGTGGGGGACGGGGTGGTGCCGCCCGTCGGGGCGGCCCCGGCCGCCGTGGGCAGGATGGCGAGCACCGCCACCGTGGCCAGCAGGCCGCTCTGCAGGGTCCGTCGGATCATGGAAACCTCCGGGCTGTCGTTCTCGTGACCACGCACCGTGATCACGACAGCCAGCGTTTCCGTGACGAGCTGTCAGAATGCCGTTCCCGCGTCCCGTGGGACACCGGGGACGTCCCCGGGAACAGGCGGGGCGCGGGACGGGGTACCTACGGCGCCCTACGCCCGCTCCCGGGCCGCCCGCCGGAGGTGGCTGGCGATGAGGCCGTAGGTCTCGCGGGCCCGCCTCTCGTCCCGGCCGTCGTAGCCGTGGTCCGCGCCGGCCACCTCGCGGTGTTCCACCAGGGCGCCCGCCGACCGGAGCCGCTCGGCGTAGCATCCGCCCTCGGCCCGGAGCAGGTCGTACTCGGCCGTGATGACCAGGGCCGGGCCGATGCCCTTGAGGTCCGCGGTGTCCATGGGGTGCGCGGGCGACACCAGCGGGTCGGACCGTCGCCCGGGATCGGGGACGTACGACGTGTCGAACAGGTCGGCCATCCACGGCCGCAGCAGCGGACGGGGGATCGCGGCCCTCTTGTCCCGGCCGGCGGTCGCCAGGTCGAGCGGGGGACGGTGCAGCACTTGGAGGGCGATCGACGGGCCGCCCGCCGTGAGCGCCTGCCGGGCCACCGCCGCCGCGAGCCCGCCTCCCGCGCTCTGCCCGCCCACGGTCAGCCGGGACGGGTCCCAGCCCTGCGCGGCGCCCTGCCCGGCGACCGAGCGGACCACCTCGTAGGCCTGCCGGGGCGGCGCAGGGAAGGGGTGCTGGGGCGCCACGGCGTAGTCCACGTTGATCACCACGACGCCCGCCTCGGCCGCCGGGAAGCGGCACAGCGGGTCGTCCAGCTCGGTCAGCGCCATGACGTAACGGCCGCCGTGGAAGTTGACGTGCACCGGCGGGGCGGGCTCGGCGGACGGCGGCAGGTACACCGTGGCGCGGGCCGGGGCGACCGAGGTGGGGATCGTCAACTCGCGTGTTCTGCGCGGGAACTCGGGGAAGCGGGCATGTGCGGAGGCGTCGGAGCCGGGGCCGCTGGACCGCCGGCTCGCCAGCAGTCCGGCCTGTTGCAGGGTCCTGGCGGCGAGGGCGGCCACCGCCGGGCGGCCCAGGAGGGCCATGCGCGCTCCGATCGAGGGGCGGAAGAGTAACTTACTTGAGTTACGCAACCATATGGTAACCTTGCCGGTATGTCCACAGAACCGCTGCCCGCCGCCGCGTCCCCGGAAGTCGTCGAGATCGAACGTGCCCTGACGCGCATCACCTATCTGAGCACCCGGGCCCGGCAGCACGAGCGGTTGATGGCGCTCGCCGGTGTGCCGCTGGACCGGGCCGCCGTCGCGCTGCTGCGGCAGGTCGCCGACTCCGAGCCGCTGCGGCCGGGGGAGCTGGCGCAGCGGCTGGGCGTGGAGGCCTCCCACGTGACCCGGACGGTCCAGCAGCTGCAGCGGTCCGGCTACGTCACCCGGGTCCCCGACCCCCACGACCGCCGCGCCCAGCGCATCCAGCTCACCGAACCCGGACGCGAGGCCGTCGGCCGGGTCCGCGAGGTCGGCGCGCGCGGGATGCAGCTGGCCCTGGCCGCCTGGGCGCCCGAGGAGCTGCGCCGGCTCGCCGCGCTCTTCCATCGCATGGTCGACGACTTCATGGCGTACGCCGTCGAGGACGAGCCCGGCCAGGAGGCGGACGCCTCGGCGGGCACGGGCTGAGGCGCGGGAAGGGCCATCCGGCCACCCCGCCTGCCTACCGTCGAGTAATATCCGACGGCAGGTCCGTCAGAGGAGGAACCGTGCCCCGGTCCGAACGTTCACCCCTGCTGCTGGCCGGTCTGCTGGCCGCCGCGGGAGTCGCCCACTTCGCCAGACCACGGCAGTTCGACGTGCTCGTGCCGCGCGTCCTTCCGGGCTCGCCCCGGGCCTGGACGTACGGCAGCGGTGTCGCCGAACTGGCGCTGGCGGCCGGAGTGGCCGCGCCCCGGACCCGCGCGGTGGCCGCCCGGGCCGCGGCGGCCTTCTTCGTCGGGGTGTTCCCGGCGAACGTGCAGATGGCGGTCGACTGGCGGCACCGCCCCGCCCCGCTGCGGACCGCGGCCCTGGCCAGGCTGCCCCTCCAGGTGCCGCTGGTGCTGTGGGCCCGCGGTGTCGCCCGGAACGGAGAGGGACGGAAATGACGGAACGCATCGAGGTCGGGGACAAGGCCGAGGACTTCGCGCTGCCGGACGAGACCGGCACGACGCGCACCCTGACCGAACTGCTGGCCGAGGGGCCGGTGGTGCTCTTCTTCTACCCGGCCGCCCTCACGCCCGGCTGCACCGCCGAGGCCTGCCACTTCCGCGATCTGGCCGCCGAGTTCGCGGCCGTGGGCGCCCGGCCGGTCGGGATCAGCGGCGATCCCGTCGAACGCCAGCAGGAGTTCGCCGGACGCCACACCCTTGGCATGCCCCTGCTGTCGGATGCGGACGGGGCGGTCCGTGAGCGGTTCGGCGTCAAGCGGGGCTTCTCGCTCGCGCCGACCAAACGGGTCACCTTCGTCATCGCCCAGGACCGCACCGTCCTGGAGATCGTCCGCAGCGAACTGCGGATGAACACCCACGCCGACCGGGCGCTGTCCGCACTGCGCACCCATCAGGGCTGAGCCGAGCTCGCGCCCGCGCTTGATGCGCCGGAACATTCGGATCATCCTGGGGCGTATGGAGCGTGTCGCCGCCGCGGCGATCATCGAGGCCCTGGGCAGGGTGACGGGGTGGAGCGAGGGCGCACGGCTGCTCACCGGCCGTGCGCCCCAGGATGTCGTGGGCCGCCCCGCGGCCGACCTGCTCGCCGAGGACGTACCCGCCGGCGCGCTCGAGGCGCGCGCCGGCACCGCCGTCCTGCGCCACGTGCACGGTCACCGTGTGGAGCTGGCCCTGACCGCCTGCCCCGTCCTCGGCCCGGACGGCGAGGAGACCGGATTCGTGGTCACCACCGACGCGTCCAGGCCGCCCGACCCGGGACTGGCCGCGCAGGCCTTCCAGCAGGCGTCCATGTCCATGTCCGTCTTCGACCTCCAGCAGCACTACCTGCGCCTCAACGACGTCGCCTGCCGGGTGATGGGCGTACCCGAGGAGACCCTGACCGGCCGCTTCTTCATGGACACCGTGGAGGACGCCGAACACAGCCACGGCTTCCTGCGCCATCTGCGCCAGGTCGCCGCCACCGGCCGCCCCGCCCGCTACGAGAGCTCCACCGGCGCCCCCGCCCCCAACCGGGAACAGGCCTGGAGCGTCGAGATGTGGCCCCTGCGCGACGGCACCGGCGAGCTGACCGCGGTCGCCCTCGCCGCCTTCGACAGCACCGAGCAGTACTGGGCCCGGCGGCGGCTGGCCCTGCTGAACGAGGCCGCGACCCGCATCGGCACCTCCCTGGACGTGGTGCGCACCGCCGAGGAGGTCGTCGAACTGCTGGTGCCGAAGTACGCGGATTTCGTCAGCGTGGACCTGCTCGACTGGGTCCTCGGCGCCGACGAGCCGCCAGGGGTGCCCGAGGACCAGATCGTGCTGCGGCGCGTCGCCCACGGATCCGGCACCGAGGGCACCCCCGAGGCGGCCGTCCGCCTCGGGCAGACCGACGTCTACCTGCCGTCCTCACCGCCGGCCCGGGCGCTGCGTGAAGGGCGGGCGGTGCTCAGCCAGGCCGGCGAACCCGAGTTCGTCCGCTGGGTCGCCGAACGCAACGCGCGCTCCCCCGAGGGCCGCCGCTACCGCCGGGGCGTCCACTCGATGATCGCCGTACCGATGCGGGCCCGGGGCACCCAACTGGGCGTCCTGGTGGGCGTCCGCATCTCCGACCCGGATGCCTACGGCCCCGACGACGCCGTCTTCGCCGAGGAACTCGCCAGCCGCGTCGCCGTCTGCGTCGACAACGCCCGCCGCTTCGCCCGCGAGCGCACCACCGCACTCGCCCTCCAGCACAGCCTGCTGCCCCGGGGCCTGCCCGGACAGGCGGCGGTCGAGATCGCCCACCGGTACCTGCCGTGCGGCTCACTGGCGGGCATCGGCGGCGACTGGTTCGACGTGATCCCGCTCTCCGGCAGCCGGGTCGCCCTGGTCGTCGGGGACGTGGTCGGGCACGGCATCCAGTCGTCCGCGACCATGGGCCGGCTGCGCACGGCCGTACGCACCCTCGCGGACGTCGACCTGCCCCCGGACGAACTGCTCACCCACCTCGACGACCTGGTCACCCATCTGGGCTCGGAGGACAGCGGCGGCGAGGTCGCCGAACTCGGCGCCACCTGCCTGTACGCGGTCTACGACCCCGTCTCGCGCCGGCTCGGCCTGGCCGCGGCCGGCCACCCGGCACCGGTGATCGTGCGGCCCGGCTCGGGCGCCGAGTTCGTCGCGATGTCGGCCGGGCCACCGCTCGGCGTCGGCGGGCTGCCGTTCGAGGCGACGGAACTCGAACTGCCCGAGGGCTCGGTGGTCGCCCTCTTCACCGACGGACTGATCGAGGACCGGGACCGGGACGTCGACCGCGCCACCGAGGAGCTGTGCCGCGCCCTGAACGCACCCGCCGACTCCCTGGAGGCGCTCGGCGACAACGTCCTCAAGGCCGTCCTGCCCGAACAGCCCGGCGACGACGTCGCCCTGCTCCTGGCCCGCACCCGCGCCCTCGGCGGCGACCGGGTGGCCACCTGGGACGTCGATCCCGACCCGGCCCGGGTGGCCGCCTACCGGCAGGCGGTCACCGAGCGGCTGACCGCCTGGGGGCTGGACGAGACGGCGTTCGTCACCGAACTCGTCGTCAGCGAACTGGTCACCAACGCCATCCGCTACGGCGTCCCGCCCATCCAGCTGCGTCTGATCCGCGACCGCGCGCTGATCTGCGAGGTGTCCGACGGCAGTTCCACCTCGCCGCACCTGCGCCGGGCGCACGCCTTCGACGAGGGCGGGCGCGGACTGCTGCTGGTCGCCCAGCTCACCCAGCGCTGGGGCAGCCGGCAGACCGGCAGCGGCAAGACGATCTGGGCGGAACAGCCACTGCCGGTCTGATCACCGCGTCGGACCGGTCACTGGAAGGGACAGCCCGGGTTCGGCGCGTCCTCCGAGAAGGGGGCGCCGTGCGGCAGGACGTAGAGGACGTCGAGCACGAGCGGTGTCGTGCCCAGGTTGCGGCCGATGTGCACATGGTCCGCTCCGGCCGGTTCCCGGATGGCCTCGCCCGTCCGGTACACGCCGTCCGGGGCGCAGCCGGAGTCGAAGTGGCTGAGCGTGCCCTGCTCGACGACGCCGTACAGCGGACCGTCGTGGTAGTGCCAGCCGGTGCTCTGGCCGGGCGGAACGGTGATCTCGCGCAGGGTGTAGTCGGTGCCGTTCACCGTGGTCCGGCTGATGATCCGGGCGGTGACGCCGGGGCCCGGCGGGGTGGCCCAGGCGGTGGAGCAGGTCAGCACGGTGGCGGTGGCCACGACGCCGGTGACGAGGGTGCGGAGTGCGGTGCGCATGCTGGAGCCTCCGGGACGCGAGCGGATTACCGCCGCGAACATAGAGGCCACAGGGGCCCGCCGTGGGCGGAACCCGGAGATCCGTTTCAGTCGGCGCGCGCTCCCGCACCGGTGACCGGCCGACGGCCGCGGGACCCGTGGTGACCGTCACCGGCTGGACCGCGCCGTCACGGCCCGGATTCGTCCGCCGCGACCTGGGCGAGCGTGCGTCCGGTGCGGACCGAGCGGGCCCGCCGGGGATCGGGCGTGCCGTGTCCCTCCGGGTGCCCGGAGCCCTTCTTGACCAGCAGCCAGGCGTCGTCGCCGTCGCTGCCCCGGAAGCGGGTGAGCGCGTACTCGCCGCGCAGCTTGCTGCCGTGCAGGCGGAAGGTGGCGTGCCCGCGCTCCAGGGACTCCTCGAAGTCGACCGGGTGCCCCCTGCGGTCGTGGCTGAGCGGCTCGTACGTCCCGTGATCCCAGACGATCACCGTGCCGCCGCCGTACTCGCCCTTCGGGATCACGCCCTCGAACTCCTCGTACTCCAGCGGGTGGTCCTCGGTGGGCACCGCCAGCTGCTTGTCGCCCGGGTCGGTGGACGGCCCCTTGGGGACCGACCAGGACTTCAGGACGTCGTCCACCTGCAGCCGGAAGTCGAAGTGCATCCGGCGCGCGTCGTGGATCTGCACCACGAACCGCGGCGCGTCCCCGGCCGCCGCGGCGCGTCCCGAGGGCTCCCGGGTCCGTTCGAAGTCACGCTTGCCGCGGTACTTCCGCAGCCGGTCCTCGGTCGCCACCCGCTGCTCCTTCCCTGCGTCCGTCCGCCCGACGGGCCCCGGGTACCCGCCGGCTCCACCGCAACTCCCCGGGCGCCGAGGTGCGGCCGGTGGCCGGGCACATCGGCGCGGAGATCACCGGAGTGGACCTCGCCGGGCCGCTCGTTCGCGCGCCGCTTCGGCCGGCCGGTCGTCCTCGGCCGGCGCGGAAGCGCCTCACCGGCCGGCCGTCGGAGCCGGTCACCGGCAGGGAGGCGGGCCGCTGGTGAGTCAGGCGGTCGGCGTCCAGCCCAGCGCCGGTCCCAGCCGGGTCGCCAGGTCGGTGAGGATCTGGACGTAGTCCTCGTGCTCGAAGGTGAACGGCAGCGCGAAGGCCACCTCGTCCACCTCGCGGAACGCGGCGTGCGCGTGCAGCCGTTCGGCGATCTCCTCCGAGGTGCCGACCAGGTCCGGCGCGAACAGCAGCCGGGCCGGACCCTGCGGTGACGTCGTGCGGGGGGTGCGCTCGGCGGCGTACGCCTCGTACTTCTCGCGCTGCCCGGCGGAGGCGGAGTCGGTGGGGATGACGACCAGGCCCTGGGAGACGCGGGCCGCGTCGCCGTCGGGGTGCCGGGCGCGGAAGGCGCGGATGTGGGAGAGCTGGATCTCGGCGAAGTCGAACTCCGGCCCGTCCGCCTCCTCCGCCTTGACGACACTGCTGGTCAGGAAGTTCATGCCGTGTTCGCCCGCCCAGCGCGCCGAACCGAGGCTGCCGCCGCCGTACCACATCCGCCGGCCCAGACCGGGGGACTGCGGCTGCACCCGGTCGGAGAACGTCTCGAAGCCCTCGACCCCGCTGAAGCCGGTCGCGCTCCTGCCGCGCACGAAGTCCAGCAGCCGCCGCACCCGTTCGTAGGAGAAGTCCTCGGCGTCGGCCGTGTCCGGGTACAGCGCCTCCTTGACCTGGTCGAAGTGCATGGGCGGACCGACGCTGATGCCCGGGTTGATCCGGCCCCCGGACAGGATGTCGACCGTCGCCAGGTCCTCGGCCAGCCGCAGCGGGTTCTCCCAGCCGAGCGGGATGACCGCCGTGCCCAGCTCGATACGGCGGGTGCGCTGCGACGCCGCCGCCATGACGGCGACGGGGGAGGAGATGCCGTACTGCAGATGGCGGTGGCGCAGCCAGGCGCTGTCGAAGCCCAGCCGCTCGCCCAGCTCGATGATCTCCAGCGTCGACTCGTGGCCGCGGCGCGGATCGGCCTCGTCGAACAGTCCGATGGTGAGGAAGCCCAGCTTGCGCAGCGGTCGTGAGGTGGGCGGCACGGACTTCCTCCGGTGGTCGTACGTCAGTTCTGTCTTCGCCGGCTCCGATTGTGGCAGGCGAAGATTGCGGGCGTGTGATCAGACGAGCGGGATGGTCACCTCGTCCTCGACCGGCGGCTCGATCTCCTGGGCGCGGTTGCCGGTGGCCGCGAAGCAGCGCAGCCGCACGGCCTCGGGGGTGACGTCCAGGCGGAGGAACTGCTTGAAGAACGGCGGGCTGTAGGTGGCCGACCCCGGCGAGAACAGCCGCGTGTACATCTTGCGGACCGGAAGGCGCAAGCGGGAGGTGCGGCCGCCGGCGCCCAGCAGACCGGCGACCAGCCGGGTGCGGCGGGTCACGCGGACCGGGCCGCCCGGGCTGCGCGTGACCGGGATGCCCAGCCGCTCGGCGACCACCGCCATGGCCTCGGCCTCGGTCAGGGTGAACAGACGGGGCAGCCGCAGCCGACGGCCGTACAGGCGGCTGTAGAAGGCCAGGGAGTCGCCGCGCAGCGGATAGCAGCGGAAGTCCCGCTCGGTGACGTTCGCGACCGACACCCGGGGGATGGTGTGTGTGGCGTGCATGAAGGCCCCGCCGCCGCCCGAGACCACGTACTGGATGGTGCGGCCGTCCACGTCGACCGGGTAGCGCTGGTAGTTGTGGATGTCGCCGCCGATCGCCGCCACGTAGTGGTGCTCCGGGTCGCGGACGATCTCGTCGACCGTGCCGCCGCCCTCGATGTCGCAGGGATGGTGTTCGCCGTCCACGTACAGGGGGGAGCCCGTCACGAGGATCTTCGGCCGCGGGCCCCGGGACACCTCGCGCAGCCAGGCGCCCTGTTCGGCGTCGATCGTGCCGAGCAGTCCGGTGTCGATGCCGACGAGCCGCAGCGGCCCGGCGTCGATCGCCCAGTACGGCCCGGGCTGGACGGCCTGCTGCCCCGGCGCCGCCCGCAGCGCCCGGGCCGCGGCGAGCCGTCGTTCGTCCGCCGGCCGGGGCCGGTGCCACAGCAGCGACCGCCACCGGGCGCGGCTCAGCGGGCCGGGCCTCGGCTCCGGGTCGAGCGGCGGGGTGTCGCCGCAGAAGACCCGCATGAACGCGCCGAGATCCTCGTACCAGTCGTGGTTGCCGGGGATCGCGAATATCGGCGCCGGATAGTCCTGGTAGGGGCGGAAGAACTTGGTGCCGTAGTCGTCAGTGCTGCCCACCGGATAGATCACATCACTCGTGATCACCGCGAACTCGGTGCCCTGACTCTCCTTCAGGAACCCGGGCACGACGGCGTACTGGGAGTCGTCGCCCTCCCCGGTGTCGCCGATGACCATGAAGGAGAACCGGTCCGGAACGTTTCGCCGGATCACCTTGTCGGCGGGAGCACCGGCTGCCGCCCGCCGCGCCACCCAGCGGCTCCGGGTGCGGCCGGTCGGGTCGCCGAACCAGGACGCCAGCACCCCGTTGCGGGCGGCCCACAGCGTCTTGGGGTTCAGCCACGACAGTTTCTCGACATGCTCCGGCAGCAACTTCCGGTAGGCGCCACGCTCGGCCTCGCCCCAGCCGGCGCCTGCTGCGGTATCGCGTGAGGACTCAGACACCCGCGAACGGTAACAACGATCTACGGCGGGGAGGCGGAAGGGGGGTGGACGAAGGGGGGAGGATGTCGGGTGCGGTTGCTTCGGACATCCGGCGGGTCTCGGCCCTGAGTCCTAGTTCCAGCGCCGGATGTGACGGACCGTCCGGCCTCGTACCCTCGCCCCATGGCATCAGTCGACTCACCCCCCGGCGGACCCCGCGGTCCGGAACAGCGCAAGCGCGAGGCACTGGAACGGCTCGCCCGGGACACCGACGTATGGGCCGCCACGGCCGACGACACCGGCGAACCGTGCCTCGTTCCGCTGGCTTACTGGTGGGACGGCGAGGCGGTGTGGCTGTCCACCCGCGACACCAACCCGACCGGGCGCAACCTGTGTGCCTCCGGCCGGGTCCGGCTCTCCTTCGGCCACACCCGGGACGTGGTCCTGGTCCACGGCACCGCGCGCGTGCTGACCCGCGAGGAGCTGCCGGCCGACGTGGGCGACGCCTTCGCCGCCAGATGCGGCTGGGACCCTCGTGAGGACCACCCTTCCTATGTCTTCTTCCGGGTCGTCCCGCAGGTGCTGCAGGCGTGGGGAACGGTCGCGGAGATGGCCGGGCGGACCCTGATGCGCGACGGGAAGTGGCTCCTCTAGGCCCTGTCGCCGTGCGCCCGGCCCCATCCGCCCTCAGTCCAACGGGTCCAGCGTCAGATACGCCTGCTGGGGGCTGCCGTCGTGGACGAGCGACTCCTGGTCGCCGACGTCGTCGAAGGCGAACGCGTACGCCTTGCCGTCGGCGGTCCGGGCGTGGATCGCGCGTGCGTACTGGTTGGTCACCGCGTCCTGGTAGAAGTCGGCCGTGGAGGTGTCCGGCTGGTGGGGGTCGGTCAGCAGCGTCGAGCGGTTGAAGCCCGCGCACAGGGTGCGGGAGATCGGCCCGCGCACCGCGTCGTTGGGCGCGTCCAGCAGCTTGTGGCAGCCGAAGACGCTGTCCGCGTCCGGCTTCTGGAAGCCGGTGACGACGGAACCGGAGGAGTCGGTGAAGTTCATGACGTTCCCGGAGACCCGGCCGTAGTACTTGGTGCCGGGACGGTCGGCGAACGGCGTGACGGTCAGCGTGGTCGTCGCGTACTTCTGCCAGACCCGGTTGACGTAGTCGTCCATCACGTTCGCCGGCAGCGCCCCGGTCTCCACCCCGTACAGCGGTGACAGCGCCCGCAGCACCGTCCCGTCGGACCTCGTCTGTATCAGACCGGCCCAGCCGCCCGGCTGACCGCGCAGCGCCTCGAAGAACCCGCTGTAGCCGCCGCTCCTGAGGTGTCCGGTGCTGCTCACGCTCCCGTCCGCCCGCCGCACGCCGACCGCGTAAGGCGCCGAGAACATGTCCACCTGGGTGCTGTTGAGCCACAGCCCCGAACCGTCGAGGGTGTACTCGGACCAGTTGAACAGGATGTCCCGGTTCGGGTCGCCCGGGTTCTGCACGGCCGGCTGCACCAGCCCGCCGGTGGTGAGTTCGAAGACGAGCTTCTGGCCGTAGGAGAAGTAGATCCGGCCGGAGAACCTGGGCACCCGGATCGTCGTCGACTGCCCGGCGGCCGGGCCGGCGATCGCCGCGTCGGGCGCGGGCGTCGGCGGGTTCCCGCCCGCGGGCCAGGCGTGGAAGGTGCCGTTCGCGTCCGCCCAGCCCTGCCGGCCGGTGGACAGCTGGGTGCCGAGGTCGTAGAGGTGGACGGGGCCGGTGCGGCCGGAGTTGTTGGTCACCGTCAGGGGAATCGTGTCCGGGACCGCGGCACCGGCCGGTTCCGGCGTCCCGAGCGCCAGCAGGGCGCCCGCCAGGGCGGTCGCGGTCGTCAGGGGCAGCGCCGGGCGTGTGAGCCGTGCGAGCACTCTCCACCTCCGTGTGGGGTCGGGGTGGCGCGGACATTGGTCCGTACCTGTTCTGAGAGCGCTCTCAGCGTGCGGCGGAGGTGCGTTCATGTCAATAAGGTGAACGGATCCGGAACGTGTCCACGGATTCGGAAGGTGTCCGTGGAGCCGGCGACCCCGGCGGCGCCCGCCCGAGGGGAGCGCCACCCGGCCCGGCGTCAGAAGGTGCGCTTGAGCAGGTCGAGCAGCGCCGTCCAGTGCCGCTCGTCGGCCGCCCGGTCGTAGGCGGGGGTGTCGGCCTGGGTGTAGCCGTGGCCCGCGCCCGGATAGACCTCGCAGGTGTGCCGCACGCCGGCGGCGGTCAGCGCGTCCTCCAGCCGCCGCACCTGCTCCTCGGGCAGCGAGGCGTCGTCGCCGGCGTGCCCGAAGTACACCTCGGCGGTGATGAGATCGGCCAGCAGGTGCGGGCTGTCCGGGGCGTCGGTGGCGAGCTTTCCGCCGTGGAAGCCGGCCACGGCCGCGATCCGGTCCGGGTGGGCGGCCGCGGCCCGCAGGCCCAGCCGGGCGCCCATGCAGTAGCCGCTGACCGCCACCGGACCGTCGGCGACCAGGGGGCTGTCGGCCAGCAGGCCCAGGTAGGCGGCGGCGTCCCGCCGGGACTGCTCGGGCGTCAGCCCCGCCACGACGGGGCCGAGCCGCTCCCAGATCGTCGGGTCGGCCTCGGGGTCGATGAACTCGGGCAGGTCCAGGACCGGCGCCCGGCCGTGGCGGTAGAACACGTTCGGCACCAGGACCGTGTAGCCGGCGGCGGCCAGCCGGTCCGCCATCGACTTCAGGTGCGGGCGCATTCCGTAGGCGTCCTGGTAGAAGAGGACACCGGGATGGGGGCGACCGTCGTTGGGGTGGGCGAGATAGGCGTCGGCGGTGCCGTCCTCGGTCGGGATGTCCACGGTCGTTCCCTGTACGGCGGTCATGGCGAGATGCCTCCCTGAGGAATCCTCGTCGAGGAGCGGCGAGCCCCCCGGCGTGCGTCTGCGGCCATGCTGTCACGCAAGATCCGCGGCGTCGCACCGGACTCCCGCCCGCCGGGCCGGCCCGGCTCACTCGAAGCGGGTCGTGTCTCCCGCTCCGCGCCGCACGATCTCCGCCTCGCCGCCCGAGAAGTCGACGACCGTGGTCGGCTCGGTGCCGCAGTCCCCGGAATCCACCACAGCGTCCACCGCGTGGTCGAGCCGGTCCTTGATCTCCCAGCCCTGGGTCATCGGCTCCTCCTCGTCCGGCAGAAGCAGCGTGCTGGACAGCAGGGGCTCGCCCAGTTCGGCCAGCAGGGCCTGGGTGACCACATGGTCCGGGATGCGCACACCGACGGTCTTCTTCTTCGGGTGCAGCAGCTTGCGCGGCACCTCGCGGGTCGCCGGGAGGATGAAGGTGTAGTTGCCGGGCGTCGACGCCTTCACGGCCCGGAACACGTCGTTGTCGACCCGCACGAACTGGCCGAGCTGCGCGAAGTCCCGGCACATCAGAGTGAAGTGGTGCCGGTCGTCGAGATGACGGATCGAACGGATCCGGTCCATGCCGTCACGGCTGCCCAGCTGGCAGCCCAGCGCGTAGCAGGAGTCGGTGGGGTATGCGATGAGCGCGCCCGACCGCACCGCGTCGGCGACCTGGGAGATGCTGCGCGGCTGCGGGTTGTCGGGGTGCACGTCGAAGTACTTCGCCATCCGTCGAGCTTATGCCGTGCCGGGGCGGGCGGCACGCACGGCCCGTGCACCGGTCCCTCGCGGTCGCGCCGCGGCCCGCGACGGGCCGCCGGACGCCTCGACGAAATTATCTCGAACTCCTGGGCGTATCCCGCCGGTTTCCGGGCACCCGACCTCATGAACCGCCCGGGGCCTCCCCCCGCTCCGGGCCGGGCGTCTCCGCCGGCGGTTTCCCCCCCAGGACCGCCGGCGGAGCCTTTCCACGACGCCGGTACCGGCGCCGGATGCCGCGCGGGCCCGCCGCGCCGCAGGCCACGTGCCGCGCGTCGGGTAACGTCCACCTCCGAATGCCGAGGTCAACGCGATGCACGAGGAGAAGGGCGACGTGGCCGGCCGAGCGGACGAGGGCCCGGGGCCCCAGAAGCGGTACGACGAGGACGCGGCCTGGGCCGAGGAACTCCTCGAACATTTGCGCCCCACCGGGCGGGACCTGCGCAGGGTCGTCGCCTGGCTCGCGCACACCGTGCGGGCGACCGTCTGCGTCCTCGACGCGGACGGCACCCTGCTCGCCGGGGACCGCGTCCCGCTCGACGACGCCCTGCTCACGGACGTCGTCACCGGCCGGATCTCGGCCGCCGCCGTCGAGGACAGGGAGCATCATGTGCGTCTCGTCGCCATAGGGCACCCGAACCCGCTGCCCACGGGCGCCGGAGTGCTCGCGGTGGCCCGCACCACCCCCTTCGACCGGCGCGCCGCCGAGATCGTGACCCACACCGCGGGCATCCTCGAACTCCTGCTCAAAGAACGGGAACTGACGACCGCCGGGCACCGGCTGCGGCGGGTCACGGCCGACCTGCGGCTGGCCGTCCTGCAACTGCTCATGGTGGAGGAGACGGTCTCCGCCCGCCGCGTCGCCGCCGGACTGTGGCCCGGTCTGCTCGACACGGACACCGCCCGCGTCTACGTCGTCGAGGGGTCCCCCACCGAACGCGACCGGCTCGCCGAGGAGTGCCTCGACCTGACCGAAGGCCAGGCCCTGGTGGTGCGCTGCCCCGCGATGGACGGCCACGTCATCGTCGTCAGCCCCGCGCCCTCGGCACAGGAGCGGCTGCGCTCGCTGGTCCACGGGCGTCCGCGGACCTTCCTCGGCGCCAGCGTCCAGCAGAGCCTCGCCCGGACCGCCACCGCCTACGGGCAGGCCATCAGTGCCCTCGCCGTCGCCCACTTCCGGCCCGACCAGGCCGCCGTCTACGCCGAGCGCACCCACCCGGAACGCCTGATGGACCCCGCGCGACTGCGCGACTGGTCCGCCGAGGTGCTGCGCCCGCTGGACACCCTGGCCCACCACACCCGCGCCGAACTGCTCGCCACCACCCGGCTGGGCCTCGAGTTCACCGCGGTGAACGCGGCGAAGGTCCTCGGCGTCAGCCGCAACACCGTCCGCGCCCGCATGGACCGCGTCGAGGCCCTGCTCGGCGCCGACTTCTCCGACCTCACCGTCCGGGCCGCCGCCCATCTCGCCCTCAACACCCAGGCGGCCCAGACGTCGTACGACCGCGACGGCACCACCCCCCGTCCTCCGGACGCCGGCCGGCTCGGCGACCTGCTCGCCGGCGGCGCCCTCGTGACCTGGGCCCAGGACCTCCTCGGGCGCCTCGACGAGGACGGCCGGGACCTGCGCGGCACCCTGCGGGCCTGGATCGCGGCCGGCGCGAACGCCGAACGGGCCGCCCAGGAACTCGGCGTCCACGCGCAGACGGTGCGGGAACACGTCCGCGGCGCCGAACCCGTCCTGGAACGCCGGCTGCTGGCCTCCGGCACCGATCTCTACGAGGTCGTCCTGGCCCACCTGGCCGTCGGTGACCTCGCCGCACCCGCCCTCCGCCGGGACAACCGGGGCCAACCGGACGCATCTGTGCACGGGTGAGCCGTCCGCGCCCCGCAGCAGGCACCGGCGCGATACCCAACGGCCCGAACCGCACGTAAGTTCAACCTGCCGCGGGGGCACGACCGGAACGGGGGACCGGTCGCTGCCCCCCGACCGGCTCACGGGCCCTTGCCCCGGACCCGGTCGACGGGCGCATCCGCGGTGTCCGGCTCACCTGGCGGCGGGCTCGGCGGGCAGGTCGAAGACGTGCCCCGGAGAGATGATCTTCGTGATCGCCTCGCCGAACAGGGTGCTGGGTTCCTGGCCGGCGTGGTTGATGTCGGTGTTCAGCACCACGACGAGGGTCGCCCGCGCGGCGGGGAGGTAGACGGTCAGGGACTCATAGCCCGGCAGCGAACCGTTGTGCCCGATCCAGCCGTGGACGTCGAAGATGCCGAGGCCGTATCCGATGCCCGGGATCGGCGTCGCGGGAGTGACCAGCCGCTGCTTCTGGAGGTTCGCGCTGATCATGCGGCCGCCGTCGGGCAGTTCACCGGTGGCCACCGTGCGTGCCCACACCCGCAGGTCGTCCAGGGTCGAGATCATGGCGCCCGCCGCCCAGCCCCAGGACGGGTTCCAGCCGGTGGCGTCCTCGACCTTCCCGGTCGCGGTCTGGTCGGTGTAGCCCCGCGCGTGCGGAGTGGGGAACTCGCTGCCGGTGGGGAACAGCGTGTCCCTGAGGCCGGCCGGGTCGAGGACGTGCTGCTCGATGTAGTCGGCGAGGCGCTGACCGCCGCGCTGCTCGACGACCAGGCCGAGCAGGATCAGGTTGGTGTTGCTGTAGAAGAACTTCTGCCCCGGCGGGAACAGCACGGGGTGTCTGAACGAGTAGTCCAGCAACTGCTGGGGCGTGAAGGGGCGTCGCGGGTCGGAGGTGAGCGCCTTGTAGAAGTCGTCGTCGGCGGAGTAGTTGAACAGTCCGCTGCGCATCCCGGCCAGCTGGCGCAGGGTGATCCTGTTCCCGTTGGGCACACCGTGGACGTACCTGCCGATCGGGTCGTCCAGGGCCACCTTGCCCTGGTCGACGAGTTGCAACAGGGCGGTGACCGTGAACGTCTTGGTCTCGCTGCCGATCCGGGTGAACAGGTCCGGCGTCATCGCCCGGCGGGTGCTCTTGTCGGCGACGCCGAACGACCGGACGTACCGTCCCCGGTCCGGGGTCCAGATCCCGACGGCCACGCCGGGGACGCGGGCCTCGCGCATCACCTTCTTCACGGCCGCGTCGAGCCGGCGCGCCACCGACGGGGTGAGATCCCGGACGTCCGCGCCCGAGGCGGAGGGACCGGGGGAGGGCGAGCCGGCGGCGAGGACGCCGGCCGCGGAACCCGGCGCCGCGACGGCGGTCCCACCGGCGACCGGCACCAGCAAGGTCCCCACCACGGCGAGGACCGGGACCCCCCTGCGCAGGCGCGCGAACGAATGCGACATGGGCTGACTCCAAGCACGTGAGGGACGACCGTGCGGTGGGGCGGGACGTCGGAGCCCTGACCCACCAGCATAGGAGGGGGCCTGGTACGGCGCCTGTCGGAGCGGGCGTCCGGGATGCTTGTCGGACGGGTGGAACGCCACGTTCGGGCGGTGGGGTCACCCGACCCGGTGAGTACACCGGGCGGCGCGTACCGCCGGCGGGTGCCCGGCGTTGCCCGGGCATGAACCGCTTGGACACCACGCCCCGCCCGGACGCCACGCCCCGCCCGGACGCCACGTCCCGCCCGGACCCCGTCGACGGAACGTGCCGCGCGCCGCGGCGTCCCCAAGGGTCCGTGGCGGCGCCCTGCCCCTTCGCCGAACTGACCGGCGCGCTGCGCACGCGCGAGCCGATCTACGCCCAACTGATCGCGGAGTGGCGCTCCCAGGGCCGCACCGTCCCCGCGGAGCCGGAGATCCTGTGGGCGTCCCTCGCCCGTCTGCCCCGGCCCCTGCTCACCCGTCCCCCCGCCCCCGCCACTGCCCCTGCTCCTGCTCCTCACTCCTCGGAAGACGGCGCGAGCACCGCCAGCGTGCCGTTGGCCTGCCGCAGCGCCGACTCCAACGTGGCGGGCGAGTGCAGCGTGCCGGAGCCGTCGGGCGGCACCAGCCACTCCAGACACCGGGCGGACCGGTAGGGCGGGGGTACGGCGACCCAGGCGCCCTTGGTCGCGTACCGCAGCCCGGCGCCGATCCAGCCGCCCGAGGGGTCCGGGGGCACCAGGAAACCGACCCGCCGCGCGGCGGTGTCCACCAGCGTCGGCCCCGGCACCGGCAGCGAAGGCCGCCACAGCAGGTCCAGGGTGAGCAGCCCGAGCCGGTCGGGAACGCTCAGCACGTCCCAGAAGCGGCCGGCCTCCAGCAGCGCCACGCCCTCGCCGTGGTCCCACTCCCACTTGCAGGACCGGGGATCGGCCGCCGCCGCGGCGAGCCACTCCACGCCCTGCACCCACATCGTGTTCGTCATGCGCTGCTCCGGTTGATCTCCGCTCCCCTGACACGGGCGCAGGGAACGACCGCGACCGGGCACTTGGTACGACCGCACGCCAACCCGGCATATGCATGCTGGTAGATATCTCTACGCGACGGAAGGGGTGGCGCGGCCTGGCGTTCCTGGCCGGATGTTCGGATTCCGAGCGCGGATCCGGGACGACCGCGCCCGAAGGCGGAGTCAGCCCGCGGAGGACAGGGGCGTCAGGACGAGCATGCTGGCGTCGTCGCGCACCTCGTAGCGGCGGGACAGCTCCGCCCACACCAGTTCCGGCAGCTCGGCCGGCCGCGCGCCGGCCAGCGCGGAGAGCCGTTCGGGCAGCGGGTAGAACGCGCCGGAGGGGTCCCGCGCCTCCCAGACGCCGTCCGAGGCGAGGAACAGCCGGTCCCCCTCGCCGAGCACCACCGTGACCTCCTTCGGCGGCTCCGCGTCGACCAGCCCGAGACCGAGCGGAACCGCGGGGACGACGCACACTTCCCGGGCCCGCACACCGCGCAGCAGCACCGGCGGCGGATGGCCGCAGGCCACCACCCGCACCGCGCGGAGGTCGGCCGAGAACTCCAGCAGCACGGCGGTCGCGAACAACTCCGCATGCCGTACGTCCGCCGACTCCACCGTCAGCCTGCGGTCCATCCGGGCCGCCACCGATTCCAGCTCCGGCTGGTCCAGCACCGCCTCCCGGAACGCCCCCAGCAGCGACACCACCGTCGCCACGGCCGCCAGTCCGTGCCCCCGTACGTCGCCCATCACCGCCCGGACGCCGTACGGCCCCTCCCGTACCTCGAAGAAGTCCCCGCCCACCAGCGTCCCGTCCTGGGCCGCCCGGTACAGCCCGGCGCAGCCCACCGACCCGACCCGGTCCGGCAGCGGAGGCAGCACGGCCCGCTGCACCGCCTCGCCGATGGTGCGCTCCATCACCAGCTGCGCGTCCCGGCGACTGCGCACGTACGACACGAAGACACTCAGCAGCGAGACGAAGACGATCGTGAGCAGGTCGGTCTGGCCGGGGCGGTCCAGCCGGGTGGCCGGGATGTTCAGCAGCGCCACCACCGCACAGCCGAGGAGCCCGGTGGCCAGCGGCCCGTACGACAGCACGGCCAGCGGTGGGATCGCGCCCAGCAGGAAGCCGATGTCGAGCGGGCTGGGACTGATCAGCGTGGCCGCGGTGACGCCCCCGAGCAGCAGCACGGGCAGCACCCGCACCCAGCCCGGCGGCGGCGCACCCCGCAGCCAGCCACGATCCTCCGGGTACCGGGGCGACGTGCCCTCGCGCACCGATCTCACACGCCCACGCTACGCCGCTGCCCCTCGAACGGCACCGGACCAGGAAGTCCCGCGGCGGCCGGCGACTACCCGGCGTCGCCGTTGAGCAGGGCCTGGGCCGTCGCGAGGATCTCGGTCACCCGCAGGCCGAACGTGGCGTCACAGGCGTGCGGGCGCCCGGTGCGCGCGGCGGTGAGCAGCGCGTCGGCGGCCCGCGCGAGGGCGGGTACCGCTCCCTCGGAGCCGCGCGGCAGGAGCCTCACCCCGGCCTCGCCCCGGAGTTCCACATCGGCGCCGGCCGCGGCCGGCGGAGCCGTCAGACTCAGGGTGAGGGTGCTCGTCGCCCCGGTGGCGTGGTCGAGGACCAGGTGGACGGTGTCGGCGGGACCGTGGGCGGCGGCCGCCACCCGCCGTACGTCGCCGAGCACCGGCAGCAGCACGGACAGCGCGTGCGGACCCACGTCCCACAGCGCCCCCTTCTCCCGCCGCCACGGCGACGCGGCGAACGGGCTGTCGCTCGTGAACACCGCCCCCAGCCACTGCGCCCGTGCCGTGAACCAGTTCGCCACCGCCGCCTGTTCGTCGATCCAGGCCTCCGGCTCCTTCTGGAAGCGGGTGGTGAAGAACACCACGGAGGCGACCTGGGCCCGCTCCACCGCCTCCACCACCGCCCGCGCCCCGGCGACCTCCACCGCCAGCGGCTTGTCCAGCAGCAGATGACAGCCCGCGCCGGCCGCCCGCACCGCCCACTCGGCCTGCACCGAGGGCGGCAGCGCCACGGCCACCGCGTCGACGTCGGCGAGCAGGGCGTCGGCGTCGTCGTACGCCCGGACGCCGTGCCGGCCGGCCAGGTCCCGGGCGGCCTGCGGGCGCCGCCCCCACACCCCGGTGAACTCCAGCCCGGGGTGCCCGGCGAGCGCCGGGGCGTAGGCGGTCCGGGCCCAGGGGCCGGTTCCCAGCAGTCCGATGCGCATGTGGTGTTCCTTCCTCGCTGTCCTGCTCCGTGCCGTCGCCCACGACGGCGTCCGCCATGCTGTCAACGTGCCGTGCCCCGCCCGTCACCCGGGTACGACCCGGCCGACTCGACGTCCTTCGCCAGCCACTCGGCGATGCTCGTGGCGATCGGCTGGCCGGTGTCCATCTCGACGAAGCCGAACTGTCCCGACTGGTTGCACTCCAGGAACCACCAGATCCCGTCGGCGTCCTCGGCGAAGTCGAAGGCGCCGTAGGCCAGTTCGGCGCCCTTCAGGTAACGGTGGACGGCCTCGGCGACGCGCTGCGGCACGTCCACGGCGAGCCAGGGGGAGACGGACCGGGCGAAACGCACGTCCACCTCGTCCGGGCCGGCCTCCGGGTCGGCCGGCTTGCGCGCGGCCAGCAGCCGGTCACCGACGACGGTGAGCCGGATGTCGGCCCGCTTGGCGATCCTGCGCTGCAGCAGGGTCGGCCCGAACGCCACCGCGGCGAAGTCGGTGTCCGGGGCGACCCGGCTGGTCGGCACCGCCCGCGGCGGCTCCTGCGGGTGCGCCCCGGAGACGGGCTTGACCACCAGGTCCGGAAAGCGCTCCGCGAACTCCCGGGCGGCCTGCGGGAACGTCGTGATCAGGGTGGCCGGCACGGCCAGCCCGCTGCGCTGCGCCAGCCGCAGCTGCCACGGTTTGTGCCGGGCCCGGCGGGCGGCGTCCGGAGGGTTCATCCAGCGCGCGTCGGTGCAGCGGAGCATGCCGTACAGCGCCTGCGAGGACTCCTCCGTCAGCCAGGCGGAGGGCTGGGCGGCGCGGGCGGCCGGGACCCCCGGTCTGCGCACCCACACGGAGCGCAGACCGTTCAGGCTCACCAGGCGGCCCCCCACGGACAGATGACCGCGGTACCCCCCGCGCACATACTCGCCCGACAGGGCCACCCCGCTGGTGAGGTCGGCGGGGTCGAGCCGGACGACCGGCACGCCGGTCTCCCCCAGCCGCAGGACCACCATGTCCGCCGTCACGTCCTCGTCACTGGTCAGGATGAGCACGGTCATCGTCAGGGGCCCGCGGTCAGTCGTCGAAGTGCGTCTTGGAACCGGCCGTGGAGGTGGTCGTCCCCAGAGCCCGCAGTGTCGCGTGGTCGGTGGCCGCGATCCGGCCATCGGCGAACACGTTCAACTGCAGTCCGGAGTCGTACATGTACGGAGTGGTGACCTCCAACTGCACGGCCGGGCGGGCGTAGTTGAGCGTGAACGGTTGCATTGGTCTCTCCCCTGTTTCGGCTTCCAAGCACTTATACGAATCGAACGGGTGGTTGGTTTCCTTACTCTCCGTAATCTCAGCCCCAATTAAGGACCTCTTAAGGAATCAACGGAACGTTGTTCCGTTGGGCGGCCGGGATAGCATGCCCGCATGGCACATGACGTCCAGGAGGAAGCGCGCCGCAGGCTGTCCGCGCTGGCGGAGCCCACGGCGGCCGGGTGTGCTCCCGCGCATCAGATGGCACGGGACGCGGCACTGCTCGGCCGGCTGCTCACGGCCGCCGGCCGGCCCGGCCCGGACGGCGCCCGGACACCGGACGTGACCATGGACGACGTCGGTGCCGCGCTCAGCCTCTTCGAGCACCTGCGCCACCAACTGGACCGGCTGGAGAGCCAGGTGGTGATGGAGGCACGGCGCCGGGGCATGGACTGGCGGCAGATCGCCGGGCATCAGGGGCTGAACTCCTCGCAGGCCGCCTCGCAGCGCCATCAGCGGCTGACCACCCGGCTCGAGGAGATCCGCCAGGGTGTCAGGTAGAAAGACGGATGTGGAAATGACCGACCAGCCCGACGAGCTGTTCGCGGCGGTGGACTCGCTGCTCGCCGCGGTCGACGGCGGCACGGTGCTGCCCGCCCCGGCGGAACGGACGCGGCTGCGCGAGACGGCCGGCCTGACCGAGGCCGCGGTGGCGCAGGCGCTCGGCGTCCGCGTACCCAGCATCCAGGCCTGGGAGGCGGGGCGCGCCGAACCGAGGGGCGAACGCCTGGAGGCCTACCGCCGCCTCCTGGCCGGCCTCGCGGCCCGCTATCCCGCGCCCCCGGCCTCGGCCGACGGCGCGGGGGGCTCCGGCCGGGCCGCGGGCGGCGAGGGCCCGGCACCCGGTGGGTCCGCGGACGTGCCCCAGGCGCCCGCCGCGTCCGGGGACTCGGCGGCCCCGGGCCAGGCCGCCGGTACGGCACCCCGGGCGGACCCGCGCCGTCCGTCGGCCGCCTCGCCGTCTGCACCGGCCGCCGGGCGAACCGGAGGTGCCGCCTCCCGCCCCGGGCCCCCGGCGGCGAAGGAGGCCGGAGCCGTCGACACCCGCTTCGCCCACGGCCCCCTCGCCGTCGTCGACGCCGCCGACGGTGCCGTGACCGCGTACTGCGTCGGCGGCCTGCTGCTGGACGTGCCCGCGAAGTCGCTGCCCGCACTGGTGGAGTGGGCACTGGGCGAGGCGCGGCTCGGCCGGCCCCGGCTGCACCGCTCGGGCAAGGACGCCGACCCCCTCGTCGTGCTGACCGAGTCGGCCTGCGAACGGTACGGGCTGCCCGCGCGGCTCACCGACGAGGAGCGCCTGGCCGGCCGTATCGCCGAGTCGCACAAGGTGGTCCGGCAGCTGAAGAAGGCCGACTGGCACCTCACCAGGCGCGGCTTCGGCCCCTGGGCCCGCGTCTACCGCCCCGCGCAGTCCGGCCGACGCGCCTGCGTCCAGCTGTGCCTGCCCTCCTGGCACGCCCTGGACGCACGGCACTGGGGCGACGCCGGCAGCCTGCCCCCCGCCGAACTGGCGCGTGTCCTCGGTGTGTACGCCGACCGCGTCCTCACCCCGCGCGGCTCCACCGCCGTCACCGGCCTGGAGCTGATGACCGCCCTGCACCCGCCGACCCGCGCGGTCAGGGACGCCGACGGCCAGTGGGTGTCCGCCGCCAACCCGGGCGCGCTGACCGAGGCCGTCGACTGCGCCCCCTGCGAGGCCCCCGACGGCCACCCGCTCCTCGCCCATCTGCCCCGCTTCCACCAGCGCACCCCGGGCGAGATGCTCCGCGAGGAGGCGTACGACTGGGCCCGTCCGCTGACGGACGAGGAGTGCATGCGGCCGTACCTCGTCGGCATCGACGTGAACATGGCGTTCGCGGCGGCCGCCAACCGTACGGTGGTCGGCCTCGGCGCCCCGGTCCACCGGCACAACCCCGCCTTCGACCCGGCGCTGCCGGGCTCCTGGCTGGTCGACCTGTCCCACGTCCGCCTCGACCCGCGGCTGCCGAGCCCCTTCACCCCGGACGGCGACGCGCCGGAGGGCCCGGCCTGGTACGCGACGCCGACGGTGGCGTACGCCCAGGAACTCGGCTACGAGGTGGCCCCGTTGGAGGCGTACGTCCGTCCCGAGCACGGCCCCTACCTGGACGCCTGGTACACCCGGCTGCGCGACGCGTACATCGCCACCATGGCCGACCTCGGCGTCACCGCCGGCATGCCGCCCGAGAAGTTCCTCGCCGCGATGGACGGCCACAAGGACCGCGACCCGCACCTCGCGCTGGTGCTCGCGGCGATCAAGGCCACCGTCAAGGGCGGCATCGGCAAACTGCGCGAGCGGGCCCGCAGCGGCTGGCGCCCGGGGGAGCGCTGGCCGGCCCTGGAGCGGGCGACCTGGCGCCCCGACATCCGGGCCGCCGTCATCGCCAAGGCCCGCACGAACATGCACCGCAAGATGCTCGCGACGGCCGGCGCCACCGGCCAGTACCCGGTGGCGGTGCTCTCGGACTGCGCGGTCTACGTCTCCGACGGCCCGACCCCGCTCGACTTCCTGCCCTACCGCGACGGCAGACCCCTGCCCGGCGGCTTCCGGATCGGGGTGAGCCCGGGCATGGTCAAGCACGAGGGCACCCAGAGCGTCCTGTGGGGGGAGGGCCTGCGCGAGGAGCACGGCGACGACCTCAACCTGGCCCGCTACATCAAGTCCGGCCGGATCGGCACCCCGGACGAGGGCGCCTAGCCGATTCCCCCTCAGGCCTGCTCCCCGTCAGGCCGTCAACGCGTCGCGGGCCACCGCGAGGGCCCGCTCCGCGTACCCGCGCCCGAACAGCACCGCGTGCACCAGCAGCGGGAAGAGCTGGTGCGCCCCCACCCGCCGCGGCCAGCCGTCGGCCAGCGGGGCCGCCTCCTGGTACCCGGCCAGCACCCGGTCCAGGTGGGGGCAGCCGAACAGCCGCAGCATCGCCAGGTCGGTCTCCCGGTGCCCGCCGTGCGCGGCCGGGTCGATCAGCCGTACGCGCCCGTCGGCGCCCCACAGCACGTTGCCGTTCCACAGGTCCCCGTGCAGCCGGGCGGGGGGTTCGGCGGGTCCGGCCAGCTCCGGCAGCCGCTCGCAGACCCGTTCGACAACGGAGGCCTCCCCGGGGCGGACGGTGCCGGCGTCGACGGCCCCGCGCAGATAGGGCAGCACCCGGTGCTCGGCGTACCAGCGCGGCCAGTCGGCTCCGGGCAGCGGCACATTGCGCATCGGCGCGAGACCGATGTACGCCTCCTCGGGGCCGCCGGGCGGTGCCGCCCCGAACGCGGGCGCCCCGGCGGCATGCAGGGCGGCCAGCGCATGGCCGAAAAGCAGCGCCGCCTCGGCGCCGGGCTGCCCCGTGGCGACCCGCTCGGTCACCAGCCACCGCTCGTCGTGACCCAGCACCTCGGGTACCGGGACCGTCCCGGAGCCGGCGAGCCAGCGCAGACCGGCCACCTCGGCGCGTATCGCCCCGGGGGCGTCCCCGCGCTTGACCATCACCACCAGCCCGCCCCGCAGCGTGACTTCGGCCGGAGTGCCCGGGACCACCGGCTCACCGATGACCGGGCGTCCGGTGAGCCGGGCCGCCGCCCGCGCCGGTCCTTCCTCGCCCTTGACCACGGCCACCAGGGTACGACCCCGCCCGGATCCCGGCCTTGACCGTTGCTACGACGGTTTTCGGCCAAACCTCGGCGGTAACTACCCGTGTTGGCTCCCTATGGATAGCGTGAGGTCGCCGCGTCGCCACACCAGGGGCACAGGGCCTCGAGGGACTAGCGCGCGGCGGAGGGTTACCCCCGTGACCACAGCATCCGTGCTGATGGCCGACGTCTTCGAGGTTCAGCCCTACACCTCCCACTGCGAGGTCATCTACGGCGAGGGCGCACACGCCGTGATCGGCGTGTCCCCGGGCAACAGCTACTTTTCCGCCCAACGCCTGCACGACCTCGCCCGCTGGGGACTGGAGCGCTTCGAGAGGGTCGACTTCGTCTACACCGACCTGTATGTGGCCGAGATGTACGAGGCATCCGGCTATCCGCCCGACGAGGCCCGCCGCAAGGCGGTGAAGAACCTGCGCGGGGTCCGCGCGAAGGTCCGCGAGGCCGCCTCGACGGCCGACCCGGAGGGCGCGCGACTGCGCTGGCAGCCGATGTCCGAATTCCGCGCCAACGCCTCGTACCAGGAGATCCACCGGCGGCTGCGGGACCGGCTGGGCACCGACGGTGACTTCCGGGCCGTGTGCGAGGCGCTGGTCAGCCGTTTCCTCACCGCTCGGGGAGAGGGAACGAGCGAGCGGCAGCGCGCCGTGTGCCTGGAGTACGTGTGCGCCGAGGCCCCGCTGTTCCTGGACACCCCGGCCATCCTCCAGGTGCCGTCCTCCCTCAACTGCTACCACCAACTGCTGCCGATGGCCGAGCTGTTGTACGCGCGCGGCGCCGGCCTGCGCGCCTCCCGCAACCAGGGACACGCCGTCGTCACCCCCGCCCCCCTCGAAGGAGCCGCGCCATGAGCACCGCCACCGACCGCCGCGCGGGCGGTCCACCACCGCTCGACTTCCCGTTCTCCTGGGACGGCACCCGGGTCCCGGCCGAGGTCGAGGAGTTGCGGGCCACCACCCCGGTGCGGCGGGTGCGGACCATCGCGGGCGACGAGGCCTGGCTGGTGTCGTCGTACGACCTGTGCCAACGGGTGCTGCGTGACGACCGGTTCTCCCTCAAGGACACCTCCGCCCCCGGGGTCCCCCGGCAGTACGCGCTCACCATCCCGCCCGAGGTGGTGAACAACATGGGCAACATCACCGGGGCCGGGCTGCGGCGGGCGGTGCTGAGGGCGCTGAACCCCAAGTCACCCGGGCTGACCGACTGGATGCGAACGCGCGCCCACCGGCTGGTGGACCAGCTCGTGGCCGAGGGGCCCACGGCCGACCTGCGCGGCGCGTTCTGCGAGCCGTACTCGGCCGGGATGCACTGCAAGATCCTCGGCATCCCGCAGAGCGAGGCACCGGCGTTCCTGCGCAGCCTGGACATCGCCTTCATGAACGCGCCCTGCCCGGTCAGCGGCGCGAGGATCAACTGGGACCGGGACATCGCCCGGATGGCCGCCCTGCTCGACGATCCGGCGACACACGGCCTGATGGGCGAACTCGCCGGGCTGCGCGACGACCCGGACTACGCCCACCTGACCGACGAGATGCTGGCCACGGTAGGCGTCACCCTGTTCGGCGCCGGCGTCATCTCCACCTCGGGCTTCCTCGCCATGGCCCTGGTGTACCTGCTCACCCACCCCACGGCCCGGGACCTCCTGCAGGGCCGCCCGGACCTGATCGGCCCCGGCGTGGAGGAACTGCTGCGGGTGAACCTCTCCATCGGCGACGCGCTGCCCCGCCTGGCGCTGGACGACGTCCGGCTCGGTGACGTCGAGGTCCGCAAGGGCGAACTCGTCCTGGTCCTCGTGGAGGGCGCGAACCTCGACGCGGACCACTTCCCCGACCCGCACCGTTTCGACGTGCACCGCGACAACACCGCCGACCACCTCTCGTTCGGCGCCGGCGCCCACTACTGCCCGGCGACCGCTCTCGGCCGCGCCCACGCCGGCATCGCCCTGGAGGTACTGCTCGGCCGCCTGCCCGAGCTCGCCCTGGCCGTCCCGCCGACCCAACTGGTCTGGCGCACCGGCTTCATGAAGCGCTTCCCCGAGCGGCTGCCGGTCACCTGGTAGCCCCGGCTCCCGCCGCTCGTTCCCCGCCGCCGGCGTGGCGCCCGGTCAGCCCCACCGGGTTGCCCGGCGGCAGCAGTCCCGCCTCCCGCACCGTGCGGGCCAGCGGTTCCAGGAGAGCGGCGAGACGGGCGGCGGCTGCCGGGCCCACCGCGTTCCAGGGCTGTCCGGCCGCGCGGTCGGTCTGCTCCTCGACGGTGTCGCGCACGCCGACCCCGGCCGGGGTCAGGGTCCCCTGCTCGTCGAGCAAGCCGCGCTCGCGCAGGGCGGCCTCGGCCGCCTGCCAGGCGGGGACGTCCCACTTCCGGGTCTCCCGCAGGAACGGGCCGTCCGACTCCCCGGCCGCCGCCTTGAGCACCATGGCCTCGACCGGTCCGAGACCGTGGCTCAGCAGCACGGCGATGTGCCCCTCGCCGCGCTGTTCGCGCAGGGTGGTCAGTGCCTGCCAGAGCCGCACATGCGGCCGCTCGGGGCGGTCCAGCGCCTGGTTGGCGGCGGCCAGGACCCGCCCCGCGGTGTCCGCGCGCGACGCCGCCTCCCAGGCCAGGTCGGCCGCCTCGGCCAGCTCCGGCGAGGCGACCGCGTCCGGCCCGAACAGCCGGCTCATCGCCGCGTCCATCGCCCCGGCCCGGGCCGCCAGTACCCGCGCCGGGGAGGCGTACCCCCAGGCGTCCGGCAGCGCCCGGGCCACCCGGTCGGGGTGGAAGACGTAGAAGCAGCTCGTCACGACGGGGGCGGACACCGGGCCGAGGGGCGCCGCTCGCAGGGCGAAGTAGCCCATCCAGAACCCGCGCAGCCCGAGCCCGTCGGCGGCCCGGCGGGCCTCCGGCGCGAAGTAGACGAGGTCGTGCACCGGCTCGTAGCACTCCCACATGGTCCGCGCCCACGCGTCCGCCATGGCGTCCTCCCGTCCCTCGACCGCCGCCCCCGCCGCATCAGAGTGCGTCATGACAGCCGTCATAACAAGTCCGGCGGGAAAGGACGGGGGCGGCCGTGCCCGGTCGCGGTGGACGTGCGGCAGACGCGGCGAGGAGGAGAGGCCGGAGCGCTCCCGCCACCGGTTCGCGCGAGTCCTCCGTCAGCTCCGAGCGCCTCCCGAGGCGTCATTGACATCGGCAGCCAGTCCCTTACCGTGGACTCCCGCACAGCATGTCGCACAGTCTTCGAAATTTCGAACATCCTGAGTGTTCGGACCTCAGTCAGTGAGGCGGAGAACGGGACTTTCCGCCCCATGCCCCCGACATGCGGAGGACTTCGTGACCCCACCCCTCGGCAGACGGACGTTCCTCGGCGCGGCCGGTGCGGCAGGCGCCGCCCTGGCCCTGACGGACGGCCCCGCCGCCCTCGCCGCCCAGCGCCCCGCCGACGCCCGCCGCCCCCACGCGACCGGACCGGTGCAGCCCTTCCCGCTGACCGCGGTGTCCCTGCTGGCCGGGCCGTTCCAGGACAACCAGAGCCGCAACAGCGCCTATCTGCGCTTCGTCGACATCGACCGCCTGCTGCACACCTTCCGCCTCAACGCCGGCCTCCCGAGCACCGCGCGGCCGTGCGGCGGCTGGGAGGCGCCCTCCGTCGAACTGCGCGGCCACTCCACCGGCCACCTCCTGTCCGGCCTCGCCCTCGCCTACGCCAGCACCGGCGAGAGCGCACTGCGGGACAAGGGGCGCCGGCTGGTGGCCGCGCTCGCCGACTGTCAGGCCGCCTCCCCGGCCGCCGGCTTCGGCAAGGGGTACCTGTCCGCGTTCCCGGAGAGCTTCTTCGACCGGCTGGAGGCCGGCACCGGCGTCTGGGCTCCGTACTACACCGTGCACAAGATCATGGCCGGGCTCGTTGACCAGTACCGGCTGGCCGGCAACGCCCAGGCCCGGGACGTCGTGCTGGGCATGGGTGAGTGGGTCGACCGGCGGACCGCCAAGCTGAGTCACGAGCAGATGCAGCGGGTGCTGGAGACCGAGTTCGGCGGCATGAACGACGTACTCGCCGATCTGCACGCCCTCACCGGGGACGCCCTGTGGCTGCGGGTCGCCGAACGCTTCACCCACGCCCGGGTCTTCGACCCCCTGGCGGCCGGCGAGGACCGGCTCGCCGGACTGCACGCCAACACCCAGATACCGAAGATGGTCGGGGCCATGCGGCTCTGGCAGGAGGGCCTGTCCGACCGCTACCGCACCATCGCCGAGAACTTCTGGCAGATCGTCACCGACCACCACACCTATGTCATCGGCGGCAACAGCAACGGCGAGTTCTTCCACGAACCGGACGTCATCGCGGGCCAGTTGTCGAACGGCACCTGCGAGAACTGCAACAGCTACAACATGCTCAAACTGACCCGGCTGCTGCACCTGCGGTACCCGGAACGCACCGATCTGCTCGACTACTACGAGCGGACCCTGTTCAACCAGATGCTCGGCGAGCAGGACCCCGGCTCGGCGCACGGGTTCAACATCTACTACACCGGCCTCGGCCCCGGCTCCTTCAAACAGCAGCCGTCCTTCATGGGCACGGACCCCGACGCCTACTCCACCGACTACGACAACTTCTCCTGCGACCACGGCACCGGCATGGAGACGCAGGCCAAGTTCGCCGACACCGTCTACACGCACGACCAGCGGCGCCTGCTGGTCAACCTGTTCATCCCCTCCCAGGTGACCTGGGCGGAGAAGAACATCACCTGGCGGCAGACCACCACCCTGCCCGACTCCGCCTCCACCGTGCTCACCGTGACCGCCGGCGGCGCCGCGCACCAACTGCTCGTCCGCGTCCCCGCCTGGGCCTCGGGCGCCCGCGTCAAGCTCAACGGCCGCACCCTCGCCGACCGCCCCGCGGCGGGCTCCTGGCTGACGCTCGACCGCACCTGGCGCACCGGCGACCGGGTCGAGGTCAGCCTGCCGATGCGGACGACTATCGAGGCGACGCCCGACGACCCGGACGTCAAGGCCGTGCTGTACGGGCCGGTGGTCCTGGCCGGCGCGTACGGCGACACCGACAACCCCTGGATGCCCCGCCTCGACACGACGTCCGTGCGGCAGACCTCGACCAGTCCGCTGCGTCTGACCGCGACCGCCGACGGCGCGCAGGTCACCCTGCTGCCGATCGCCCGCGTCCACCACCAGCACTACAACGTCTACTGGCTCACCGGCCGGCCGCCGTCCCCGCCGCCGCGGTTCGCCGCCTGGCACCGCTTCGACGAGACCTCGGGCACGACCGCCGCCGACGCCACCGGCAACGGCAAGGCCGCGACCCTGGCCGGCGGTGCCTCCTGGACCGGCGGCCACACGGCCGGAGCCGTGGCCCTGGACGGCACCGACGGCCATGTCGCCCTCGCCGCCGACCTGCTCGCCGGTGCCTCCGCCTACACGGTGGCCACCTGGGTGAAGCTGTCCGGGCAGCCGGCCGCCTGGACCCGGATCTTCGACTTCGGCACCAGCGTCAGCGCCAACATGTTCCTCACCCCGCTCAGCGACTCCGGCACCCTGCGGTACGCCATCACCGCGGGCGGCGGGGGAGCGGAGCAGCGCATCAACGCCGACCCGCTGCCCACCGACCGCTGGGTGCACGTCGCCGTCACCTACACGGGCGGCACCGCCGTGCTCTACGTCGACGGGCGGGAGGCGGGCCGCAACACGGCGGTCACCGTCGAGCCCCGCCACTTCGGCAACCACATCCGCTCCGCCTGCATCGGCAGGTCCCAGTACGACGACCCCTACCTCAAGGCGGCCGTCGACGACTTCCGGGTCTACGGCAGCTCCCTGACCGCGGCCGAGGTCGCCGCACTGGCCGGGACGGCGGGACAGGACACGGTGTCCCGGCGGTCCTGAGGGGGCCGTCCCCCATGTGCCCCGGCCGGGTGCCGGCGGGGCACGGGAAATGGGGCAGTCGGGTGTGTCGATAACCCGGCTGGGCGGCCCGAATGGTGCGAGTCGTCGGCGTGACTGACGGTGGTTCATGTCGCGGCCGGGTCTTTCCAGCTGATGGAGTATCCGCTGCCCGGTCACGGCGGAAGGACACCGACATGCGTTCTGCCCGCACGATCCTCGCCACGGCGGCCGCCACCGGCGCCCTGGCCTTCGCCGCTCCAGGCGTCGCCCACGCGGCGCTGACCAGCGGCGGAGGAGGGCACGGCGACTCCGGCTACAGCAAGGAGCACGACTCGGGCTCGGGTAGGGACTCCGACTCCGACTCCGGCCGGGGCCACGACTCAGGCTCCGGTAGGGGGCACGACAACTCTTACAGCAAGGAGGACGACGACGACAGCAGCCGCGACTCGCCGCACGGCGGGATGCACACGGGTGGCGGAGCGCTGGCCGCGGTGAAGGGCGGCGACCGGGGGTCCGGTTCCGACCGGGACGACAGCAGGTTCGACCCGGACACCTACCGGGACAAGGACAGCGACAGCGGCAGCGACGACGACGGCGACCGGGAGGGCGGGCGCGGTGGCAAGGAAGGGCGGGGCGAGGAAGGCGGGGGCAAGCCGCACGGTGGCATGCACACCGGAGGCGGCGCCCTGGCCACTCCCGGGGTCACGGCCGGCGGCCTGGCCGTGCTCGGCGTAGGCGCCACCGGCGCGTACGCGATGCGCCGCAAGAAGACCGCCACACCGGCCGGCTGACCGGCCCGGAGCCGCTCCAGGGGCTGCGGCCACCGCCGACACGACATGCCGGCGGCCCGCGCCCCCTGAGCCACCGGGCCCGCGACCTCCCTGGCGCAGGCCCGCGCGCCCGCTCTGCCCCGGCCCCTTGCACACGGCCCCGGGGCCCTGCCCCTCCCGCCCGCCCGTGCCCACCCCTCCCCCTGAGCACCCCCGCCCCCAACCCCCCGCGCTGCCGTGTCCGAATGAGGTGGTGTCCGATGGCAGCTGGTCCCTCCTCCCCGACCCCCGACGCCCCCGCCTCAGACGAACCGAGCCCCCGTGGCGGCGGCCGGCTGACGCTGTGGGGGATCGGGATCCTCGTCCTGGCCGTCAGTCTGTTCGGCGGTCACGGCGGGACCTCCGACGGCAGCGCGCGGGCCGGCGGAACGAGCGCCGCGACGGCCGACCCGCGGCAGACCGGCCCGTCCCTGCCCCGGGCCACGCCCACCCGGCTGACCATCCCGAAGATCGGCGTGGACGCCCCCTTCACCACGCTCGCCCTCGGAGCCGACGGGCAGCTCCAGCCCCCGCCGGCGGACGACACCAACCTCGTCGGCTGGTACGCCGGGGGAGTCACGCCCGGAGAGTCGGGCACCTCGATCATCGCCGGGCACGTCGACACGAAGACCTCCCCGGCCGTCTTCGCCAGCCTCGACGACCTCGCTCCCGGCGACCGGTTCTCCGTCCTGCGGGCCGACGGCCGCGAGGCGGTCTTCGTCGTCGACAGCGCCGACACCTTCGCCAAGGACGACTTCCCCAGCAAACGGGTGTACGCCGACACGAACCGGCCGGAGGCGCGGCTCATCACCTGCGCCGGCGACTACGACCACAGTGCCAAGGACTACACGGAGAACCTGGTGGTCTTCGCCCACCTGGTCTGACCCGCCCGGGCTCAGCCGGCGCGGTGCGCGAAGGGGCCGTCGGCGTCGAAGGCGAGGCCGGCGAAGCGCTCGCCGATGCGGCGGTGGGTGGCGGCGTCCGGGTGGAGCGCGTCGGGCAGCGGCAGCTCGGCCGAGTCCGTCTCGCCGTACAGCTCGCGGCCGTCGAGGTAGTGGAGGTGCGGGTCGTCGGCCGCGCGCTGCTCCACGATCCGGGCCAGCTCGCCGCGGATGATCCGCAGGGTCAGTTTCCCGCTCGCCCGCTCCGCCGGATCGCCCAGGGCGCGGAACGTGAACCGGCCCTCGGCGATCTCGGAGAAGTCCGGGGCGCACGGGCCGGGTGTGTCCTCGTGCATGGGGCACAGCAGCGGCGAGACGACCAGCAGCGGAGTCGTGGGGTGCCCTTCGCGGATGGTGTCGAGGAAGCCGTGCACCGCCGGGCCGAAGGCGCGCAGCCGCATCAGATCGGCGTTGACCAGGTTGATGCCGATCTTGACGCTGATCAGGTCGGCGGGGGTGTCGCGCAGCACCCGGGCGGTGAACGGGTCGAGCAGGGCGCTGCCGCTCAGGCCCAGGTTGATCAGCTCCACCCCGCCGAGGGAGGCGGCGAGCGCGGGCCAGATGGTGGTGGGGCTCGCGGCGTCGGAGCCGTGGCTGATCGAGCTGCCGTGGTGCAGCCACACCCTGCGGCCCGGGTCCCGGGCGGGTTCGACCGGGGCGTCGGTGCGCAGGGCGATCAGTTCGGTGGTCTCGTTGTGCGGCAGCCAGATCTCGACGTCCTTGTCGCCCTCGGCCAGCCCGCCGAAACGAACGGTCCCGGGAGGTCCGGACCGGTGCTCGGCGGTCCCGGCGACCATGTCGACGGTGACGGTGTTGCCGCCGGGCACGCTGCCCCGGCCCGCCGGACGGCCGTCGACGAGCAGTTCGTACACACCGTCCGGGCGGGCCGGGGCGCCCACGTAGGAGCGTTTGGTGGGCCGGGTGTCCAGTTCGACCGCGGTGGCCCGGGTGCGGAAGGCCAGCCGTACGCCGGAGGGCTGGGACTCGGCCATGGCCAGCTGCGCGTCGGCGCACTGGGCGCGGGCCCGGGCGGGCAGCCGGTGCGGCAGCACGCCGTCCTCGGTGTGCTCGACGTCGAGGGCTCCGCGCAGCAGGCCGGCGGTGACGGGCGTGGTGATCCAGCCGTTCTCGGTGTGCATGTCCTCGGCCTTCGTCAGGGTGTGGTCGGGGTGGGCCAGTTGCGCAGCAGGGCGTCGAGCGCGTCGAGCATCCGCGTCCAGCTCTCCTCGCTGTCCGGGGCGCTGTGGCTGAAGCCGCCCGTGGCCTCCAGACTCGTGTACCCGTGGAACACGCTGCCCAGGAGCCGTACGGCGTGCGTCTGTTCGGGTTCGGGCAGGTCGTAGCCGCGCAGGACGGCCCGTGTCATCTGGGCGTGCCGGACGCCCGCGCCGGCGGCCGCCGTGCGCGGGTCGAGGCGCAGCCGGGCGGCGGCGGCACGGCCGGGGTGCTCGCGGCCGTAGTCGCGGTAGGCGTTGGCGAAGGCGACCAGGGCGTCCTTGCCGGACCGGCCGGCCAGCGCCTCGGCGGCCCGGTCGGCGAGTTCCTCCAGGGCGAGCAGCGCGATCCCGGTCTTGAGGTCCTCGGAGCCCTTCAGGTGCGAGTACAGGCTCGCGACCTTGACGTCGAACCGCCGGGCCAGCGCCGAGGCGGTCACCTGCTCGAAGCCGATCTCGTCGGCCAGTTCCGCCCCCGCCCTGAGCAGGCGTTCGGCGGTCAGTCCCGCACGGGCCACAGCACACCTCCCTCGCGCCGAAACCCATTATGGCCATACCTAAAATGTTTAGGCAAGGGCCTAACCTCCGGTGGACTCCCGGATCACCAGGGAGAAGCCGCTGACGAACTCCACCCGCTGCGCGGGGGGCCCGCTCTCCTCGATCCGGGCGGCCAGCAGGGCGACCGCCCGCTCGGCCATCAGGTCGTGGTCGGGATCGACGGTGGACAGCGCGGGAACCAGGAACGCGCTCTCGTCGACGTTGTCGAAACCGATCACCCTGACCTGCTCCGGCACCCGGACACCGGCGTCGGCCAGGCCGCGCAGCACACCCATGGCCACGGTGTCGGTCACACAGAACACGCCGTCGAAGTCCAGGCCGTCCGCCACCATCTCCCGTACCCGCCGGGCCCCGGCGTCCATGGTGAGCCCCTCCACGCTGTGCACCAGCGCCGGATCCACCTCCAGGCCGGCCGCCTCCAGCGCCTGCCGGTAGCCGCAGTGGCGCAGAGTCGACACGTCGACGTCCCCGCCCAGTTCCCCGCACACGATGGCGACCCGCCGGCACCCCCGGTCGAGGAGGTGGCGGACGGCCGCGGCGGACGCCTCGACATTGGGCATGGCGACATGGTCGACGGGACCTCCGAAGATTCGCTCGCCCAGGATGACCACCGGGTGGTCCACCCGGAGCCGCTCGGCGTCGGCCGGCCCCATGCCGACCGTGCTGAGGATGAGCCCGTCGTAGAGCCGGTTGCGGGACAGGGACAGCGCCTCCAGCTCGTTCTCCCGCCGCGCGCCGGTCTGCTCGACGGCCACCCGCAGGCCGTGCCGGCCGGCCGCCGTGATGATCGCGGCGGCCAGCCGGCCGTAGTAGGGGCGGTTCACCTCGGGGACCGCCAGGCCGATGGTTCCGGTACGGCCCTTGCGCAGATTGCGGGCGGCGACGTTCACCCGGTAGTCGAGCCGGGCCATCGCCTCCAGGACCCGCGCCCGGGTGGCCGGGCGCACGTTCGGGTGGTCGTTGATGACGTTCGAGACGGTCATCGCCGACACACCGGCCGCCCTCGCCACGTCCTGGATGGTCGCCACGCTCACTCCCGACTGTCGCCGTCCTCGGCAAGACGGTAGAGGGCGGCGCCGTGGGCGGGCAGGCGGGCGGTCAGCACCCGGCCGTCGTGCGGGACGTCGGTGCCGGTCCACACCTCCCGCACCCGGTGGCCGGGGCGGTGGCCGATCGAGCCGAGCGGTACGGCGACCTCCCGGTCCTCGCCGGCCAGGGAGAACACGGCGGCGTAGCGGGTGTGCCCGTCCGTGTCGTCGGCGGTCCACAGGACGAGGTCGCCCTCGCGCAGCACCTCGCGGTTGCCGGTGCTGTGCCACAGGACGTCGAGGGCCTCGTCGTTGGTGAGCAGTTCGATGGTCTCCGGCGGGCTGGTGGGCAGGTCGCCGCCCATCATCAGCGGCGAGCGGGAGATGAGCCACAGCGTGAGCAGACTGGTCTGCTCGGCGCGGGTGAGGGAGCACAGCCGGTCCTCGCCCCGCTCGGCGCGGATGCCGATGCGGCCCAGCGGCAGCATGTCGGCGTCCGCCCAGCCGCCCGCCCGCCCCGTGCCCTGCCAGGGCGCCCAGCGGGCCATCCGGGCGAACTGCGCCTCGACGTCCTCCCAGCGGTCCCACAGGTCGTCGCACACCCGCCACATGGTGGCGTTGTCCCGCAGGTGGTCGAGGTGCGCCACGGAGACGTCGGTGCCGGGGGAGAGGCTCAGCTCGACGGGCCGGCCGCTTCGCTCGACGGCACGGGCATAGGCGGCGATCTCCCGTTCGTGGTACGGGAAGAGCATGTCGTCGGCCTTGACGAAATCGACGCCCCAGGCCGCGAACTGGGCCACCTGGGAGTCGTAGTAGGCCTGGGCGCCCGGATGGTCGTGGTTCAGACCGTAGTTGTCGGAGTTCCAGGGGCACACGGACGTGGTGTCCGCGATCTGGTCGGCGGTGAACGCGGTGCCCGCCACCGGCAGCCGGGCGTCGACGGCGCGGCGCGGGATGCCGCGCATGATGTGCAGGCCGAAGCGCAGGCCGAGCCCGTGCACCCGCTCGGCGAGCGGACCGAAGCCCGCACCGTCCACGGCGGAGGGGAACCGGTTCGGCGCGGGCAGCTGACGGCCGTAGGCGTCGAGGACCAGCGGCGCGTCCGGGTTGTACCCGTGGGCGCGGGCGGTGGGCTCGTACCACTGGATGTCCACCACCACGGTGTCCCAGCCGTGGTCGAGCAGACGGTCGCGCATGAAGTGCGCGTTGGCGAGGACCTCCTCCTCGGTGACCGTGGTGCCGTAGCAGTCCCAGCTGTTCCAGCCCATCGGCGGACGCAGTCGGCGGGCGGGGAGCGGACGGACGGGGCGCGTCATGGTCGGCTGTCTCCAGTGCGGGTGCGGGGACGAGTGCGGGGACGGTCAGGCGTGGGGCGGGACGTCGCAGGGGGCCTGGACGGTGACGAACGAGTGCGGCGGCAGGGTGAGGGTGAGGCCGCGGTCGGTGACGTCCACGCCGTCGAAGGGCCGCGGGGCGACGGCGGCGGGGTCCTCGGGGGTGTTGTGGGCCTGGAGCCGGCCGGCCGTCAGGATGCGGGCGCTGGGCTCGCCGATCCGGCCGCCGCGCAGGTCGAGGGTCACCTCGGCCGCCTCGTCGGCGTCCAGGTTGCTCAGCGAGACGAGGAGCGCCCCGTCCTTGACGCTGGCCGAGGCGGACAGGGTCTCCAGCTCGGCGTCCCCGACGCGCCGCCGGGCGTCGCGCGAGCGCAGGTGCACGGCGAGCGAGGTGGCGTCCTGGTGGCCCTTGTTCATCTCGAAGACGTGGTACGTCGGCGTGCGGACCAGGGTGTCGCCGTCGGTGAGGAGCATGGCCTGCAGCACGTTGACGGTCTGGGCGATGTTGGCCATGTACAGGCGCGCGGCGTGCCGGTGGAAGATGTCGAAGTGGGTCCCGGCCACCAGCGCGTCGCGCAGCGTGTTCTGCTGGAACAGGAAACCCGGGTCGGTGCCCGGTTCCACGTCCCACCAGGTGCCCCACTCGTCCAGCACCAGGCCCACCGTGCGGCCGGGGTCGTAGCAGTCCATCACCGTCGAGTGGCCGGTCAGGATCCGGTCGACCTGCCGGGCCGACAGCATCGTGCGGTAGTAGTCCTCGGTGTCGAAGACGGTGGCGCTGCCCTTGGCCTCCCAGGGGCCGGCCAGCGTGTAGTGGTGGACGGAGATCCCCTGGAAGAAGGTGCGCGGGGCGGCCTCGCAGCCGAAGCAGCTGATCTGCTGCATCAGCGTCTCGGTCCACTTGTAGTCGTCGTCGGAGGCGCCGGAGGCGATCCGGTACAGCTTGTTGTCGCCGTGGTCGCGGCAGTACGTCGCGTACTGCCGGGCCAGGTCGGCGGAGTACTCGGCGCGCATGTTGCCGCCGCAGCCCCAGGTCTCGTTGCCGATGCCCCAGAACCTCACCCGCCACGGCTCCTCGCGGCCGTTGGCCCGGCGCAGCCGCACCATCGGGCTGTCGCCGTCACGGGTCAGGTACTCGACCCACTCGCTCATCTCCCGCACGGTGCCACTGCCCACGTTCCCGCTGATGTACGGCTCGGCGCCGAGCAGTTCGCACAGGGCCATGAACTCGTGGGTGCCGAAGTGGTTGTTCTCCTCGACGTTCCCCCAGTGCGTGTTGACCATCCGGGGCCGCCGCTCCCGCGGCCCGACACCGTCCCGCCAGTGGTACTCGTCCGCGAAACACCCGCCCGGCCAGCGCAGGTTGGGGATGTCCAGGGCACGCAGGGCCTCCACCACGTCCAGGCGGATGCCGCCCGCGTGCGGGACGGCCGAGTCCTCGCCCACCCAGAAGCCGCCGTACACGCAGCGGCCCAGGTGCTCGGCGAAGTGTCCGTAGAGATGACGGCTGATCTTCGGGCCCTCGATGTCGAGGTTGACGATCGCGGTGGCGGTGGCGGTGGGCACGGGTACTCCGATCCGAGATCCTTTGTATCGATAAAAAAGCTGCCATCGCCGGTGTCGGCGCGTCAAGGGGTCGACTTGTGCGGGCGACCGTCAGATGGAACGCTCCTGTTCGAACGGGGTGTGGGGATCGGCGGGCCGGGGCCTCGGCACCCGGCGGGGGAGTGGGGATGGAGCTGGAGCTGCGGCACCTGCGCGTGCTGTGCGCGATCGCCGACGCGGGCAGCGTGGGCCGGGCCGCCGCGCACCTCGGGTACTCGCAGCCCGCCGTGAGCACCCAGCTCCGGCGCATCGAGCGCCACCTGGGCGAGCCGCTGTTCGAGCGCGGGACGGCGGGGGTGCGGCCGACACCGTACGGTGCCGAGGTCGTCGCCCAGGCCCGGGACGTGCTGGCCCGCGCCGACGCGATCGGGCACCGCCCGGCCGCCGGACCCGCACGCTCCCGCCGCGTCCTCAGGGTGGCGGCGACCAACTCCCCGATGCTGTCCGGCGCCGTGTCCCGGCTGCGCACCCGGCTGCCGGACCTGTCCCTCGCGCTGAGCAGCGTCTACGCCTCCTCGCGGATCGTGGAACTCCTGGAGGAGGGCGCGGTGGACGCAGCCATCGCCGCCGACTATCCCGGCATGGAGCTCAGGCATTCGGCCGCGGTGCGCCACCGGGGGATCGTCACCGAGCCGACCTTCGTGGCCCTGCCGTCCCGGCACCGGCTCAGACAGCGCGCCCAGGTGCCGCTCGCCGACCTGGCCGAGGACGCCTGGTTCCTGACCCCGGACGACGGGGCCGGCTGGCCGGGCGTGTTCTACACCGCCTGCTCGGCGGCCGGGTTCACACCCGTGGCCGTGCACGAGTTCCTCGGCGACCAGACGCAGCTGCAGAGCATGATCGCCGACGGCCTCGGCGTGTCGGTCGTCCAGCCGACGCTGCGCCCGGGCCCGCACGTCGTGGTCAAGCCCCTCGCCGGCACGCCGCTGTGGTGTCGTTACGTCCTGGCGTGGCGGCCCGACACGGTCGCCGACGACCTGGTGGAGGCCCTGTTCCAGTCCGCCACCGCCGCCTACCGCGACCTCGTCGCCCAGGCCCCGCACCTGAGAACCTGGGCCTCGCGGCTGTGGAGCGTGGCCGGCGCGTAGAGCGGCCGCGAGCCTTGGATGTTATGGGCGGGCGGTGCCATGTGCTATGTCACACGGCATTGTTGGGGCGGGCGGTGAGCGAGACAGTGCCTCACACGCCTCATCACCCCTCAGAGGCGCTTCCATCCGTGGAGGAATCCCGATGCGCTATCGCTTCGCGCTGCCCGGACGCACGGCCGGCGCCCTCGCCGTGTGCGTCACGGTGGCCGGCCTGCTGTCGACACCGGTGCCGGCGGCGTCCCTGCCGCAGGGCCCCCCGGGCGTCGTCTCTCGTACGTCGGTGCCGGTCGCGTCCCCGCAGCGGGGCGGTCCGGGTGCCGTGTCCCGTACGCCGGTGCGGGCCGCGTCCCCGTCGCAGGCGTCCGGCGCCGTCGCGTCCGGTTCGGCGGTGCGGGTCTCGGTGCCGTCGCCCGTCGGTGCCGATGTGCCCGTCGGCGAGCGGCCCGCCGCCCAGGCGCGGCGGATCAGTCCCGCCCAGCTCCCGCCCCGGGCGGCCTTCTCGCCGCGTTCCCTCCGCAGCGCCGGGACCGCCCGGCCGAAGACCGGGTCCTGCGGGGCGGCCGACTTCGGCAGCCGGTCCGGTGCCGCCCTCGTCGCGTTCGTCAAGGGCGCGACCACGGACTGCGTCAACACGCTCTTCTCGGTGACGGGCACGGACGCGCACGCGGTCTTCCGCCAGTCGCAGATGCTCAGTGTCGCCGACGCCTTCACCGCGCACGGCCCGGCACTACCGGGGCGACGACTCCGGCGGCCTGTGGCAGCTGGTGCTGTTCCTGCGCGCCGGCTACTACGCGCAGTTCAACCACCCCGGTGACGTCGGCGCCTACGACGCCCGCCTGTCCACCGCCACCACCCGGGGCCTGGACACGTTCTTCGGCCGCCCCCACTCCAGGGACGTCACCGCGGCCAACGGCGACGTGCTCGGCGAGGTCGTCGTCCTCACCGACAGCGCCGACCGGCAGGCCCGCTACCTGAACGTCTACCGGCGGCTGCTCGCCGCCTACGACAGCTCGTACGACACCGTCAACAGCATGGTCAGGGCCGTCAACGACGTCTTCACGCCCCTGTGGCGCGGCAACTGGAACACCGCCTATGTGAAGGCGGTCGCCGCCGACCCGCGGATCACTCGCACCCTGCACGACTTCGCGCTCGACCACACCGGTCTGCTCGGCACCGACCTGGCCTTCCTCGACACCAACGCCGGGATGAACCTGGCCCGGTACGTCGAACACCCCGAACTGCGGGCGAGGGTCCGGCCGCTGGCCCAGGACCTGCTGTACGAGTCGGAGATCACCGGTCCGACGGCCGCGCTCTGGGTGGCGGTGGCCACGCAGGCCAACTCCTACGACGGCACCGACTGCTCGTACTACGGCGTCTGCGACCTGCCGGGCAGACTGACCGAGGCCGCCCTGCCCGTCACCCACCGGTGCGACGCCGACCACACGATCCGCGCCCAGTCCCTCACCGCCGCGGACCTCGACGCCGTGTGTGCCAGTGTGCTGCACCAGGACGCCTACTTCCGCGGCCTGGTCAAGGCCGCCGGCGCGATACCCGGCCAGTACGTCTCGGCCATCCGGCTCGTCGTCTTCGCCAGCCGCGCCGACTACCAGACCTACGCCGGGGCGATCTACGGCGTCAGCACGGACAACGGCGGCATCACCTTGGACGGCGACCCCTCCGACCCCGCCAACCAGACCGTGTCGATCATGTACCAGAAGGACCACGACGACGGATTCGTGGCCCGGATCTGGAACCTCAACCACGAGTACACGCACTTCCTCGACGGCCGCGACGACATGAAGGGCGACTTCGCCCACCAGATCTCGGTGCCGGACATCTGGTGGATCGAGGGACTGGCCGAGTACGTCTCCTACAGCTACCGGGGCCTGACCGACGACCAGGCGGTGCAGGAGGCCGCCCGGCACACCTACCGGCTCAGCACCCTCTTCGAGAGCACGTACGACAACAGCGACGTGACCCGCACCTACCCGTGGGGCTATCTCGCCGTCCGCTACATGACCGAGAAGCACCCCGAGGACGTCCAGCGGATGCTCGCCGCCTTCCGCGCCGGTGACTACGCGGGCGGCTACGCCGTCTACCACGACGGCATCGCAACCCGCTACGACGCCGACTTCGACCAGTGGCTCACCGCGTGCGCGGCGGGCGGCCGCGCCACCCCCGCCGGCTGACGTCCGCCCGAGGCCGTACCGCACGCGTGGTGCCGCCGACCGGGTCGCCGGCCGGCGGCACCACGCGTAAGGGAGACGAGCAGACCGTCAGACCGCGGTCGCCGGGTACGTGGGGTACTCCACCCCGGAGACGTGCTGGACGACGCGGACGACCTGGCAGGAGTAGCCGAACTCGTTGTCGTACCAGAGGTAGAGGATCGCGTTGTCCCCCTCCACCTTGAGGGCGCCGGCGTCGACGATCGAGGCGTGACGGGAGCCGATGAAGTCGCTGGAGACCGCGTCGGGCGCCGTGATGAAGTCGATCTGGCGCTTGAGCGGCGAGGTCAGCGACACCTCCCGCAGGTACTCCAGGACGTCCTCGCGGCTGGTCGCGCGGGCCAGCTGGAGGTTGAGGATCGCGATCGAGACGTCCGGCACCGGCACCCGGATCGAGCTGCCGGTGATCTTCGCCTTCAGATCGGGCAGAGCCTTGGCGACGGCGGAGGCGGCGCCCGTCTCGGTGATCACCATGTTGAGCGGCGCGGAACGGCCACGGCGCTCGGACTTGTGGTAGTTGTCCAGCAGGTTCTGGTCGTTGGTGAAGGAGTGGACCGTCTCCACGTGGCCGCGCAGCACCCCGTACTCGTCCGCCATCGCCTTCAGCGGCGGCACGATCGCGTTGGTGGTGCAGGAGGCGCAGGACAGGATCTGCTCGTCCGGCTTGATCGTGTCGTGGTTGACACCGTGCACGATGTTGGGGACGTCGCCCTTGCCCGGCGCGGTCAGCACGACCTTCTCGATGCCGGGGCGCAGATGCCTCGACAGGCCCTCGCGGTCCCGCCACTTTCCGGTGTTGTCGATGAGGATGGCGTCCCGGATGCCGTACTCGGTGTAGTCCACCGATGTCGGGTCGTCGGCGTAGATGACCTTGATCGCGTTACCGTTGGCGACGATCGTGCCGGTTTCCTGGTCCACGGTGATCGTGCCCTGGAACTGGCCGTGGATCGAGTCGCGGCGCAGCAGGGAGGCCCGCTTGACGATGTCGTCGCCGCCGGCGCCGCGCACCACGATGGCGCGCAGCCGCAGCCCGTTGCCGGAGCCCGACTTCTCGATGAGCAGACGGGCCACCAGGCGGCCGATGCGGCCGAAGCCGTACAGGACGACGTCCCGCGGCTCACGGCGGTCGATCTTGTTCGCGCCCGTGGCCCCGGCGACCGACTCCGCGGTGAACTCCGCCACCGTCAGACCGCGGTCGTCGGCCCGGAACGTCGCGGCGAGCATGCCCAGGTCGATCTGGGACGGCCCGAGGTCGAGGGTGGTCAGGGCCTGCAGGAACGGCATCGTCTCGGTGACCGACAGCTCCTCGCCGGCGATCTGCCGGGCGAAGCGGTGGGTCTTGAGGATGCTGACCACCGACTTGTTCACCAAGGAGCGGCTGTGGAGGAGGACCGTGACGTCCCGCTCGCGGTGCAGCTTCCCGATGATCGGGATCATCGACTCCGCGATCTCCTCGCGGTTCTTCCAGTTGGTGAACGAGTCGTCGTTGACAGTCACAGATCTATCTTTCGAGCTAGGCGGCGCTCATATGCTAACCCGACACGCGTTCGGTCCTTCACAGGGTGTCCGCGGAGGGCGGAAGATCGTAAGAAAGTCCGATTCCCGATTGCGATCGCGCGCGTTCCTGGCCAGAGTCTGAGGGTGAGTACGTCTTCGGCATCCCCTCCCGAGTACGCGGCGGCCTACAGCCCCGCCCGCCTGCCCGCCATCGAGCGCGCCCGCCGGCGGATCCCGCCCGGCGCCCTCAAGGCCCTCGCCCTGTTCGCGGCCGTCCGCTGCGCCGGCATCCTCACGGTGATGCTGGTGAACGCCCTCACCGGTCATCCGCTGCTGAAGACCCTGGCCCACTCCTGGGACTCCCGCTGGTACCTGCACATCGCCGCGCACGGCTACGGCCACCTCATCTGGATCACCCCGAAGGGAGCCGTGCAGAGCGACTGGGCCTTCTTCCCGCTCTACCCGCAACTCATCCGGGCCCTGACCACGGTCCTGCCGCTCACTCCCGGCGCGGCGGGGCTGCTGATCTCCTGGGCGGCCGCGGGCGTGGCCGCGTACGGCGTCTACGCGATCGGCCACTACCTGTACGGGCGAGGAGTCGCCACCGCGCTGGTCGCCCTGTGGGCCGTCATGCCGCACGCGATCGAGCTGAGCCTCGCGTACACGGAGTCCCTCTTCTCGGCCCTGGCCATCTGGGCGCTGTACTGCGTGCTGAAGGGCCGGTGGGTGTGGGCCGGTTCGCTGGCCGCGCTCGCGGGACTGTCCCGGCCGAGCGGATTCGCGGTGGCCGCGGCCGTGGGAGTAGCCGGTGCGTACGAGGTCGTACGGCGGCGCGGGCGGGTGCCGGCGGGCCTGTGGATCGGCGTCCTGCTCGCCCCGCTGGGCTGGCTGGGCTATGTGCTGTGGGTGGGCCAGCAGACGGGTGACCTGCTCGGCGGCTACTTCAAGGTGCAGAGCGCCTGGGACTCGCGCTTCGACTTCGGCGTCGGGGCACTGCACTTCCTGAAGGCGCTGATGCTGTACGGCGGCAAGTTCGTGTACCCGATGGCGCTGGTCACCGTCCTGGCGGGGGTCCTGCTGTTCGGCCTGCTCTGCCTGGACCGGGCCCCGCTGGTCCTGGTGGTCTTCACCGGCCTCCTGATCCTGCTGGTGGTCGGCGGCTCCGGCTCCTTCTCCTCCAAGCCGCGCTTCCTGCTGCCCGCGTTCCCCCTGCTCATCCCCATGGCCAGAGCCCTCGTCCGGACCTGGCGGGTACGCCCGGCCCAGGCCGTACTGGTGTGCGCCGCGCTGACCCTCGTGTCCCTGCTCTTCGGCGCCTATCTGACGGTGGTGGCCCACTCCCCGCTCTAGCCCGGGTGGCTCCGCATGGCGGCCGCGATGGCTGGTATGTGCCCTTTCGAACGGCCGGTTCCAGCCGTTTGATCCGCGGGGAGAGGGAAAGCGCCTCTCCCCGCGGATCCGGGGCATCAGGAGGAACGGGCGGTCCCGCCGTCACACCGACGGCGCGGAGGGGGCCGGAACAGGCCACGGCGACGGGCCCCGTACATGTCGTGAACGCCTGGTGCCGGGCGGAGTGGACGCACGTAGAATCCTGCTGGATCTGACGCGGAGGCCATGCGTGCTGCACGTCAGCCGTGGCCGGCGGGTCGACGGACGAGCGGGGGGAGCCGCCCGATGATCTCGACGACACCGGCCCACACGGCCGAAGACGTGCTGAGTCCCGTCCGGCGACCGACCGCCGGCGCCGAGGCCCCACCCGGGCCGGCCCCCTCGTCCTCCCTCTCCTCCCCCTCGGCCTGAAGGCCCGGCAGACGCAGGAGGGACCGCAGTGTCGCCGGCTCATCCACCCCGCCGACCTGTTCCACACCGCCACCGCCGCAGGGCTCACCCGCTTCCCCGGCGTGCCGCTCACCGCCGCGCGCTCGACGGGCGCGGGCCCGGGCGGTCCGGCGGCCGGCTCCAGGCCGGCCCCCGCCCGTGCCGCGGCCGACGGGAGTACGCCGTTCGGGCCACGCCTCACCCCGACGGCCGACGAGAAGCGGTCGGAGCCGTGAATCGGGGTACGCGAGACGTCCGAGGAAAGGATCGTCATGACGACCTACGTGATCACCGTGCCCGGCACGTTCACCACACAGATCGAGGACGAAACCCGATCGCACCTGAGCCGGGCGCTACGGCCGGCCGATCCGCACAGCACTCGGATGGGCACCACGGAGGATCTCGACGTCCTCACCGTCAATGAGGACAACACCTTCACCATCCGTCTCACCGTCGAGGCCGACACCGGCCCCCACGCCGAGCAGGACGCCCGCGCGCTCGCCGACTCCGCGCTGCGGGACGCCGGACTGGACGAGAGCCAGGCACCGCTGGGGCCCGCGGTGATCACCGGCATCGACTCCCAGGTGAGCTGAGCGGGCGGCGCCGGCCTCCCCGGGCGGGATCATCGCACAAAGGTAAAATCTAGGCGTTTGCCCTGAAAAGGGGCACCGCCCAGCCGGAGTGACCGATGCCCCGCAAGCGTTCAACGGATCACGGCGACGAGCTGCTGGCCAGACTCGGCTCGCTCACCGCCCAGGCGCGCCGGCGCGCGGAGCTGCAGCGCACCCAGGTCGAACTGGCCATCGCCCTGCAACGCGGCATGCTCCCGCGCGACCTGCCCGCCGTCCCCGGCTTGCAGCTCGCCGTCCGTTACGCCCCCGCGTGCTTCGGGCTCAACGTGGGCGGCGACTGGTACGACGCCTTCCCGATGCCCGACGGCCGCATCGCCCTGTCCATCGGCGACGTACAGGGCCACAACATCGAGGCGGCCGCCTTCATGGGCCAGGTCCGCGCAGCGCTGCGGGCCCTCGCCTCCGTCACCGGCGAGCCGGGCGAACTCCTCGGCCGGACCAACGACCTGCTGGTCTCCCTGGGCAGCGACCTGTTCGCCACCTGCACCTTCATGCGGCTGGACCCCGCCACCGGGATCCTGGAGAGCGCCCGGGCCGGCCACATCCCGTTCGTCTGGGCCACCGCCGACGGGAAGTCCGGTGTCGCCGAGGACGAGGCGGGCCCGCCGCTCGGCATCGAACAGGGCATCGACTACCCGGTGGCCCGGCACCGGCTGACCACCGGCGGAGTGTTCGTCCTGCTCACCGACGGCGTGGTGGAGGGGCCCCGGATCTCCGTCGAGAACGGCCTGGACCAGGTGGTCCGGCTCGCGGGCATCGCCGCCGTCTCCGGTCTGGAGGCGCAGGCGCTGGCCGCCGCCGTCATCAAGGGCGCGGAGAGCGTGGGGCACGAGGACGACGCCGCCGTCCTCGTCGTGGGCCATGACGGACCGCGCGTTCAGCCATAGGGCCGGACCGGACCCCGCTCGCCTCGCCGACCGGGCGGCACCGGTGTCAGATGGCTGCTGTGGTGGGTAGCCAGGAGCTGCGCCGAGCCGGCGTGCGAACCGTCCAGGTGCTGGCCGTCGCCGTCGGCTACTACGCGGCCGGACGGCTCGGCCTGGTGCGCCGGCTCGCAGTCGGGGGCGCGGTCGTGACACCCATCTGGCCGCCCACCGGCGTCGCCGTCGCCGCCCTGCTGCTCCTCGGGCTGCGCTGCTGGCCCGGCATCGCACTCGGCGTGTTCGGCGTCGTCCTGTCCCTGACCACACCCGGGCCGGAAACCGTCGGCGTGCTGCTGGGCAACACCGCCGCACCCGTCTGCGCGGCCCTGCTCCTGCGCCGCGCGGGCTTCCGGAATGAGCTGGGCCGACTGCGCGACGGCCTCGCGCTGGTGTTCCTCGGCGCGCTGACCGCCATGGCGGTCAGCGCGACCGTGGGCGTCGGTCTGCTGGTCCTCGAGGACAAGCTCGCCGCCGACGGCTTCTGGCCGGTCTGGCTGGCCTGGTGGGTGGGCGACGCGATGGGCGTCCTGATCGTCACCCCGCTGCTGTTGCTCGCGCACCGGGCGCGGTGGCCCGTGCCGCTGTCCCGGTGGAAGGAGGCGACCGCCCTGACCGTCGTCGCCGGCTGCCTCCTCCCGCTGGCCGTCTACAGCACGGTCAGCCTGCTGTTCCTGGTCTACCCGCTGCTCATCTGGGCGGCCCTGCGGTTCCAGCTGGTGGGCAGCATGCTGTGCGCGCTGCTCACCTCGGTCGTGGCCACGGTCGCCGCGACGGACGGCGCCGGAGCGTTCACCGGACTGGACCGGGTCGAGGTGATGGTGAAGCTGCAGGCCTTCAACGGCGCGATGGCCCTGACGGCGCTGCTCCTGTCGGCCGTGATCACCGAGCAGCGCAACACCAGACGTTCCGTGGAACGGGCCTGTCAGGAACTGGCCGAGGTCCTGGAGCACCTCACGGCCGGGGAGTCCCCGCCCGTGCGGCCGGCGCACCGGGAGGACCGGCCCGGCCACCGCTGAGCGGCCCCGCGCCCGGCACCGCCACGCGTCCGGCGTGTCGAACGCCCGGGCAGGGGCACTGGGAGACGATGGGCCCGGCCCGCGCGGGCGGCGCGCGGGCGGCGCGCGGGCGGCGGGCGGGCCGGACGGACAGGGGCGCCATGGAGCAGCGGCCGGCAGCGCGGACGGCGGACGCGCGCGAGACCCACGACGTACGCCGTGGCGTCCCGCGCACCGACGCGGTGCTGCGCGATCCCCGGCTGTCGACGGCGGCCGGGCGGCTCGGCCCCGGCGTGGTGAAGGCCGCGATCCGGCAGGCACAGGAGCAGGCACGCGCGGGCGCCGTCCCGCCGGAGCAGGTGCCGGACCTGGCGGTCGCCCTGCTGCCGGACACCGCGGGCGGACTGCGCCCGGTGATCAACGCCACCGGAGTGCTGCTGCACACCAACCTCGGCCGGGCCCCGCTGTCGACGGCGGCCCGGCAGGCCGTGTGGGCGGCGGCCGGCCCCACCGACGTCGAACTCGACCTGACGACGGGCGCACGGGCCCGGCGCGGGCGCTCCGCCCTGGCCGCCCTGCGCGACCGGGTGCCGTCCGCGGCCGACGCGCACGTCGTCAACAACGGCGCCGCCGCCCTGGTCCTGGCCGCCACCGCGCTCGCGGCCGGCCGGGACATCCTGATCAGCCGCGGCGAGATGGTGGAGATCGGGGACGGCTTCCGGCTGCCGGACCTGCTCGTCTCCACCGGTGCCCGGCTCCGCGAGGTCGGCACCACCAACCGGACCACCGCCGCCGACTACGCCGACGCCCTCGGCCCCGCGACGGGCTTCATCCTGAAGGTGCACCCGTCCAACTTCCGCATCACCGGCTTCACCCGGGCCGCCGGGATCGGCGAGCTGACCCCGCTGGGCGTCCCGGTGGTCGCCGACATCGGCTCCGGGCTCCTCGCCCCCCACCCGGCGCTCCCCGGGGAACCGGACGCCGAGACCCAGTTGCGCGCCGGCGCCTCACTCGTCACCGCCAGCGGCGACAAACTCCTCGGCGGCCCCCAGTGCGGCCTCCTGCTGGGGGAACGCGAACTGATCCGCACCCTCACCCGCCACCCCCTGGCCCGCGCCCTGCGCGTCGACAAGCTGACGCTGGCCGCGCTGCAGGCCACCCTCACCGGCCCCGAGACCCCCACCGCCACCGCGCTCACCGCCGACCCGGCACGGCTGCGGGCCCGCGCCGGCCGGCTCGCCGACGCCCTGAGCGCCGACGGCGTCGACGCGCGGGCCGTCGCCGGCGCCGCCACCGTCGGCGGGGGAGGGGCGCCCGGCGTCACCCTGCCCAGCGCGGCGCTGTCCCTGCCCGAGGCGTACGCCGTACCGCTGCGCACCGGCCGCGTGCCCGTGGTCGGGCGGCTGGAGGCGGGGCGCTGCCTGCTCGACCTGCGGGCGGTGCCGCCCGAGGACGACGAGCGGCTGGCCGAGGCCGTACGGTCGGCAGCGGGAAGGTAGGCGTCATGCGGGTGCTGGCCACCGCCGGGCACGTCGACCACGGAAAGTCCGCGCTGGTGCGGGCGCTGACCGGGATGGAGCCCGACCGGTTCGAGGAGGAACGGCGCCGGGGCCTGACCCTGGACCTCGGCTTCGTGTGGACCAGGCTCGCCCCGGGCGGGGAACACCTGGCCTTCGTGGACGTACCCGGACACGAGCGGTTCGTCGCCACCATGCTGGCCGGGGTCGGACCCGTCCCGGGGGTGCTCTTCGTCGTCGCCGCCGACCAGGGCTGGCAGCCGCAGTCGCAGGAGCACCTGGCCGTCCTCGACGCGCTCGGCGTCCGGCACGCCGTCCTCGCGGTGACCCGAAGCGACCTCGCCGACCCCGAGGCCGTGCGCGCCGACGCGGTGGCCCGCATGGCCGCGACCTCCCTCGGCCGGGTGCCGTCCGTCGCCGTGAGCGCGGTGACCGGCACCGGACTCGACGCACTGCGCGCCGAACTCGCCCGCCTGGCCCAGGCCCTGCCGGATCCGGACACCGACGCCGACGTACGCCTCTGGCTCGACCGCGCCTTCACCGTGCGCGGCCACGGCACCGTGGTCACCGGTACCCTCGGCGCGGGCACCCTGCGCGTCGGCGACCGGCTGGCCACCGGCGACGGACCGGCCGGACTGCGGGTGCGCGGGCTGCAGAGCCTGCACGAGGAACGCTCCGCCGTCGGCGCGGTGGCCCGCGTGGCCGTCAACGTGCACGGCCCGGGCGACGGAACCCTGCGGCGCGGGCAGGTCCTGCTGACCCCCGGCCGCTGGCTGCTCACACGGGTGACCGACGTCCGGGTCACCGGGGAGGCGGCCGCCGACCTGCCCCGCGCCCTCACCCTGCACCTCGGCACCGCCGCCGTCCCGGTCACCGTCCGACCGCTCGGTGAGGACACCGCCCGGCTCACCCTGCGCCGCGCACTGCCGCTGCGCGTCGGCGACCGCGCCGTGCTGCGCGAACCCGGTGGCAGCCGCCCGCCCCGCGGCGTGACCGTCCTGGACGTACGGCCGCCGTCGCTGACCCGACGCGGTGCGGGCCGCGCCCGGGCGGCCGAACTCATGGCACTGACCGGCCGCCCCGACGGGCCGGCCGAGCTGCGCCGCCGCAAGCTGATCCGTCGAGCCGACCTGCTCGCGATGGGCGTCGCGCCCCCCACGGCACCGGTCACCGGGGACTGGCTGGCCGACGCCGGCCACTGGACGCGGCTGCGGGAGAGCCTGGCCGCCGAGGTCGAGCGGCACGCCCGGTGCCACCCCCTCGACCCGGGCCTGCCCACCGAGGCGGCCCGCCACCTGCTCGGCCTGCCCGACCGCGCCCTCGTCGACGCCCTCGCCGGGTCCCCCGGCACCGGCCCGCTCGTCAGCCGCCGGGGCAGGCTGTACGCCCCCGGAAGCCTCCGGCCGACGCTGCCGCCGCCGCTGCGGGCGGCCGTGGACGCCGTACGACGGGACCTGGCCCGTACGCCCTTCCGCGCGCCCGAGGCGGACCGGCTGGCGGACCTCGGTCTCACCCGCAAGGCGGTGGCCGCCGCCGTCGCGGCGGGGGCGCTGCTGCGGATCACCGACGGCATCGTGCTGCTGCCCGGGGCGGACACCGAGGCCGCCGCCGTCCTGCGCACCCTGCCCCAGCCGTTCACGCTCAGCGAGGCCCGCCGGGCCCTGGACACCACCCGCCGGGTCGCCGTACCGCTGCTGGAGTTCCTGGACGCCGAGGGGTACACGGAGCGCGTGGACGACCGGCACCGGCGCTGCCGGCCGGAGCCGGGAAGCGGAGGCGGACAGGAATCGAACCTGCCTGCCCGAGATCCTCGGGCACCTCGGTTTTGAAGACCGGGAGGGCCACCAGGCACCCACACGCCTCCACCGTCCGCCAGGCTACGCGACCCAGGAGACCCGATGAGCGCGACCCGCCAAGCCCCCGTCCGGCTCACGCAGTTCGCGCACGGCGGCGGCTGCGCCTGCAAGATCCCGCCCGGGGAACTGGAGGAGGTGGTCGCCGGGCTGGCCGCGCCGCCGTCCGCCGCGGCCGGGGCACCCCTGCTCGTCGGGATCGCCACCGGCGACGACGCCGCCGTGGTCGGCCACCGCGGGACGGCGCTCGTCTGCACGGCGGACTTCTTCACGCCGGTGGTGGACGACCCCTACGACTGGGGACGCATCGCCGCCGCCAACGCCCTGTCCGACGTCTACGCGATGGGCGGCCGGCCGCTGCTCGCCGTCAACCTGCTGGCCTGGCCACGCGACCGGCTCCCCTTCGACCTGGCCGGCGAGGTGCTGCGCGGCGGACTCGACGTCGCCACGGAGGCCGCCTGCCATGTCGGCGGCGGTCACAGCGTGGACGACCCGGAGCCGAAGTACGGCATGGCCGTCACCGGCGTCGCCGACCCGGAACAGCTGCTGCGCAACGACGCCGGCCGGCCCGGACTGCCGCTGTCCCTGACCAAACCGCTGGGCCTCGGCGTGCTGAACAACCGGCACAAGGCCACCGGCGAGCGGTTCGAGCAGGCCGTCGCCACGATGGTGGCCCTCAACCGGGACGCCGGCGAGGCTGCCCTGGCCGCCGGGGCCCGCTGTGCCACCGACGTCACGGGTTTCGGCCTCCTCGGCCACCTCCACAAACTGGCCCGGGCCTCCGGGGTGAGCGCCGTGATCGACACCGGTGCCGTGCCCTACCTGGACGGCGCCCGCGAGGCCGTCCGGGACGGGTACGTCAGCGGCGGCACCCGGCGCAACCTGGAGTGGGTCACCCCGTACACCGACTTCGGCGACACGGACGCCGACACCCGGCTGCTGCTGGCCGACGCCCAGACCTCCGGGGGCCTGCTCGTCGCCGGGGAGGTGCCCGGCGCGCCGGTGATCGGGGAGCTGGTGCCGCGCGGCAGCCATTCCCTGGTGCTCCGGTGACTCAGGGCTCGGTCCCCGTGTCCGCGTCGATGCCCGCCCGGGCCCGGTAGGCGCGCACCAGCTCCACGGCCGCCGGGCCCCTCGGGCGGCGGCCCGGACGGATGTCGACGGCGAACGCCTTGGTCTCCTGGATGTGCGTGTTGGGGTCCAGGGACAGGTGCAGCAGCTCGTTGGCCGAGTCACCGGTGCTGTAGCCGTTCGGGCCCCAGTGGTAGGGCAGGCCCACCTGGTGCAGCTCGCGCCCGTGCACGGTCAGCGGCGGCATGCGGTCGGTGACCAGCACCCGCGCCTCGACGACGGCCCGCGCGCTGACGATCGTCGCCCAGCCGGTGTGCTCCAGGCCGCGCTCGGCGGCGAGGCGCGGGGAGACCTCGCAGAAGAACTCCGGCTGCAGCTCGGCCAGATAGGGCTGCCAGCGGGACATGCCGCCCGCGGTGTGGTGCTCGGTGAGCCGGTAGGTCGTCGCCACGTACGGGAACACCTCGGAGCCGGGGTCGGCGCCGCTGGGCTGGTAGCGGTTGTCCGGGTGCGGGGGCAGCAAGTGCCGTACCGGATTGCGCTGTTGGTCGTACAGGAGGTTGGGGAACGGCGAGTCCTGCGGCTCGTAGTGCGTCGGCAGCGGACCGTCGGTGAGCCCGGACGGCACGTACAGCCAGGCCTTGCCGTCGGCCTGCATGATGAACGGGTCCTGGCCGGAGAGGGCGTCCGGCCCGGTCGCGTCCGGCGGCGGGCGGTGGCCGGGGGACTTGGTGGCCTTGAAGTCGGGGACGTCGTGCCCGACCCACTTCTCCTGCTCCGCGTCCCACCACACCAGCGCCTTGCGCTCACTCCACGGCCTGCCGTCCGGGTCGGCGGAGGCACGGTTGTAGAGGATCCGGCGGTTGGCCGGCCAGGCCCACGCCCACTCGGCCGCCACCCAGTCCTGCTCGCGGCCGGGCTTGCGGCGGGCGGCCTGGTTGACGCCGTCGGCGTAGACCCCGCAGTAGATCCAGCAGCCGCACGAGGTGGAGCCGTCGGCCTCCAGCTGTTCGTAGGAGGACAGCGGTTCGCCGTCGGCGCCATGGCCGTTGATCTCGGCGAGGACCGCTTCCGCGTCCGGCTCGGCGAGCCGGCCCTTCGTCGGGTAGTCCCAGACCAGGTCGAGGACGGGCCGGTCCACCGGGTCGGTGGACGCGGCGAGCCGGTCCCGGATCAGCCGGCCGAGGTGGTAGGTGAACCACAGGTCGCTGCGTGCCTCGCCGGGCGGCTCGACCGCCTGGTGGTGCCACTGCAGCAGCCGCTGGGTGTTGGTGAAGCTGCCGTCCTTCTCGGTGTGCGCGGCGGCCGGCAGGAAGAACACCTCGGTGCGGATGTCCTCGGTGCGCATCTCCCCGGTCTCGATCTCCGGGCCGTCCCGCCACCAGGTCGCCGACTCGATCAGGGAGAAGTCCCGCACCACCAGCCAGTCCAGGTTGGCCATCCCCAGGCGCATCAGCTTGGAGTTGGCGTTGCCCACCGCCGGGTTCTCGCCGATCAGGAAGTAGCCCTTGCACACGCCGTCCAGCTGGGCCATGGCCGTCTCGTAGGCGGAGTGGGAGCCGGTCAGACGCGGCAGGTAGTCGAAGCAGAAGTCGTTGTCCTCGGTCGCCGCCTCCCCCCAGTAGGCCTTGAGCAGGCTCACCAGGTAGGCGCGCATGTTGCCCCAGTAGCCCTTGCGGGCCGCCTCCGCCCGCACGAAGGCCTCCAGGTCCTGCCGCTGGTGCGCGTGCGGCATCGGGATGTAGCCGGGCAGCAGGTTGAACAGGGTGGGGATGTCCGTCGAACCCTGGATGGAGGCGTGGCCGCGCAGCGCCAGGATGCCGCCGCCCGGCCGGCCGATGTTGCCGAGCAGCGTCTGCAGCACGGAGGCGGCACGGATGTTCTGGACGCCCACGGTGTGCTGGGTCCAGCCGACCGCATAGGCGAAGGCCGTGGTCCGCTCGCGCCCCGAGTTGTCCGTGACCAGTTCGCACACCTGCCGGAACAGGGTCTGCGGCACCCCGCAGACCCGCTCGACCATCTCGGGCGTGTAGCGGGCGTAGTGCCGCCTGAGGACCTGGAACACGCAGCGCGGATGGGTCAGCGACTCGTCCCGCTCCGGCTCGCCCTCGCCGATGTCCGCGCCGCCCGAACCGTGGGACTCGCCGCGCCCGGCCTCGGTGACCGAACTGCCGCCGCCGGTGCGCTCCTCGTACTCCTGGTCCCGCCGGCCCGAGGCGGCCTGCATCTCCGTGCCCTCGTACTGCCAGCTCCCGTTGTCGTAGCTGCGGCTGTCCGTGTCCAGGCCGGAGAAGACACCGGCCAGGTCCTCGGTGTCCCGGAAGTCCTCGCGCAGCACTACGGGCGCGTTGCTGTAGGCGACGAGGTACTCGCGGAAGTACTTCTCGTTCTCCAGGACGTAGTGGATGATCCCGCCGAGGAAGGCGATGTCCGTGCCCGCGCGCAGCGGCACGTGTACGTCGGCCAGCGCGCTGGTCCTCGTGAACCGCGGATCGACATGGATCACCTTGGCGCCGCGCGCCCGCGCCTCCATCACCCACTGGAACCCGACCGGATGGCACTCGGCCATGTTCGAGCCCTGGATGACGACACAGTCCGCGTTCTGCAGGTCCTGCTGGAAGGTGGTCGCGCCGCCGCGTCCGAACGAGGTTCCCAGACCGGGAACGGTGGAGGAGTGTCAAACACGCGCCTGGTTCTCGATCTGGATCGCGCCCAGCGCCGTGAACAACTTCTTGATCAGGTAGTTCTCCTCGTTGTCCAGCGTGGCCCCGCCCAGGCTCGCGATGCCCATGGTGCGGCGGGTGCGGGTCTCGTCGACCTCCCACTGCCAGCCGGCCCGCCGGGCCTCGATCACCCGGTCGGCGATCATCCCCATCGCCGTGCCGAGGTCCAGGCGCTCCCACCCGGTGCCGTGCGGGCGCCGGTACAGGACGTGCTGCTCGCGGGCGTCCCCCGTGGTCAGCTGGAGGCTCGCCGCGCCCTTGGGACACAGCCTGCCGCGCGAGACGGGGGAGTCGGGGTCGCCCTCGATCTGGGTGACCCGGCCGCACTCGACGTACACGTTCTGGCCGCAGCCGACGGCGCAGTACGGGCAGACGGACTTCACGACGCGGTCGGCGGTGGCGACACGGGGCTCGAGCGACGCGCTGCGCCCGCTCTTGGCGGCGGCGCCCCGGCCGAGCGGATCGGTGCCCGTGAGCTGGCGGTACACCGGCCAGGAGTCGATCCAGGTGCGTACGCCCATCGGTCGCTCCCTCCGACTGCTCCCGTAACCGATTCTCCCGCCGCCGGCGGGCTACGGCATCTCCGCGCGGCGTAGGGTTCCCGCATGCGATGCCGGATATGCGGCTCCGGCCGGCTGAGCCCGGTCGGTGAACTCGCCTCGGGGGAGAGGCGGGGCGAGAACCTGCGGCTCAAGTTCCCCCGCAGGGGTGTCCTCAAGCCCCGGCCGGTCTTCGAGGCCCGTCTGGGGCGCGCCTGCCGCGACTGCGGAGCCCTCCTCCCCTTCCTCGACGAGTACGGCCGGCAGCAGCTGGACGCCGTGGCCGACGACCTGACCGATGCCGAGGGAGCCCCGGCGCCCCCTTACGGCGCCCCCGACTGCCCCGGTCAGTGATCGCGGTCCCGCTGCGGTACGACGGTGTACTTCGGGTCCTCGGCGGACGCCACCCCGGCCTGGAACACACCGAACCGCAGCGCCGCCGAACCGCAGAGCAGCGCGGCACCCGCCGCCACCGCGCGAGGGCGGCCGCCCGGTCGCCCGGACAGCAGGGACAGCGCGGCGCCGCCCGCCGTCAACACCTCGGCCCCGCGCAGCATCCGGTGCGCACGGCCCTGCTCATAGGGCTCGGCGAGCAGGCCCAGGCGTCTCTTCATCACCTGGAAGGCGCCCAGTTCCAGCGTCGCGCCCAGCACCGCCATGCGGCGGGCCGGGCCCGCCTGGCCGCCCGGGACGGCGGCCAGCGCCAGACCGGCCGCCGCGGTCGCCCCCGAGCCCGCGAAGACGAACGGCAGCTGACGGTAGCCCTCGTGCCAGGAGGGCACCGCGGTGTCCGAGACCAGCACGGCCGTGTAGGTCGTGACCGCCGGACCGAGAACGGCGCAGGCCGCCGTCGCGGCGGAGCCCAGCGGGCGGTAGCGGCGGGCCACGTCGGTGGCGGCCGCGGTGAGCGTCAGCGGCGCGTACCCGGCCAGCAGCCAGGAGCCGACGCTCATCGGCGAGGTGGGCTTGAAGACGCGCAGCATGTTGAGGAAGCGGGCGGGCCGCCCCAGGTCGTGCACGAGCGCCGCCAGCGACAGCGAGATCGCCCCGGCCGCCCCCAGCTTCGCCGGCCGGGCCAGCGCCGGCCGCCCGGTGAGCTGGCCCCCGGCCGCCAGCAGCGAGGAGGCGCCGGCCAGACCGCCGAGGTACAGGTACCCGGCGATGTCGAGCGGGTTCCAGGTCGGGCTCTTCAGGACCGGGCGGCCGTAGTACGACGAGAACTCGGCGTCCGGCACCATCGGCTGCTCGCCCCGTCCGCGCCGGCGCCGGCGGCGCCCGGTGTGCGCCTGGGCCGCCGGGGCCACCGCGTCCCGTCCGGGCCGCTCCCGCCGCACGCCGTCCCGGGTGACGTCCGATCCGCTCATCGCGGCCTCCTGACGAAACTGGCCACGGCCAGGGCCGCGAGGGAGGCGGCGGCCAGTGCCGCGTGCCGCCACATGTCGGGCAGGTCCCGGGTGGTCACCACCGGGTCGGGCGGCAGGCCGTACACCTCCGGCTCGTCCAGCAGCAGGAAGAACGCCCCGGCGCCGCCCACGCCGTCCTGCGGATCGGCGCCGTACAGCCGCGCGTTCGCCGTCCCGGCCGCGCGCAGTTGCGCCACCCGCCCCGCCGCCCGTTCCCGCAGTTCCTCCAGCGGGCCGAACTGGATCGACTCGGTCGGGCAGGACTTGGCGCAGGCGGGTTCCATGCCGGCGCCGAGCCGGTCGTAGCACAGGGTGCACTTCCAGGCGCGGCCGTCGTCCTTGCGCTGGTCGATGACGCCGTACGGGCAGGCGGGCACGCAGTAGCCACAGCCGTTGCAGATGTCCTCCTGGACGACGACCGTCCCGAACTCGGTGCGGAACAACGACCCGGTCGGGCAGACGTCCAGGCAGGCCGCGTGCGTGCAGTGCTTGCACACGTCCGAGGACATCAGCCAGCGCAGTTCCGTGCGCCCGTCGGGAGTCACCGGGGAAATGGTGTCCGTGCCCAGCCGGCGGGCGGCGTCGAAGACGTCGGCACCGTCCCCGGCGGCCCCGGCGTCCGGCGGGTCGATCGCCGTGCGCTGTTCGATGAAGGCCACGTGCCGCCAGGTGTCGGCGCCGAGCCCGCCCGTGTTGTCGTACGACATGCCGGTCAGCTCCAGGCCGTCCTCCGGCACGGCGTTCCACTCCTTGCAGGCCACCTCGCACGCCTTGCAGCCGATGCACACGGACGTGTCGGTGAAGAAGCCCATGCGCGGCGGGGCGTCCGGATAGCCGGAGGCCCCGGCCACGTCGGGCTGCGGGCCGTACAGCGCGTTGCCGACGCGCGCGGTGTCGTCGTCCCGGGTCATCCCGTGACCTCCTCGCTCACCGTGCCCGGCGAGGACGGTGCTCTCGTGCCCTCACCTTCGAGTCTGCTCGGGTTCCGCCCTTCGTGCCCGGCCGGTCCCGCCGTGCTCCGCGCGCAGGGCGAGGGTGGCGGTGACGCGTTTTCCGCCCGGTACCGGGACGGCCTCCACGCGGCTGCTGACCATGCCCACCAGCCACAGGCCGTGGCCGCCGGCCCGGCGGGGGTCGTGCGGCCGGCCCTCGGGCAGTTCGGGCGAGGTGTCCGTGACGGTGATGCGCACGGCCGTCGCGTCCGGGACCAGCTCCACGAACAGGCCGCAGGGGCCGGGGGCGTGTTTGAGGGCGTTGGTGAGGAGTTCGCTCACGACGAGCTGGGCGTCCTGGACGACGCGCCGGCCGGGTGCGTGGCCGGCCCGGGCGAGCAGTGCGCGCACGGCATCTCTGGCCTCGCCGAGACGGGGGGCTTCGGTGTCCCACACGACGGCGTGGTGCGGCGGGGCGGGCCCGGCGGCCCGTGCCGTCTGCTTCGCGGGGGAGAGGTACATGCTGGATGCCCTTCGCTTCGAGGGGACAGGGTTCCTTCCCGTGGCTGCCCTTCCCGTGGCGTTCCCTTCCCTTGGCTGCGGGCGGGATCAGTGGCGGAAGGTGTCCTTCGTCTTCTCCTTCGCCTGCCGGGCGTCGCCGCGGGCCCCCTCCACACGGCCTTCGGTCTCCATGCGCTCGTTCCCGACGGCCCGCCCCACGGCCTCCTTCGCCTTGCCCTTGGCCTGCTCGGCCTTGGCCTTCGCCTTCTGATTGCGAGCCATGGCAGTCACATCCCCATCTCTTTCGGTTCGGATCTTTTCGATATGCGCTCAATGTCCGGCTCTCCGCCGCGCCGCTGTCTAAACACCGGTGAGCGCGAGCGGCCGGGCGATTACCCTCGCCTGGTTGAACAGTCCAAACTGATAAGTCTATGCTGGGTAATTGTGGACGTGACGAAGCGGCCCCCGGGCCCCGGGTACAAGTGGGTGGCTCTCTCCAACACCACGCTCGGCGTGCTGATCGCCACGATGGACGCCTCCATCGTGATCATCTCGCTGCCCGCGATCTTCCGCGGGATCGGCCTCGACCCGCTGGCGGCGGGCAACATCGGCTATCTGCTGTGGATGATCCTCGGTTACCTGCTGGTCTCCGCGGTGCTGGTGGTCGTCCTCGGCAGGCTCGGCGACATGTTCGGCCGGGTCCGGATCTACAACCTGGGCTTCCTGGTCTTCGCGTGTGCCTCCGTCGCCCTGTCCCTCGACCCGTTCCGGGCCGGCGCCGGCGCGCTCTGGCTGATCCTGTGGCGGATCGTGCAGGCCTTCGGCGGCTCCATGCTGACCGCCAACTCGGCCGCCATCCTCACCGACGCCTTCCCGGCCCGGCAGCGTGGCATGGCCCTCGGCATCAATCAGATCACCGCGCTCGCCGGGCAGTTCCTCGGCCTGCTCGCCGGCGGCCTGCTGGCCGCGGTCGACTGGCGCGCGGTGTTCTGGGTGAGCGTCCCGGTCAGCGTCACCGGTACCGTCTGGTCGTACCTGAGCCTGCGCGAGACCTCGGCGGGCCGGCGCGGCCGGGTCGACTGGTTCGGCAACGTCACCTTCGCGGCGGGCGCCGGGATCCTGCTCGCGGGCATCACCTACGGCATCCAGCCCTACGGCGGCGACGCCACCGGATGGGGCAACCCCTGGGTGCTCGCCGCCCTGTCCGGCGGGCTCTTCCTGCTGCTGGTGTTCTGCCTCGTCGAGACCCGGGTGGCCGAGCCGATGTTCCGGCTGTCGCTGTTCCGGGTCCGGGCGTTCGCCGCCGGCAACCTGGCGGCGCTGCTGACGGCGATCGCCCGGGGCGGCCTGCAGTTCATGCTGATCATCTGGCTGCAGGGCATCTGGCTGCCGCTGCACGGCTACGACTTCGAGGACACCCCGCTGTGGGCCGGCGTCTTCATGCTGCCCCTGACCGTGGGCTTCCTGGTGAGCGGGCCGCTCTCGGGCTACCTGTCCGACCGGTTCGGCGCCCGGCTGTTCTCGACGGCGGGCCTGATCCTGGTCGCGGCCTCCTTCGTCGGGCTCCTGGCGCTGCCGGTGGACTTCGACTACGGCCTGTTCGCCGCGCTGTTGCTGCTCAGCGGCATCGGCCAGGGGATGTTCTCCGCGCCCAACACCTCGTCGATCATGGGGAGCGTGCCGGCCGAGTACCGGGGGGTGGCGTCCGGGATGCGCTCCACGTTCCAGAACTCGGGCACCGCCCTGTCCATCGGGGTGTTCTTCTCGCTGATGGTCTCGGGCCTGGCGTCCTCGCTGCCGGCGACGCTCGGCAGTGGGCTGCGGGCCCACGGCGTACCGGCCGCCACGGCCGACCGGATCGCCTCGCTCCCGCCGGTGAGCACGCTGTTCGCCACCTTCCTCGGCGACAACCCCATAGGCCACCTGCTCGGCTCCGGCGGCACACTCGGCGGGCTGTCCGCCGCCCAGCGCGCGACGCTGACCGGCCACAGCTTCTTCCCCCGGCTGGTCTCCGGCCCCTTCCACCACGGTCTGACCGTCGTCTTCGCCGTCGCCGCGGGCATGGCCCTGGTCGCGGCCCTCGCCTCCGCCCTGCGCGGCGCCCACCGGCCCCCCGGCGACCGGCGCCCCCGGGGAGCGGCCCGGGACCACGGCACACGGGCGAGCGGGGCGGGCCAGGAGTACGGCCGCCGGTGACCCGGGACGGCCGGCGTCGCCCGCGCCGTCAGCGTTCGCGCCTGCGGCGCACGACGTGTCGTACGGCGAACGCGGCGACCAGGACCGCGAAGGCGATCAGCGCGTACAGCTCGTAGCGCCCGATGTCCGCGTAGATGGTCGTGATGTGGGAGCCGGCCAGGTACGCCAGGGCCGACCACAGGCCGACCCACAGGGCCGCGCCCAGCGCGTTGAAGGCGAAGAAGCGGCGCCAGGGCATGCCCGTCGTGCCCGCGACGATCCCGTTGACCTGGCGCAGGCCCTCGATGAAGCGGGCCACGGTGACGATCTTGCCGCCGTGGTGGTGGAAGAAGTCCTCGGCGGCCTGGAAGCGCTTCGGCGTCAGCAGGACGTACCGGCCCCAGCGGTGCACGCAGGCGCGCCCGCCGGCCCGGCCGATCAGATAGCCCACGTTGTCGCCCGCCACGGCCGCGACGAACGCGATCACCGCCACGGCCACGATGTTCAGCCGCTGCGCTCCCGCGTAGATTCCGGCGGCGATCAGGATCGTCTCGCCGGGGGCCGGAACCCCGAAGTCCTCCACGAAGACCACGGCCCCCACGGCCCAGTAGCCGTAGTGGCCCAGAAGCGGCGCCAGATGAGCCAGCGGACCCGGAAGCGGAGGGGCCATGCCTCAACGGTACGTCGTCCGCGTTCCAGGGCGGTCAGCGCACCGGTGGTCGGGTGGAGTCGGGGCCGGATCCGCCGTCGCCGGGTTCCGGCTGGCAGGTGTGGCACAGTTCGTGTTCCCCGTCGCGGGTGACGACGGTTCCCCAGCCGAGGCACTGCTCGCAGTCACGAGCGCGGCCCAGGTCGGGGCGGGGAGGCAGGAGGGGGCTGTGGTGGGCTCCGTACGCCATGCGGTGAGCGGCTCCTCGAAGTCGCGTGGTCCGAATTGCTCCCATTATGTCTGATTTTTCGCTTCCTTCGGTGACGGCGGTCACCGGGATCGGGCGGCGGACCGGGATTCGCCGTGGTGGCGACGGTCGCGCTGTTCGATCCTACGAACTTCTCGCGGAGTGGGTTACCTTGCCTCGGCTCATTTGATAGGAAACTTTCCTACCAGTGTAGTGCGTCGACCGACTCCCCACCCCCCACTCCCACTTGGAGTTCCCGTGGCACAACCCGATGGCGAAACAGCAGTTCCCGCCCGTCTGTCCCGCCGGACCTTCGTCGCCGTGCTCGGTGCCGTCGCCTCCGGCGCCCTGATCGGCGCCTCGCGCGCCGTGGCGGCTCCGGGCGCTCCTGCGGCCGCGCCGGGCCTCGACGACCCGGCGAAGAAGGAGATCGCCATGCAGCTGGTGTCGAGCGCGGAGAACTCCTCGCTCGACTGGAAGGCCCAGTACAAGTACATCGAGGACATAGGGGACGGCCGCGGCTACACCGCCGGCATCATCGGCTTCTGCTCGGGCACCGGCGACATGCTCGACCTCGTCCAGCTGTACACCGACCGCAGGCCAGGCAACGTCCTGGCCAAGTACCTCCCCGCGCTGCGCCGGGTCAACGGCAGCGACTCCCACGCCGGACTCGACCCGGACTTCCCCAAGGACTGGCGCAAGGCCGCCCAGGACACGGCCTTCCAGCAGGCCCAGAACGACGAACGCGACCGCGTGTACTTCAACCCGGCGGTCAAGCAGGGCAAGGCGGACGGCCTGCGCGCCCTCGGCCAGTTCACCTACTACGACGCCATCGTCATGCACGGCGACGGCGACGACCCGACCAGTTTCGGCAACATCCGCAAGCGCGCCCTGCGCTCCGCGAAGCCGCCGGCCCAGGGAGGCGACGAGAAGACGTACCTGAACGCCTTCCTGGACGCCCGGGTCTGGGCCATGAAGCAGGAGGAGGCCCACAGCGACACCACCAGGGTGGACACCGAACAGCGGGTCTTCCTGCGCAAGGGCAACCTCGACCTGAACCCGCCGCTGGACTGGAAGGTGTACGGGGACAGCTACCACATCGGCTGAGGCCCCGGCGGCCGGACACCACCCGGCGGGCGCGCGATCCACGGACCGCGCGCCCGCCGTTCCGCGCGCGCACGCGAAGCGCCCTCGGCCCCGGGATCGTCGCCGCCGCCGGTGACAGCCGTTTCAGCGGCCCGTCAGACGGGTGTCAGAGAGCCGCGTGAGGGTTCTGTGTGTGCGGTCCAGTCCATTGGGCCCGCACCCGATCCCGCCGGGCATGGAGGTGTGCGCCATGACAGGGGCCGACGTCGACCCGTTCGCAGGCACCGGAACCGACCCCGCCGGGGAGGCCGCCGTACCACTGGCGCGGCGGCTCGCCGCGACGGACCGGGCCGGCCGGCACCGGCTGCTGGTCTCCCTGATAACCCATCACATACGGGCCTTGATCGGCGCGTTGGCGCCGGAGGAGATCCATGGCCACGAGACCTTCCGAGACCTCGGCCTGGGCTCGCTGACCGGTGTCGAACTGCGCGGCCGCCTCGGCGAGGAGACCGGGCTGCACCTGGCCGCCACCGCGATCTTCGATCACCCCACCCCGGACGACCTGGCCGCGCACCTGCTCGCGGAGATCCTCGGCCGGCGGCCCGAGCCCGAGCCCGCCCCCGGGCCCGGGCCCGACGCGCGAGTCCCGGCCGGAACGGACGGCGTGCCCCGGGACGAGCCGGTCGCCATCGTCTCCATGGCCTGCCGCTTCCCCGGCGGGGTCGAATCCCCCGAGGACCTGTGGCGGCTGGTCGAGGACGGCGTGGACGCGGTCTCGGAGTTCCCCACCGGGCGCGGCTGGGACCTGGAGGACCTGCGGGGCACGGGCCCGGACCGCCCCGGGCGCAGCCACACCGCCGAAGGGGGATTCCTGCACGAGGCGGACCGGTTCGACGCGGCGTTCTTCGGTATCTCGCCCCGCGAGGCGCAGGCGATGGACCCCCAGCAACGGCTCGTGCTGGAGTCCTCGTGGGAGGCGGTCGAACGGGCCGGCATCGACCCGCTGACCCTGCGCGGCACCCGCACGGGAACCTTCGTCGGCTGTGCGCACACCGACTACGGCACCGACCTGCGCCAGGCCCCGGACGGCATGGCGGGCCACCTCGTCACCGGCGGCGCCGCGAGCGTGCTCTCCGGCCGCGTCGCCTACACCCTCGGTCTCGAAGGCCCCGCCGTCACCGTGGACACCGCCTGCTCCTCCTCGCTGGTCTCCCTGCACCTGGCCGCGCAGTCGCTGCGCGCCGGGGAGTGCACGCTGGCGCTCGCGGCCGGCGTGACCGTGATGAGCACCTCCGGCGGCTTCATCGGGATGAGCGCCCAGGGCGCGCTCGCCGAGGACGGCCGGTCCAAGGCCTTCTCCGCCGACGCCGACGGCATGGGCATGAGCGAGGGAGTCGGCGTCCTGCTCCTGGAACGCCTCTCCGACGCCCGCCGCCACGGTCACCCGGTCCTGGCACTGTTACGGGCCTCCGCCGTCAATCAGGACGGTGCCAGCAACGGCCTGACCGCGCCCCGGGGTGTGGCCCAGGAACGCGTGATCCGCCAGGCGCTCGCGGCGGCCGGGCTCACCCCCGGCGAGGTGGACGCCGTGGAGGCGCACGGCACGGGTACCCCGCTCGGCGACCCGATCGAGGTGCGCGCCCTCCAGCAGACCTACGGGCAGGACCGTCCCGCCGGCCGGCCGCTGTGGCTCGGCTCGGTGAAGTCCAACATCGGCCACACCGCCGGGGCCGCCGGAGTCGCCGGCGTCATCAAGACGGTCCTCGCGATGCGCCACGGCGTACTGCCCCGCACCCTGCACGCCGACCGGCGTTCCACCGTCATCGACTGGACGGCGGGCGCCGTCGACCTGCTCACCGAGGCACGGCCCTGGCCCGGGGCGGAGCGGCCACGGCGGGCGGGGGTGTCGTCCTTCGGCATCAGCGGGACGAACGCGCACGTCATCCTGGAGCAGCCGCAGGACGTCGGCGAGACGGCATCCGTCCCGGACGGGGGTGGGGTGTCCGTCCTGGGCGGCGCCGACGGGCCGGTGCCGTGGCTGGTGTCCGGCCGGGGCCCGGCGGCACTGCGCGCCCAGGCCGTACGGCTGCGGGCGTTCGTGCGGGCCCGCCCGGAGCTGCGGCCGCTGGACGTCGGCTACACGCTCGCCACGGGCCGGTCGGCCTTCGAGGACCGGGCCGCGATCGTGGCCCCGGACCGGGCCGGACTGCTGCGTGGCCTCGATGCCCTGGTGGCCGGTGAGGGTGCCGCGGAACTGACCCGGGCGGTGGTTCCCCGGGCCGGCGGCACGGTCTTCGTGTTCCCGGGGCAGGGTTCCCAATGGGCGGGCATGGCAACCGAGTTGCTCGACTCCTCCGAGGTGTTCGCCGACAGCCTCGCCGAGTGCGGCCGGGCCCTCGCGCCGTACGTGGACTGGTCCCCGGAACAGGTGCTGCGGCAGGCTCCCGGAGCGCCGGACCCGGACCGGGTGGACGTCGTCCAGCCCGTGCTGTTCGCCGTGATGGTGTCGCTGGCCCGGCTGTGGCGCGCGGCCGGTGTCGTACCCGACGCCGTGCTCGGCCATTCACAGGGCGAGATCGCCGCCGCCTGCGTCGCCGGGGCCCTCTCCCTGGAGGACGCCGCCCGCGTCGTCGCCCTGCGCAGCCGGGCCCTGCTGGACGCCGCGGGCAGCGGCGGGATGCTGTCGGTCGGCCGGCCGGCCGACCGGGTGCGCGGCGAACTGGAGCGCTGGAACGGGCGGTTGTCGGTCGCGGCGGTCAACGGTCCGGCCTCGGTGGTCGTCGCCGGCGACGACACGGCCCTCGACGCGTACGCGGCCGACTGCGAGGAACGGGGCGTGCGGGTGCGCCGGATCGCCGTCGACTACGCCTCGCACAGCGCCCACATGGAGCCCCTGCGCGAGCGCGTCCTCGACGGACTGTCCGGCATCACGCCGGGCGCCGGGCACACCGCCTTCCATTCCTGCGTCACCGGCGGGGCGATGGACACCACGGGCCTGGACGCCGCCTACTGGTACCGCAACCTGCGCGGCACCGTGGAGTTCGAACAGGCCACCCGCTCCCTGCTCGCCGCCGGACACCGGCTGTTCATCGAGGTGAGCCCGCATCCGGTGGTCACCCTCGGCATCGAGGAGACCGCCGCCTCCGTGGACGACCTGACGGCCGGCCGGACCGCGGTGGTGGGCACACTGCGCCGCGACGAGGGCGGCCCGGACCGCTTCCTCAGGTCACTGGCCGAGGCGCAGGTGGGTGGCGCCACCCCCGACTGGGAGGCGGTCTTCGCGGGCCGGGGCGCGCGACGTGTCGACCTGCCCACCTATGCCTTCCAGCGACGGAGCCACTGGCTCGCCACCGAAACCGGCCCCGCCCGCGGCCTCGGCCAGGCCGGACTGGAGAGCCCCGGACACCCGCTGTTGGGAGCCGCCGTGCACCTCGTCGGGTCGGGCGGGCTGCTGTTCACCGGCCGGCTGTCCCGGCGCGGTCAGCCCTGGCTCGCCGAGCACCGGGTCGGGGGCCGTGCGGTGCTGCCCGGCGCCGCCCTGGCCGACCTCGCGCTGTACGCGGCGGCCCGCGCCGGGTGCGCCGCCGTGCGGGAGCTCGTCCTCGAAGCCCCACTCGAACTGCCGCCGGACGGCGCCGTACAGGTGCAGATGGCGGTGGGCGCGGCCGAGGCGGACGGCGTACGGCCGCTGGACATCTACGGCCGGCGCACCGGCGGTACGGACGACGGGGAATCCTGGCGCCGGTACGCCACCGGCACGGTCGGCGCACCGGGGGCGACCGGTGCCACGGGCGCCACAGGGGTGGAGACCGCCGGTGCGTGGCCCCCCGAGGGCGCCGAACCCCTGGCCCTCGACCGCCTGGATGACCGGTTCGCCGCGGCGGGGGTCCACTACGGCCCCTCCTTCCGGGGACTGCGGTCGGTGTGGCGGCGCGGGACGGAGGTGTACGCCGAGGTCGACCTGCCCCTGGCGCCGCGGTCCGAGGCCGGACGGTTCGGACTGCATCCCGCGCTCCTGGACGCCGCCCTGCAGCCCCTCGCGCTGACCCTGGACGACCCCGGCGAGGGCGCGCCGCGTCCCTTCTCCTGGCACGACCTCACGCTGTACGACACCGGCCGCACGTCCCTGCGCGTGGCGCTGCGCCGCACGGGCGCCGACCGGATCACCGTCGAACTGTCCGACGAGGACGGGCGACCGGTCGCCTCGGTGGGCTCCCTGGTCCTGCGCGCCCAGACCCCGGCACCGGGCGACGACAACGCTGTCGAAGCCGGGACGGCGGTGCGGCTCCCGCCCGGCGCCGGGCCCTCGGACGGCCCGCACCCCCTCGCAGGCGGGGCGCTCCCGGGCGGGCTGCCGGAGCGGGCGGCGGACGGCGGGCGGGGCTGGGCGCGGCGGCTGGCCGGTCTCGACGAGCCGGAACAGCTGCGCCTGCTCCAGGACCTGGTGCGGACGCACGCCGCCTCGGTGCTCGGCCACCCGGCCAAGAACGACGTCCCCGTGGACCGGTCCTTCCGGGACATCGGCTTCGAGTCGCTGACGGCCGTCGAACTGTGCAAGCGGCTCAACTCGGCCACCGGCGTACGCCTGCCCGCCGTCACCGTCTTCGACCATCCCACGCCCGTCCTGCTCGCCCGGCGGCTGCGCGAGGAACTCACGGCCGTGGGCGGCGAGGCGCGAACGCCGGTCCTCGTCCAGCTCGACACCCTGGAAGCGGCGCTGGCCGACGCCGACGCGGACACCCTCACCCGCGCCACGGCCCGCCTCAACGCGCTGCTGTGGAAGCTGGAGGACTCGGCGACCGCGGCGGCACCGAAGGCCCCGGAGGCCGGCGCCACCGAGTCCGAGGACCTCTCCGCGATCTCGGACCTGGAGATGTTCGCCCTGATCGACAAGGAGTTCGGCTCCGCGTGACCGACTGGCAGGCGCCGTTACCCGACCCCCACTCCCGAGGAGCGAACCGACATGGACACTGACGAACGCATGCGCGGCTACCTGGAGCGGATGGTCGGTGAGGTGCGGCGCTCGCAGCGGCTGCTCGCCGAGGCCGAGGCCAGGGAGCACGAGCCGGTCGCGATCGTGGCGATGAGCTGCCGGTACCCCGGCGGTGTCCGCTCACCCGAGGACCTGTGGCAGCTCATCGGCACCGACGGCGACGCGATCACCGGCTTCCCGGTCACCCGGGGCTGGGACACCGCCAACCTGTACGACCCCGACCCGGACCACCCCGGCACGACGTACGTGCGCGAGGGCGGATTCCTGCACGACGCGGACGAGTTCGACGCCGACTTCTTCGGCATCTCACCCCGTGAGGCCCTGGCCATGGACCCGCAGCAGCGGATCCTGCTGGAGACGGCGTGGGAGGCGTTCGAACGGGCCCGCATCGATCCGGCCACCCTGCGCGGCACCCGCACCGGAGTCTTCGTGGGCTGCAACGGCCAGGACTACGCGGCCCGGCTGACCCGCACCGCGCCGGACGTCGAGGGACTCATCGCCACCGGCAACGTGGCGAGCGTGATGTCCGGCCGGATCGCCTACACGTTCGGCTTCGAGGGCCCGGCCGTCACCCTGGACACCGCCTGCTCGTCCTCGCTGGTGGCCCTGCACCTGGCCTGCCAGGCGCTGCGGCGGCGCGAGTGCTCGCTGGCACTGGCGGGCGGGGTCACGGTGATGTCCTCGCCGGTGTCGTTCATCGAGTTCAGCCGGCAACGGGCGCTCGCCCGCGGCGGCCGATGCCGGCCGTTCGCCGAGGGCGCCGACGGGATGTCGCTGGCCGAGGGCGTGGGGCTGCTCGTCCTGGAGCGGCTGTCCGACGCCCGGCGCGCCGGACACCGGATCCTCGCCGTGGTGCGCGGCTCCGCGGTCAACCAGGACGGCGCCAGCAACGGGCTCTCCGCTCCCCACGGCCCGTCCCAGCAACGCGTGATCGCCCAGGCGCTGGCCGACGCCCGGCTCTCGCCCGAGCAGGTCGACGTGGTGGAGGCGCACGGCACCGGGACCGCGCTGGGCGACCCGATCGAGGCCCAGGCCCTGTTGGCCGCGTACGGGCAGCGGCGTCCCTCCGGCCGGCCGCTGTGGCTCGGGTCGGTGAAGGGGAACATCGGCCACACCCAGGCCGCCGCCGGAGTGGCCGGCGTCATCAAGGTCGTCGGTGCGCTGGGACACGGCGTGCTGCCGCCCGCCCGGCCGGTGTCCGAGCCGTCCACGAAGGTCGACTGGCCGGCCGGCGCGGTGCGGCTCGCGGCGCGGGCCGAGCCGTGGGAGACGGACGGCGGGCCGCGCCGGGCCGCCGTCTCGTCGTTCGGGATCAGCGGCACCAACGCGCACGTGATCCTCGAGGAGTGGCGGGCACCGGCAGGACCGGAGCCCGCCGGCGAAGCCGATTCCGAACCCACCGAACAGGGGACCGCAACAGGCCCACGAGCGGCCGGAACGGAGACAGACGGGCAGGAGGCCGCCGCCGTACAGGCCTGGACCCTGTCCGCCCCGACCGAGGTCGGCCTGCGCGCCCAGGCCGAGCGGCTGCGCGCCCATGCCACGGCCCGCCCCGCCGAGGACCCCGCGGAGGTCGCCCACGCGCTGGCGACCACCCGGACCCGCTTCGCCCACCGGGCCGCCGTGGTGGCGGCCGACCGGTCCGGGTTCCTGGCCGGGCTCGACGCGCTGGCCGACGGCCGGGAGGCACCGGGGGTGGTCCGGGGCCGGGCGTCCGACGACGGCAAGGTGGTGTTCGTCTTCCCCGGACAGGGCGCGCAGTTGGCCGGCCGGGGGCTCGAACTCCTCGATTCGGCACCGGTGTTCCGCGCGGAGATCGAGAAGTGCGAGGCCGCTCTCGCCCCGTACGTGGACTGGTCGCTGACGGCCGTGCTGCGCGGCGCGCCGGGCACCCCGCCGCTCGCCGAGACCGCGGTGGTGCAGCCGGTGATGTTCGCCGTCAACGTGGCGCTCGCGGCCCTGTGGCGCTCCTACGGGGTCGAGCCGGACGCCGTGATGGGGTCGAGTCAGGGCGAGGTGGCCGCCGCGTACGTGGCCGGTGCCCTGACGCTGGACGAGGCGGCGCGGATCATCGCCCTGCGCAGCCGGGCGGCCGGCGACCTCGTGTCCGACCGCGGGGCGATGCTGTCCGTCACCCTCCCGCGCGGACGGCTGGAAGACCGCCTGGAGCGATGGGGCGGACGGCTGTGCGTCGCCGCGTACAACGGCCCCACCTCGCACGTCGTCGCCGGGGACGAGGCGGCCGTCGACGAACTGCGGGCGGCACTGGAGGAGGAGGGCGTGTGGGTGCGCCGGATCTCGGCGACCTTCGCCTCCCACTCCCGGCACGTGGAACCCGTCGAACAGCGGCTCCTGCGTGACCTGTCCGGCGTCACCGCACGCCCCGCCGAGGTGCCGTTCCACTCGACGGTCACCGCCGGCCCGTACGACACCCGGGGCCTGGACGCGGCGTACTGGTACCGGAACCTGCGCCGCCCCGTCGAGCTGGAGCGGACCGTGCGCGCGCTGCTGGACGCCGGGTTCACCCGCTTCGTCGAGATCAGCGCCCACCCCGCGCTCGCCTTCGCGCTGCGCGAGACCTTCGACGACAGCCCGGACACCGACGCCTCGGTGGTGCCCTCGCTGCTGCGCGACGAGGGCGACCTGCGGCGCTTCGTCACCTCCGTGGCCGAACTGCACGTAGCGGGCGGCCAGGTGGACTGGACCGGGGCCGCCGGCGGCCGGCCGGCCCGGCCGGTGGACCTGCCGACCTACGCGTTCCAGCGCCGCCGTCACTGGCTGGAGGACGCCGCCGACGGGACACGGAACGCGGGCGGCTCACCCGCCGACGCGGAGTTCTGGGACGCCGTCGAGCAACAGGACGTGGCGTCGCTCGCCGAACTCGTCCGGGCGGACGGGCTGGACGCCACCTCACCGGTGAGCGAACTGCTGCCGGCGCTCACCTCCTGGCGGCAGCGCTCCCGCGAGGAGATCCCGGTGACCGACTGGCACTACCGCGTCACCTGGATCCCGCTGCCGGAACCCGGCCCCGGACCGGCGGCCGGTACCTGGCTGCTCGCGGTCCCCGCCGGGGCGGGCGCGGAGCCGCTCGCCACCCGGCTGGCGGACGCCCTCACCGCACACGGCGCCCGGGTGGTCCGCCGGGACATCGATGCCGGCCACTGCGAACGCATCACGCTGGCCGAGGAGTTGCGCACCGCGTTCGACGCCGGCCACGAGCCGCGCGGGATCGTCTCCCTGCTCGCGCTCGACGAACGCCCGCACCCCGCCCACCCCGCCGCCCCGGCCGGTACGGCCGCCACCCTGGCCCTGCTGCAGGCGACGCTCGACGCCGAACTGGCCGTCCCCCTGCACCTGGTGACGAGCGGCGCGGTGGCGGTGTCCGACAACGATGCGCTCACCAGCCCCCGCCAGGCGATGATCTGGGGCACGGGCCGGGTCGTCGCCCTGGAGCACCCCGAGCGCTGGGGCGGCCTGATCGACCTGCCCGCCACCCCCGACGAGCGGACCGTCGAGCGGCTGTGCGCGGTGCTGACCGGCACCGGCGACGAGGACCAGCTGGCGCTGCGCCCGGACGGCACCCACGCCCGGCGCCTGGTCCGTGCCGACGCCGGCCCGGCCACCGCGCCCGAGTGGCGGCCGCACGGCGCGGTGCTGCTCACCGGCGCCACCGGCACGCTCGGCCCGCACATCGCCCGCTGGCTGTGCGACCGGGGCGCGGAACACCTGGTGCTCACCAGCCGGCGTGGGCCGCAGGCCGCCGGAATGCCCGAGCTGCGCGCCGAACTGGGCGCCCGGGGCACCCGGTTGACGGTGGCGGAGTGCGACGTCGCCGACCGTGCGGCCGTGCGCGACCTGCTGGCCTCGCTCCAGGAGCAGGACGTCACCGTGGGTACGGTCGTCCACGCGGCGGCGCTCGTCGACATCGTGCCGCTGAGCGAGACCGGCCTGGCCCGGTACGAGGAGTCGCTCGCCGCGAAGGCGGCCGGCGCGGACCACCTCGCCGAACTCCTCGACGGACAGGGCGTCACCGACTTCGTCCTGTTCTCGTCGGTGGCGAGCACCTGGGGCAGCGGAGGACAGGGCGCGTACGCGGCGGCCAACGCCTACCTCGACGCGCTCGCCGTCCACCGCCGGGGCCGGGGCCTGCCCGCCACCTCGGTGGCCTGGGGTCTTTGGCACCTGCAGGACAACCACCGGCCCAAGGCCGTGGACCCCGAGCAACTGCGGGAGAGGGGGCTTCAGTTGATGCCGGCCGGCCCGGCCTTCGACGCGCTGGGGGCCGCCCTCGACCGGGGCGAGGCGTGCCTGACCGTCGCGCCGGTCGACTGGGACCGCTTCGTTCCCGCCTTCACCTCCGCCCGCGACCGGCCCCTGCTCGACGGTGTGCCCGAGGCACGGCGGCTCATGGCGGCAGCCGCGCGCCCCGGGGCCGACACCGACACCGACGGCGAGCGGCGGGAGGGACCCGAGGACCTGCGCCGGACCCTGGCCGCCCTCACCGAGCAGGAGCGCGAGACCTTCGTCCTGGACCTGGTGCGGTCCACCGTCGCCGAGGTGCTCGGGCACCCGTCGGCCGACTCCGTCGACGCCGACCGCGCCTTCCGCGATCTCGGCCTGGACTCACTGGGCGCGGTCAAGATCCGCAACCGGATCGGCACCGCGACCGGCCACCCCGTACCCGCCACCCTGGTCTTCGACCACCCGACACCGGCCGCCCTCGCCGCCCACCTGCTCACCGAGGTACTGACCCCCGCCGAACAGACGGAGACGGCCACGCAGTCCGCGCGGCCGGAGCACCCCAGGACCCAGCAGGCCGGACCCACGCCCGCGGTCCGCCCACAGGAGCCGTACGAGACCCACGACACCGACCGGGACGCCGTCGCGATCGTCGGCATGGGCTGCCGTTTCCCCGGCGGAGTGCGCACCCCGGCGGAACTCTGGAACCTGATCACGTCCTCGGGCGAGGCGATCACCTCCTTCCCGGCCGACCGGGGCGGCCACGGCGCCCCGGGAGCACCCCGGCCCCGGGGCGGATTCCTCCGGGACGCGGACGCCTTCGACGCCGACTTCTTCGGCATCTCACCGAGTGAGGCCCTGGCCATGGACCCGCAGCAGCGGCTCCTGCTGGAGACCACCTGGGAGGCCGTCGAGAACGCCGGCATCGACCCGATGTCCCTGCGCGGCAGCCGGACCGGCGTGTTCACCGGCGCCTCGCACAGCGGCTACGCGGCCGACGTCATCCACCACGCGGCCGGCAGCGGCCTGGACCTGCTCCCGCGGGAGTTGCCGGGCTACCTCGGCGGCGGCACCACGGCCGGCGTCGTCTCCGGCCGGGTCGCCTACACGCTCGGCCTGGAAGGCCCCGCGCTCACCCTGGACACCGGCTGCTCCTCCGCCCTGCTCGCCCTCCACCTGGCCTGCCGGGCGCTGCGCGACGGCGAGTGCACCATGGCGCTGGCCTCCGGGGCGACGGTGATGGCGACGCCGGTCCTGTTCACCGGCCTCTCGTCGTCCCTCGGTCTGTCCCCCGACGGGCGCTGCGGATCCTTCAGCGCCGACGCCGACGGCATGGGCCTGGCCGAGGGAGTGGGCACCCTGCTCCTCGAACGCCTCTGCGACGCCGAGCGGCTGGGCCACCCCGTGCTCGCGGTGGTGCGGGGCAGCGCGGCCAATCACGTCGGGGCGGGCAACGGCCTCAGCGCCCCCTCCGGCGCGGCCCAGCAGCGGGTGATGGAACAGGCACTGGCCGCCGCCGGGCTCACGGCCGCCGACATCGACGCCGTGGAGGGACACGGTTCGGGCACGCCGCTCGGCGACGCCGTCGAGGCGCGGGCCGTGATCGCCACGTACGGCGCGGACCGTCCCGAGGACCGGCCGCTGTGGCTCGGCTCGGTCAAGTCCCACCTGGGCAACGCGCAGTGCGCGGCCGGCGCGGCCGCCGTCATGGCCACGGTCCTGGCCATGCGGCACGGCACCCTCCCGGCCTCGCGCGGCGGCGACCGTCCGAGCGGCCAGGTGGACTGGTCGGCGGGCACGGTTCGACTGCTGGGCGAGCCCGTGGCCTGGCCCCGGTCCGGCCGCCCGCGCCGCGCGGGCGTCTCCACCTTCGGGGCGAGCGGCACCAACGTCCACCTCATCCTGGAGGAGGCCACCGCACCGGAGCCCGACCCGCACGCCGGGCCGGTGCGGGAGACGGCCGGTCCGACGCCGGACACCGCCACCCCGCCCTGGGTCCTGTCGGCCCGTACCCCCGAGGCGCTGCGCGACCAGGCGGCCCGGCTGGCCGCCCACCTGGCCGACCGGCCCGGGCTCGGCGTGACACAGGTGGCGTTCACCCTGGCCGCCGGCCGGGCCGCCTTCCCGCACCGGGCCGCGGTGACCGGCGCGGACCGCACGGCCCTGCTGCGCGGGCTGACCGAGCTGGCGGCGGGCCGCCCGGCCGGTCGGGTCCGCACGGGCGAGGCCGGTCGGGTCCGCACGGGCGAGGCCGTGAAGGTCCGGCCCACCCTGGTCTTCCCCGGCCCCACGGGCACCGGCACCCACGGGCGCGCGGCCGCGGACGGGTGGGCGGCGACCGCGATCGGCCGGCTCGCCCAGGAGTTCCCGGCGTTCGCGGTCGCCGTCGGCGAGATACGGCTGCACGCCCCCGACCTCGCCCTGTCGACGTTCGCTCTGGAGGTCGGCCTGTTCCGGCTCCTCGAGGCCTGGGGGCTGCGGCCGGACCGGGTGCTCGGCCACGGGACCGGCGCGGTGCCGGCGGCCCACGCCGCCGGGGTGCTCTCCCTCGCCGACGCGTGCGCGCTGCTGAGCGCGGGCGCCCGCCTCGACCGCGTCGCCGCCGAGGTGACGTACGCGGCCCCGCGGCTCCCGGTCCTCGCCGAGGACGGGCAGCCGGTGGCCGCCGACCGGCTGCGCTCGGCCGCGCACTGGAGCGCCCTGCTGCGGCCGTCGCGGCCGCGTACCGGAGCCGGGACGGCGGCAGGCCCCGCACCCCGGCCGCACGGCATCGTCCTCGGCGCCGGACCCGCGGGCCCCGGCCGGCACACCGTGCTGGACCTCGAACGGCCCGCGCCCGAGGCCCTGTTGGACGCGGTCGCCGCGCTCTTCGTGGACGGCGTGGAGTGGAACTGGCCCGCGGTCCTCGCGGGCCGGCCGGTCGGCCGGGTGGAACTGCCGACGTACGCCTTCCGGCGCGGACGGTACTGGCTGGACACCCCGGTCGCCGAGCGGAAGTCCGATCCCGCCGCCGCGGTGTGGGCGGCCGTCCGCAGCGGTGACCCGAGCGCGCTGGCGAGCGCGCTCGGGGTGGGCGTCCGGGGCGCGGACGGGGCCGAGGACCCGCTGCTGGCCCGGGCGATCAGCGCCCTCGCCGACCTGTCGGCCCAGGCGAGCCCCAGGTAGCCCACCACGCCGGTCCGGGCCGGCCTGCCCGCTCCGCGCGGTGCCGCACTCGCGCCCCAGGCCCCCCACGCGCAAGGATGGGGCGTCCAGCGATGGATCAACCGATGCGGAGGAACGGACTCATGCCGCACGAGCGAGCAGGCAGGTCGGCCGGTCCCGAGGACCTGGTCGACGTGGCCCGGCTGGTCACGGCGTACTACGCGCTGCACCCCGACCCGGCGGAGCCGGCCCAGCGGGTGGCGTTCGGGACGTCGGGACACCGCGGGTCGTCCCTGGCGGCCGCCTTCAACGAGGACCACATCGCCGCCACCAGCCAGGCCATCTGCGAGTACCGCGGCGCCCAGGGCACCGACGGTCCCCTCTTCCTCGGCGCCGACACCCACGCGCTGTCGGAGCCCGCGAGGGTCACCGCCCTGGAGGTGTTCGCCGCCAACGACGTGACCGTCCTCATCGACGCGGCGGACGGCTACACGCCCACCCCCGCCGTCTCGCACGCCATCCTCACCCACAACCGGGGCCGCGCCACCGGCCTCGCGGACGGCGTGGTGGTCACGCCCTCGCACAACCCGCCCGCCGACGGCGGCTTCAAGTACAACCCGCCCAGCGGCGGCCCGGCCGCCTCGGACGCGACCTCCTGGATCCAGGACCGGGCCAACCAGATCATCGCGGGCGGTCTGAAGGACGTACGGCGGGTGCCCTACGAGCGGGCGCTCGCCGCCACCACGACCGGGCGCCACGACTTCCTGGGCGGCTATGCCGGCGACCTGCCGAGCGTGCTGGACCTGGAGGCGGTCCGGTCCGCCGGGGTGCGGATCGGCGCCGACCCGCTGGGCGGGGCGTCCGTCGCCTACTGGGGCCGGATCGCCGAACAGCACGGCCTCGACCTGACCGTGGTCAACCCGTACACCGACCCCACCTGGCGGTTCATGACGCTGGACTGGGACGGCCAGATCCGCATGGACTGCTCCTCGCCCTACGCGATGGCCTCGCTGATCGCCCAGCGCGACCGCTTCCGCATCGCCACCGGCAACGACGCCGACGCCGACCGGCACGGCATCGTCACCCCGGACGCGGGCCTGATGAACCCCAACCACTACCTCGCCGTCGCCATCGACTACCTGTACCGCCATCGCGAGCAGTGGCCGGCCGGTGCCGGCATCGGCAAGACGCTGGTGTCGTCCACGATGATCGACCGGGTCGCCGCCGCCCTGGACCGCCGGCTCGTCGAGGTGCCCGTGGGGTTCAAGTGGTTCGTGGACGGGCTGGTCAGCGGCGCGCTCGGGTTCGGCGGCGAGGAGTCGGCCGGCGCGTCCTTCCTGCGCCGGGACGGCTCGGTGTGGACGACCGACAAGGACGGCATCCTGCTCGCCCTCCTCGCCTCCGAGATCACCGCGGTCACCGACCGGACGCCCTCGGAGCACTACGCCGCCCTGACCGCCCGCTTCGGCGAACCCGCCTACGCCCGCGTCGACGCGCCCGCCACCCGGGAACAGAAGGCGCTGCTGGCGAGACTGTCCCCGGCCCAGGTCACCGCCGAGACGCTGGCCGGAGAAGCGGTCACCGGCGTCCTCACCGAGGCCCCGGGCAACGGCGCCGCCATCGGCGGCATCAAGGTGACCACCGCCAACGCCTGGTTCGCGGCCCGCCCTTCGGGCACCGAGGACGTCTACAAGGTCTACGCCGAGTCGTTCCTCGGCCCCGGCCACCTCGCCCGGGTGCAGGAGGAGGCCAAGGCGGTCGTCCTGGGCGCGCTCGGCGGCTGACCCCGGCCCCCCCCGGGGCGGGTGACCACGGTCCCGGTCACCCGCCCCGCCCGTTCAGTACCGGTCGTGCCCCGCGCCGTCCAGCCGTGCCAGCACGGCGTCCGCCATGGCCCGCTCACCCTTGGCGTTGGGGTGGGCGGGAGCCGCGGGGGAGGCCGGCTGCAGCGGCTCGATCCAGCGGTCCGCGGGCGCCTTGCACATGTCGTGGCCACGGGTGGGGCCGTAGGTGTCGACGTACTCGGCGCCGTCCCACGCGGCCACCAGACGCAGCATCAGGTTCAGCCGCTTCTCGGTGTCCCGCAGATAGGGGAAGTCCTTCGCCGCGAACGGCAGCGAGGGGTAGCAGCCGCTGCCGTCGTCCGGCAGCAGGTCCGGATAGCCGACGACGAGCACCCGGGCACGGGGAGCCCTGGCGTGTACGGCCCGCAGCACCCGGTCGATCCTCGGCGCGGTCCGGGCGATGGTGAGCGTCAGCTGGTCGAACCCCGACGAGCCGTAGTAGCGCTCGCACGGGTTCCCCGCCGGGTCCTGGGAGCCGAGGCGGGCGCAGGTGCCGATGATGGTGCCGAATCCCACGTCGTTGCCGCCGATCTGCACGCTCACCAGACCGGTGTCCCGGTTCAGCGCGTCCAGTTGCGGGTCGTTGGTGCCCTGCGCCTTCCACATCTCGGCGGTCGTCGCACCCGCACAGCTGACGTCCTTGAACGTGCTCACCGGGCGCTCGGCCGCCACGAGCGAGGGGTAGTTGTGGTCGGAGCGGGCGCAGTTCGCGTCGACCTGCCGGGGAATCGCGGGGCCCGAGGTGTAGGAGTCGCCGAGAGCCACGTAGGTGAGATCACGGCCGTGACCCGCCCCCTCCGCCGCGGCCGGTGCGGCCGACGCGGCGAAGAGGGCGCATCCGCCCAGTGCCGCCCCCGCCACGACCGCCCGCCGACGCCGTCTCGCGGCCGTGGCCGACCGCTCGCCGTTCGCCATCAATTCCTCCCCCTGGAGCCGGGACACAGCGCACGGGCCCGGCCGATCGGCCGGACCTCGTACGTTCGACCGGCTCTGTATACCGGTCGGTACGGCACCCGGGCCAGAAGCCGGAGCCGACGAACTGAGCGGATCCGACGTTCACCCGGACGTCCGGCACCCGTTGACCGGCGTCCGGGACGGTGTCGATGTGCGCCGGCCACCGCGGCGCACCAGGATGAGGAACGGCGCTCCACCGAAGGGACGCCCCGGCGACCGGCTCGACGGGCTCGACCGGCTTGGCCGCGCCGCGCAGGGGAAGGCTGGGGCCTGAGCAGCCGCCGAGTCCGCCGACCGACCGTGGAAGAACAGGAACCGACGTCATGACCGACCAGCTCACCGTGAGCGTCCTGGGCACCGGCATCATGGGCGCCGCCATGGCCCGTAACCTCGCCCGCGCCGGACACGCCGTCCGGGCCTGGAACCGCACCCGCGCCAAGGTCGAACCGCTGGCCGGGGAGGGCGCGTTCGTCGCCGGCACCCCCGCCGAGGCGGTCGAGGGCGCCGACGTCGTCCTGACCATGCTGTACGACGGCCCGGCCGCCCTGGACACGATGCGGCAGGCCGCGCCGGCCCTGCGTCCCGGCACGGTCTGGGCGCAGTCCACCACCGCCGGCACGGAGGCGATCGGCGACCTGGCGGCCTTCGCCCGCGAGCACCGGCTGGTCTTCTACGACGCACCCGTGCTCGGCACCCGGCAGCCCGCCGAGGCCGGACAGCTGACCGTGCTGGCCGCCGGGCCGCAGGAGGGCCGGGAAAGGGTCACCCCGGTCTTCGAGGCGGTCGGCGCGCGCACCGTGTGGACCGGTGTGGACGGTGCGACGGGCAGCGCCACCCGGCTCAAGCTGGTCGCCAACAGCTGGGTCATCGCGGCGACCGCGGCGGCCGGCGAGGTCCTCGCGCTGGCGCAGGCCCTCGACGTGGACCCGCGGAGCTTCTTCGACCTCATCGCGGGCGGCCCGCTGGACATGGGCTACCTGCGCGCCAAGTCGGACCTGGTCCTGGAGGGCCGGCTGTCCCCGCCCCAGTTCGCGGTGGCCACCGCCGCCAAGGACGCCCGGCTGATCGTCGAGGCGGGCGGGCGCGGCGGCGTACGCCTGGACGTGGCGGCCGCCGCCGCGGAACGCATGGAGCGCGCCGCCGCGCAGGGCCACGCCGACGAGGACATGGCCGCCGCGTACTTCGCCAGCTTCGACGAGTAGCGGCCCGCCTGAGGGGGTGCGGCGAGTAGCGGCCCGCCTGAGGGGGTGCGGCGAGCAGCGGCCGGTCTGAGGGGGCGCGGCGAGTAGCGCCTGGTCTGAGGGGGTGCGGCGAGTAGCGCCCGTTCTGGGGGAGGGTGCGGCGAGACGCGGTCTGTCTGAGGGTGTGCGACGGTAGGCGGTCGGTCTGGGTGCGGCGAGGAGCGGCCGTCTGGGGGAGGGTGCGGCGAGACGCGGTCTGTCTGAGGGGGGTGCGAGGGTAAGCGGTCGGTCCGGGGCGGGCAACGAGCGGCCGGCCGGGGGGTGCGGCGAGACGCGGTCTGTCTGAAGGGGTGCGAGGGTATGCGGTCGGTCCGGGTGCGGCGAGAAGCGGCCGTCTGGGGGAGGGTGCGGCGAGACGCGGCCCGTCTGAGGGGGTGCGACGGCAAGCGGCCGGTCCGGGGGGCACGGTGGGCCACCACTTCCAGCAACTTCATGGCATGCTCCGGTCAAATCTGCGAGGCTTCGCGCAGCAACGCGCAACCCCCGACCGTCTCCGGCGCACCCGAGCCGGGCGGCCACCGAGCAGGCCGGGATCCCGGCCGCCGCAAAGGAGCATTGCGTGAGATCGACCCCCCACAAGGCCCTCGCCGCGGGCGCCCTCGCCGTGACGGCCCTGGCCGCTGTCTCCCTCCCCGTCACCCCGGCCGCCGCGCTGCCGCCGACGGCCGCACGGGCCGCCGCCTGCACCCCGGCGCAGGTGGTCACCAACGGCGGCTTCGAAAGCGGCACTTCGCCCTGGACCCAGTCGTCCACCGGCGTCATCACCACCCGCACCGGCCAGAGCGCCCACGGCGGCACCGGCTTCGCCTGGCTGGACGGTGTCGGCAGTACGCACACCGACACGCTCTCGCAGAGCGTCACCATCCCGTCCGGGTGCGCCTCGGCCACGCTCACCTTCTGGCTGCACATCGACACCGCCGAGACCACCTCGTCCACCGCCTACGACAAGCTGACCGCCAAGATCGGCGGTACGACACTGGCGACGTACTCGAACCTCGACGAGAACACCGGGTACCTGCGCAAGTCGTTCGACGTCTCGGCGTTCGCGGGCCAGACCGTGAACCTCGCCTTCACCGGAACCGAGGACTCCAGCCTGCAGACCAGCTTCGTCCTCGACGACGTGGCCCTCGACACCTCCGGTGACAGCACCCCGCCCGCCGACTCGGCCCGCACCCCGGCCGCACCCTCGTACACGGTCAGCCTGAGCAGCAACACCAGCGGCACCGTCTGGACCGGCCACGAGAGCGCGACCTTCACCAACGCCTCAGCCACCGCGCTCGGCGAGGTGTACCTGCGGCTGTGGGACAACTACCACGGCACCTGCTCGGCCATGCCGATCGCGGTCAGCAACGTCACCGGGGGCACCGCCGGTTCCCTCTCGGTCGACTGCACCGCCCTGCAGATCACGCTGCCGACACCGCTGGCCCAGGGACAGAGCGCCACCATCGGCTTCGACCTGGGCATCACCGTGCCCAGCGGCGCCGACCGCTTCGGACACGACGGGGCCTTCGACTTCATCGGCAACGCCCTGCCCGTGCTCGCGGTCAAGGACGCGGCCGGCTGGCACCTCGACCCCTACACCAACAACGGCGAGTCGTTCTACTCGCTGGCCGCCGACTTCAAGGTCACCCTCGACCACCCCACCTCCCTGTTGGTCCCGGCCACCGGCACCTCGACCGACACCCCCGGCTCCAGCGGCCGTACCGTCACCACCGCGACCGCCTCCAAGGTGCGTGACTTCGCCTGGGCCGCCGGGCCCTTCACCAAGATCTCCGGCACCTCGGCCGCCGGCACCGCCGTGAACGTCTACACCGTCTCGGGCATCAGCTCCTCCGACGCCCAGTCGATGCTCACCACCGCCAAGTCGGCCGTCGACGCCCACGCGGCCCGGTTCGGCGCCTACCCCTACGGCGAACTCGACGCGGTCATCGACAACAACTACTGGTTCGGCGGCATGGAGTACCCGGGCTTCGTCCTCGACCTCGTCAGCACCACGGCCCTCACCCACGAGATCGGCCACCAGTGGTGGTACGGCATCGTCGGCGACGACGAGTACAACAGCCCCTGGCTGGACGAGGCGTTCACCGACTACTCCACCGATCTGGCCCTCAACAAGACCGGCAGCAACTGCTGGAACAGCGTGTCGTGGGCGTCGTCGGCGGAGAAGATCACCAACTCCATGGCCTACTGGGACGCCCACTCCTCCCGCTACTCGACCGTGGTCTACGGCTACGGCAAGTGCGCCCTGCACGACCTGCGCAGGGTGCTCGGTGACAGCGCCATGGCCAAGCTGCTGAAGGACTACGCCGGTTCCCACTGGTACGGCGTCTCGACCACCGCCGAGTTCAAGGCCGCCGCCCAGGCCGCCACCAGCACCGACCTCACGTCGTTCTGGACCAGCCACCGCATCGACGGCTGACCCCGCACGGTGCCCGCACGGGTCCGCCCTCGCGGACCCGTGCTCAGGCCCGGCTCAGCGGATACGGCGTATCTCGCCGCGCACCCGGTAGAAGCCGCCGGCCGCCGCGTGGACGGCGTCGACCACATAGCGGGCGCCCGGCTCCCGGATCTCGCGCGGGAACTGGACGTGCCAGCCCGGCTCGAATCCGTCCGACACCACATGGACCCGCGTCCGGCCGGCCTGCTGGACGCACTCGACCACCACCCCGCCGGCCGGCGGCGCCTCCACGGTCGCCAGCGCGGAGACCGACGTCGTCGGATCGTAGGTGGGCAGCGCGGCGGCCGACTTCACGTCCAGCGCGACCGGCACCGACCCCTGCTGGGCGGCCGCGATGGCCGCCTCCGAGGTGTCCACGCACACCAGGGACCCGTCCGTGGTCACCAGGTAGAGCCGCTCCTCGAAGTACTGCATGGACAGCGCCGAGCCGCTGCCCGTGCGCAGCTTCCACAGCCGGTTGCCCGCCGCGTCGAAGCAGTAGACGGAGGAGGCGTTGTCACCGGCGAACACGTACCGCCCGTCGGGCGCGGTGGCGCAGGAGTACACCACGTCGTCGCAGGTGAAGACGGCCTCGACCCGGCCGGTCGCCTTCGACAGACGCTGCACCACATGCCGGTCCGTCCCGGCGTACACCGACAGCGCCTCCTGCCACCCGAACAGCACCCCGCCACGGGTGTCGGTGTGCCACAACTGGCCGCCGCCGTCCGGTGCGTAGGCCGTCACGCCGCCGCGGTGCCCGTGGTACACCGCGTCCTCGTCGGCCCGCACCATCCAGCCCGCCTGGCCGGACGAGCGCCTGGACCACTGGTGTTCGTCCTCGTGGTCGATGACGGTCAGGCCGCCCGAGGCGTCCGAGACGTTCAGCACGCCCTCGTGGATGTCCAGCCAGAAGATGTCGACGTTCGCCGCGATGTCGTAGGCCGCGAAGGGCAGCTTCGACGACAGGTCGTACACCCGGCCGTCGTCGCACCCGGCGTAGATCCAGAAGTCGTCCGCGACCAAACACTTGACGCCGTCGGGCAGCCGGTAGCGGGCCAGCACCTCGCCGTCGTGGGCCAGGGTGTAGACGTCCCCCGCCTGGTTGCCGACCCAGGCGCGCTCGTCGTCGACGTGGATGCCGAACGCGGCCGAGCCGGTACGGAACCGCCACAGCACCGGTGCCGTGGCGCGGGCCGTGGACGGCGCGGAGCCGACCTGGCGCCGGGTGACCGAGCGAGGTGCCCGGGCGCCCCGCACCGCCGCCGCGTACCCCTTGCGGGCCTTCTGGTCGATCTTCTTCGCCGCGGCTGCCCGGGCCTTGGCCGGGCTCGGGAACGTCGACGTCTGCACCTGGCCGGACGCGCCGATACGGCCGTAGCGCACCGTGACGGTGGTCCCGTCGACCGTCACCTCGTAGAACTTGTGCGCCCCGCCGCCGTCCTCGGACAGCTCCAGATACGTCGTCTCCGCCACGACCGGCCCCTCCCGCACGACCCCACAGACGAGACCGCCGAGCGGCCCGCCTTCCGATGATCGAAACATACGGGAGGGCACTGACAATCGGTCCGGCGTGCTTCGTTGGGCGGTATCCGACGTGCGAGACGGCCGTGCGGCGGTTCAGATGGATTTCGTGCGGAGATCGATATGCCTACAGCCCCGCCGCCCGCGCCCGTTGACGACCGGCGCCCTGAGCGGCCTCCTCCTCTTCCTGTTCGCCCATGCGGCGGTGCCCGCGGCGGCCGGGGACACACTCGAGCGCGGCAGCGCCTACATGGGCATCGGCGTCCAGGCCCACGAGGGCGGCCCCGGCACGCCCGACGCCGTGCCCTCGGACGGCCGGACCGGCCAGCCCGAGGGCGTGGACGTCTCCAGCTACCAGGGCAAGGTCGCCTGGGCGACCTTGTGGAGCAGCGGGGTCAAATGGGCGTACACGAAGGCGACCGAGGGGACGTCCTACCGCAACCCCTCCCACTCGCAACAGTACGACGGCGCGTACGCCGTCGGCATGATCCGCGGTTCGTACCACTTCGCGACGCCGGACACCACGGGCGGTGCCGCCCAGGCGGACTACTTCGTCGACCACGGCGGCGCCTGGTCCAAGGACGGCAGGACCCTGCCCGGCGTCCTCGACATCGAGTGGAACCCGTACGGCGACTCCTGCTACGGCAGGTCGAAGTCGGCGATGGTCACCTGGATCCGCGACTTCCTGGACCGCTACAAGTCCCGGACCGGCCGTGACGCCGTCATCTACACGTCCACGAGCTGGTGGACCCAATGCACCGGGAACTACAGCGGTTTCGGCTCGACCAATCCGCTGTGGGTGGCCCGGTACGCCTCGACGGCGGGCACGCTGCCGGCGGGCTGGTCGGTGTACACCATGTGGCAGTACACCTCGACCGGACCGACGGTCGGCGACCACGACCGGTTCAACGGCGGCTCGACCGAGCTGGGCAAGCTGGCCGCCGGCTGACGGCCCGCCCCGGCACCCCGGGTCCGGCGGCGGTGCCGCTCACGGCACACTGGGCGGATGATCGCAGGCATCGACCATGTGGCCGCCCTGGGCAGCTCGTTCGCCGCCGGACCCGGCATCGAGCCGCTCGCTGACCGGGCCGCGGGGCGGTCGGCACGCAACTACCCGCACCTGCTCGCCGAGCGGCTCGGGGCACGGCTGACCGACCTCACCGTCTCCGGGGCGACGACCGCCACCCTCCTCGACACGCCCCAGCGCAGGTCGAGACGGCGTTTTCCCCCGCAGCTGGACGGGCTGCCGTCCGACGTGGACCTGGTGACGGTCACCGCCGGCGGCAACGACCTCGGGTACATCGGCGGCATGGTCCGACTGGGCCTGGCCGGGCGGCTGTCAGCGCGGCCCTGGAGCCGCCCCCTCGGCGCGGTGCTGGCCCGGCAGGGGGTGGCCGACCCCGGCCCGGAGGCCGTCGGCCGGGCCGCGGCCGGTCTCGTCCGGGTCGTGGAGGCGGTGCGGCTCCGGGCTCCCGGGGCCCTGGTCGTGCTGGTCGACTACCCGGTCCTGATCGGCCCCGACACGCACCACTGTCCGCAGACCCCGTTCGACCCGGCGACCCTGGAGGGGCTGCGCCGGGTGGGGGAGCGGGTGGCGCAGGTGTTCGCGACGGCCGCCGAGCGCTCCGGGGCGACGCTGGTGCCGATGGCCGAGCGCAGCCGCCCGCACGCGCTGGGATCGGCCGACCCCTGGGTCACCGGACTGCCGGACCGGCTCCGGGACCTCCAGGGCGCGGCCCCCTTCCACCCCAACGCGGCGGGCATGCGGGCGATCGCCGATGCCGTTCATGAGCGTCTTTCGGCCACCCTTTCCTCACCGTGACCGGTATGCGGACGTCAACTACCGGTAAGTGGAAAGGTTTTGACCCTGCCGATGATTATCCGATGATCCGGTGAGGGAAGGCTGACGGAGCCACCGACACGTGATCTTCACGGTTCGCCCGGGCTGCCCGCGTGTCACCCGTCGCCCCGAAAGGAGGTGCACTGATGAAGCTCCTCTTCGCCCTGCGCAACAAGGTCGCGGCCCGCAAGAGCCTCAAGGCGAGCGCCTGGTACCTCTGGTACTGACCTCGCCACCCCCGCCGGGCGGCCCCGACATCGTTGTCCACGATGACCGGCCGCCCGGCGGGAGCCCCACGCCCCGGCATCCCCGACCGTCCCGGAGAGGACCCGGAGAGACCATGCCCCTGCCGTCCGTGCCGCGCACCCGCACCACCGTCCTCGCCCCGCGGCTGGCCGCCCTGCTCCGCGACCACCTCGGCCAGGACGTGTTCCGGCTCGAACCCGACACGGTCGGCGTCGCCGGGCCGGATGTGGCGGACCGGATCCTCGCCGCACGCCGGGCGACGGAGACCGAGCGGCCCACCTTCAAGCCGCTGCACGGACGCTCCATCTCCCGCGCCGAGGCCTCCTCCGTGACCCGGACCATCGGCCACGACGTCCGTGCGGCGCTCGCCGGACCGCTGCCCGAGGACGTCGACCTGTCCGGCTCCTGGCCGCTGACCGGACACCTCTTCCTGCGGGACCTCGTCCTCGGCGGCGATCCGTACCGGCTGCGGATGCTGATGAGCCGCAACCTCGAACTGACACCCAAGCTGACCTGGTCCGTCATCGCTGTGGGCGCGGCGCTGCCGGGCTGGCCCCGGCCCGGTGGCCACCTCACCGGACTCGCCGGCCGGGCGGCGCGTGCCGTCGGCTACCAGGACCGCAGATACGCGATGGGCGTCTACCGCAGGGCCGCCGCCCCGGTGTGCTTCACGGTCTCCACCCTGGTGGCCAACGCGCTCTGGCTCGGCTTCCCCTTCGAAAAGGACATGCCGAACCGGCACATCATCCACGAGTCGCTGCGCCTGCTGCCGCCCTCGTGGAACATCCTGCGCAACGCCTCCCCGGAGTACCCCGCCGTCGACGGCCGGATAGGCGAGGGCGACGACGTGCTGGTGCTGCCGCTGCTCTCCCACCGCGACCCGGCGCTCTGGGACGACGCGGAGTCCTTCCGCCCCGAGCGCTGGGAGAGCCTCGACCCCGACACCGCCCCCGGCTATCTGCCCTTCGGCCACTCCTCCGAGCGCTGCTGGGGCAGGCACATGGTGCTGCCGCTGGCCGAGCTGCTGCTGGACCTGGTCCGCCGCTCCGGGCTCGTGGTGGACCCTGACCGGCGAACCGCCAAGGTGCCCCTGCTCGGTCTGCTGGGGGTGGAGGACGTACCGCTGACCAGGCCGCGGTGAGCGGGCGCGGCCCCGGTCAGGCCTCGGGTTCGCGGTGCTCGTGCGCCGCCCGCTCCAGCTCCTCGGCCTCCGCCAGGGCCAGCCGCGTCTCGGCCTCCACGTCGATCGAGCGGCTCAGCCACCAGTACAGCAGGGCGGCCACGGGCAGCCCGACGAACAGCGAGATGTCCGCTCCGCCGAGGGCGTCGGCGGCGGGACCGACATAGAGCGTCCCCACGGAGAAGAACGGGATCATCGCGGCGAACCCGACGAGGTAGGCGATGATGCCGTGCCAGCCCCAACGCCCGTAGATGCCGCGCGGGTTGAAGATCTCGGCGATGGCGTAGTGCCCGCGGCGCACGATGTAGTAGTCCATCAGGTTCACCGCCGTCCACGGGATGAACAGATAGAGCACCAGCAGCAGGAAGTCGTTGAAGTTCGCCAGGAAGTTCGAGGTCGCCGCCAGCGCGCCGATCACCGAGAGCAGCGCGGTCAGTCCGAGGGTCAGCAGGCGCACGCCGAGTGTCGGCCGCACCCGCTTGAAGGAGTCCATGGCACTGATCAGGGTCAGCGAACCGCCGTACATGTTCAGCGCGGTCACGGAGACCAGGCCCAGCGCGGCGAACAGCAGCACGATCGCCCCGAACCCGCTGAACACCTTGTCGCCGGCCGCGTTGATCGACTTGATGGTGTCGAAGTCCTTGCCCGCCCAGGCGGCCAGCAGCGTGCCGAGCACCATCAGCCAGATGCCGCCGAGGGCCGAGCCGAAGTAGGTCCAGTAGAAGGTCTTGCGGACGGTGACGTCCGGGGGCAGGTAGCGCGAGTAGTCGGAGACGTAGATGGCCCAGCTGATCTGGTAGCCGGCGACCACGCCGAACTGGGCGAGGAACGGGGTCAGCCTGAAGTCGCCGAGATCGAAGGAGCCCGCCGGGTAGTGCAGGCCGACCAGGACGCCCACGGTGAAGACGCCGAAGACGACCAGGAAGGTGTAGGTGAGGATCCGCTCGGCCTTGTGGATGATGTCGTAGCCGACCAGCGCGATGACCAGGGCGACGACGGTCACCGCGATCACCCACGGCTTGACGCCCCCGTGCAGCGTGGCGTGCAGGGCCTGTCCGGCGAGGATGGTGTTGAAGACGTTGAACCCCGCGTACTGCACATAGGCGAACAGCCACACCAGGAGGGCGCCGACGTAGCCGAACTGCGGCCGCGACTGGATCATCTGGGGCAGCCCGAGCTGCGGGCCCTGGGCCGAGTGGAAGGCCATGAAGAAGGTGCCGATCACGGTGCCGGCGACGATCGCCAGCAGCGACCAGATGAGATCGCCGCCCTCCGTGATGCTGATCAGGCCCACGGCCAGCGTGGCGATCTGGGCGTTCGACATGAACCACAGCGGTCCCAGGTGCCACAGCTTGCCGTGCCGCTCGTCCAGTGGGACGTAGTCGATCGACCGGACCTCCAGGCCCGACACCCTCGGCTCTGTTGATGTGCTCATGGCGCCTCCCGGGAGTGGGCCTGCCTTCTCCGCTCTCATTCTTCCCCGGGAGCGCCCGTTTGGGGATTCCTGGGGCCCGGGCCGTGAGAATCGCGGCCCGGGCCGGCCGCCTCAGGGGACCTTCGTCGCCGATACGGCGGTGACGGTCACCTTGTTGTCGCACTCGGCGAACTCGCCGTCCGCGAGGGCCACCTGGTGGGCCCCGGAGCCGGGCAGCCCGACCACCAGCGTCGGGTACACCACGGGCTGCGAACCGGACACGCAGTAGCCGTCGGCCTCGCCCTGGACCTGTACGAAGGTCAGCTTCACCCATGCCTTGGCGCCCGGCGCCAGCCGTACGGACGACGCGGTGCCCTTGGGGGTCACCTTGAGCGGCTTGCTGTGCCCGGGGGAGCCGTTGCCCGCGCCGGCCACCGACGGGAAGCCCCGTACCAGGCACGGCTTGCGGGAGACGTTGGTGAACTCGACGGCCGCCGCCCCCGTGCCCGTGCCGACCGGACGGTGGGCGGCCTGGTAGGCCCTCGCGCTCAGCGCGCTCGCCGCACAGGTCGCCACCGCCGCCGGGGACGTCCTGGCGACGGGTGGGGTCGCCACCGCGGCCGCCGGCGACGTGCCGGTCCCGGTGTGCCGCGCGGTCGCCGGGGCCACGGTGACGGCGCCGCTCGTGGCCGGGGCGGTGGTGGAGGCGGCGGCCGTGCTCGGCTTGTCGGCGGCCGCGTGCCCGCCCCCGGACTGACAGGCGGTCACCGACACCGCCGCCGCCACCGCGGCCATCGCCCAGGCGGTTCTGACGATCGTGTTCCCGTACGGCATGACGTCCCCCGATTTCGCTCGGTCCAAGGCGTCCGGCCCCCTGCCGGCACGCACCGAGGGAGACAGGACGGCCGGCGCGCGGGTTCCCCCCTGGTTCACCTGTGACGTGTCAGTGACAAGGTCCGGGCCTTCCCGGTACATATCAGGGCCGTCGTCGCCGCTTCGCCGGGCGGGGCGGCGGCTCGTCGCTCCAGGCCTCGTAGCCGCTGAACGGATCCTCGGGAGCGGCGGCGGCCAGGGCCGCCGCCGCGCGCGCCGTGGCCAGGGGCCCGGCCGCGTTCAGGGTCAGGGTGTCCGTGTCGGGTGCGGCACCGCCCCCCGGGCGGGTCAGGGTGTCGGGCAGCATGACGAGCGACGTCGTACCGGACTCCTCGCCGGAGGGCCGCAGGCGGACGCGGACGCCGTGCCGTTCGGCCAGTCTGCCGACCACGAACAGGCCCATGTGCTGGTACACGTCGGCGTCCACGGTCGGCGGATGGGCCAGCTTGTGGTTGATCACCGCGAAGTCCTCGGCCATCAGCCCGATGCCGCGGTCATGGATCTCGATCATGGCGCCGCCGTCGGGCAGCCGGGAGGCGGTCACCCGGACCCTGGAGCGCGGGGAGGAGAACACCGTGGCGTTCTCCAGGAGTTCGGCGAGCAGATGCACGAGGTCGGTCACGGCCTCGCCGGGAACCTCGGTCTCCGGGATGCCGGACAGTTCGATGCGCTCGTACTGTTCCACCTCGGCGGCGGCCGCCCGGATGACGTCGACCAGGGGGAGGGCGCCCTCCCACTGCCGGCCGGGCGTCCGGCCGCCGAGCACGAGGAGATTCTCGCCGTTGCGGCGCATGCGGGTGGCGAGATGGTCGAGGCGGAAGAGGTTCTCCAACTGCTCCGGGTCCGTCTCGTGGTCCTCCAGGTCGGTGATCAGGGCCAGTTGGCGTTCGACCAGCGACTGGTTGCGCAACGAGAGGTTGGTGAAGACGGTGTTGATGTTGCCCCGCAGCAGGGCCTGCTCGGCCGCGAGCCGTACGGCCTCGCGGTGCACGTGGTCGAAGGCGCGGGCCACCTCGCCGATCTCGTCCGTGGTGTCGATCGGGATGGGTTCGGCCCGGGTGTCGGCCTGGCCGGGGACGGCCCGGGAGAGCTGGGTGATGAGGGCCGGCAGCCGCTGTTCGGCGATCTCGATGGCCGAGGCGCTCAGGCGTCGCATGCCCCGGCTCATCGTACGGGCCACCCAGGACGCGAGCAGGAAGGCGAGGAGGACCGAGGCGAGCACCACGACGGCGTTCATGACGGCGTCGCGGCGCGCGACGGCGGCGATGTCCTGCGCGTTGGCGAGCGCGGTACCGGCGAGGTGGACCTGGATGCCCCGGTAGGCGTCGAAGCCGAGCGTGGACGCGGCGAAGAAGGACTCGGCGGTGATGCCCTCGGCGGCGAGCGTGGAGGCCGGCTTCCCGGTGGCGATCTCGCTGATCATCCTGGACATGGCCGGCGGGGCGACGAACGGCTTGCCGGCCGCCTTGGCCCGGGCGGCGGCGTCGGCGGTCTGCGCCGCGCCTTTGGTCTGCGCGGCGGCCAGCGCGGTGCGCAGCCGGGCCATGTCCCCGGCGGTGCCGGCCCCCGCGTACTCCTGGAGCGCGACCTTCTCCAGATAGGCGTAGGAGCGGAACGAGCCGAGCTGCGCGTCGAGTTCACCCGCGGTGAGACCGGTGCGGTCCTCCACCAGCAGATGGGTGCCGATGGACCGGATCAGGGACTCGGCCGCCTGGGTCAGCGAGATGGCGTACAGGGTCCGGCCGAAGCTCGCCTGGTTGTCGCTGCCGAAACCGAGCTCGTTGGAGATCTCCATCAGCGGGTGCTGGACCAGGTGGTAGCTCTCCTCCGTCCGCACACCGGACATGCGGGAGGTGAACGCGCCCGCCCGTACCGCCGGAAGCTGCTGTTCGCCCGTGCGCACCAGCTGCACCCGCCGGAGCAGCCCGGCGGTCTTCGGCATACGGGCCACCGCCCGGTCGAAGGCCCGCGCGTCCTCGTCGGTGACCTTGCGGGCCTGTACGACCTCGGGGGCCGTCCGCCTGCCCTGGAGCAGCGGGATGACCGACACGTCGCGCTCGTTGATCGCGTCGCTCGCGTACTTGTTCGCCGCCTGCACCAACTCGGCCACCCGGACCGCGTCGTCGGCGGCCCGCCAGGTGTCGACCGACCGTTTCACCCGTACGCCGCCGAGGACGAGGGCGACGAGCACCGGGATCAGCAGCACGGCCCTGAGCCGCCTGGCGACGCGCCAGTCACGGGTGAGGGATCTTCGAGGGGTGGAGGGCAACGTCGTCCTTCGGGGTGAGCCGGACCGGCCCAATGTCTAGCACTGTGGGGCCGATGGTGACCGGTGTTCGCGTGAAATAGTACAAAGTTCATCCAACGCGCGGACCATCGGCCCCTCCCCGTGTGCCGAGCAGGGTCCTTGAGCTGAACCTGTGTCAGGAGACGCCGTGCGGTGCCGTGGTGCCACGGGCCGCCGCCGCGCTGCCGCCGAGGGCCGACAGCACCGCGTTGTACGCGGCCTTCTTGTTGCCGGAACCGTCGAACAGCAGCGGTTTCTCCCCGCTGCGCCAGGAGTCGCTGTCCCGGATGCCCCACACCGTGATGCCGGTGCAACGTGCCACGCTCCGGCACGCCTTGACGGTGTTGGCGTACCCGGTCGCCGGTGCCTGGGCGATGTCCAGCTCGGTGATCTGTACGTCCACGCCGAGCGCGGCGAAGTTGGACAGCGTGGTCTGGAAGCTCGCGGGCGGTCCGCCGGCGCCGAAGTGGGACTGGAAGCCGACGCAGTCGATGGGCACGCCCCGCGCCTTGAAGTCGCGCACCATCCGGTACACGCCCTGGGTCTTGGCGTCGGTCCAGTTCTCGATGCTGTAGTCGTTGTAGCAGAGCTTGGCCGAGGGGTCGGCGGCCCGGGCGGTGCGGAAGGCCTCCTCGATGAAACCGTTGCCGAGCACGTTCTGGAAGACGGAACCGCGGTGCTGGCCGCTGCCGCCGTCGGCGAAGGCCTCGTTGACCACGTCCCAGGCGTAGATCCGGCCCTTGAAGTGGTTCATCTCGGAGGTGATGTGATTGTCCATCACACTGCGCAGGGTGTTCGCGTCGTTGATGGACTGGACCCAGCCGGGCAGCTGGGAGTGCCAGACCAGCGTGTGGCCGCGCATCCGCTGTCCGTGCGCGGTGGCGTGGTTGACGATCTGGTCGGCCGGTCCGAAGTTGAAGTTGCCACGGGAGCGCTCCGTGGTGTCCCACTTCATCTCGTTCTCGGGCGTGATCATGGTGAACTCACGGTCCAGGATCGACGCGTAGGTGCCGTCGCCGAGCTTGCCCGCGGCCACGGCGGTCCCGAAGTACCGCCCGGACTGGGCGGCCTGGCCACCGAGGGTGGTGGCCTTCACGGCCGGGTGCGCCGCGGTGGGCGCGGTGGCGGGTGCGGCGGTGGCCGTCCCGGTCGCCACGAGCGCGGCCGTGGTCAGCAGACCTAAGACGGAGGCCCGGCACCGGCCGGGCCGCTGGGGTCGGTTCATGCTTCTCCTCGTACGGGATGCGGGTGCGAGTGCGGGTGCGAAAGCCGTGCGGGGCATGACAGGGCATGACAGGGCATGACTTTGAGCAGGACATGACATGTCCGAGTGGTTCGCCTGCTCGAACAGCGATCGCACTCTCGGATGCTTCTGGATGATAGGAGGCCCACCGGAGCCGTCAATACGTCTCGCATCATTCGACGTTCACACCGAAACATTTCGCTCCGGGTTACGGCGGTACCGCGCGCAGCGCCCGCAGGACCGTCCACACGACGGACACCACCGGAACGGCCACGACGGCGCCGACCACACCGGCCACGATGCTGCCCGCGATGACCGACACCGCGACGACGAGCGGGTGCAGGCGCACCGCCCAGCTCATCACCAGGGGGTGCAGCACATGCCCCTCCAACTGGCCGATGACGACGATGAGCACCACGACCGCCGCGGCCGTGAGCGGACCGCGCCCGGCGAGGGCGACCACCGTCGCCACGCCGAGCGCGACCGGTGAGCCCACCAGCGGCACGAACGCGGCGAAGAACTCCAGCAGCGTCAGCGGCAGCGCGAGCGGCACCCGCAGCACCACCAGGGCGATCCCGACGAGCACGGCGTTGGTGCCGGCCACGATGATGATGCCCCGCGTGTACCCCGCGAAGGCCTGCCAGGCCGCGCGCCCCGCCCGGTCCCAGGCCGGGCGGGCGCCGCCGGGCAGCAACTGGTCCCGCGCCCAGCTCCACAGGCGCTCGCCGGAGTGGATGAAGAAGACCGAGGCGAAGAGCGCGAGGGCGGCTCCGGTGACCAGTTCGACGAGTGTGCCAAGACCGGTGACCGCGCTGCTGAGCAGACTGGCCCGGTGCGCCGTGATGTAGTTGGTCACCTGGCGCTGCAGATCGGACAGTTTCCCCGGACTGATGCGGAACGGCGGGCCCTGCAGCCACACCTCGATCCGGTGGATGCCGCCCCGGAACTCGCCCGCCAGGGTCCCCGACTCGCCCGCCACCGCATTGCCCACCAGGGCGAGCAGGGCGAACAGGCACAGCAGGCTGCCGACGAGCGCGACGGCCACGCACAGGGGTCTGGGCAGGACGTGGTTCAGCAGGTCGGTGAGGGGGCGCAGGACCGAGGTGACGATCAGCGCGAGGAACAGGGCGACGGCGATGAGCTGGAAGCGGCCGACGATCGTGAAGACGCCGTACGCGACGATGCCGACGAGGATGAGCCGCCAGGCGTAGGCCGCGGCGACCCGCAGCCAGGGCACCGTGCGCTCGGCGACCGAGCCGACCGGAGCGGCCGAGGCCGTCGAGCCGTCAGCGGCCTTCGTGGCCGCGGGGGTGCGCGGCGGGAGCCGTCGGGTGTGCGGCCGTCTGCTGCCCAGCACCACGCCGAACGCCCGGTGCCCGGGGCCCGGCCCGGCCGTGCGGCGGCCCGCTTCCGGCATGACGGCTCACACTCCTCTCCGGTCCTGACGGCCAGTCACCTCCAGAGCACGGTAAGCGCAAGCCGGGCGGCCGGGCGCGTCCAACGCGCCCGGCGTCGGACGGACGGCGGCGCCGTGCGCCGCGAACCGAGGACGGCCGAACACGCACCGGGCCCGGGGCGTCGACGGCCGAGCACGCACCGGGCCCCGAGGCGTGGAATCGGATGGACACGGACCGGGGCCGTCCCCGATGATCTGCCCCATGATCCGGGCCGCCACCACGAACGACATCGCGGAGATCCGCGCCATGATCCGCGAACTCGCCGAGTACGAGCGGGCCCTCGAACAGGCCCGGGCGAGCGAGGAGCAGCTGCGCGAGGCGCTGTTCGGGGAGCACCCCGCCGCCTCCGCGCTGATCGCGGAGGACGACGAGACGGGCGAGACCCTGGGCTACGCCATGTGGTTCCCCCGTTTCTCGACCTGGACCGGCAACCGCGGCATCCACCTGGAGGACCTCTACATCCGGCCGCGGGGCAGGCGCGGGGGACACGGCAAAGCCCTGCTCGCCGCCCTGGCCGCGCACTGCGAGCGGAACGGCTACGACCGCTTCGAGTGGTGGGTGCTGTCCTGGAACGAGCCCGCCATCGACTTCTACAAGTCGCTCGGGGCGGAGTTCCTGGACGAGTGGCGGGTGTGCCGGCTCAGCGGCGCGTCCCTCGGTGAACTCGCCGCCCAGGCCGGGCCCCTCCTGCCCTGAACGGCCCGGCGCGCCGCCCTGCGGCCTTCGCGGATCAGGCGCGGGTCCACCGGAGGGTCAGTGCGCGGCCCTGGTCCCGGCCGGCCCCGGCGGCCGCCGCGCGGGTGCCCGGGTCGAGGGGGTTGGTGCCGACGGCGGCCACTGACGCCTCGTCCGGTACGACGAGCGCGACCTCGGCCCCCTGGGCGCGCAGTCCGTCCAGGGTCCGCTCCAGCGAGGTGTCGCCGGGGAAGGGATCGGTGTCGCCCATGGGCGCGACCACCAGGACGCGGGACGCGCCGGCGGCGTAGTCGGCGTTGACGCCGGAGCGGACGCCGCCGTCGACGTACCGGCGCCCCTGGATGGTCACGGGCGGCCAGACACCCGGAACGGCGCAGCTCGCGGCGACCGCGTCGACCAGGCCGACCCCGTCGGAGCCGTCGAACACGCGGGGCAGGCCGCTCTCGGCGTCCACCGCGACGATCTTCAGCGCCCGGGCGGGCCACGCGTGCGACGGCAGCCGCGACTCGATGACCGCACGGCGCTCCGGCTCCGTCACGGTGGCCGCGCGGAGCGCGACGTCCCCGAGCGCGCGTCGCATCTCCACGACGTCGTCGGACGGGCCCAGCGCCCGGCCCATCTCCCTGGCGAGGCCGTCCACGTCCATCTCCGCCATGATCTCCGCGGCCTGCAGAGCCGGGTCCACCTGACGGGCGTACAGCTCCTCCAGCGACAGTCCGCTGCCCAACTGGGCCGCCACGGCCGATCCGGCCGAGGTGCCCACGATCAGGTCGGTCTTCGTGACGTCCTGACCCGCGTCCGCAAGCCCCGCCAGCAGCCCGGTGATCCAGGCGATCCCGCCGACACCGCCACCGCCCAGTACCAATGCCTCTGTCATGCCGTTCCCTTGATCGCGCCCCGTCGTGGCGACCCTAGCCCGTGCGCGGGGCGGCGGTGGCCCGACGGGTCACGGCCCGGCCACCCCGGGCGGCACGGCCCGGGGTGGGCCGGCCGGCGCGCCCGCCGGTAGGTTGGCGCCCGGACGGGGCGGACCGCGGCGGGCCGTCCCGCGGGATCACGGTGGGCCGGGCCCGGAGAACATTGGCCGGATCGGCACTGCTGGACTCGGCACTGTGGGACACGGGGGAGGGGAACACGGATGCGGGTGGCGCTCTTCGCGCTCGGCGGGACCATCTCCGTCACCGGCGGCACGCCCCGGCTGACGGGTGAACAGATCGCCGCCGGCGTACCAGGGCTGGACGGGCTCGGTGTGCGGATCGACGTCCGGGACGTGGCGGCCCTGCCCAGCTCCGGCCTGACCTTCACAAGGGTCCTCGAGGTGGTGGACGCCGCCTCGCGCGCGGTCGCCGACGGTGCCGCCGGGGCGGTCGTCACCCAGGGCACGGACACGCTGGAGGAGACGGCGTTCCTGGCCGGGCTGGTGTGGCCGCACGACGAGCCTCTCGTCTTCACCGGCGCGATGCGCAACCCCACGCTGGCGGGCGCCGACGGCCCGGCGAACGTCCTGGCCGCCGTGCGGGTCGCCGTCGCGACCCCGGCTCGCGGCCTCGGGGTGCTGGTGGTCTTCAACGACCAGGTGCACGCGGCCCGTCGGGTGCGCAAGACGCACAGCACGAGTACCGCGGCCTTCGTCTCGCCCGACAGCGGGCCGCTCGGGCACGTCGTCGAGGACCGGGTGCGGATCCTGGCCGTGCCGCCGCGCCCCGGGCCGTTGCCCCACCGGCCGTCGCCCGAGCGGCTGGCCGCCACCCGGGTGGCCGTCTACACGGCGGTCCTGGACGACGACGGGACGCTCGTCGACGACCTCGCCCGGGACCGTCAGGGGCTGGTGGTCGCCGGGTTCGGCGTCGGTCACGTCGCGGGCGCCCTCGCGCCCCGGCTGGGAGCCGTGGCCGGCCGGATGCCGGTGGTGCTCGCCTCCCGGACGGGCGCCGGTCCGGTGCTGCGGGCCACCTACCGCTCGCCCGGTTCGGAGACGGACCTGCTGGGTCGCGGCCTGCTCGACGCGGGGATGCTCGATCCGTGGAAGGCGCGGGTCCTGCTGCGTCTCCTGCTGGCCGGCGGCGCGGGACGCGACGAGATCGCGTCGGTCTTCGCCGAGTGGGGCTGACCGGCCCGGCCGGCCTCGCGGACGACCGTGAGGCCGGCCGCACGGCGTCGGGCGGAGAGGGCAGGATTCGAACCTGCGTGGGCCCCGAAGGGCCCGACCGTGAGCTGTGCTCTGGTCCCCGATCAACCACTCCGGGCACCTCTCCCCGTGTCCGGCTCCCGGTCTCCCGCGCCGTTCACGAGAACAACAGTGCCAGGTGGCGCTGACACCCCACTGACGGGTCTGCGACCCGACCCGGCCGGTGGTGTGCCGGGCCGCCGGCGGAGTGCGGGAGCCGGGTGTGCGTCGCGGTGGCGCCCCGCATCCGTCCGGACGAACTTTCGGTATCGGCCCGTTGCGGTCCTTTCCCGCGGACGTGCTCGGGGTGATCCTGCTTGTCCGTCCCGCCAGGGCCTGTCCGGCGGACAGGCCCCAGGGGCCCCTGCCGTGTCACCGGCTCTCCGAACCGTCCGTCCGACAGCAAGGGACCGCATGGACATCCTCCTCGTCGCCAGTGCGTTCAACAGCCTCTGCCAGCGGATGGGCGTGGAACTCGCCGACCGTGGTCACCGCGTGGACGTCGTGCTCGCCTCGCACGGCGACGACGCGATCCGGGATGCGGTGCGCGGGTTCGAACCGGAGCTGATCATCGCTCCGATGCTCAAGACGGCCCTGCCGGAGGACGTGTGGCGGGAGCACACCTGCCTCATCGTGCACCCCGGCCCGCCCGGCGACCGGGGCCCGTCCTCCCTCGACTGGGCCATCGCCGACGGGGCCTGGCAGTGGGCGGTGACCGTGCTCCAGGCCGAGCGGTCGATGGACGCCGGTGACCTCTGGGCCTCGGTCCCCTTCCGGATGCCGGCCGTCGGCAAGAGCGACCTCTACCGCAACGAGGTCTCCGACGCCGCGACGGCCGCCGTCCTGCTGGCGGTGGAACGTTTCGCCGACAATTCGTTCAAACCCCAGCCGCAGACCGACCCGTCGATCCGGGTCACCTGGCGCGACGCCTTCCGGCAGGAGCAGCGGCGCATCGACTGGGAGGGCGACAGCACCGAGACGGTGCTGCGCAAACTGCGCGGCGCCGACTCCCAGCCCGGCGTCCTGGACGAACTGTGCGGCCAGGAACTCTTCCTGCACGGCGGCCATCCGGAGGACCGGTTGCGCGGGGACCCCGGGGAACTGCTCGCCACCCGCGCGGGCGCCGTGTGCCGGGCCACCAGCGACGGCGCGGTGTGGATTCCCGAACTGCGCCCGCGCCGGGGCTCCGGCGACCCCGCGCCCTTCCGGCGCCCCGCGACCGACGTCCTCGGCGACCGCCTCGGCCGGCTGCCGGAGGTCCCGGCGCCGCTGGAGCCCGCCGCCCACCGGCGCACCTGGACGGACATCCGCTACCGCCATCACGGCGACGTCGGCTTCCTGACCTTCGCCTTCCCGGGCGGCGCCATGAGCACGAGCCAGTGCCGCCGCCTGCTCGCCGCCTACCGGTACGCCCTCACCCGGAACACCTCCGTCCTCGTCCTCGGCGGCGCGCGCGACTTCTTCTCCAACGGCATCCACCTCAACGTCATCGAGGCGGCGCGCAGACCGGCCGAGGAGTCCTGGGCCAACCTCAACGCCATGAACGACCTGGTGGAGGCCGTGCTGCGGACCACCGACCGGCTGGTGGTCGCCGCGCTGGGCGGCAACGCCGCCGCGGGCGGGGTCATGCTGGCGCTGGCGGCGGACGAGGTCTGGTGCCGCACCGGGACCGTACTGAACCCGCACTACCGGCGCATGGGCCTGTACGGCTCCGAGTTCTGGACCTACAGCCTGCCCCGGCGCGTCGGGCCCGAGACGGCGGCCCGGCTGATCCAGGAGGCGGTGCCGGTCAGCGCCGCCACCGCCGCCCGCCTGGGCCTCATCGACCGCACGCTCCCCGTTTCCCCGTCCGTGTTCCCCGACGAGGTGACCCGCCTCGCGAGCGAACTCGCCGACTCGCCCGGCCTGCGCGACCGGATCGACTCCAAGGCGGCCTCCCGCGTCCGCGACGAGGCACGTCAGCCGCTCGACGCGTACCGGCAGGCCGAACTCGCCTGGATGCACCACATCTTCTTCGACCGTGACGCGCCCTACCACGCGCTGCGCTCGGCGTTCGTCCGCAAACAGCCGACCGGTTCGCCGCGGCCGCTCGACCCCGCTCTCGACATCACGCCCTGACCCGTCCCCGGCGCACCGTCAGGAGAGCCCGCCGTGACACCCACCCGCCTGCTCGTGGCCGGCATCGGCAACATCTTCCTCGCCGACGACGCCTTCGGCCCCGAAGTCGTCAAGGCCCTCGGCGGACGGCCGCTGCCCGGTGAGGTCCACGTACGGGACTTCGGCATTCGCGGCCTGGACCTCGCCTACCGGCTCCTGGACGGCTACGACGCCGCCGTCCTCGTCGACGCGGCGCCGCGCGGTCACCGCCCCGGCACCCTCTGCCTGATCGAGCCCGAGATCCCGCACGTCACGGACAGCGCCGGCCACGCCCCCGAGGCGCACGGCATGGACCCCGTGAAGGTGCTGGCCCTGGCGGCGCACCTGGGCGACGGCGCGCTGCCCCGCATCGTGGTCCTGGGCTGCGAACCGCAGACCCTGCCCAGCTGCGACGCGGATGTCGCCGTAGGCCTGAGCGCACCGGTCGGCGAGGCCGTCCAACGGGCCGTCACCCTGCTGCACACGGTGGTGCGGGCCCTGCTCCTGGACCCCGCCGCACCCCTGTCCTTCGGCCACACGGACGAATTCGGCGCCGCGCCCCCGGCCCGCCCCCCGGCCGACCCGGCCGGCGCGGACGAGGATCGGCGCACGGAACCCACCCCGCCACCCCGCGACGACGGGTGCCGGGCCCACCCCTCCGCCAGCAAGGAGCACGCATGATGTGCCGGTCCCTGGACGTCCGACAGGCGGTCATGGCGAAGAACGACGGCCTCGCCGACACCCTCCGCGCCGACCTGGGACGGCAGGGCGTCACCACGGTGAACCTGCTGTCCAGTCCGGGCAGCGGCAAGACGGAGCTGCTCGGGCAGGTCCTCGCCCTCGCCGTGCGGCGGCACGTCCCGGTCGCGGCGCTCACCGCCGACCTCGCCACCGAGAACGACGCACGGCGCCTGGCCCGTTCGGGCGCGCCCGTCAAACAGCTGCTGACCGGAGGGCTGTGCCATCTGGAGGCGCAGCAGGTGCGCGGCCATCTGGAGGGCTGGCTGCCGCCGGACACCGCGCTCCTGTTCGTCGAGAACGTCGGCAATCTCGTCTGCCCGGCGGCCTACGACCTCGGCGAGACGCTCCGCGTGGTCCTCATGGCCGTCACCGAGGGCGAGGACAAGCCGCTGAAGTACCCCACCGCCTTCGCCTCCGCCCATCTCGTGGTGGTCACCAAGACCGACCTGGCCGAGCCGGCCGGCTTCGACGAGGACACGTTCCGGGACAACGTCGACCAGGTCAACCCCGGCGTGGACGTCGTACGCACCAGCGCCCGGGACGGCGACGGCGCGGACACCCTCCTGGACCGGGTGCTCGCCGTCCGGGACGGCACGCCGGCGCACCGGCCGCCGCTGGCCGGCCGGCAGGCTCCGGGGCACCTGGCGTCATGACCGCCCCCAGTCCCGTCGCGGTACGGCGCCGGGTCAGCGTGCGGGGCGTGGTCCAGGGCGTCGGATTCCGGCCGTACGTGCACCGCCTCGCCACCGAGCAGGCGCTGACCGGCTTCGTCACCAACCATTCGGGCGGGGTCCTCATCGAGGTCGAGGGCCCGCCCGACGACATCGACCGGTTCTGCGACCGGCTCACCCGCGAGCAGCCCCGGCTCGCGGCGGTCACCGGCGTCGACTGGAGCGAGGTACCCGCCACCGGCGCCGCCTGCGACTTCGCCATCCGGCCCTCCGAGCGGGGCCACGGCCACACCGCGCTGCCCCCCGACACCGCGACCTGCGCCGACTGTCTGCGGGAGCTGGCCGACCCGGCCGACCGCCGTCACCGGCACCCGTTCATCACCTGCACCCACTGCGGTCCCCGCTTCACCATCGTCTCGGCGCTGCCCTACGACCGCGCGACCACCACGATGGACCCCTTTCCCATGTGCCGGGCGTGCGCCGCCGAGTACGGCGATCCCGCCGACCGGCGCTTCCACGCCCAGCCCGTGGCCTGCCCGGACTGCGGCCCCCGGCTGCGCCTCGTACCCGCATCCGGCAGCGGCATCCGGCCGGCCCTCGGCGCCGACGCCCTCGCGGCGGGCCGCCGGCTGCTGGCCGCCGGACGGATCGTCGCCGTCAAGGGCATCGGCGGCTACCACCTGGCCTGCGACGCGGCCGACCCGGACGCGGTGGCCGCGCTGCGCGCCCGCAAGGAACGCGGCGGCAAGCCCTTCGCGGTGATGTGCGCGGACCTGGCGACCGCCGAGGAGATCGCCCACGTCGGCGCGGCCGAGCGGGCGGTCCTCACGGACGCCCGGCGCCCGATCGTGCTGCTGCGCGGCCGGGGCCGCCTGCTGGCACCCTCGGTGTGCGCCGGGAGCCCGCACGTCGGCGTCATGCTCCCCTACACCCCGGTGCACACCCTGCTGTTCGGGCTGCCCGGCGACCCGCCCGGTCCCCGTGTCCTGGTGATGACCAGCGGCAACCGCTCCGGCGAGCCCATCGTCACCGACGACCGCGAGGCACTGACCCGGCTGGCGGGGCTGGCCGACGCCTGGCTGGCCCACGACCGGGGAATCCGGACGCCCTGCGACGACTCCGTGGTGCGCGTCCGCCCCGACGGCACCGAACAGGTCCTGCGCCGCTCGCGCGGACACGTGCCCCGCCCGCTGCACCTGCCGTTCGCGCTGCGCCCGGCGCTCGCGGTCGGCGGTGACCTGAAGAACGCCCCCTGCCTCGGGTCCGGCGAGCAGGCCTGGTTCGGCCCGCACATCGGTGACATGGGCGACCTGGCCACCCTCGACGCCCTCGGCAGGGCCGAGCGGCAACTGCGCGACCTGACCGGCGTCGAGCCCGCCCTGATCGCCGCCGACCGGCACCCGGGCTACCACTCGGCCCGCTGGGCCCGCCGGCACGCCGAGGGCCGGCCGCTCCACCTCGTCCAGCACCACCACGCCCACGTCGCCTCCGCCATGGCCGAGCACGGCGTGGCCCCCGGCGCACCGGTCATTGGCGTCGCCTTCGACGGCACCGGCTATGGCGACGACGGCACCGTCTGGGGCGGCGAGATCCTCCTCGCCGGCTACGACGGCTTCCGCCGCTTCGCCCACCTGGCCCCCGCGCCCCTGCCCGGCGGCGACGCGGGAGTGGCCAACCCCTGCCGGCTGGCGCTGGCCCGGCTGCGTGCCGCCGCGCTGCCGTGGGAGGACCACCTGCCCAGCGTGACCGCCTGCGCCACCGGTGAGCGCGCGGTCCTGGAACGGCAGTTGGCGCGGAACCTGGCGTGCGTGGCGACCTCCAGCATGGGCCGGCTCTTCGACGCCGTCTCGTCCCTGGCCGGTGTCTGCCACCGCGCCGGCTACGAGGCGCAGGCCGCACTGGAGCTGGAGGCGGCGGCCGCCGAGGCCTGGGACGCCGACTCCGGCGCGTACCCCTTCGGCATCCCGCCGGCCGCGGCCGCGGCCCCCCTCCTGTTCGACCCGGCCCCGGCGCTGCGCGCCCTCCTGGCCGACCTGCGCCGAGGCACCCCGGCACCGCTGCTCGCCGCCCGCTTCCACCGGGGCGTCGCCGCCACCGTCACCGAGGTGTGCCGTCGCGCCCGCCGGGCCACCGGCGTCGAGACGGTCGCCCTGACCGGCGGCGTGTTCGCCAACGCCCTGCTGGAGGACGCCTGCTGGACGCAGCTGGCGGCCGACGGCTTCACCGTGCTGCGGCACGGCCAGGTCCCGCCCGGCGACGGGGGACTGGCCCTCGGCCAGCTCGTGGTGGCGGCCCGCGAACGACCCGGCGAGCAATCCGCAACAGTCCCCCGGCACCACGGCGACCCCACGGAGTGACACATGTGTCTGGCAGTGCCCGGCCGCGTACTGGCCATCGAGGAAGACGCCGAACCCCTGACCGGCCTGATCGACTTCGGGGGCGTGCACAAACGCGTCTGCCTGGAGTACGTGCCCGACGTCGAGGTCGGCGAGTACGTGATCGTCCACGTCGGGTTCGCCCTGCAGCGACTGGACGAGGAGTCGGCGCAGGCCTCGCTGCGCCTCTTCGAGGAACTGGGGCTGCTGGAGGAGGAGTTCGGCGACCCCTGGGGACGGGCGGCGGCGGAGGCGGGGGAAGCGCCCGCCGCCACGGAGCCCCGCAAGGCCGAGGAAGGAGCCCTGTGAAGTACATCGACGAGTTCAACGACCCCGACCTGGCGCGGAAGCTGCTGGACGAGATCCACGCCACCGTCACCCGCCCCTGGGCCCTGATGGAGGTGTGCGGCGGCCAGACCCACTCGATCATCCGGCACGGAATCGACCAACTGCTGCCCGAACAGGTCGAGTTGATCCACGGACCGGGATGCCCGGTGTGTGTCACCCCGCTGGAGGTGATCGACAAGGCCCTGGAGATCGCCTCCCGGCCCGAGGTGATCTTCTGCTCCTTCGGCGACATGCTGCGCGTGCCCGGCACCGGGCGCGACCTGTTCCGGGTCAAGGGCGCGGGCGGCGACGTCCGCGTGGTCTACTCGCCCCTGGACGCCCTGGAGCTGGCCCGCCGGCACCCGGACCGTGAGGTGGTGTTCTTCGGGATCGGCTTCGAGACGACCGCTCCCGCCAACGCGATGGCGGTGCACCAGGCCCGCAGCCTCGGCATCACCAACTTCAGCCTCCTGGTGTCGCATGTGCGCGTGCCCCCGGCCATCGAGGCCATCATGACCGCGCCCGCCTGCCGGGTGCGGGGCTTCCTCGCCGCCGGGCACGTGTGCAGCGTGATGGGCACCGCCGAGTACCCCGACCTCGCCGAGCGGCACCGGGTCCCGGTCGTGGTCACCGGATTCGAACCGCTCGACATCCTGGAGGGCGTCCGGCGCGCCGTCCGCCAGCTGGAGCGCGGCGAACACCGCGTGGAGAACGCCTACCCCCGCGCCGTGCGCGAGGACGGCAACCCGGCCGCGCTGCGCATGATCGAGGAGGTCTTCGAGGTCACCGACCGCAACTGGCGCGGCATCGGCCGCATCCCCGACAGCGGCTGGCGGCTGTCCGACGCCTACCGCGCCCACGACGCCGAACACCGCTTCGACGTCACCGGCATCCGCACCGAGGAACCGCGCGTGTGCCGCAGTGGCGAGGTCCTGCAGGGCCTGATCAAGCCCACCGAGTGCGAGGCCTTCGGCACCACCTGCACCCCGCGCAATCCCCTCGGCGCCACGATGGTCTCCAGCGAGGGCGCCTGCGCCGCGTACTACCTCTACCGCCGCATGGACGCGGCCACCGCCTCCCCGGCGCGCAAGGAGATGAACCCCGTTGGCTGACACGACCGCCCCGGCACCACCCGTGGACCCCGCCGCCTGGACCTGCCCCGCCCCCCTGCGTGACCAGCCGGTCGTCGTCATGGGACACGGCGGCGGCGGCGCCCTGTCGGCGGAACTCGTCGAGCACGTCTTCGCCCCGGCCTACGGCAACCCCACCCTGGCCGCGCTGGCCGACTCCGCCGTGGTCGAACTCGGCGGCGCCCGCCTCGCCTTCTCCACCGACTCCCACGTCGTACGGCCGCTGTTCTTCCCCGGCGGCAGCATCGGCGACCTCGCCGTCAACGGCACCGTCAACGACCTGGCCATGAGCGGCGCCGTGCCCGCCTACCTGTCCACCGCCTTCGTCCTGGAGGAGGGCGTGGACATGGGCGTGGTCGACCGGGTCGCCCGGGCCGTCGGCGCGGCGGCGCGGGCGGCCGGCGTCACCGTCGCCACCGGGGACACCAAGGTCGTCGAGGCCGGGCACGGCGACGGCGTCTACATCACCACGGCCGGCATCGGAGTGGTCCCGGCCGGTGTCGACATCCGGCCGCAGCGGGCACGGCCGGGCGACGCCGTCCTCGTCAGCGGCCCCATCGGTCTGCACGGCGTGGCCATCATGAGCGTGCGCGAGGGCATCGAGTTCGGGGCCGAGGTCGCCAGCGACACCGCGCCGCTGGCCTCTCTGGTCGCGGCGATGCTGGAGGTGACCCCCGATCTGCACGCGCTGCGCGACCCCACCCGGGGCGGACTCGCCGCCTCCCTGCACGAGATCGCCCGCGCCTCGGGCACCGGCGTCCGGCTGACCGAGCGGGCCGTGCCCGTCCCGGACGCCGTCGCCAACGCCTGTGGATTCCTCGGCCTGGACCCGCTGTACGTCGCCAACGAGGGACGGCTGGTCGCCTTCGTGCCCCGGCAGGAGGCGGATGCGGTGCTGGCGGCGATGCGCGCCCATCCGCAGGGGACGGGCGCGGTGATCATCGGGGAGTGCGTCGCCGACCACCCGGGGATGGTCGTGGCGTCCACCGGCCTGGGCGGCACCCGGGTCGTCGACCTGCCGCTCGGGGAGCAGCTGCCCCGCATCTGCTGACGCTCAGCCGGCCGCCTCGGCGAGTTCCAGGCCGGTGATCTCCAGTTCCCGCCCGCTGCGCAGCCCCTCGCAGGGCCGGTCGCACAGCGGGCACCAGAAGAACGGGGGAACGCCGACCGGGAACTCGTGGGCGCACGGCCCGCAGTAGGCGCGGGCCGCGACCTCCTCGACCACCAGGTCCGCCGCCGCCAGGCTCGTACCGTCCCGGGCCACCTCGAAGGCGAACATCAGCGCCGCCGGGACCACGCCCGACAGCTCACCGACGCGCACCCTCACGGCGGCCACGGCCTCGGCGCCGTGCGCCCGCGCCGCCTCGTCGGCCTGTTCCACGATGGCGGTGGCGATCGACAACTCGTGCACGGGTGCCCTCCGGCCGGGTCAGCCGACGCGCCGGGCGCCGGAATGCGAACCGGCCATGCGCCAGATCCTCACCTCGCGCACCAGTCCCGGCAGCTCCCGGACCAGCAGGGCCAGCATCATGCCGCCCACCAGCACCGCCTCGGCCGTGAGCACGCGCCGGGCCGTCATCTGTACCATTTCAGCTCCTCGTGACTCAGCCGGGCGGAATGTTCGGCATGGTCTTCATGATCGCGTCATGCTTCTTCCAGTGGATGCCGGTGGAGCGGCGCGCGTCGGCGGTGCCGTCCTTGTGGTGCCCGGCCTGGTGCCCGGAGGGGCCCTTGTTGCCCTGGTGGAGGCCGAAGACGTGGCTGGGCGTGTCGGGCTTCACGTCCGGCCTGCCGACTTTGATGGTGCCCATCGCATGCTCCTTAGGGTCGTCCGGCCGGTTCCGACGGGTGTCGGGCGGCCAGCTCGGCGAAGAACCGTTCCAGCGCCGGCCACACCCGTTGCCCGCCGGACAGGCCCTCCCATTCCCGTCGTACCACCGCGACCATCCGGAAGCAGTCGTCGACGGGGACGATCCAGTGGTGGCTCAGGCCCCGTGCGGTGTTGACCAGCAGCGCCTCCACCTCGGGTGCCACGGTCGCCAGCTCCCCACACCCGGCGACGGCCTGGTGCCAGGCGGCGGCGTCCAGCTCCCACCGGGTGGCCCCCAGCGGGCTCGGGTAGTGGGCGGTCGCCGTGCCGTCGGCGTGCGGGACGAAGAAGGCCAGGCCCACCGGCACGCCCAGCGGCCCGGTGTCCACCGGTGGCAGCCGCAGGCGACGGCCCGGGATCAGCAGGTAGTGGCCCTCGCTCGCCTCCCGGTCGGTGAACAGCAGCGAGCAGGGCCGGCAGGCGCACAGCACCTCCTCCCGCGTGCCGTCGTACAAGTGGCGGTGCTCGTCCGGCACCGGGGCCGCGCACAGGTCGCACAGCTCCGCGTCCGCCGTACGCGGCCCGGCCGGCGCGCGGATCACGCGGGCGAGCGCGCCGCCGGCGGTCACGGGGCGCCCTGCGGCTGCGGGGAGCGGAGCGTGAGCGCGTCCAGGGGGACGAACGCGGGGGCGGCGGCCTCCTGCACCGGCTCCACCCGCTCCAGCTCCGGGGCCACCGCCAGCAGTGTCTCCTCCACGGCGGCGAGCACGCCGGCCGTCGACGAGCCGCAGCCCTTGGCCGACAGGCGCACCCGGGCCACCGCGCCGTCGATGCCCACCAGTTCCAGATCGCCGCCGCGCTCGCGCAGGTCCCGCCGCAGCCGTTCGACGGCCCGGTCGACCCGGGGACCCACCGGCTCGGGGTGGATGCCGTGCAGCACCAGCAGATGGCCGAGGAGTTCGTCGTCGGCCAGCGCACCGGCCAGCGCGGGGCCCGCCCGGTCCAGGGTCCGGGCCAGCGCCTCGCCGTACACCTCGGCCAGCGCCCGTACGGCCTCGACGGCCTCCCGGGCGGTCGGTCCCGGTGTGCGCTCCAGGCGCTCCAGCAGCTCGTCGACGAGAGTCAGCCGCTCGGCGACGGACGCCTCGTCGAGCCGGTCCCCGTCAGCCATGGCTCGCCGCTCCGTACGTCGGCGAGTGGTGGGTGGTCAGCGTGTTGCCCTTGCCGAGGTACATGTGCACACCGCACGGCAGACAGGGGTCGAAGCTGCGCACCGTGCGCATGATGTCGACGCCCTTGAAGTCGTCGGGCCCGTTCTCCTCGAAGATCGGCTGACCCTGTACGGCGTCCTCGTACGGGCCGGGCGTGCCGTAGCTGTCGCGCGGGCTGGCGTTCCACGGCGTCGGCGGGTACGGGTGGTAGTTGGCGATCTTCTTGTCCTTGATGACCAGGTGGTGGGAGAGGACCCCGCGCACCGCTTCGTGGAAGCCGCAGCCGATCGCCTCGTCCGGCACCTCGAAGTTCTCGAAGACCTTGGTCTCGCCGGCCCGGATCAGGCCCGTCGCCTCCTCCAGGAACTGGAAGGCCATCGCGGCGGCGTACGCGACGAAGTAGGGGCGCGCGCGGTCCCGTTCGATGGTGTTGCTCCACTGGGGGATCTTCCACTCCAGCGTCTGTTCGGGCAGCTTCGCGCTCTTGGGCAGCGTGATCCGCACACTGTGCCCGGTCGCCTTGATGTACGGCGTGTCGACGATGCCGTTGAGCGCCGTCGACCACAGCCGCGCGAGCGGGCCGCCGCCGGTGTCGAGGGCGAGGTGCTGGTCGGTGTTCCGGTCGTACCAGCGCGGGCTCATCACCCAGCTGTAGCGGTTGTCGAAGTCCCGTTTCTGCGGCACCGGGACGGTGGTCTGGTTCCACGGGTGGCGCATGTCGACCGGGTTGCCGAGCGGGTCGTGGGTGACGAAGGGCTCCTCGGCCGTCCAGTCCTCGTAGTAGGAGCTGCCGATGAGGATGCGCATGCCGAGGTTGATGTCGACCAGGTTGTTGGTGACGAGCTTGCCGTCGACGATGACGCCGGGGGTGACGTACATCGCCTTGCCCCACTCGTTCATGTTCTCGTACTTGTAGTCGACCACGTCGGGGTTCTGCCAGGCGCCCCAGCAGCCGAGCAGGATGCGGCGCTTGCCGACCTCCTCGTAGCCGGGCAGCGCCTCGTAGAAGAAGTCGAAGACGTCGTCGTTCATGGCGACGGCCTGCTTGACGAAGTCGAGGACGCTCAGCAGCCGGGAGAGGTAGTCGGTGAAGGCGGTCGGGGTCGGCATCGTGCCCACGCCGCCCGGGTACAGCGTCGACGGGTGGACATGGCGTCCCTCCATCAGACAGAACATCTCCCGGGTGACCCGGCTGACCTTCAGGGCCTCCTTGTAGACCTCGCCCTCGAAGGGGTTGAAGGCCCGCATGATGTCCGCGATCGTGCGGTAGCCGTGGACGTCACCGCGTGGCGCGGGGGTGTTCTCGGCCCGCGCCAGCACGCTCGGGTTCGTGGCCTTGACCATGGCCTCGCAGAAGTCCACGAACACCAGGTTGTCCTGGAAGATCGTGTGGTCGAAGATGTACTCGGCCGCCTCGCCCAGGTTGACGATGTGTTCCGCGAGCCGCGGCGGTTTGACGCCGTAGGCCATCTGCTGGGCGTAGTCCGAGCAGGTCGTGTGGTTGTCGCCGCAGATCCCGCAGATGCGGGAGGTGATGAAACCGGCGTCGCGCGGGTCCTTGCCCTTCATGAACACCGAGTAGCCGCGGAACAGCGACGAGGTGCTGTGGCACTCGACGACCTCCCGGTTGGCGAAGTCGATCTTCGTGTAGATGCCCAGGTTGCCGATGATCCGGGTGATCGGGTCCCAGGACATGTCCACGAGCTGCGGGGGTTTGCGCTCGCCCGTCCTGAGCCGGTCCTCGGTCTGTGTCATGTCGTCTTCCTGCCTCGGGTGCCGGCCGCGGTGGGGGTGCGGTGGGGGTGTCCGGGCCGCCAGTACGGGTTGTAACCGCTGGTCAGCTCCGGCTTGTTGTGACGCCACTTCGCCTCGTGGTTCACCATCGCGTTGGTGATGCCACGCATCCTGCGGACGAAGGACCCGTACGGTTTGACGAGCATGCTCGACAAGGTGCCGCCGGGAGGCTCGTCCATGAACGGCATGAACGCGTCGGGGAAGCCGGGCATGGTGCAGCCGATGCAGATCCCGCCCACGTTGGGGCAGCCGCCCACCCCGGCCATCCAGCCCCGCTTGGGCACGTTGCAGTTCACCACCGGACCCCAACAGCCCACCTTCACCTGGCACTTGGGGGCGTTGTAGTCCTTGGCGAAGTCGGCCTGCTCGTAGTACGCCGCCCGGTCGCAGCCCTCGTGCACCGTCTTGCCGAACAGCCACTGCGGACGCAGCATGTGGTCCAGCGGTGGGGGAGGGGCCGCCCCGGCGGCGTGCTGGAGCACCCACACCAGGGTCTCCATGAAGTTCTCGGGCTGGATCGGGCAGCCGGGCACGTTGACGATCGGCAGCGCGCCCTGGGTCTTGAAGTCCCAGCCCAGATAGTCCGACAGGCCCATCGAGCCGGTCGGGTTGCCCGCCATCGCGTGGATGCCGCCGTACGTCGCACAGGTACCGGCCGCGACGATCGCCCAGGCCTTGGGCGCCAGTTGGTCGATCCACCAGTTGAGGGTGTGCGGCTCGCCGGTGACCGGGTCGTTGCCGAAGGAGGTCCAGTAGCCCTCGCCCTCGATGATGTTCTGGTTCGGGATCGAGCCCTCGATCACCAGGATGAACGGCGCGAGTTCGCCACGGGCCGCGGCCCGGTAGGGGGCGAGGAAGTCCTCGCCGCCCAGACTCGGCGAGAGCACCTTGTTGTACAGGTTCACCTTGGGCAGGCCCGGCACGAGGCCCAGGACGACGTCCTCGATCGAGGGCTGGCCGGCCGCGGTGAGCGAGACGGTGTCGCCGTCGCAGCTCATGCCCTCGGAGATCCAGAGGATGTGGATCTCGTCGAAGCCTTCGCGCTCCTCGGACCGGGAGGGGTCCTGGCTGACTTCGGTGGTGCCGCTCTGGGTGGTCATGTCCTCGGCCTCCGCTGCAGTCGGTCCCTGAACCGGTCGTACGCCGCGGCCACCGGCGCGGCGAGGGCGAGCGCGGGCGGCTCCTCCGGGGCCAGGGGGTGGGGACGGGTCGGTGCGCTCTGCCTGGCCTTCGCCAGCAGCTGCCCCAGCTCGTCGAGATCCTGCTGGGGGACGGCCTCGCGCAGGCGGGGCATGAACTCCTCCTCCTCTTCGCGCACGTGCTCGGTCACTTCCTGCCTCAGCCGTGCCACGAGGTCGTCGGTCCTCGCGTCCCCCTCGGACAGCTTGTCCAGGGCGAGGAGCGTTCTCTTGACCGCCAGGTGCTCCTGGAGGTGGTCGTCGATCTCTTCGACAGCGTCGTCGAGGACCTTCTTGGCCAGCGGGTAGATCATCAGCTCTTCCAGGGCCGCGTGCTTGGACAGCTCCCGCACCAGCAGTTCGACGACGCCGCGCCGCTGCCGGTCGGAGGCGGCCGCGTGATAGTCGCGGAACAGCTGTTCCACCATGCGGTGGTCATGGGTCAGTGCCTCAAGGGCGTCCATCGCACCCTCCCTCCGCGGCGGTGGCGGTCGCGGTCGCGGTCAGTGGCTGCAGTTCGTGGGGGCGGAAGTAGAAGTAGCGGCCGTACCAGCTGTTGAGTTCTGCGGCGGGGTCGTCGTCGAGCGTGACGGCGAGGTGGGTGCCGCCGTCCACGTCCTGGAAGACGGCCGCCACCCGGGCGGTGCGGCCGGCCAGGAACATGTCCTGCGCGTCCGCGCCCCGGCCCGCCGGGCGCAGCCGTACCGCGCTGCCGGCCGCCACCGGCACGTCGCCGACGAGCACGCTGTCGGTCGTCGGGGACAGCCCGTCGGTGCGCCGCTCGTGCCACCAGGGAACCGAGGCGCGCGGCGCCGCGCGAGCGGGGGAGCGCACCTCGGACGGGACCGGGTCCAGTGAGCGGATGGCCCCGTGCAGCCGCGAGACGACCTCCCTCGGCAGGGACTCGACCCGGTCGAGGATGTCGGCCGCGCGCTGGTCGGTGGCCCGGGCCTCGCGCTTCTCCTCGTCCGTGAGCAGCAGGGTGCGCAGGGTGAGGATCTCGTCGATCTCGGCGGCGTCGTGCAGGTCGCCCGGGCTCTCGGGAGCCACCTGGGGATGGTCGGACAGGATGATCGGGGCGGAGAGGACGGCCCGGGCACCGCCGAGAACCGGGAAGGTGTGCAGGTTCCGGCACTCGCGGGCGTGCCGCTCGTACGCCTCCGGGGGGTCGATCAGCGACAGGAACTCGACGCCGTCGCCCTCGATCAGGGTGTGGGTGGCCATGAGCGAGTGACGCAGGGCCTGCGCCCGGGAGACCGTGGTGGCCGGCGAGGGGCCGGTGTTCTCGGTGCGCACCCGCAGCCGGTAGGCGGGCGGACCCGCCGCCCCGCCCTCCACCCGCTCGGCGCGCAGGACCGTCACCGCCTCCACCGGATCCCGTCGGCGCACCACCAGCCCGGCGCCGTCACCGACCGCCTCGGTGCTCTCACCGGCGGGAGATCCCACCGCCGTACGGTGCTCCGCCTCCAGCAGCCGCGCCAGCGGCACCTCGACGAGCGCCTCGCACGGCACCGCCTCGTCGAAGGTCAGATGGACGGTGTCGCCGGTCCGCAGGGACTCCACCGGACGACGGCCGCCGTCGGGCTCCAGCCGCTCCACCTGCTTGCGCTGCAGCTGCAGATAGCGCACACCGACCCGTACGACCGCCTCCGGGGACGCCAGCAGCAGGCACTCCGTCTGCTGGTACCAGGAGTCGACGGAACCGGAGACCCCCGGGGTGACCGGACCGTCCCGTTCGGCCCACTCGCGGGGAGTGAGGACACCGAACTGCCAGCGCACCCGGTTCTTCGGGGACGACCGGCGGTACGGGTACAGGAGATAGCCCTCGTAGAGGACGGCGTCGGCCACCGCGCGCAGCTGTCCCACGGCGTCGTCGCCGGGCGCCACCGAGGCGGGTCCGCGCTGCGCGGTCCGCTCCACCTCTCACCTCCGATCACGGCGCGGCCCCCGGGAAGGACACCCGACGGCACACGTCCGCCATGCCTTCCACCAGGCTCACACCGCTCACACCAGGTGTCCTCCGGTCGCGCAGCGGGCTACGGCACTCGGGTGACGCGACCGCTCCGGCCGCCCCGACCGGACGGGCGCGTGGCGGCCACGGCGATGCCGCCTCAGCCGCGCCGGGTCGGCGCCGCCGTGCTGCGCCTGATCACCAGGCTGGTCGGGACGAGATCGGTGCCGGGCCGGGAGCCGCCCCGGGTGCGGATCTGCTCCAGCACCCCTCGCACGCAGCGCCGGCCCACCTCGGCGAAGTCCTGGTGGACGGTGGTGAGGGGCGGCACGAAGAAGGCCGCGTCGGGGATGTCGTCGAAGCCCACCACGCTGATGTCCGCGGGGACGGACAGACCGCGCTCGTGCAAGGCCCGCAGCAGGCCCAGGGCCATCTGGTCGTTGGCCGCGAACACGGCCGTGCAGTCCGGCTCCGCGGCGAGCGCCAGCCCCGCCGCGTAGCCCGACTCGGCCGACCAGTCGCCGTGCAGCGGCGGCGGCACCGGGCGGCCGGCCTCCTCCAGTGCCGCACGCCAGGCCTGGGTCCGGCGCTGGCCGGCGTACGACGCCTCGGGCCCGGTGACGTGCCACACGGTGCGGTGGCCCAGGTCGAGCAGATGCCGTACGGCCTTGCGGGTGCCGTCGGCCTGGTCGGTGTCGACCACGCTGTAGCGGTCGCCGGCGTCCGAGTCGACGACCACGACATGGACGCCGGGCGGCAGTTGGACCGTTCCGGTGTCCAGGAGATGGATCTCCATGATGACGACGACCGCGTCCACGGCCAGCTCGCCCATGCGGGTGAAGGCGCCGAGCACATTGTCCTGGGTCGGCACGTCGATGGGGATCAAAGTGATCGCGTACCCCTCGGCCGCCGCGTGCGTCGCGATCGCCTCGACCGTACGGCTGTTGCCCGTCGAGGAAAGGCTGAACAGGATCACGCCGATGGTGTTGAACCGGCCGTAACGCAGGGCGCGCGCCGCGCTGTTGGGGCGGTAGCCCAGCTCCCGCATCGCGGCCAGCACCTGCTCCCGGGTCGAACTGATCACCCCGGGGTGGCCGTTGGAGACCCGCGAGACCGTCTGTGACGAGACACCGGCGACCTTGGCGACGTCGGCCATGGACACCCGCTGCTTGCGGCGTCCGCCGGGCACGCCGGAACCGCCCCGTTCCACCACTGGTGCCTCCTTCGACCCGCGCCCGGGACCCGCCGCATGACGCACCGGATGTTACGCGTGAGAAACCTTGACTGCCGCTGGAGCTGATGCCACGATTCCGGCGCCGCCGAGTTTACGTAAACATCCGAGCCGACGGTATGCGATGTTTACGTAAACATGCGGGCGCCGAGCCACCTCTTGAAAGGGCACGTCGATGCGCAAGACCCCCGCCAGTAACCGCCTCACCTCCCGGCTGCGCGCCACCTGTGTGGCGGTCGCGATCGCCGCGGTCAGCGGCGCGACCCTGGCCGGCAGCCCCGCCTCCGCCGCGCCGACCGGCACGACCCAGTTCAAGGGGGTCAACTGGGCGGACCCGCGCGACAACTACGCCGACGACTACCTCCAGCTGTCCGGCCTGTCGACCTCCGACAGCTACGCCCGGACGTACGCCAAGGCGAGCCGGATCATCTCGGCGTTCCGCGCCAACCTCGGGGCCAACACCGTCCGGCTGCCCATCAACCCGTACACGGTCAACGGCGCGTACTGGAAGTCGTACCGCGGGGTCATCGACGCGGCCTCGGACCGCGGCTTCAAGGTCATCCTGTCCTACTGGGAGGGCACCGGCGCCCAGAAGGACGGCTTCATCGACGACGAGTCGACCTACTGGCCCATGTGGAAGACCGTGGTCACGGCCTACAAGCACGACCCGAAGGTCTACTTCGAGCCGATGAACGAGCCGCACGGCTACACCGACGCCCAGTGGGCCGACATCGCCGCCAAGTGGCTCGCCACCTACCCCTCCGTGCCTCGCGACCGCGTCTTCGTCAGCGGCGCCGGCTACAACGACCACGTCACCTCGGTCTGCGCCGACCCGCGCCTGAAGGGCACCTACCTGTCGCTGCACCACTACGGCTTCTGGAAGGACTACGCGACCTACGACCAGTGGGTGGCCGACCTCAAGGTGCGCATCGGCGACTGCGCGAGCCGCACGGTCGCGGACGAGTTCGGCGCCCCGATGACCACGGGCCTGAACTACGACGTCCCCACCCCCGACAACAACTCCATCAACTTCATCCAGGCCGACACCGACACCTTCCGCAAGCTCGGGATGGGCTCCGTGTACTGGCCCGGCCTGCGCACCGACGACACGTACTCGATCCAGAAGCTGACCGGCGACACCGCGCGGCCGTGGCTGACCACCACCAACCAGTCCGGCGCCGACCGGCTCGCCTGGGGCTGGGGACGCGGCAGGCCCGTCCGTCCCTGACCGGTCCCGGACCCGACCGCCGGCCGGCCGCCGCGCCCGTGCGCCGCGGCCGGCCGGACCCCGTTACCGCCCCCGAGGCGCGGACCGGCGACAATCGTCGTCATGAGCGAGGGTACGGACGACGCCGAGAGCCGTCTGGGCAGGATCGAGCGGCTGCTGGAGACCGGCGAGCGTGAGGCGGCACCGGCGTGGCGCCGGGCGACGCGTGGCGAGCCGCGCTGGGCGGTGACCGCGGTCATCCTGGTGGCGGTCGCCCTCCAGTTGATGCTGCCGCACCGGCTCGCCCTCCAGCCGTTCTGGCTGCTGCCGGCGCTGGAGCTGGCACTGCTGGCCGGCCTCACCGCCGCGAACCCCCGGCGGGTCGAGCCGCGCACCCGGTGGCTGCGGCTGCTCGGCCTGGCCCTGATATGCCTGGTCAGCCTGGCCAACGGCTGGTCGGCGGCGCGGCTGGTGGTGGGCCTGGTGGACGGCACCGAGGGCACGGACGCCGGACCGCTGCTGCTGACCGGCGGCGGCATCTGGCTGACGAACGTCATCGTGTTCGCCCTCTGGTACTGGGAGTGGGACCGCGGCGGACCGATGGCGAGGGCCTGCGGGCACCAGCAGTTCGCCGACTTCCTCTTCGTCCAGATGCAGAGCCCGGAGGTCGCGCCGCCGGACTGGGAGCCGAGGTTCCTCGACTACCTGTACCTCTCCTTCACCAACTCCACCGCCTTCAGCCCGACCGACGTGATGCCGCTGTCGCGCTGGGCCAAGATGCTGATGATGCTGCAGTCCTCGGTCTCCTTGGTGACGGTGGTGCTGGTCGTCGCCCGGGCCGTCAACATCCTGCACTGACGCCGGGCCCGCGTTCGTGGGGTGAGCGGGGGCGGGTCAGTGGAGGTCGGCTTCCTCGGGTACGACGACCTGGTCGATCATCCGCTGGATCTGCTCGGCGGGCAGCGCCACCGCCATCGCCCAGTAGTAGATGACGAGGCTGAACACCGCGACCGCGACCATGTCCCACCACAGCGGGAACCAGGGGTGCTTGAGCGGCCCGAAGTCGCTGAGGTAGACGATGAGGCCCATGCCGATCAGGTAGACCGGCAGCCACTGGGCGGCGCGCAGATCGAGCTGCGGGGTGATCGGGTTCATCTTGAAGACCCGGTTGGCGACCAGGATGACGTAGCCGATGAGGATGGCGACGCCCAGCTTCCAGTCGGTGGCCCAGCCCGACCACAGGATCAGGAGGTTGGCGACCACGAAGGCCAGCGGAGACATCCAGCTCCCGCCGGGCAGCCGGTAGGGGCGGTCGGCGTTCGGCAGACGGTCGCGGAAGACGCCGAAGGACAGCGGCGCACCCGCGTACATCAGCACGCTGGCGCTGGTGATCAGGCCGACCAGTGACTGCCAGCTGGGGAACGGCAGGAAGCAGACGCAGCCGGTCACGAAGGCGGCGATGAGGCCGGGCCAGGGGACACCGGTGCGGTTGGTCTTCTCGAAGACCGAGGGCACGTAGCCGTTGCGGCTGAGGCCGTACGACACCCGGGAGGACCCGGTGATGTAGATCAGGGCCGTACCGCCGGGGGAGACCACCGCGTCGAGGTAGAGGATCGCGGCCAGCCAGCCCAGGCTGAGGAGCGTGGCGAGCTGGGCGAACGGACCGGTCAGGGTGTTGAACGCGGCAGTGGTCCAGGTGCCGTGGAGCTGTGAGGCGGGCAGTGCGCCGAGGAAGGCGACCTGCAGCAGGATGTAGATGATCGCGCCGATCACGATGGAGCCGATCACCGCCCGCGGGATGTCGCGCTTCGGGTTCGCGCTCTCCCCGGCGAGTTGGTCGGCCTGTTCGAAGCCCAGCAGCGCGAAGATGATGCCGCTCGTGGAGACCGCGGTCAGGATGCCCTTCGCGCCGTAGGGGTTGAAGCCGTCGGCGGCGGTGAAGTTGCTGGTGTGGAACTGGGCGATGGCCAGCACGAAGATCGTCAGCAGCGGGATGCCGACCTTCCACCAGGTCGCCGCGCTGTTGGTCCGGGCCAGCAGCCGGATGCTGAGGAAGTTGACGGCGGTGACGACGGCCATCAGCCCGACCGCCACGGCGATCCCGGAACCGGTCAGGACGTCCTGGCCGCCCTTGATGGCGAGCCAGCCCTTGGCCCAGGAGTAGTGCTGGCCGTACGTGATCATCGCCAGCACCTCGATCGGCGCCACCGTGGCCGCCTGCAGCCAGGAGAACCAGCCGAAGGACGCCCCGGCGGCTCCGCCGAAGGCGTAGTGCGGGAACCGGGCGGTTCCGCCGGAGACCGGGTACATCCCGCCCAGCTCGGCATGGACCAGCGCCAGGATCAGGATCGCGACGCTGCCGATCACCCAGGAGATGATCGCGGCGGGGCCGGCCACACCCAGCGCCTTCTGGGCGCCGAACAGCCAGCCGGACCCGATGATCGACCCTTCCGAAGCCCAGATCAGGCCGACGAAGCCGACCTCTCGCCTCAGGCCGGGCCGGTGCGCGTCCGCGGCAGAGGATGCTTCGGAGACGTCCATGGTCCACACACCTTCACTCAAAGGTGAGGTACATCACAGATCGTATCGCGGGTGGCAGGTGTGCGCCCCGCGCCGTGCGCCACCGCGTCAGAGCCGGATGATGACCAGGGCGGTGTCGTCGGTGGCGCCGCTGAGGGGGAGCAGGTCGAGGAGGAGGGCGTCGGCGAGCTTCTCCGGGTCGGACCGGCGGTGGCGGGTCAGGGCGGCTGCGAGGCGGTCGAGACCGGTGTCGATGTCCTCGCGCCGCCGTTCGACGAGCCCGTCGGTGTACAGGACCAGGGTGTCGCCCTCGGCGAAGGGGACGACGGCCTGGGGGCGGGGTGTGTGCTCGGGGCGCGCTCCGAGCGGCGGGTCGGTGGCCCGGTCGAGGAAGGTGACCGTACCGTCGGCACACAGCAGCGCCGGCGGGAGGTGTCCGGCGCTGCTGTAGGCGATCGTGTGGCTGTCCCAGTCGACGCAGGTCTGCACGACCGTGGTGTTCTCGGCGCCGTCGACCGAGCGGGCGTACAGGCCGAGCACCTCCAGGGCCCGGGCGGGCCCGTCCGCGACCCGGGAGGCGGCGCTCAGGGCGCTGCGCAACTGCCCCATCACACCGGCGGCGGCCAGCCCGTGTCCGACGACGTCACCGACGGCGACCCCCATCCGGTCGCCGCCGGGCAGGTCGACGATGTCGTACCAGTCGCCGCACACGTTCAGGGCGCCGGTGGCCGGCTGGTAGCGCACCGCCGCCTGGTGGTGCCGGACCGGGCTGGGGGCGGGCAGCATCGCCTGCTGCAGCGCGAGGGCGACCTCGCGCTCGCGGGCGTGGGCCTCGCGCAGGCGCTCGTTGACCTCCTGCAGTTCCCGGGCGCGGGTGTACAGCTCGGCTTCCAGGACCCGGTCCCGGTCACCGGGGGGACGGCTGCGGGCGTGGATCAGCTCGGTGACCTCCTCCACCCGGTTGACCAGCAGCACCACCTGCCCGTCCGGGTCCAGGACCGGGGCGTTGACCGGGCTCCAGTACCGTTCCTCCCACTCGCCCGGCCGCACCGCCGACTGGACGTCGTACCGCTGGAGTGCCATGGCGTCGCGTTCGCCGGTACGCGCCACCCGGGTGAGCGAGGCCGCCAGGTTCCGCATGCCGCTGGCGGCCGGATCGTTCGGGTTGTCGGGGAAGACGTCGAACAGGTACCGGCCCACGACCTGTTCACGGGTGCGGCCCGACATCCGCAGGAACTCCTCGTTCGCGTCCGCGTACACCAGGTCCGGGGTGAGCAGGGCCACCATGCCGGGCAGCGCGCGGAACACACCGCCGTAGTCGATCACCGCATCCGCCATGGTCGCCGCCTCAGCGTCCGTCACCCGTGCGCCCTCAAGCTTATGAGCCCGGCCCTGGTCACGTCGGGAAGCGGAGAGCGGGGGACGGGCCGGGTCAGCGCACCGGGAACCCGAAGGTGTACCCCTGCTGCTTCAGCCACGGCAGGACCTCGCGCAGCGCGGCCACCGTCTGGGAGCGGTCTCCCCCGGCGTCGTGGAAGAGGAGGGTGGGACCGTTGGGGATCTCCCTCTTCACGGTGGCGACGACGGCGGCGGTGCCGGGGCGCTCGAAGTCCTTGGAGTCCACGTTCCAGCCCAGCGGCCGCATTCCGTGCGAGGCGGCGAGCTGCCTGCTGTACGGGGTGAAGGCGCCGCCCGGAGCCCGGTAGTACTGCGGCCGGACACCTCCCGAAGCCTTCGTGATCATGCGCTCCGCGTCCAGGATCTCCCGCGACTGATACGCCTCGGGCTTGTGGTCCATGGTGGTGTCGTGGGACACCGTGTGGTCGCACAGCCGGTGCCCGGCCGCCACCACGGCCTTGACCAGAGCGGGATGGGCCCGGGCCTGCGGACCGATCATGCAGAACGTCGCCTTCACGCCGTTCTCCCGCAGGACCTGGAGCACCTGCGGCGTCCAGACCGGGTCGGGGCCGTCGTCGATGGTGATGTTGACGCCCCGCGGGCCACGGTCCGAGGCGTGGGCTATGTCCACGGACACGGTGGTCTTCGCGGGGTTCTCCGCTCCGGAGCCCGAGGCGGCGCCGTGCGCCGAGGTGTCCGTGCGCGCGTGTCCCCCGCCGACCGAACCGGCCTGCGCCGTCCATACGGAGGTGGCGGCGGCCACCGCCGTCACCCCGACCGCCGCCGCGAGCACCCGGCCGTACCATCCCCGCCCGCCATGCCGTGCCATGTCCGCCCCGTTCCTCGTCCCTCTGCTGGTCTGCCTGCAACTGTCAGGACGAGGAAGGCAGGCTACGGGATCCGTCCGTTACGGATCACGGACAATTCCGTAAGCAAGATTCGGATAGATCATCGAAAGTTTCGCTCGCATTACCGGTGGTGAGGAACGCCTTTGGCCTCGCAACCCTCTGGCTAGGAGTCGCCCCGAGGCCTATTTACGGCCCCGAACCGGCCGCCGAACGTTTCGGGATCATCGTCGAAACTGTTGACAGTTGACAGGGGCAGACCAACACTGTTCGCCGTCCCCACCGGAGAGGAAGCACGGGCATGAAAACCTTCGTCAGAGCTGTCTGCGCCCTCGCGCTCGCCGTCGTGGCCGCGCTGGCCCTGCCGGGCAACGCCGGCGCCGCCACGGTCATCACGACGAACCAGACCGGCACCAACAACGGCTACTACTACTCGTTCTGGACCGACGGCGGCGGCTCGGTGTCCATGAGTCTGGGAGGAGGCGGAAACTACGGCACCTCGTGGAACAACGTCGGCAACTTCGTCGCGGGCAAGGGCTGGAGCACCGGCGGACGCCGGAGCGTGAACTACTCGGGCAGCTTCAACCCGTCCGGCAACGCCTATCTTTCACTCTACGGGTGGACCACCAACCCGCTCGTCGAGTACTACGTCGTCGACAACTGGGGTACCTACCGGCCCACCGGAACGTACAAGGGAACCGTCACCAGTGACGGCGGCACGTACGACATCTACGAGACGACGCGCTACAACGCCCCCTCCATCGAGGGCATCCGGACCTTCAACCAGTACTGGAGCGTCCGGCAGTCGAAGCGGACGGGCGGAACCGTCACCACCGGGAACCACTTCGACGCCTGGGCCCGCCACGGAATGAACCTGGGCGCCTTCAACTACATGATCCTCGCGACGGAGGGTTACCGGAGCAGCGGAAGTTCCAACATCACCGTCGGGTGACCCAGGAGGACTCGCATGTCGTTACGTTCCCCCGCCGTCGGCCTGGCCGTCCTGGCGATGGCCGTGACCGGTACGGCCGCCGTCCACGCCGCCCCGGCCCGGGCGGCCGGCTGCGCCGGCTACGTCGGGCTCACCTTCGACGACGGCCCGTCCGCCGGCCACACGCCGAGCCTGCTCGCCGCGCTCCGGCAGAACGGGCTGCGGGCCACCATGTTCAACGAGGGCCAGTACGCCGCCGCCTACCCCGCCCAGGTCCGGGCCGAGGCGGACGCCGGGATGTGGATCGGCAACCACAGCTACACCCACCCCCACCTCACCGGGCTGAGCCAGGCGCAGATGGACTCGGAGATCTCCCGGACCCAGCAGGCCGTCGCGAACGCGGGCGGCGGCACACCGAAGCTGTTCCGGCCGCCGTACGGGGAGACCGACTCGACGCTGCGCGCGGTCGAGGCCAAGTACGGACTGACCGAGATCATCTGGGACGTGGACTCGCAGGACTGGAACGGGGCGAGCACCGACGCCATCGTGCAGGCCGTCTCCCGGCTCACCAACGGGCAGGTCGTCCTGATGCACGAGTGGCCCGCCAACACCCTCGCCGCCATTCCCCGCATCGCCCGCACCCTGGCCGCCAAGGGCCTGTGCCCGGGCCGGATCTCACCGCAGACCGGTCGAGCTGTAGCCCCCTGAGACCACGTGAACGCCGTTGGGCCCTGTCGTCACATTCCCGCCTGTCCGGCGACGACAGGACCCAGGGGGCGGCGTTCACGTGACGGCCACGTCCTCCTCGTCGTCGGCCTCGTCGTCGGCCTCCCGGCCGGGCAGCAGACAGGCGGTGAGCGCGGCGGTGTCGTCCCGCAGCCGGTTGCCGCTGAAGGCCAGCAGATCGTGGTGGAGCCGCTCCAGGAGTTCCTGGGGCGGGAGCGGAGCCCAGGAACGCAGGCGTTCGACCAGGGGATAGAAGGCGCCGTCCGGGTCGCGGGTCTCCGTGATGCCGTCGGTGTACAGCAGCAGTTGGTCACCCGGGCGGAAGGGATAGACGTCCAGGGGGTACGGCTCGCCGACGAGCATGCCCAGGTTCAGCGGCGGGGCCGACCGTCCGCTGTCCAGTTCGCGCACCTCGCCGTGGCGGATGCGCAGCGGTGGCGGATGGCCGCAGTTGACGACCCGGACGGCGTGTTCGTCGGCCCGGATCTCGGCGAAGACGGCGGTGACGAACCGTTCGCCCACCTCGCTTCCGGCGAGTTGCTCGGCCCTGCGGTTCATGCTCGTCTCCACCCGGTCCGCCAGGGTGGGCAGGTCGGACTCGTCGTGCGCGGCCTCGCGGAACGCGCCGAGCAGGGCCGCCGCGGTCTCCACGGCCAGCAGCCCCTTGCCGCGGACGTCCCCGATGAGCAGCCGCACCCCGTGCGCGGTGGGGACGGCCTCGTAGAGGTCGCCGCCGATACGGGCCTCGGCGTCCGCCGACAGGTAGAAGCTGTCCACCAGGAGGTTCCCGATGCGCTGCGGCACCGGTCTGAGCAGGACGCGCTGAGCGATCTCCGCGACGAAACGCACGTCGGCGAGGGTGCGTTCACGCCGGGTGCGGTGCGCGGCCAGGATCGTGCCGAGGGCGCCCACCAGGGCCGTACACACATAGTCGGCCACGTAGTGCCGGTCCCACAGATAGCCGACCGAACGTCCCGCGCAGCACGGGGTGCCGGCCAGGACGCCCTCGAAGACCACGGCGAACACGGACGCGCCGGCGACGACGGCGGGGCCGTGGGCGAAGGCGGTGACCAGGGGCAGGGCGACCAGGAGGAAGCTGATCGGCCACTCCACCGGTGTGATGGGTTCCAGCAGCAGCACGCCCGCCACGTACAGGACCGGAAGCCAGCGCAGCCACCGGGGAGGCGCCGGCAGCTGGGTCCGTGCCGAGTTGCCCGCCGGGATGCCGGGGGGAGGACCCGCCGGACGGCTGGACCTGTGCAGCCTGAACACACGGAACTCCTGGCACACGATGCCGACAAGAGGTCCAGCCTGCTGCCCCGGGGTGCGGCACACCGGCGATTGCTCCACTCAACGGCATGTTCGGCCGCAACGGCGCGGGGTGTGTTCAGGCCTGCTCCGCGAGGGCCGCGCCGAGGATCTCGCGGGCGGCCGGCAGCGCCTCGGCGCGGTCCGCGGGGACCAGGCCGATCCGGGTGCGCCGGTCGAGCAGGTCGGCGGCGTCGAGCGCGCCCTCGTGACGTACCGCCCACAGCAGCTCGGCCCGGGTCACCGGGTGGCCGGGCAGAACCGGTTCGCCCATCCGGCGGTCGTCCTCGGCCAGGGCGCGGACGGCCACGGCCTCGGTCCCGTGGCGCCGGACCAGGCGCCGCGGAGCGGGCAGGGCGGCGAGCCGGGCCGGCGCGGCGGCGCCGACCAGCGGAAGCGCGGCGGTGGGGGAGGGGCCGGCGGGCAGACGGCGGCCCAGGACCGCGGCGTCCACGGCGTCCTCGGCCATGCGCCGGTAGGTGGTGAGCTTGCCGCCGACCACGGTCACCACACCGTCCGGCGAGGTCAGCACCGCGTGCCGGCGTGAGATGTCGGAGGTGCGGGCCGGCTCCCCGGGGCCGGCCGGCGCGGTGTCCAGCAGCGGGCGCAGCCCGGCGAAGGCGCCCACGACGTCGGCGCGGTGGACCGGGACCTCCAGGACGGAGGCGAGGACGTCGAGCAGGAAGCCGATGTCCGTCTCCGGTACCTCGGGCACATCGGGGACCGGGCCGTCCACTGGTTCGTCGGTGAGGCCGACGTACACCCGGCCGTCGCCCTGCGGCAGGACGAGGACGAAACGGTTGGTCTCGCCGGGGACCGGGATGTGCAGTCCGGCCGGCAGGGCGCCCAGCCGCTCGGCGCGCAGGACCAGATGGGTCCCCCGGGAGGGCCTGATGCGGATGCCGTCGACCAGGTCGCCGGCCCAGACCCCGGAGGCGTTGATCACCGCCCGGGCCCGGATGCCGCCCTCCTCGCCGGTGAGTTCGTCGCGCACCCGGGCGCCCGTACCGGACAGCTCCAGGGCCCTGACCCGGGTGAGGATCCGGGCGCCGTGCGCGGCCGCCGTACGGGCGAGGGCGGTCACCAGGCGGGCGTCGTCGGTGAGCCGGCCGTCCCAGGAGAGCAGGCCCCCGCGCAGGCCGTCGCCGCGCAGGGCCGGGGCCAGCCGGCGGGTCTCCACCGGGGACAGCCGGCGCGGGCCGGGCAGGGTGGCGCGGGCCGTCCGGGCGGCCAGCCGCAGCGTGTCGCCCGCCCGGAAGCCGGCCCGGGCGAGGGCCGCCTGGCCACGCGAGACCAGCGGGGTCAGGGGCAGCACGAACGGCTGCGCGGACACGAGGTGGGGCGCGGTGCGCTCCATCAGCACCCCGCGTTCCACGGCGCTCTCGTGGGCCACGTCGAACTGCCCCGAGGCGAGATAGCGCAGTCCGCCGTGGACCAGTTTCGAGCTCCAGCGCGAGGTGCCGAAGGCCAGGTCGTGGGCGTCGACGGCGACGACCGACAGCCCCCGTGCCGCCGCGTCCAGGGCGGCTCCTGCGCCGGTGGCGCCGAGCCCGACCACCAGGACGTCCACGACCGGTCCGCCGACGGACTCGGCCAGTTCACGCGAGCGGCGGGCGGCGGACAGCGAGGAGCCGGGGACCGGTACGGTCGCGCCCGCCGGACTGCTGGTGGGGCTCATGGGGTGAGGGTCCTCTCCAGGATGGTCCGCAGCTCCCCGAGGAAGGCGGCGGAGGTCAGGTCCGGGTCGTCCTCGTCGGTCATGGTGCGCAGCGACAGCGTGAACGACTGGACGATCAGCAGCAGGGACCGCGCCTGCAGAGCGGCGGGGCGCACCCGCACCGACCCGTCGGCGTGGCCGTCGGCGAGACCGGCGGCCAGCAGCTCCAGCAGGGCCTCCTGGCTCGCCCCCCGGCGGTCGAGCACATAGGGAAGGAGCAGTTCGGGATCCACGTCGACGATCTTGCGGAAGAGCGGGTGGGCGCGGAACGCCTCGACCCCGGCCACGAGTCCGTCGACGACGAGAGCGCGCGCCGGTTCCCCCGGCCGGGGCCCGGGCATGGCACGCGTCGCCGCGTCGACCCACTCACGCGTCATCAGGTCGCCGACCAGGGTGCGGACGTCGGGCCAGCGCCGGTAGAGCGTCATGCGCGAGACGCCCGCGCGGCGGGCCACGTCGGTCAGGGTCGTGCGGCGGACACCGACGGCCAGGACGCAGTCCCGCACCGCGTCGAGGACCGCGTCGCCGTCGCTCTGCCGGCTGCCGTCCCGCCGGCCGCCGCCACGCGGGCCGCCGTCCTGCTGGTTGTGACGAATAGGCGTCATGTGTAACAGTGTAACGCCCCCTGGAGCTACCGATGAGGACGACCGTCATGGACATGTTGTGGAGCGGCTGGGGCGACCCCGCCAAGGCGGCACCGCTGCCCGAGACGGTGACCGGGCTGCTGCGTGACCTGCTGGGAGTCAAGCCACGCGGTACCGAACGGCTCGGGCTGGACGACGTGCCCGTCCCCGCCTCACCCCTCGACGCCGCCGCGCTCCGGGCCCTGTCCGCCGCCGTGGGCGGCGACCCGCACGTCCGTACGGACGCGGAGGCCCGCATCCGGCACACCCGCGGCAAGTCCACCCCCGACCTGCTGCGGATCAGGGCCGGAGACCTCAGCGACGTGCCCGCCGCCGTCGTCCTGCCGGCCGGGCACGACGACGTACTCGCCGTGCTGCGGGTGTGCGCCGAACACCGGCTGGCCGCCGTGCCGTTCGGCGGCGGCACCTCCGTCGTCGGGGGCCTCGCCCCCGCCCGGCGCGGCCCCTTCGTCGCCGTCGACCTGCGCCGCATGGACCGGCTGACCGCCGTCGACCCGGTCTCCCGCACCGCCACCCTGCAGCCCGGTCTGCGCGCCCCCGACGCGGAACGGCTCCTGGCCGAACACGGGTTCACCCTCGGCCACTTCCCGCAGTCCTTCGAGTGGGCCACCATCGGCGGCTTCGCCGCGGCCCGCTCCAGCGGACAGGCCTCCGCCGGTTACGGGCGCTTCGACGACATGGTGCTCGGCCTCACCCTGGCCACCCCCGAGGGCACGGTCGAGGTCGGCCGCGCACCACGCTCCGCCGCCGGCCCGGACCTGCGCCAGCTGATCCTCGGCTCGGAGGGCGCGTTCGGCGTGATCACCTCCGTCACCGTCCGCGTGCGACCGCGGCCCCGCGTCCGCCGCTACGAGGGCTGGCACTTCGCCTCCTTCGAGGAGGGCGGCGCCGCCCTGCGCCGGCTCGCCCAGGACGGCCCCCGGCCCACCGTGCTGCGCCTGTCCGACGAGACCGAGACACTGATCGGACTCGCCCAGCCCGACGCGATCGGAGCCGACGGCCCGCGGCAGAACGCCGGATGCCTCGCCATCGTCGGCCACGAGGGCACCGAGGAGGACACCGCCCACCGCGCCGAGCGGGCCGGCGCCGTCCTGCGCGACGCGGGCGGCACCTACGCCGGGACGGAGCCGGGCGAGCGCTGGGCGCACGGCCGCTACTCGGCGCCGTACCTGCGCGACGCCCTGCTGGACGCCGGGGCCTTCGCCGAGACACTGGAGACGGCCGCGTTCTGGTCGCGGATCCCGCGGCTGTACGCCTCCGTCCGCGACGCGCTGACCACGGCCCTCACCGAGGCCGGCACCCCACCCCTGGTCATGTGCCACATATCCCACGTCTACGAGAACGGCGCCTCGCTGTACTTCACCGTGGTCAGCGCCCAGGGGGACGACCCCGTCGCACACTGGACCCCGGCCAAGGAGGCGGCCAACGAGGCGATCCTCGCCGCGGGCGGCACCATCAGCCACCACCACGGGGTGGGCACCGACCACCGCGACTGGTACGTCCGGGAAGCCGGCCCCCTCGCGGTGGAAGCCCTCCGGGCCGTCAAACGGCGGCTGGACCCGGACCACCTCCTCAACCCGGGTGTCCTCCTGCCCACCGACTGACCCCCTCCCCTCCCCAGCCCGCTCCCTCCCTCCCCGCCCGTCCCGTCCGATCCCGCTCACCGGTTCCCGCACCCCCGCCCCGGAGGCTCACCCATGCGACAGTTCACCGCCGTCGTCAACCCCGCCGCGGGCGGATCCACCGCGGCGGCCGCCCTGCTCCGGGTGGCCCGGGTGCTGCGCGAGGCCGGGGCCACGCTGGAGACGGAGTACAGCCGCAGCCTCGCCCACGCCCAGGACATCGCACGCGGCGCCGGGGAGCGCGGACGGGTGGTCCTCGCCGTCGGCGGCGACGGCATCGCCGGCGGCATCGGCGGGGCGCTGAGCGGCACCGACACCGTCCTCGGCCTCGTCCCGGCCGGCCGGGGCAACGACTTCGCCCGGGCCCTGGACCTGCCCGCCGAGCCCGCCGCCCTGGCCCGGATCCTGCTCGACGCGAAACCGCGCCCGGTCGACACCGTCGAGGTGTGCTCCGCCGTCCACGACCGGACGGTCGTCCTCGGCAGCGTGTACGCGGGCGTCGACGCGCTGGCCAACCGCCACGCCAACCAGGCCCGGCTGCTGCGCGGCGCCGCCTCCTACTACGCGGGCGGCCTGCGCGCCGTCACCACCTGGCGCCCGGCCGTCTACCGGGTCACCGTCGACGGACGCGAGCACACCCACCGCGGCTACACCGTCGTGGCCGCCAACTCCCCCTACTACGGCTCCGGCCGCATGATCGCCCCAGGGGCCCGCGTCGACGACGGCCTCCTGGAGGTCGTGATGATCCGCGAGGCCCCGCGCCGCCTGTTCTTCACCCTGATGAACGAGCTGAGGTCGGGCGCGCACGTCGAGCGGCCCGAGGTCACGATCGTGCGGGGCCGCGAGATCCGCGTCGAGGCCGACCGCCCGGTGCCCTACGGCGCCGACGGCGAGGTGGAGGCGACGCTGCCGGTGACCGTCAGGGTCCTGCCGGGCGCGCTGAGGATGCTGCGCTGACGGCGCCGGCCAAGGCGGTGGCGTCCTGGTACTGCCGGCGGACGTGGCGTCCGGCACCGCCGAGGCACCACCGCCCGGGGGCGAGGCGGCATGCCGTGCCGCCTCGCCCCCGGTCCCCCGCCCCCCCCGGCCGCCGACCCTGGCCCCGTCGCACAGTCGGTCGGCGGCCCCCGGCCACCAGCAGGGCCACCCAGCTCCCCCGCACACCGCCGGTGTTGCCTCTCACCCGGTCCTTCGACCCGTTCACGTCCTTCGGATCCACGACCGTAGGGGTTGGCGGCCGAAGGGGCCTCGGTGAAAACACGTAGCCCGCTACGGATTCCGCACCGGCCGCTCGCAGGTGACGTCGGCGGCCGGCAGGCGGCCGGTGGCGAGGTAGGCGACGACCGTGGTGTCGACACAGGAGCTGCCGAAGACACCGAACACGGCGTGCTGGTCCGCGCCGCGCAGGGTGACCAGGCGGGAGGAGGGCCACCGGCGGTGCGTCGCCCGCCCGCGCGCCCCGGTAGGTGGTGCGCGGGTCGCCGGTCGCGTTGACGAGCAGGGCCGACAGGTCGTCCCGGATCATGGTCGGGCGCTCGCGCGGCGGGTCCCAGAACGCGCACGGTCCGATGTCGTCGGCCACGGGAGCGAACAACGGGTCCTCGGCCCGGGAGCGTTGCACGTCCCGCCAGTAGACGTCCGGGTCGCGCGGCGCGGCCCGGTCGCCGTACAGGATCGACGTCTGCGCACTGCCGTAGGAGGAGTCGGAGCCGGTCAGCAGGAAGCCGAGGGAGTCGGCCAGCCAGGGCGACGGGGTGACGGGGTGGCCGTCCGCCGCGCGGCGCATGTCGCGCACCGCCCGCGCGAGATCGCCGTAGGCCGCGTCGTTGTCCTGCGAGAGGCCGTTGAAGACGAGCACCGGCACGATCCGGTCGTCCACCCGGTACCCGCCGAGCCGCAGCGGCGTGTGCCCGGCGGCCACCCGCACTTGGTCGACGGCCGCCAGCACCGCGCCGCGGGTGCGGCCCAGCCCGTACGTCGCGTCGCGGGCGGCGGCCCACGCGGCCCAGTCACCGAGCGCGTGCCGGTTGGCCGCTTCCGTGCCGTGCAGCAGCCGGGGGCCGTAGCGGTCGGGGTCGATCACACCGTCGAGGACGACCCGGCCGGTACGCTCCGGGAACATGGTGGCGTACACCTCGCCGAGGTAACTGCCGTACGAGTAGCCGAGATAGGAGATGCGGCGCTCGCCGAGCGCGGCCCGGACGACGTCCATGTCCCGCGCGGTGTTCCGGGTGGTGGCGTACGGCAGCAGGTCGCCCGCGTAGGCGCGGCAGCGGCGGGCCAGGTCCTCGGCGAAGGCGGTCGTACGGTCGAAGGCGGCCCGGTCGCGGCCCGCGCCGCGGAACGCGGAGCCGGTGGGCCAGTGGCAGTTCAGCGGGGTGCTGCGGCCGACGAAGCGCGGGTCCACGCCCACCACGTCGTAGCGTCCGCCGGTGTCCCGCATGGCCTCAGCCCCCGTGGCGAGGTGGTGGGTCCCCCCTCCCGACGCCGACGTCCCTCGCCGCAGGGCCGCGCCGGGCACGAACCCGATTCCCGCTGTGCCGCGAACCGATCACCGGTTACGCTCCCTCCGCGCGCAGGCGGCGCGCAGGGTCGGGGTGGGGGAGATGGTCGACGGTTTCGCCGAATCCGGGCAGGGCACGAAGGCCTGGGCCCAGGCGGTCGCGGCGGTGGTACTGGTCGGAGGACTGGCGGGGGTCTTCTGGGCCCTGCAGAAGGCCGACCGGCAGAAGGCCGCCGAACCCGCTGTCTGTTCGAGCACGCATGACAGGACCGTGCCGGCGCGGTACGTCTCGGGAGCCCGGCTGTGCGAGGCGCTGAACCGCGCCGACCTGCCCGTGCTGCTCGGCACGCCGCTGGAGCACGCGGAGACCGCCGACGGCAGCGAGAGCTGGACCACGCTCGCCGGTGGCACCAAGTACGCCACGCCCGAGGCCGACGTCACGCTCAAGACGTACTCGGTCAGGCTCTCGGCGTCCTACGACGACCTCCCGGTGGCCGACGCGGCCCGACTGCTCGGCGGTTCCGCCCAGAGGAGGACGGTCCTGGGGCACCCGGCGGTCCTGTACTCGGACCGGACCATCGCCCTGTCCTTCCACGACGGCAAGGCCGACTCGGGCCCCGGCGGCATCGCGCGCGGTGTGCTGGTCTCCAGGGACACGAAGGACGGCGGGGGTTGTTTCGAGGTGGTCATCTGGCGCCAGGACGATGTGCCGCCCGACGACACGGCGCTGCTGCGGCTGGCCGAGCGGGTGCTGCCGACGATCCCCGGCTGGACCGGCGGCGAGCGGCCCCCGGCGGGCGGCCAGGACTCCCGGAAGGGAACCTCGGCCGCCTGGACCAGGGCACTCGCCGCCGGCGGGCCGCCGCGGCCGTTCAGGCGTCCTTGCGGGCCACCCCGCCGTAGATGCCGATCGGCGGGGTGCCCCGCGGCGCGGGCTGCTCCGGGCGCCAGTCCGTGACCTTGACCAGGCCGGGGTCGACCAGCGTGAAGTCGCCGAAGAAGTCCAGTACCTCGGCGTGGGTGCGGAGGTTCAGACTGGCGGTGGCGGCGTTGTACACGGCCGCCGCGTCCTCGCGGTGGTCGTCGTGGACGTCCCCCGTCGCATGCGACAGGACCAGGTAGGAGCCGGCCGGCAGCGCGTCGCGCAGGGTGGCGACGACCGCGTACGGGTCGTCGCCGGCGGCGAGGAAGTGCACGACGGCCACCAGCAGCACGGCCACCGGCCGGCCGAAGTCGATGGCCCGGCGCACCTCGGGGTGGTCGAGGACGGCCCGGGGGTCCCGAAGGTCGGCCAGGACCACGGAGGTGTCGGCACGGTCCATCAGGGCCATCGAGTGGGAGCTGACGATCGGATCGTTGTCGACGTAGACGACGCGGGTCTCGGGAGCGATGGCGTGCGCGATCTGGTGCACGTTGGGCTCGGTGGGCAGGCCCGTGCCCACGTCGAGGATCTGCCGCACGCCGCCCTCGGCGACCACGTGCCGGACGGCCCGGTGCATGAAGTGCCGGTTGGCCCGGACGCCGGCCCGCACCTCGGGGGCCACCTTGATGAACTGCTCGGCGGCCTCCCGGTCGACCGGGTAGTTGTCCTTCCCGCCGAGGAAGTAGTCGTACATCCGGGCCGGGTGCGGCTTGCTGGTGTCGATCCGGTACGGGTGAGCGCCGCTGCCGTCGCTGCTGGGGGAGGTCATGATGCCTGGCTCCGTCCTGGACTCGTCCCGCGACCGGATGAACCGCAGTGACTGACTGTCGAACATCATCTTGGCATGTCCGGGAGGCGGCCCCCGCCCCCGGCATAGCCCCAAGTGGGCGCGTGTGCCCGGTAGTTCGCGGCTCGGCAGCGGCGGCTCCCGTCACGCCCCGCAGCGCAGCGGACCCCCGTTGAAGGTCACCGCGTCGGTGAGCGCCGCCACCAGGTCAGGCTCCTTGCCGTCGGCGTCGGCGTAGGCCCGGTGCAGGTTGAGCACGATCCGCTCGGCGTCCGGCCAGGCGGCGAACTCGCCCAGGTCGCAGGTGCGGGCTGCTTCCAGCGGGCTGAGGCCCTCGCGCCGGCCGTGCCTCGCGGTGTCCTCGACCAGGCGGTAGTAGCGGGCGTGCGCGTCCAGCACGCCGTCGATCAGGTCACCGGTCACCAGCGGCCCGTGTCCTGGCACGAGGTGCTCGGCCCCGAAGTCCGCCATCCAGTCCAGCGACCGCAGCGCCCCCTCCAGCGAGCCCATGAGGATCATCGGGGTGACCTGGTGGAAGACCAGGTCGCCGGTGAACAGCACGCGTTCCTCCGGCAGCCAGGCCACGAGATCACCGGCCGTGTGCGCGGGGTGGCCGGGGTGGCGGACCACCACCCGGCGGTCCCCGGTGTGCAGCGTGAGGTCGCCGTCCGGGACCACCGTCGGCGCCCGGTGCTCCCGGATGCCCCACACGGGGGTGGGCGCCCAGACCGGCGGGGTGGCGGTGAGGAGCGTGTCGGCGAGAATGCCCCGCCTGGTCTCCTCGTGCCCGACGATCAGCGTGGTCTCGGGCAGCAGGGCGTTGCCGTGCGTGTGGTCCCCGTGCAGATGGGTGTTGACCGCGGCCCGGATCGGCGCCCCGCCGCTCGCCTTCTCCACGGCGGACAGGAACGCGGTGGTGCGCTCCGCCGTGGCACAGGTGTCGACCAGGATGGTCCCCTCGTCACCGGTGACCGCTCCGGCGTTGTTGATCCACCAGGTGCCGTCCTCCTGGATCCAGGCGTGGACCCCGTCCACGACGGTGACGAGCCGTCCCTCGAGTGCGTCGGCCACAGCGGTTGCGTCCTTCCGGATCGGGCTTGGTGAAACGGGAGTTGCGCGAGGTGAGGAGCTTACGTGACGTCCCGCTCCCTCCGGGCACCCGTCCCTCCGGGCACCCGTCCCGCCGCCGCGCGGGCCGCCGCGCTACGAGGCGCTCGGGGCCGGGACAGGACCCATGCCCCGGAGCTGACGGACGGTCCCGCCGAGCCTGGGCCGGAAACGCTCCAGCATCTCCGGCCGGGCGCCGACCACCCAGCGGGAACCCACCAGGTACGTGCCGCCGTACCCGCCGGCGGCGTCGAGCCAGGTCTCCTTCAACCGCTCCTCGGGGAACGTGGTGATGACATAGTCCCCCTCCCTCGTACGGCAGACGCCCTCGCGCAGCTCCCGCGCCGAGAAGCGGATCCTGGGCTCGCAGCCGGTCAGGGCGGCGATCACCTCGACCTTCGCCGGTGCCACGACCCCCGCCTCGGGCGCGGCGGTCACCGAGGTCACCGCCGGCCTCTTCCGGTCCTCGGCCTCGCTCTCCCCGTCCCCCGCGCCGCACGCCGTGGCCAGGGGAAGGAGAACCAGACTGCCGGTCACCGCGGCGCCGCGCATCAGACGGGCGGGGTATTGGGTGCGACCGGTGCGTCCTCGTGATGACTGCTGGGGCACGTTCGACTCCGAATCCGCGTGGTTCCGCCCGCGCCGGCGGACAGACGTACGACAGGCCATACGGGCGCCCCCCTACGCGCGTTCAGCCCACTCGGCTTTCCTTCACACCGTCTCCCGTCACGCCGTCCGCCTTCACACCGGTTCGGTCACCGGTCGTTTCCGTCACCGCTTCCATCACCTTCTCGATCAGCAGGCCGTTCTCCTGGTCCGCGGCTCCCTGCACCGAGAACCGGCTGCGGACGTACGCGTAGGCGAGGCCGTGGGCCGGGCTGGCGAAGGCGAGGGCTCCGGCCGCCCCCGCGTGGCCGAACGCGTCGGGGCCGAGCGGCGGATAGCGGCCGTCGAAGGTCTGGAACCCCAGGGCGAAGCCGCTCTCGACCTCGCCGACCAGGTCGAGGCCCGCCGAGTGCGGCCGGGCGAACTCCGCCATCGTGTCCGGGGTGAGCAGTGGCGGTGTCCCGTCGAGTCCGCTGACGACCGCCGCGTACGCACCGGCCGCGCCGCGCGCGGAGGCCACCCCGCCCGCCGATCCCTGGCCGAGGGCCCGGGTGCGCCGGAAGTTGGGGAAGACGGACAGGTCCGGCATGTGCCGGGTGCTGAAGGCGATGGCGAGCAGCTTCCCGGGTTCCGGGGCGTCGCCGGCCGGTCCGGGCTCCGGAGGCGCCGGCTGGACCGGCAGATACCGGGCTTCCAGCGGCTCGGGCAGCCCGAGATAGAAGTCGAGCCCGTGCGGGCGGCGCACCCGCCGCTCCCACCAGTCCCGCAGGGTCCGCCCGGTGGCGCTGCGCACGACCTCCCCGGTCAGGGCGGCGATCACCAGCCCGTGGTAGCCGAAGGCGGTGCCGGGTTCCCAGTACGGGGCCTGCGCCGCGAGGCGTGCGGCGAGCAGGCTGTCGTCGGCCAGCTCGTCGATCGTGAACTGCTCCTCCACGCCGACGACGCCGGCCTGGTGTGACAGCAGCTGTCGTAACGTGATCGCGGACTTCCCGGCCTGCCCGAACTCGGGCCAGTACGACGCCACCGGCCGGTCGAGTTCGAGTACGCCGTCCTGGACGAGCAGTGCCACGACGAGGTGTGCCGCGCCCTTGCTCACGGAGAAGACGCCGGTGAGCGTGTCCGCGCGCACCCCCTGCCCGGCCCACAGGTCCACCACCCGCCGGCCGTCCCGGTAGACCGCCAGCTGCTGTCCGCACGGCAGGGGCTGGGATCCCACCACCTGGAGGAAGGCGTCACGCACCCCTTCGTAGCCGGCGTCCACGTGCCCCCGCGCGAGCCGCGCGCTCCCACCAGTCATCCTGACCCTCCTCTGGACAGCGGAGAAAGGGCTTGCCCCCTCTCCGGCGGTGATCCGTCTCCAGCGGAGATCCTCGCGCGTTCCGGGCGCCGCCGCTGGGCGATCCGTGAAGACGTGCGCGCGCACGGCGGCTCGCGTCGGACGGCCGGGCGCTCGACCGGACGAGGTCAGGCCCTCCCGTGCGCCTCCTGGGAGCGCCGGGACAGCGAGTCGATGACCACGGCGGCGAAGAGGACCCCGCCCGTGATCACGAACTGGACGGCGGTGGGGGTGTCCGTGAGCGCCATGCCCGAGGCGATCGACTGGATGACCAGCATGCCGAGCACCGCCGACCAGGTCGTACCGCGTCCGCCGAAGAGGCTGGTGCCGCCGATGACCGCCGCCGCGATGGCGTTGAGCAGCAGCACGCCCGAGCCCGAGGTCTGGCTCACCGAGGTGATGCGGGAGGCCAGGAACAGCCCGCCGATCGCGGCCATGGTGCCCGAGACCGCGAGCACCGCCGTCTGGACCCGGGTGACGCTGAGGCTGGCGCGGCGGGCGGCCTCGACACCGCCGCCCAGGGCGTAGACCTGCCGCCCGTAGTGCGTGCGGCGCAGCACGACGTCGAGGCCGGCCACCACCACGAGGAAGATCAGGAGGGCCAGCGGCAGCCCCTGGAACCGGTTGAGCAGATACGCGGCGGCGAACGCGACCACCGCGAGCACTCCCGTGCGGACCGCGATCTCCCGCGGTGAGCGGTACGGCATGCCGACCGCCCTGCGGCGCCTCGTGCCCAGGTAGGACACGAGGAAGACCATGCCCGTGGCGAGGGCGGCGAGGCCGTAGGCGGCGGCGTCGTCGGTGAAGTAGTAGCTGGTCAGGTTGGCGACGAGCCCGTTCTCGTCGAGATTGACGGTGCCGCTGTCCCCGAGGATGTAGAGCATGAGGCCGTTCCAGGTGAGCAGTCCGGCGAGGGTGACGACGAAGGCGGGCACACGGGTCCTGGCGAAGGAGAACCCCTGCATGGCCCCGGTCACGGTGCCGGTGAGCACGGCGAGGACGAGGGCGAGCCATTCCGGCATTCCGTCGTTCACGTTCAGCACGGCGAAGACCGCCGCCGCGAGGCCGCTGATCGAGCCGACCGACAGGTCCAGCTCACCGAGGAGCAGTACGAAGACGATGCCGACCGCGATCAGGCCGGTGCCCACGATGTCCACGCTGAGGTTGGACAGGTTCCGGGGCGAGAGGAAGTTGTCGTTGAGGGACTGGAAGATGATCCAGACCGTGGCGAGCACCAGGACGACGGGCAGCGAGCCCAGTTCCCCGGCGCTGAGCCGGTGCCGGAAGGCGCCGAGCCAGCCCTCCACGGTACGGGCGGCCGCCCTTCCCCGGTGGGGCCGGCGGGACCGGGCGGGGGTGGTGTCCGGTTCGGTCCGGGTGTTGTCCGCCATGTCGCGCATCCCTTTCACCAGCCCTGCTCGCGGTGTGCCATCCGGCGAGGGGCGTTCTGCGTGGCGCCGGTGATGGAGGAGATGATCTGTTCGTGGGACGTGGTGTTCACGTCGAAGAAGCCGTTGTTGCGGCCGAGCCGCAGTACGGCGGCCCGGTCCGCGAGCGCCTTGACATCGCCCATGTTGTGGCTGATGAGCAGCACGGCCAGACCGCGGTCGCGCAGTTCGTCGACGAGGTCCAGGACCTCGGCGGTCTGTTCGAAGCCCAGCGCGGCGGTCGGCTCGTCCAGCAGGACCACCCGTGGGTCGCCGAGGAGCGAGCGGGCGATGGCGACCGTCTGGCGCTGACCGCTGGACAGTGAGACGACCGGGCCCCGCAGATCCGGGATGTTCCTGGTCAGCCGTCCGAGCAGCTGCCTGGTGCGGCGCTCCATCTCCACCTCGTCCAGGAACCCGAACCTGCGGATCTCCCGGCCGAGGAACAGGTTGCCGACGACGTCGAGGTTCCCGCACAGCGCGAGGTCCTGGTAGACGGTGGCGATGCCCAGGTCCCGGGCGTCGTGCGGGCGCCTGATGTGGACGGTACGGCCCTCCCACTCGATGACGCCACGGTCCGCCGGGGAGACCCCGGAGATCACTTTGATCAGGGTGGACTTGCCGGCCCCGTTGTCGCCCAGCAGGGCGACCACCTGGCCGGCGTGGAGCTCCAGCTCGATGTCCTTGAGGACCTCGACGATTCCGTAGCGCTTGCACACGCCGTGCAGCGCCAGCAGGGGAGGAGTCGGCACGGCAACTGTCTCCTTCCGGGCCCCGAGGGCGGGACCGGCCTGTCAGGTCAGCCCGGCCTTCCTGCAGGCGTCCCCGAGCTGCGGGGTGCAGATCTGCCGGGTGGTGTAGACACCTTCCTTCACCAGGGTGTCCTCGACGTTGGCGGCGGTCACCGACACCGGGGTCAGCAGGACGGCCGGAACCGTCCTTCCGTCGCGGGGTGTCACCTTGCCCGTGGCGAACCGGGCGAGGCTCTGGCCACGGGCCGCGGCCACCGCCATGGCGCCGCCCGCCGAGGCTTCGGGCTTGAAGGACTTGTACACGGTCATGTACTGATCACCGGCGATGATCCGCCGTACGGCCGCGAGTTCCGCGTCCTGCCCCGTCACCGGGGGCAGCGGGTGGACCTTGTTCGCCTTGAGGGCGGCGATGCTGCCGGCGGCGAGGCCGTCGTTGGCGGCGTACACCCCGTCGATGTGGTCGACGCCGAGGGCGGAGATGGCGCCGGACATGTTCGTGTTGGCGGTCTCCGCCCGCCACTGCAGGGTGTCGTAGGACTCGCCGATCCTCACCTTCCCGCTCAGCACGGACAGCGCGCCCTGCTTGAACGCCACCGCGTTGGGGTCGCTGGGGTCGCCGTTCATCATGACGATCTGGGGTGTGTGTCCCCTGGTGCCCATCGCCTGCAGCAGGGCCGTGCCCTGCAGCCGGCCGACCTCCTGGCCGTCGAAGGAGACGTAGCCCGAGATGGGCCCCTCGGCGAGGCGGTCGTAGGCGATGACCGGGATGTGGGCGTTGTCCGCCTTCCTGACCGCGGTACCCAGTGAGCGGGCGTCCACGGCCACGAGCACGATGGCGCTGACCCGTTTGGTGATCAACGAGTCCATCTGCTCCTGCTGGACGGCCACGTCACCCTTGGCGTTGGCGTGCTCGACCGTGCACTCGTGGCAGAGCTCCCTGATCTTCTTCTCCAGCAGCGGCCGGTCCTGTGTCTCCCAGCGGGCCGTGGTGGCGTCGGGCAGCAGCAGACCGATCTCCGGCGCGTTCCCGCCGCCGGAGGGGCTCTGCCCGCCCTGACCGCAGGCCGCGAGAGCGAGGGCCGTCGAGACCGCGGTCAGCGCGAGGGCCGCGTCCCGTGTCCAGGCCTCCATGCGTCAGACCTCCCTCGTCCTTGCCCTGCGTCGCCAAGGGGGCGCTCACGCGACCGGCTCAGGGAGGATCGTGTGCGGGACGGCCGGGTCAGGTCCTGCGGGCCGGGGTGACGCGGCGCGACCGTGAAGGCCGCGTGAGCCAGGCGGCCACGTCGTCAGTGTGGCACCGGCCACGGTGATCCGCGAACCCGGCGGCACCCCGGCCACCGAGGGCGATCGAGCGCATCTGTCGGGTTTGTCCGCATATGCGATTCTGGTAGGGGAATGCGGCTATCCCAACCTGTCGGCACCCACGGCTCGGACGGGAGGTAGCAGCGGACATGCCTCATGACGGCCGGTCCCCGGCAGCGGTCTCGGAGCCGTGGGCCTCCGGGGCCGGCGCCGCCCGCACCGGTTCACCGCCTCCGGCGCCCCTGGCCGCCGCGATCGACCGGGCCCTGACGTTCGCCGGAGCGGCCCTGGCGGCGGTCTACGTGCCGGGCGCGGGCGACGAGGAGCTCCGGCTGGTGGAGAGCGCCGGCCCCGCCACCGCCGACCGCACACCGCCGGCGCGACTGCCCCTGTCCGGCGGCTCACCGGCCGCGCAGGCCTTCCGCACCGGCCGGCCCCTGTGGCTCGGTCCCACGGCGCTCGTCTCCCGCCCCGAGGACGGCCTCACCCCGCCGGGAGCCGAGGGCTCGCTCGGTGCGCTGCCCCTCGCGACGGAGGGCAGGAGGCTCGGCTGCCTGGTCGTCGCGGGCCCCGCCGAGGACGGTTTCGAGGCCGAGCAACGACGCTTCCTGGAGCGTTACGCCGACGCGGTCGCCGGCCTGCTCAAGGCGGCGGCCGGCCGGGCCGCGCCGTCCTCGCTGCTGGGCACCGCCCTGCGCGGCCTGCGGATGGGCTCGTTCGTCCTGGTACCGGACACCGGGCTCGTCGAGGCGGACGACACACTGCTCGACCTGGTCGGCATCGCCCCCGGCGACTTCGACGGCAAGGCGGACACCCTGCTCGCGCACGCGGCTCCGGAGGACATGCACGCGCTGATGTCGGTCCTGGAACCGTCCGCCCAGCCGTTCGAGCGGCGCGAACTGGAGTTCCGGGTGCGCCGCCCCACGGGCGAGATGCGCTGGCTGAGCCTGAGCTGCTGTGCCGTCGTCGGCGCAGGCGGCCGCACCGAGCAGGTGCTGGGCGTGGTGACGGCGCTGTCGGTGCTGCGCCGCGGCACCGACGACGTGTCCCGGATCCAGTGGCTGACGGCCGCGCTCGACGACGCCGCGACCGTCTCCGACGTCGTCCGGGTGGCGGTCACCGCGCTGCGCGAGCCGCTGGACGCCGACCGGGTGGCGCTCGCCGAGGTGCAGGACGACCGGCTCATGGTCACCGTCCTCGATCCCCCGCAGCACGACGCCTGGCCCCAGGCGTGGCGGTCCGAGTGGCGTTCGGAATGGCCCGAGACACCACTCGCCGACCTGCCCACCCTGCAGATGGCCCTGGCGGACGGACACATGGACCTGTGGCCCGCCGGCACGGCCTTCGAATCGCCGCTCGCCGGAATGGGCGGGGGCGGCCTGGCCGTCCTTCCGCTGCCCGGCAAGGGCCAGGACGCCGGCGTGTGCCTGATCGGCTGGGACCAGCCGCACGAGTTCACCCCCGAGGAACGGTCCCTGCTGACAGCCACCGCCGCCCTGGTCGGCCAGGCCCTCGGACGGGCCCACGCACACGACGCCGAGCAGGAACTCGCGACGATGCTGCAGCGCAGCCTGCTGCCCCGGCGCCTGCCCGAACTGCCCGGCGGCACCGCCGTCGCCCGCTATCTGCCCGCCCGGCGGGGGCTGCAGGTGGGCGGTGACTGGTACGACGTCATCGCCCTCTCCGAGGACCGGGTGGCGCTGGTCATCGGCGACGTCCAGGGACACAGCGCGGGAGCCGCGACCATCATGGGGCAGATGCGCACCGCGGTCCGCGCCTACGCGGTCGAGGGACACCCGCCCGACGTGGTCGTCTCGCACGCCAACCGCCTCCTGGTCGGCATGGAGACCGATCTGTTCGCCACCTGCTGCTATGCCGAACTGGACATGGAGGAGGGCAACGTCCTGTTCGTCCGGGCCGGGCACCTGGCACCGCTGGTCCGCGATCCCGACGGCACCACGGCGGAACTGCAGGTCGAGGGCGGACTCCCGCTGGGCATCTCCCCGGACGCGGAGTTCCCCATGACCGCGGTCGCCCTGACCCCCGGCACGGTGCTCGTCCTGGTCACCGACGGCCTGGTCGAGGCCGCGGACCTGCCCCTGGACGAGGGCATGCGCCGCACGCGCGACGCGCTCGCCGCCGCCGATCCGGCGGACCCCGGGCGGATGGCCGACGAACTGCTCGGTGACGCAGGCCGCCGCGAGGACGACGTGGCACTGCTGTTGTTGCGCTACGACGGCATGAAGACCCGGCCGATACGGGCCGGCTGGGTGGTGTGGCGGCTGCCCGACGCCGTGATGCACGCCCGCCGCTTCACCGCCCGCACCCTGCGCCGGTGGGCGGTCGAGGAAGCGGCCGACGGGGTGCTGCTGGTCGTCTCCGAACTCGTCACCAACGCCCTGGTGCACACCCAGGGGCCGGTCCGTCTCGACCTGGTGCTCCGCGGCGACCGGGTGCGGGTCAGCGTCAGCGACTCGTCGCCGCGGGCCCCCGCCAAGCCGGTGATCGTGGACTGGGAGGCGACCGGCGGCCGTGGACTGCTCCTGGTCGAGGCCACGTCGGAGGCCTTCGGCACGGTGCCGGTGGCCGGCGGCAAACAGGTGTGGAGCGAGATCGCCGTGCCACGGCCCGGTCCCGCCCCGGCCGCCCGCCCGTCACGGGCCCCCCGGGCGGGCCGGCCATGAGGACCCGCGTCCGGCACGTGATCGCGGCGCTCGTCGCGGGACTCATGGCCGCGCCGCTGGCCGCCTGCGGCGGAACCGACGGCGCGAGCACGGACAGTTTCGCCGTCGGCCTGCTGCTGCCGAGCCGCTCGCTGCCCCGCTGGGAGCTGTCCGACCGACCGCTGATCGGGCAACGGCTGAAGAAGCTGTGCCCCCACTGCACCCTGGAGTACGCCAACGCCGAGAACGACGCGGTACGCCAGCGCCAACAACTGGTCTCCATGATCACCAAGGGGGTCAGGGTACTGATCGTCGACGCCGCCGACACCAGGGCGCTGCGCTCCTCCATCCAGGAGGCGCACACGGCGGGCGTCCCGGTCATCGCCTACGACCGGCTCGCCGAGGGCCCGGTCTCGGGCTTCGTCAGTTTCGACGGCGCCCAGGTCGGCAGGCTCCAGGGCGAGGCGCTCCTGAAGGCCATGGGCGACCGGCCGGACAGCCGGAACGTGGTCATGCTGAACGGCGACCCCACCAGCCCCAACGCGGCCTGGTTCCGGGACGGGGCGCTGTCCGTCCTCACCGGCAAGGTCAAGATCGCCCGGTCCTACGACACCCCCGGCTGGAGCACCGAGAACGCCAACGCCAACATGTCCGCGGCCATCGCGGACCTGGGCCCGAACCGGATCGGCGGTGTCCTCTCGGCCAACGACGCCATGGCCGCCGGCGTCGTCTCCGCGTTCAAGAGCGCGGGGGCAAACCACATCCCTCCCGTCACCGGCCAGGACGCCGAACTCGCCGCCGTCCGGCGGATCCTCAAGGGCGAGCAGTACATGACGGTGTACAAACCCTTCGAGGAGGAGGCCGCCGCGGCGGCCACCATGGCCGTGGCCCTGGGCCGTGGCGAGAACCCCGAGAACATCGCCACCACCACGATCGACAGCCCCACCACCAGGCACATCCCCGCGGTGCTGCTCACTCCCCGCCCGGTGACCGCCGGTGACATCAGGCAGACCCTCGTGGAGAACGGCGTCTACACCGTCGCCCAGATCTGCACCCCGGCACTGCGTCAGGCCTGCGCCAGGGCCGGGATCGGCCGGTAGCGACCCCGATCGGCGACCACTCATACGGGCCGCGCCCGCACACCGTCCCCCTGATGCCCCCGCCGTGCCGCGCGGCACGGTCCGCCCACTCCGTGGAGTCCCCCATGCGCCGATCCCACCGTGCCGTCACGGCACTGGCCGCCACCGTGCTGACCGCCGCCGGCACCCTGGCGGCCGCCGCCCCGCAGGCCGCCGCGGCAAACCAGTACTACCGCACCTGGGCCACCCATGTGAACGTCCGGGTCAGCAACGCCGACCCCGACGGCTGCGGACGCTATCCGTCCGTCGCGACCTGCCCGGACGTCCGGGGCCAGGTGGAACCGGGCACCGACTTCTACGTCTACTGCCAGGGCCACGGCCAGACCGTGGGCGGTAACCCGTACTGGCTGATGATCGGAACGGAGACCATGACCGGCTGGATGGCCAGCTACTACGTCGACTACCCGAGCAACCGCCTGCCCGACGTCCCCGACTGCCCCGGACAGGCGGCCCCCTGAGGGATCCGCCAAAAGCCGTGCCGCCGCTTTCCGCGTCTCAGCCGGCTCGTAGTACGCGGACCGGTTCTCCGGCGAGGAAAGCGGTGATGTCCTCCACCGCTTCGCCGTAGTAGGTGCGGTAGTTCGTCTCGCTGACATAGCCGAGGTGGGGTGTGGCCAGGACGTTCGGCAGCGAGCGCAGGGGGTCGTCGGCCGGCAGCGGCTCGGTGTCGAACACGTCGAGGCCGGCCCCGGCGATCCAGCCCTCGCGCAGCGCGCTCAGCAGCGCGGCCCGGTCGACGATGCCCGCGCGGGAGGTGTTGACCAGGTAGGCGCTCGGCTTCATGGCCCGCAGCTCCGCCTCGCCGAGCAGACCGCGCGTGCGCTCGGACAACACGAGGTGGACCGACACGAAGTCGCTGCGCCCTAGCAGGTCCTCCTTGCTCCCGGCCAGTCGCGCGCCCTCCGCGGCGGCGCGTTCGGCGGTGAGGTGCTCGCTCCAGGCGACGACCTCCATCCCGAAGGCCGCGCCGACGCGCGCCATCCGGCTGCCGATCTTGCCGAGGCCGAGCAGTCCCAGCGTCCGGCCGTGCAGGTCCTGTCCCACCGTGGACTGCCACGGCCCGCCGTCCCGCATCGACCGGCTCTCCACCGTCAACTGCCGGGCCAGGCCCAGGATCAGCGCCCAGGTCAGCTCCATCGGCGCGGTGCTGGTGCTGGCCGTGCCGCAGACGGTCACCCCGGCGGCAGCGGCTGCCGCGAGGTCGATGGAGGCGTTGCGCATGCCCGTGGTGACGAGCAGCCGCAGGCGCGGCAGACGACGCAGCAGGTCGGCGTCGAACGGTGTCCGCTCCCGCATGACGACGACGATCTCGCAGTCGGCGACGGCGTCGACCAGCTTCTCCCGGTCCGTGAAGTGCTCCCGCACGACCCGTACGTCCACCCTGCCCGCGAGGGGCGACCAGTCCGCGTAGGCGAGCGCGGCGCCCTGGTAGTCGTCGAGCACGGCGCACCGCGGGCGAGGGGGGGCTGGGGAGTCGCTGCTCACGCGCTTCAGGTCCTCTGCTCGGCCGCTTCGTCGGTCGATGGTAACCAGTCCGGCGGCCGGCCCGGTCTACCGAGTGGCCCCGAAGTCCTGGGTCCAGTAGGCGTTGGGCTGGGCGAAACCGACGCCGATCTCCTTGAACGCGCAGTCGAGGATGTTGGCCTTGTGCCCGGGGCTGGCCATCCAGGCCGCCATGACCTGCTCGGGGGTGGCGTACCCGTAGGCGACGTTCTCGCCGTAGGTGCTCCAGTCGTAGCCGGCCCGGGTGATCCGGTCGCCCGGGGAGGACCCGTCGGACCCGGTGTGCGACATGTTCTGGTGGGCCGCCATGTCGTCGCTGTGCGCCTGTGCCGCCTTGGTCAGGTCCGCGTTCAGGGTCAGGTCCTGGCAACCGACCTTGGCGCGTTCGGCGTTGACGAGTTGCAGGACGCGGGCCACGACACCGGAGGCCGTGGCCGTGGCCGTCGGGATGGGCGGCGCCGGCGGGGTGACGGTGGGCCTGGGCGTGGGCTTGAGCGTGGGTGTCGGAGCCACGGAGGTGGGAGTGGGGACGGGGGTGGGGGTCGCCACGGTGCGGGGCGGTGGGGTGGTCCGGTGCGTCGGCGCGGTGGCCCTGTGGGTCGGCGCGGCGGACCTGTGCCCCGGCGCGGTGGTCTTCGGGGTGGCGGTCGGGGTCGGCGTCGGTGCCGGGGTGGGCTCGTCGGCCCAGGCGGAGTGCCAGTGGCGGTACCAGCCGGGGTCGTTCCACGACCTCTTGGTCGGGTTCGCCGCAGGGGCGGCGTCTGCGCCGGCGGCCGAGTGGTGGGCCGCGCCGTCCCGCCAGTCGACGCAGGCCATGGCGACGGACGGCACCCCCACCACGCCCACGGCGACGGCGGCGATGACTATCCGCCGGTAGTGCGGTTGCTTGCTGCGGTGGTTCCCCATGCCTGACCTCACTCGGTGGCCGCCGAGCTGCCCCCGCCCGGTCGGCTCGGTGCGGTCTCCGCCCCTGAGCTGCGGAGACTTCCTGAGGTCGTCATTCTTAGGACTCCTTTACAGGGTGTGCAAAGGGCCCTCGTACTACCTCGCTTCGTAGGCCTGGACCGGCCCTTGCCCCGGCGCGGGGAGCGTGCTGTTCACGCTTGCGAAGCCCTGCGGGGTTGCTGTCGCTCCCTCAGAAACCGTTCCACCCCTGGGGATGGACGCGGACTGCCGAGCGGGAGTGAGGCCGCCGTGCGTGACGCCGAGCGGCCGTACGGCAAGACGGACAAATCCCATATTGTCGCCAGCGGGGCATCTACTAACCGGCACGCCCAACCCTCGCAGTCGTGTGAGGCATGTCACGGAACCGGCTCGGCAGACAGACCCCTTTGCATGGTCATGCGTCATCATGCATAATCTTTCCATGTCCAAGGTCCTCACCTCCCTTCCCGCCGGCGAGCGCGTCGGCATCGCCTTCTCCGGCGGGCTCGACACCTCGGTCGCGGTCGCGTGGATGCGCGACAAGGGCGCCGTCCCGTGCACCTACACCGCCGACATCGGCCAGTACGACGAGCCCGACATCGCCTCCGTGCCCGGCCGTGCGAAGACCTACGGCGCCGAGATCGCCCGCCTGGTCGACTGCCGAGCGGCCCTCGTGGAGGAGGGCCTGGCCGCGCTCACCTGCGGGGCGTTCCACATCCGCTCGGGCGGCCGTGCCTACTTCAACACGACGCCGCTCGGCCGCGCCGTCACCGGCACCCTCCTGGTCCGGGCCATGCTGGAGGACGACGTACAGATCTGGGGCGACGGCTCCACCTTCAAGGGCAACGACATCGAGCGGTTCTACCGCTACGGCCTGCTCGCCAACCCGCACCTGCGGATCTACAAGCCCTGGCTGGACGCGGACTTCGTGACCGAGCTGGGCGGCCGCAAGGAAATGTCGGAGTGGCTGCTCGCCCACGGCCTGCCCTACCGGGACAGCACGGAGAAGGCGTACTCCACCGACGCCAACATCTGGGGCGCCACCCACGAGGCCAAGACCCTGGAACACCTGGACACCGGCGTCGAGACCGTCGAGCCCATCATGGGCGTCCGGTTCTGGGACCCGTCCGTCGACGTCGCCACCGAGGACGTGACGATCGGCTTCGACCAGGGCCGCCCCGTGAAGATCAACGGCAAGGAGTTCGCCTCCGCCGTCGACCTGGTGATGGAGGCCAACGCCATCGGCGGCCGCCACGGGCTGGGCATGTCGGACCAGATCGAGAACCGGATCATCGAGGCCAAGAGCCGTGGCATCTACGAGGCCCCCGGCATGGCCCTGCTGCACGCGGCCTACGAGCGCCTCGTCAACGCGATCCACAACGAGGACACCCTCGCGCAGTACCACACCGAGGGTCGGCGCCTGGGCCGGCTGATGTACGAGGGCCGCTGGCTGGACCCGCAGGCCCTGATGATCCGCGAGTCGCTGCAGCGCTGGGTCGGCTCGGCGGTCACCGGCGAGGTCACCCTGCGGCTGCGGCGCGGCGAGGACTACTCGATCCTCGACACCACGGGCCCGGCGTTCAGCTACCACCCGGACAAGCTGTCGATGGAGCGCACCGAGGACTCCGCGTTCGGCCCGGTGGACCGCATCGGCCAGCTCACCATGCGCAACCTCGACATCGCCGACTCGCGCGCCAAGCTGGAGCAGTACGTCGGTCTCGGCCTGATCGGCACCGGCAGCCCCGCCATGGGCGCCGCCCAGGCGGCCGCGACCGGTCTGATCGGCACCATGCCGGAGATGCCCCGGGGCGGTGCGGAGGCGATCGCCTCCCGTGGCGAGGTCTCCGAGGAGGACCAGCTGCTGGACCGCGCCGCGATGGAGTCCGGCACGGACTGACCGGAGCGAGGACAGAGCGGGCGGACCGGCCCGGCGCCCCGTGGCGCCGGGCCGGCCGCGCCGCTCACACGTCGCGGCGGCGTACGACGAGTACGGCGAGTACGACTGCGATCAGCGGCCAGAGCAGGTACACGGTCCAGGAGCCGTGGACCGTCGCGCTGAGCCTCAGGGACCCGGGATCCGGTCCCCAGTTCTGGACGAGGCGCCGCCAGGCGATGATGACCATCGCGTGGTTGACGTGGGCGGGCCAGGGCTTGGTGTCCGGGAAGAGCTCGGGCAGCATCAGCAGCGTGAAGATGCTGGTGACCATCGTGGCGGCGCTGTGCCGGACCAGGACGCCGATGCCCAGGCCGATCAGCGCGCAGACGGGCGCCGACAGCGCGGATGCCAGCAGGGCTCGGGCCACCCCCGGATGGGTGATCGAGACCCCGGCGTGCCGGCCGTCGAGGACGGCCTGGGCGACCAGGAAGGAACCGGTGGCGACGACCGTGCCGACCACGGTCCACAGGGCCGCGGTGACGACCGCCTTGGCCAGCACCACCGAGCCGCGGGCGGGGACCGCCACGGTGGTGGTGCGGATCAGACCGCTGCTGTACTCGCTCACCACCGTGAGGGCGCCGATGGTGCCGGCGACCAGCATCAGCGTCCAGTAGCCGGCCGGCGGATACGAGTCGAAGGGCCGGAAGCCGACCGGCTGCCGTGCGCTCGGGCCGGAGCCGGCGAGGTTGTTGTAGTCCGCCAGCGCGGCCATGGCGGCGGACCCGATGACGAACAGGGTGATGAGCGCGATCGTCCAGGTGGTGGAACGCAGTGACCGCGTCTTGATCCACTCGGCGGCGAGCAGATCGCGGAAGCGGGCGGGCGGCTCGGCGGCCGACGCCGCGGATGAGCCGGAGACGGTCGCGGGGGCGGAGACGAGAGGGGTCATCGGGGCTGTCCTGCCAGGTACTCGACGCTGTCGGCGGTGAGTTCCATGAAGGCCTCCTCCAGTGAGGCGGTCCGGGTGGTCAGCTGGTTCAGCGGTATCCGGTTCTCCAGGGCGAGTGCTCCGATCCGGTCCGCCGGCAGCCCGGCCACGGCGAGCCGGCCGGCGCCCGCCGGGCCGTCCGGCCGGACGGTCGCGCCGGCCGCGGTCAGCACCGCCGTCAGCTCCGCGGCCCGCGGTGTCCCCACCAGGACGCCGAGGCGGGTGCCACGGGCGGCGAAGTCCCGCACGGACTCGGCCGTGATGAGCCGTCCCCGGCCGATGACGACCAGCTGGTCGGCGGTGTTCTCCATCTCCGACATCAGATGGCTGGAGAGGAAGACCGTCCGGCCCTCGGCCGCCAGACGCCGGAAGAGGCGGCGCGCCCACAGCACGCCCTCCGGGTCCATCCCGTTGACCGGCTCGTCGAACACCAGCACGGGCGGGTCGCCGAGCAGGGCCGTGGCGATCCCGAGCCGCTGCTTCATACCGAGCGAGAACCCGCCGATGCGCCGGGACGCGGCCTCGGTCAGCCCCACCTCCCGCAGCACCTCGTCCACCCGGCGCGGCGGGATGCCGTTGCTGCGGGCCAGGGCCGACAGGTGGGCGGTGGCGCTGCGTCCGCCGTGGACCTGGTGGGCGTCGAGCAGGGCGCCGACATGCCGCAGCCCGCGTGGACGGCTGCCGAAGGCGACGCCGTCGACGGTGGCCGTGCCGGCGGTGGGCGCGTCCAGGCCGAGGAGCACCCTGAGGGTGGTGGTCTTGCCGGCTCCGTTGGGGCCGAGGAAGCCGGTGACCTGGCCCGGCTGCACGGTGAAGGACAGATGGTCGACGGCGGTCTTGCCGCCGTATCGCTTGGTGAGTTCGTTGACCTCGATCACAGGGACAACCCTGCCGGGGGGTTCGCCCGCTGACATGGGGCCCAGGGCGGCACATCGCGCGGCCGCCTCGGCCCCCGGGCGTACATCCCCGGGCCGATGCCGGGCGGGCGGCGGCTGGTTACTCTCCCGGCATGGACGCGACACCACGGACGGGGAGAACGACGGTCATGGCCTGGGCGGGGGGTGTCCTGTACCTCTTCCTGCTGGCCGTGCTGGTGGGGGCCGCGCACCGGGCTTCCGGCACGGTCCACGCGGTCGGGTCGCTGCTGGCGGTGAGCCTGCTCGTCGGTGTGCTGCGACGGGCGCCGCTGACCGCCCTGGCCCTGACACTCCTGGGAGCCGCCCTCGTGGTGGCCTGCACTCCCAGCTCCGGCCGAGCGAGCCTGGTGGTGTCGTACCAGGGTCAGTTCCTGTCGTACCTGGCCGTGGACCTCGTCCTCGGGTACGTCGTCGCCACCGGCACGCGACGCGCCTCCATCGGTGCAGTGGCGGTGTCCTCCACCGTGCAGACCCTGCTCGTCGGAGCCTTCGCGCACGGGGACAACATGATCTCCGTCGGGGTGATCGCGCTCCTGGCGATGGTCGCCTCCTGCATGGTCGGACTGCTCAGCCGGGAGCGCCGTGAGCACGCGGTGGCGCTGCGCTCGCAGGAGGTGGCCGAGGCCGTGACCGCCGAACGGCTGCGGATCGCAAGGGAGTTGCACGACATGGTCGCGCACAGCATCGGCATCATCGCCATCCAGGCCGGAATGGGCAGCCGGGTCATCCGGACCCAGCCGGCGGAGGCCCGCGAGGCACTGCGCGCCATCGAGGCCACCAGCAGGGAGACCCTGTCCGGGCTGCGGCGCACGCTGGTGGCGCTCCGGCAGGCCGAACCGGGCGGCGCGGACCCGGCACCGGCGTCGCTCGCGCCCTCGCCGGGGCTCGCCGACCTCGAACAGCTGGCGGCGGCGACCGCGGACGCCGGGGTACGCGTCGACGTGTGCCGCGCGGGGGAGCCGCGCCCCCTGCCCGCCGACATCGACCTGTCCGCCTACCGCATCGTGCAGGAGGCGCTGACCAACGTGGTCCGCCACGCGGGCACCGGGCACTGCCGGGTGCTCGTCGACCAGGGGCAGCAGGAACTGTCCGTGGAGGTCGTCGACGACGGGCGCGGCGCCCCCGGGGACGGCCCGGCACAAGGTTTCGGCCTCGTGGGCATGCGGGAGCGGGTCGGCCTGCTGCACGGCCACCTCAGTGCGGGCCCGCGCCCCGGGGGCGGCTTCCGGGTGGCGGCCCGGCTGCCGCTGCCCGAGCCCGTCCGAGTGCCGGTGGAGGCCCGATGACCGTGCGGATCGTGCTCGCCGACGACCAGCCCCTGATGCGGTCCGGGCTGCGCGTGCTCATGGCCGACCACCCCGATCTGGAGGTCGTCGGCGAGGCCGCCACCGGCGTCGAGGCGGTCCAGCTGGTCCGGGACACCAGCCCCGACGTCGTGGTGATGGACATCCGGATGCCCGGCATGGACGGTATCGAGGCCACCCGTCTGATCACGGCCGGTCCGACCGCCACCCGCGTCCTCGTCCTGACCACCTTCGACGAGGACGAGCACGTCTACGGCGCACTCCGGGCGGGTGCGAGCGGCTTCGCCGTCAAGGACATGGCGCTGGACGACATCCTCGCGGCGGTCCGGGTGGTCGCGGCCGGCGACGCGCTGATCGCGCCGGCGGTGACGCGCCGGCTGATCGCGGACTTCGTCGGGCGCCCCCACAGTGCCCCGCCGTCCCCTCCCCGGCCGGTCGAGGGCATCACCGAGCGGGAACGGGAGGTGCTGACCCTGGTGGGACGCGGCCGGTCGAACACCGAGATCGCGGAGGACCTCTTCATCACCGTGGCCACCGCCAAGTCGCACGTGTCCCGGCTGTTCACCAAACTCGGCGCCCGGGACCGGGTACAACTCGTGATCACCGCCTATGAGACGGGGCTGGTCACACCGTCCCGGTGAGGGCGGCGGGAACCGGTGCCGCCCCAGACGGGGCGGCACCGGCGGGCGTCAGCGCACCGGGAGTGCCCGGGTGCGCTCGACGCGGACCGCGTCCAGGGCCCGCGGGTCCAGGCCCAGCAGCCGCAGGATGGTCGGGGCGATCTGCGTGGTGCGCACCGCTCCGCCGACCCGGACGCCGTGCGGAGTGGCGGCGCCGGAGACCACCAGGGGCACGTCGAGGTCGTCGGCGTGGGCGCCGCCGTGCTCGGCGATCTTGCCCTTGCCGCCGGTGTAGACGACGCCCTCGCGGGTGACGCCGACCAGGTCGGGCACCCGGGAGTCGCCCGGCGCCGCGTGGAAGTACCGGGCGGCGCCCGCACCCGCGTACAGGGCCGTCAGACCGCTCGCCGTGAACGGCCTGGCCTGGCCGTCGATGCCGTTGCCGGTGCCCGACCGGGCGAGCAGGTACGTGCGGGCGAAGTCGGCGGCGGCCTGCGAGCGGTCGGTGAGCCAGAGCAGCATGGCGTCGTCGTCCACGGCGTGCGCGACCAGGTCCCCGGAGCCCGGGTGGGCGGCCTTCCAGGCGGCGTTGAGGCCGTCCAGCAGGGGACCGTCGTCGATGCGGGTCAGCGCCTTGGGATCGATGGGCGACTGGCCGTGCTTGGCGGAGAGGATGACCGTGGTGCTGGAGTCGAGGTGGCGCCTGCGCAGCTCGGTGAGGAACGCACCGACCTGCCGGTCGACGAAGGCGAGGTTCTTCGCCAGCAGCGGGCCGGGCACGCCCTTGGTCCGGTAACCGCCCGCCAGACCGTCGGAGGAGGGAAGCTTCTGCGCCGTAGAGACCGACTGGAAGTTCATGCCGAAGACGGCGGGGGTGCCGACCCGGTGGCTGCCGCTGTGGTCGTAGCCGTCGATCTGGTTGAGGACCGCCCGCACCTTGTAGCCGTCGTACTGCTCGGTGGCCGCGTTGTCCTTCGTCCAGTCGTCGCCCGCGGGGTAGCCGAGGGCCGTGCTGTTGATCTCGGGTGTGAACAGGTCCTGGATGCCGTCGCCGGAGTGGCCGTCGAGGATCTCGTAGGCCGCGTGCTTGTCGGACCAGGCGGTGCGCAGTCCCGCCTTGCGGGCCACGTCGAAGACCGTGTTCACCTTCAGATACGCGTGCGGGTAGACCGGCTTGCAGGTCCTCGGGTCGACCGGCAGCTTCGACGGGTCGATGAGGCGCGCCGGGTCGCCGGTCATCTTCAGGATGCTGCCGGGGAGGCCGCTCAGACCCTGGCCCGCGTCCAGGGAGTCCTTGTTCCGGTCGAGGTCCTCGGTGAGGTCGACCTCGGCGCCCGGCCTGGCGCCGGCGCACTTGGTGGTGCCGGCCGGCAGCAGCGCGGAGCTGTAGGCGTCGTCGTAGTAGACGCCCGTGGTGCCCGGGTTGCCGCCGGTGAGCTGGCCGACCATGCCCGGGAAGGAGTCCGAGGGGTTGGTGGTTCTCGCGTGGGTGTACTCCACACCGCCGGCGGCGAGCCGGGCGAGGGCCGAGTGCGGATTGCGGGCCGTGTACCAGGCCAGATCGGACTGGTGCAGGCCGTCGATGGACAGCAGCAGGACATGCCGGGCGGCCCGGTGCGGCTGTGCGGGCACCCGCGGGGAGACGGGTGCGGCGCTCGCGGCGGTCGCGGTGAGCGCGCCGACGGCGGCGAGTGCGGCCGCAGCGGCCGTGACGGTACGGACCGGGCGGACGGGGCGTCGGGACAAGGGTTGCTCCTCGGGCTGAACTGAGCAGGCGAGGCCTGCGAACCGTGCACCCACATCCGAGGCGGACGACATGTACGGAAGCGGACTTTCACACCGGGTCCAGCCCAAGAAACGCAACGGCGCGGGCAAAGAGGCCTGCGCGGCCCAGCGCTTGGCCCACGGCCGTCCGTCAAGCGGCGTCGACGTGCCGACCGGGCGGTCCGGTCGGACGACGCTCCGTCCCGCCGTCACCGCCGCCGACCAGTCGCAGATGGCGGCGACGCGAAGAGCGTGGCGCCGACGGTCCGCCGGACAGCAGGTCCTCGACCCGGTCCAGCGCGTACAGCATCAGTCCCAGCACGGGCAGCAGCAGTACGGCGACGATGATCATCACACGGCCCCTTCCGAGCGGCGGCACGCGCCGGGTGCCCAGCGTGGTTCAGATCACCGCCCGATCCTGTGAAGGTCCGGTGAGACGGCGGCCGGTGATCATCTCCGACGCGATGCGGACGAGTACGCTCTCGGGAACCGGCACCGCCGCCCGGGGATCCGGGCCGCTCGCCGCCGGACGCTCCGGGGTCTCGGAGTCGGTCACGACCGTGGCCCGGCCGGTCACCACCACGCTCCAGCCGCAGCGGGTCGCCGCGTCGAACTCGTCCGCCTCGAAGGCCACCACGGCACCGTCGACCGCGCGCACCAGGCCGGCGTCCGCCGAGGTGCGCAGCAGCACGCAGGAGTCGGTGTCCAGGCGGAAGCTGACCGGGAGCACGGCCGGGAGCACCTGCTCGGTGTAGACGACACGGCCGACCGGCACTCCGGCGAGCAGGCGCAGACACGCCCGCCTGTCGAGCGCGTGGATGCCGCTGTTCCGGAGCATCCTGCCGTGGTCCCCGGTGGCAGCCGGGCGGAGGTAGGGCCGGTCGGCCTCTGCCGGGGCCGGACGGCCCACCGGGTTCGAGTCGCGCACGAGCGGACGGCCCCGGTCCTGCCGGGACCGGGGCCGTCGAGAGTGCGCTGGGGCGGGGAGGGGCGGTCAGCCCGCCGCGGCCGGGCTCTTGGCGCGGTTCCTGCGGCGGTGCAGGGCGAACGCGGTGGCCGCCGTGCCGGCCGTCAGGGCACCGGCGGCCAGGGCTATCGGCAGCGCCGGGGAGGCCGGGCTGCTGGCCGCCACGTTCTGCGCCTTGAGGTCCTCGACGTACGGGGCATAGGGCGTCCCGGCGGAGGCGGCGGAGGCGGTCCGGTCGTAGTGCGGGATCCGCTTGACCGACTTGACCGAGCCGTCCGCGTTCAGCAGCACCTGCTTGTCGTTCGGGTGGCTGAAGTCGAACATGCCGTTCAGGCTGCCGGCCCGCCGGTCGAAGGAGGCGTCGCCGATCCGGCCGGTGTGCCAGTTGTTCTCGATGAACTTGGTGACCGACGTCTGCTCGGTGGCGGTGTGGTCGACCTTGTTGACCTTGCTGTAGGGAGAGATGACCAGCAGCGGCTGCCGGGTGCCGGGGCCGCAGCGGTCCGCGTAGCCGCCCGCGGCGGCCGGGCCCGACTGGCAGGCGGGGCCGTCCAGGGCCTTGCCGTTGGAGCCGATCGTGGAGTCCTTGGAACCGTTCAGCACCTTCGACGTGACGTGGTCGTACCAGCCGTCGGAGTCGTCGTAGGCGACCACGACCGCGGTGGACCTCCACTCCGGCGACTGCTGCAGCGCGTTGATCTCCTTGACCAGGAAGTGCTGCTCGTCGAGCGGGTCGGAGTAACCCGCGTGGCCGTCCTGGTACTCGGCGGCCTTCAGGAAGCTGACGGCCGGCAGGTTGCCGGCCTTGAGGGCGGCGTCGAAGTCGGTCAGGTCGTAGTTGTGGTTGGCCCGGCCGTTGTGCCCGATCTCCGCGATGCTCTTCGGGGCGAGGTGGTGCGGGTTGGACGTCGACTTGTAGTACTGGAACGGGGAGTGGTGCGGGCTGTAGTCGACGGCCGCCGCCCCGCCGGTGTTGGTGTGCGTGCTGTCGCACTTCGCGTAGTCGCCCTGCTTGCCGTCCCACGCGGTGCTCGGGCGGAAGCCGCCCTGGAACCAGCCCCAGCTCACGCCCTTGGCGTTGAGCAGGTCACCGATGTTCCTCCCCTGCATCGACGCGAGCGCGTTGGTGCTGGTGTGGTCCTTGCCCGAGCAGTCGTCGAAGGCCGGGTCCGGGTCGTTGACGAGCGTGCCGACACCCTTGGCGTCCGGGGACAGCACGGTGTACGGGTCCGGTGTCTTCGTCTGCTTCGGGTTCTCCGTACCGGTGGCCGGGTCGACGGAGACCACACCGTGGGTCTGACCGGAGATCAGTTCGAGCGCGCCAGGGGTGGAGGGGCCGTAGGTCGAACCGAAGGAGTGGTCCGCCAGGGCGTACTGCTGGGCGTAGTTCCACAGGCCGGTGACGGTGTTGCCGTCGTAGTAGTCCATCACCAGCCCGGGCTCGCCGAACAGCCCGCTGCACTTGCTGACTTCGGTGTTCTCGACGTACTTGTCGGCCTTGCCGCCGTCGGCCGCGTACTGCTCGGGGCCGTAGGAATGGTTCTGGTCGCAGGTCATGGCCTGCGCGCTGCTCAGCCGCTTGGGCGCGTACAGGTTGGGGTTCTTCGTCAGCAGCCCGGAGTTGAGCAGGTTGTCGGCCTTCGGGGTGTGCGCGGCGGCCTCGAACCGGGTGCCGTCGGTGTTCGCGGCCTGCGGGTAGGTGGCGAAGTAGTGGTCGAACGACACGTTCTCGTCGTAGATCACCACCACATGCTTGATCGGCGTCGCGGTGTGGGTGCCGGGGTGGCCGTGACCGCCGGGCGACGAGCCCGCGAAGGCGGGGACGGCCCCGCCCGCGCTCGCGAGGGCGGCCGCGCCGAGCAGCGCGCCCACCCTCGTCAGCCGGCGCCGCGCGCCTGGGGTTCTTCCTGTGCCGATCATGCTGTCTCGCCTTCCGGGAGCACTGACTTCCACTGCCACGACATCCATGGCCATGGCATCACCATGACGTCCATGGTCATGACATCCACGGCCGGATCCTGCGCAATGGTGACGGCGGAGCGGGGGAGCGGCAATGACGTGCGAGCGAATGTTCGGTCAGGAAATACTCATGGTGTCTTGGGGTCCTCTTGACCGGCCCGGCGGTCGGCTCAGGACAGCAACGCGCGTCCCAGCCAGTCGGACCGGTCCCGTACGCCGGGCAGGGCGAAGAAGTAGCCGCCGCCGAACGGGGTGACGTAGTCGACGAGCGGTTCCCCGGCCAGCCGCTTCTGCACGGTCTCGAACTGCCGGGCGAGGTCCTGCTGGTAGCAGCAGAACAGCAGGCCCAGATCGAGGTTGCCGTTGGCGTCCATGCCCCGGTCGTAGTTGTAGCCGCGGCGCAGCAGACGCTGGCCGGCGGTGGCGCCGGTGCGCGGGTTGGCGAGCCGGATGTGACTGTTCAGCGGAATGATGTCGCCCTTGGGGTCGTCGGCGTAGCGGGGCGCGTCCTTCTCGTGACGTCCGTCCAGGGGCGCGCCGGTGTCCCGGGCGCGGCCGAACATGCGTTCCTGCTCGGTGAGGGAGACCCGGTCCCAGAACTCCACCAGCATCCGGATGAGCCGTACGACCTGGTAGCTGCCGCCCGTCGCCCAGTCCGGCTCGCCGCCGCCGGCGCCCACCCACACCAGGCGGTCCATCGCGCGGGCGTCGCCGACGTCGGGGTTGGCGATGCCGTCCTTGAAGCCCAGGTGGTTGCGCGGGGTGCCGGAGGGTCGGGGCGGGCTGACGAACCCGTCCATCCGCCAGCGCACCTGCATCCCGCCCCGGGTGTGCCGGGCGACGTCGCGCAGGGCGTGCAGCACCGCGTCCGGGTCGGCGGCGCAGAACTGCACGCTCAGGTCCCCGTGGCACCAGGCCGCGTCCAGGTCGTCGTCGGGGAACGACGGCATGGCGGTCAGTCGGCGGGGCCGGCGGCCCGCGAGACCGTAGCGCTCGTCGAACAGGGAGGCACCGACGCCGACCGTGACCGTCAGCCGGTCGGCCGGCACGTCGGGGCCGAGCGTGCCGGAGTCGGCGGGCGGGGCCGTGATGCCCGGTTCGTCCGGGCTGCCGCCGGCGGTGAGGAAACGCGCCCGGTCCGTGAGCGTGCGCAGCAGGTCGGCCAGTTCACCGCGGTCCCGCGCGGTCAGGTCGAAGGACACGAACGCCGTGGCGCGCTGCGGCGGGGTGGTGATGCCGGCCTGGTGGGGGCCGTGGAAGGGTACGACCGCGCTCGCGGCGGGCTGCCCGTCGCCGGGCGGCGCGGCCAGGGCGGCACCGTGGTCGGCGGCCACCAGCCCCGCGCCCGCCATGGCCGCCGCGCCGGTCAGAAAGCCCCGCCGGCCGACCCTGCTCGTGGGGTTCACGAGGTCCTCCGTACATCCGTGAGGGTCGCCACGTCGGCCAGCCGCTCGACCAGTTCGCCCAGATCCGCGTCGACCCTCTCCCGCTGGGCGCGGCCCAGGCCGGTCAGCGGCGTCCAGCGGCCGTCGCGGTCCAGGGCGTCGAGCGTGTGCCCGGCACGGTCCAGCCATGCGTCGACACCGCGCAGACCGGTGTCGCGGGTCGTCAGCAGCGGGCGGAGGAACCCGAGCAGCGCCCGGGTGCCGTCGAGGTTGGCGCGGGCGGTGGCCAGGTTGCTGCCGCTGCCGTAGTCGGTGCGGCCCGTCAGCTCGAACTGCACGGTGTTCTCCAGGATTTCATGGGCGCGCAGGCCCACGTCGGCCGGGTCCATCCGCTCGCCGGGCCAACGGTCGCGCAGGGCCCGGACGGCTCCGGCGAGCCGGTCGGCCGGACCCCGCAGCGCGCTCGCGGACTCCCCGTGCCACAGGCCGTACTCCACCCGGTGGAAGCCGGTGAAGCCCGGGTCGCGCACGCCGCCGGAGAGCCCCGCCGTGGTGCCGTTGATCACCTTGTCGGCGTCGCCGAAGGTGCCGTAGGCGGCGCCCATCCGTTCGTACACCAGGTGCGCGGGCAGCCAGGCGGCGCGGGCCGCCGCGAGGTCCCCGCGGTCCACCGCGTCCCGCAACGCGTCGGTCAGGCCCACCAGTTCGGCCGTGCGCGCCCCGATCCACTTCTGGTAGGCGAGCGTGGGCGGGATGAGGTCCTGCTGGGTCACCGGGACGGCCGCGGGGCCGCTCCTGGCCGCTCCGCCCCCGGTGATCCGGACGGTGGGGCCGGTGACGGCGTCCGCGTCGTCGGGCAGGCACTTGAAGGCGTACGAGCCGTCGCCCAGCGTCACCCGGAGCGGGCGGTCGGTGCCCGGGGCGAGACCGTCGACCTCGCCGTAGACCGCGCCCGTCCTGGCGTCGGTCAGATACACCTCGGCCGCCGTGCTGGAGGTGTTGCGCAGGTCGAAGACCTGGCGACCGGACCGCGGATGCGTCCAGCCGCGCCCGCAGCCGGCGGGCGTCACCTCCACGGTGACGCGCCGCGGGCCGACCGTGTCCTGCGCCGTGTGCCCGCCCGTGCCCGGGCCGCCGACCGCCAGCACGGCCGCGGCGACGGCCGCGGCGGCGACCAGGGCGCCGCCCGCGAGCAGCGCGGTGCGCCACCGGCCGGCGGGGCCGGGGGGCGGGGGCGGTATGGCGCCGGGCGCGGCCGCTGCGCCGACTGCGGCTTCGGGCATGCCGGGCCTCCTGGGAGTCGTACGAACGAGGCGGCGCTGGTGATCATAGGCCGACCACCGCGCCGGGACCGCGTTCCTGACCGGCTCCTGACCGGAGGGAAAGCCAGAATTCGCCCGGGGTTCACCTGTCCGCCCGCCGGAGGCACGCCCAGCGGCTCGGACCGTACACGGATCGGCCCGGCGGGCACGGCGGGCGGCCGCCCGGGGACGCTCCCGCACGGGCGGGGGATGATGCTGCTCCCGACGGGACCACACCCCTGGAGCTGTCCTCATGACCGAGCCGCCCGCAGCACGCCCTCTCGAGGGCATCACCGTCGTCAGCGTCGAACAGGCGGTGGCCGCGCCCTTCGCCACCCGCCAGCTGGCCGACCTCGGTGCCCGGGTCATCAAGGTCGAGCGGCCGGGCGGAGGCGACTTCGCCCGCCGATACGACACCACGGTGCACGGCGAGTCCAGCTATTTCGTGTGGCTCAACCGTTCCAAGGAGTCCGTGACACTCGACCTGAAGTCCCCGGCCGGCCGGTCCGTCCTGGAGCGGCTGCTCGCCCGCGCCGACGTGTTCGTGCAGAACCTGGCGCCCGGCGCGGCGGCGCGGATGGGTCTGGGCGCCGAGGCCCTCGCCGAGCGCCACCCCTCCCTGATCTCCTGCTCCGTCTCCGGCTACGGGACCACCGGCCCCTGGGCCGACCGCAAGTCGTACGACCTGCTGGTGCAGTGCCAGACGGGGCTGGTCTCACTGACCGGCAACGAGCACGGCTCCGCCCGGGTCGGGGTGTCGGTCGCCGACATCGCCGCCGGCATGTACGCCTACTCCGGCATCCTGACCGCCCTGTTCACCCGGGCCACCACCGGCGTCGCCCGGGCGGTGGAGGTCTCGCTGTTCGAGGCGCTGGCCGAGTGGATGGGCCAGCCCGCCTACTACACCCGCTTCGGCGGCACCCAGCCCCCGCGCCTGGGCACCCAGCACGCCACGATCGCCCCGTACGGCGCGTACAGGGCCGCCGACGGCAAGGACGTCCTGTTCTCCATCCAGAACGAACGTGAATGGGTGTCCCTGTGCGAACGGTTCCTGGGCCTGCCGGAACTCGTCACGGATCCGCGGTTCGCCACCGGCTCGGACCGGGTGGCCCACCGCGCGGAGCTGAACACGATCGTGGCCGGGCGGTTCGGCGAGCTGGACAGCGCCGAGGCGACACGGCTGCTGGACGCGGCGGGCATCGCCAACGCCGGCGTGAACGACGTGGACGACTTCCTGGCCCACCCGGTCCTCGCCGAGCGGGGCCGCTGGCGGGACGTACCGATCCCCGGCGGAGCGACGGTGCCCGCGCTGCTGCCCCCGGCGGACCTGGCCGGCACGTCCCCGCGCATGGACGCGGTCCCCGCCGTCGGCGAGCACACCGACAGCGTCCTGGCCGAGCTGGGCTACGGCGCCTCCGACATCGCCGCCCTGCGGGTCGACGGCGTGATCCAGGCCGGGTGAGAGCGCCGTCGCCATGAGCGTCCTCCTACGATCTTCGCCGCTCGCCGGGCGCCTGAGACACGGACTTGACGCGACGTGAGGGCGTGCTCACCTGCTCGGGGTCGAATATGTGGTCGCCGTACAGATCCTGCAGCCAGTTGGTCTGGTAGACGGTGTCGAGATAGCGCTCGCCGAGGTCGGGCGCGATCGCCACCGCGGTCATGTCCCGGGTGCCGTTGCGCGCCAGCCAGTCCGTCGCGCCGCTGACCACCGTGCCCGTGGAGCCGCCGAACAGGAAGCCGTGTCTGGCCATCCGGTGGCAGGTACGGATGGTGTCCGCCTCCTCCACCTGGATCACCTCGTCCACATAGGACTCGTCGAGCAGCGGCGGGCGCATGCTCATGCCCAGCCCGGGGATCATCCGGCGGCCCGGCTTCCCGCCGAAGGCCACCGAGCCCACGCTGTCCACCGCGACGACGCGCACCGGCCGGTGCCACTCGCGGAAGTAGCGCGCGCAGCCCATCAGGGTGCCGGTGGTGCCCGCTCCGACGAAGAGCACGTCCAGTTCCGGGAACTGGTCGGCGATCTCCGGCGCCGTCGTACGGTGGTGCGCCCGCCAGTTGCCCGCGTTGGTGTACTGACTGAGCCAGACGTAGCGGTCGTCGGACGCACACAGCGCGCGGACGTACTCGATCCGGGTGCCCAGGAATCCGCCGTTGGAGTCCTGGTCGGCCACGACGTGGACCTGGCTGCCGAGCGCCTCCATCAGCAGTCTGGTCGAGAGGTTGCAACGGGAGTCCGTCACACACAGGAACCGGTAGCCCTTGCTGGCGGCGATCATGCTGAGCGCCACGCCCAGGTTCCCGGACGAGGACTCCACGAGGATGGAACCCCGCTTCAGGACCCCGTCCCGCTCGGCGCTCTCCACCATCTCGTTCGCGGCCTTCAACTTGATGGAGCCGGCGAAGTTGAAGCCCTCGCACTTGAGGTAGAGGGGGCATTCGAGAATCGACTTGAGGTCGACGAAGAGACGGCCTTCGTTGAAGTCGTAAGGAGTGGAGATGACGGGCACGGCGGGCCTCCTGATACCAGGGCCGGGATGACGGCCTCAGCCGTACCGGCGCAGGTCGTGGAAGAAGTCGTCGATGAGGCGGAGGTCCCCCGCCCGGGTTGCTTCGTCGTAGACGTACTTGCCCACGGCGAGGTCCAGGACGCCGAGCCCGAAGGGCGAGAAGATCACCGGTCGGTCGGCCGGCGGGGCGGCCCGTCCGGTCATCACGTCGTCGAGGGTCCCGTTCAGGAAACCGCGGTCGCCGGTCAGCTGCTCGACGAGGTGCGGGGACGTGTCCGCCTTGAGGCAGTGCTCGACGTCGTCGACGAAGTTCGCCGAGGCCAGCAGGACCTCGGGGGCGAGGTCGCGCAGGGACACGTGCAGGACCAGGGGGTTGTGGCTGAACCAGGCCGGGTCTGCGACGTGCGGCCGGCCGGCGACGGTGGCGAAGACGACGAGGTCGCTGGAGCGGACGAGGTCCTCGGCGCTGTCGTGGACGGTGACCCGGGCCGGGGTGCCGGCCTGCCGCAGGTAGCCGGAGAAGCCGGCGGCGCTGTCGGCCGACACGTCGTGCACACCGATCGTGTCGAACGCCCAGCCGGTGCCGGCCAGGAAGGTGTGGATGTAGCGGGCGATCAGACCCGTACCGAAGAATCCGACCCTGGTGGGGCGGGTCCGGGTGCGGCTGAGCCAGTCGGCCGCCAGGGCCGCCGAGGCCGCCGTCCTGGTCGCGCTGATGATGGAGCTTTCCAGACAGGCGAACGGGTAACCCGTCTCCGGGTCGTTGAGGATGAGGACCGCGGACGCCCGGGGCAGCCCGTCGCGCACGTTGTCCGGGAAGCTGGAGATCCACTTCAGGCCGTCCACGTGCACCGACCCGCCGATGGAGGCTGGCAGCGCGATGATCCGCGCCGTGGGCCGGTCGGGAAAGCGCAGGAAGTACGACGGCGGGTTGACCGAGTCGCCGGAGCCGTGCAGCCGGTAGGTGGCCTCGACCAGCTCCACGATCTGCTTCTCGCGCCCGCTGAGCGCTCGCTGCACCTGCTCGCCGGAGATCACCGCGAACGTGGGCGCCGAGCCCGGCCGCAACGTGCCCGACCCGGTGTCGGTCGGCAAAGGAGTGGTCATCGTCGGCTCGCCTCCGGGGTCGGGCAGCCGTCGGCCAGACGGCGGGGCTCGGCCATGCCTACCAGCACGCGCCGCTCCCCGGTGAAGGCCTCCCTGCTGTGCGCGGTGCGGATGTTGTCGACGAGCATCAGATCGCCGGCCTGCCAGGGCTCGCGCCGGGTGTGCTCCTCGTACGTGCTGTTGAGCAACTGGACCACGTCCTCGCCGATCGGGGTGCCGTCGCCGTAGCGGGTGTTGAACGGCAGCCCGTCCTCGCCGTACAGATCCAGCAGGTACTCGCGCACCTCCGGATCCAGCGTCCACTCGTTGAGGAAGGCGATCTGGTTGAACCAGCAGCGCCGGCCCGTGAGGGGATGCCGGACCACGGCGCTGCGCAGCTGCTCGGTGTACAGGGAACCGTCGGCCCGCCAGGTGAAGTCGATGGCGTGCGCCCGGCAGTAGCGCTCGATCTCGGTGCGGTCGTCGGTGCCGAACGACTCCGGCAGGGACGCCCCGATCTCGTCGTTGTAGGTGCGGGTCAGCAGCCAGCCCTCCCGCTCGAACCGCTCCGTCAGCGCGGTCGGCAGCGACTGGAGCACCTGTTCGGCGTCGGCCACCGCCGTCGCGCCGCCCCCGTCGGGCGCGCTCAGACAGGCGAACAGCAGCAGACCGGGCACCTCCAGCAGATAACTCAGCTCGTGGTGCATGCACATCGGCTGGTTCGCCGGCCAGGGCATGGACGAGTACAGCCCTGCCGGACCCTCGGCCGCACGGGGGGCGAAGGCCTCCCTCTCTCGTACGAGGTCACCGGCGAGCCCGGCGAAGACGGCACCGGCCTGGTCCGCCTCCCGCAGCCCCAGGCCGCGGACGACCAGCGCCCCGTGCTCGGTGACCCGCGCCCGCAGCGCCTCGCGGTACTGCGCCGCCCAGCCCGGCGCGTCCCCGGGGGACTCGACGTGCACGATCGCGGGTCTGTCCGGCCGTAGCTCCACGTCCAGTGGTGGTGCCAGGGATGAGGACGACATCTCGGTTTCCTTTCGGTTGCCCGTCCTGAGGCGCTGCGCGACTCAGGAGGAGGCCAGTGGTACGACGGCGCCCAGGACGGCCCGCGCCGCCTCGGCCGGACGGGTACGGGGGAAGTAGTGGCCCCCGTCCGCGAGTTCGTACAGATCGACGTGCTCGGCCAGCAGCAGCCAGTCCCGGTGCCGGTGGGTGTGGCCGGTCGTGTGCGGGTCGTCGGCGGCGACGACCACCGAGACCGGCGCGGACAGCTTCACGGGCGGCGGGGAGTCCAGGGCATCGAGGAAGTAGCGGTGTGCGGACAGGCAGTCGTGCCGGTAGGCGGCACCGATGTGGGCGGCGTGCCGCTCGTTCAGTTCCGCGAGTTCGGTGTAGCCGCTGTCGCCGGCCAGCCGCGCGGCGGTCTCGGCGTCGCCCCGGCCCGTCAGGTCGCCGATGGCGGCGCGCCGCTCGTCGGCGGTGCCGAGCAGTTGCGCGCCGAGGAACACCCGGATCACGTGCACACCGCGTTCCTGGAGCCTCCTGGCCGTCTCCACGGCGGGCGCGGCGCCCGACGAGTGGCCCCAGAGCATGACCCGGGTCAGGCCCCGTGCGCTGATCTCGGCCACGACCTGTTCCGCCACCCGGGTGATCGGCGCGAACGGCTCGTGACGCGCGGCCAGGTCGTGACCGGGCAGGTCCACCGCGAGGACCGTCAGGCCGCTGCCGGCCAGCTCGCCGGCCATCGGCCGGTAGTTGACCGCGTTGCCGCCCGCGTAGGGGAAGCACACCAGGGCGCACTCCGCCGCCCCGTCCGCCGCGGTCAGCGGCTGGAGCAGCTCCGGGTGCTGCCGGGCCGTGCCGTCCAGGAGGGCGGCCAGGTCGGCGAGTACCGGGTGCCGGGTGATGTCCTTGAGGGACACCGCGCGGTCGAGGGCGACGGTGAGTCTGACCGCGGTCAGCGAGGTGCCACCGGAGTCGAAGAAGTGGTCCTCCGGGCCGATCCGGTGCTCGGGTACGCCCAGCAACTCGGCCCAGACGGCGGCCAGTTTCCGTTCGGCCGGGGTGAGCGGGGCGCGGGATTTCTCGCCCGGCGGGGACTCGGCCGCCTGCTCGGCCAGGGCGGTCAGGGCCTTCCTGTCGATCTTGCCGTTGGCGGTCAGCGGCAGTTCGGCACGCCAGTGGAAGGCCGAGGGGACCATGTAGCCGGGCAGTACGGCGCCCAGCGCCTCGCGCACCTCGTCCGCCGGCAGGTGCCGGCCCGTGTGGAAGGCGATCAGGTGCTTGCTCCGCCCTGCGAGGTCGGCGACGACCACCGCGCCGTCGCGTACCCCGGGCACCCGCAGCAGGGTGTTCTCGATCTCGCCGATCTCGATCCGGAACCCGCGGATCTTGACCTGGTTGTCCCGGCGGCCGAGGAACTCCAGCTTGCCGCCGGGGTGCCAGCGGCCCCAGTCACCGCCCAGGTAGAGCCGCTCACCGGGGCGGTAGGGGTCGCTCCGGTACGCCTCACGGGTCCGCTCGGGATCGTTGACGTACCCGCGGCCCACACAGACTCCGGAGAACGCGATCAGTCCCGGCGCGCCGAGCGGCACCAGCGACAGGTGCTCGTCCACGACATGGACGCGCACGTTGTTCACCGGCCGCCCCAGCAGCACCCGCTCCGGCACCGTGTCCATGACCTCGTGGTTGGTGTCGTCGGAGGTCTCGGTCAGCCCGTAGGCGTTGACCAGCCTGATCCCCGGCTGGACCGCGAACCAGCGCTGGACCAGCTCCCGTTTCAACGCCTCGCCGGTCACCGACACACACCGCAGGTCCGGCAGGGGACGGGGGTGCTGCTCCAGATACGAGACCACCACCTCCAGATAGGAGGGCACGACCTGCGCCACCCCGGCCCGGCCGTCGACCAGGGTGTCGAGGAACCGTGTCACGTCCACGATCACGTCCTGCTCGACCAGCAGTGTCCGCCCGCCCACCAGCAGCGCCGACACCAGCTGCCACAGCGAGATGTCGAAGCACTGCGGAGCGGTCTGCGCCACCACGCAGTCCTCGTCGATCCCCAGGTCGTCGATCTTGGCGTAGAGGTGGTTGAGCATGCCGGCGTGCTCGCACATCGCGCCCTTGGGCTCTCCGGTGGAGCCGGACGTGAAGTAGACGTAGGCCAGCTGACCGGCGTCGACCCGGACTCCGGGATCCTCCTCGGAGTGCGGTTCCGCGTACGCCGTCTCGATCAGCACCTTCTCTGCCTCCGGCACGGTGGCCAGCGCCTCGTCGAGGGTGTGTGTGCTACCGGACTCGGTCAGGACCAGCCGGCACCCGGCCCGCGACAACGTTGCCGCGATACGGCCGGCCGGGAAGTGCGGCTCGATCGGCAGGTAGGCGCCGCCCGCCTTGAACACCGCCAGGGTGGCGGCCAGCCAGTCGAGACGGCGTTCGGTGACCACGGCGACCACGTCTTCCGGGCCCAGGCCCCGGGCCAGCAGCGCCCGCGCCAGCCGGTTCGCGCGGCCGTTGAGTTCCGCGTACGTCCACTGCCGTTCGCCGTGCACGGCGGCCACCGCCCGCGGACACGCCCGCGCACGCTGTTCGAACAGTTCGTGGGCCCGGGCGTCCGGCAGCGGCCGGCGGGGCCCGGCCAGTCCCTCCAACTGCTCACGGACCTCGTCGGCCGACAGCAGGCTCTGCCGTGCGTGCTCGGCGTCCACGTCGGCCGTCATCAGCCCGAGCGCCGTCAGGTGGTAGCCCGCGATACGCGCAGCGGACACGGCGTCCAGTACGTCCGTGCGGTACCCGAGCCGCAGCGTCAGCCGTCCGTCCCGCTCGGACCAGCGAACATCCAGCACCCCCTCGCCGAGGAGGGGTTCCACGGCTCCGAGGGGGCCGAACACGACCTCGTACGACGGCTCGGCCACTCCCAGTTCGCGTCGCAGTTCCGCCACCGGGAACTCCCGGTGCGCCAGCACGTCCGCCTCGGCGCGCCGGGCGGCCGACACCAGGTCCCGCCAGGTTCCCGGGGGAATGGTCAGCCGGCAGGGCAGGGGTCCGCCCCGCGCTCCGGCGGCGTACCCCGTCACCACCTCCCGCTCGCCGGACAACGAGGCGAGCACCCTGGCGTGGCCGGCCAACAGCAGTGCGGTGAACGGCACTTCGAGCCGTTCGGCCAGCTCACGGACCGCTTCGGTCAGGTCGTCGGGCGCCGGCACCTCGTGCTCGGCCGTACCCGGCACCGGCTCCCCGGTCCAGCGCGGCACGGTGGTGATGCCACCGGCGGTCAGCGCACGGCTCCAGAACTCCCGGCCGGCTTCCACACGCGTTCCCATCGAATGGCCTTCCTCAACTCACGGTCGCCGCGGGGGCGTCGGCGGAAAACGGTGGTGCTGCCCGGCCGACGCCACCGCCCTGCTCGGCGGTGTCCGGCATCTCCTCGGCGGGGTTGCCGCCCCAGCGCGCGTGCGCGGGGACCTCCTCGCCCTTCATGAGGAAGGAGTCGGGCGCCAGCACCGCACCGTCGCCCATCGTCACGCCGTAGTGCACATGGGCGCCGACGCCCAGCGTGCAGCCGGTACCGAGCGTGATGTGGTCGGACTTGAAGGTGCCGTCCTCCTGGGAGTGGCACTGGATCTTGCTCCCGACGTTGAGCGTGCACTCGTCTCCGATGGCGGCGAGGGTCCGCTCCGTCAGGTAGCAGCCGTCGTCGAAGACCCTGCGGCCGACGCGGACGCCCAGCAGCCGCCACACGAGGCTCTTGAAGGGCGTTCCGTTGAAGAGGTTGAGGTAGTGGTCCGGTACCTTCCACAGGCGCTCGTGCCACCAGAAGTACGGGTCGTAGATGGAGCACAGCCGGGGGCTGAGCGCACGGAACGACGTGATGCAGCGCTCCAGCAGCACGTAGTAGAGGGTGGAGAAGGCGAGTGTGAACGCCAGGTATCCGGCGATCACCACATGGCCGACCACGCCGTACAGATCGACCGAGGCGAGTCCGAACACCGTGAGGGCGAACGTGTGCAGCCACCTCACGACCAGCATGCCCGCCATGGACCGGAGGTTGTAACGGTTCTTCGCGGCGAGACTGCGGCGCAGTTCGGCGCCGGTCCTGAGATGGTCGAACCGGGTGTCGCGCTCCACCGAGCGGGGGATCTCGAAGCACGGTGAGCCGAGGAGTCCGACGCCTTCGCGGATCTCGCCGTCCAGCGGGACCATCACCTTCGTGGCCAGCAGGCAGTTCTCCCCTGTCCTGCCGCCCGAGGGATAGGCGATGTTGTTCCCGAGGAAGTTGCGCGGCCCGATGGATGCCCGAGACACCTTGAAGGACGTGCTGGAGTAGTCCGCGTTGATGAGCGACAGTCCGTCGGCCACCATCGTCCCGCTGCCGACCGTCACCAGCAGGGGGGTCTCGTGCTGGACTTCGGTGCCGAAGTTCGAGCCGGTCTGTTCGACGCGGGACAGGTCGTATCCGAGGCCGCGCAGGTAGTGCACGATGTAGGAGCTGTCGCCGAAGAGCCAGGCGAAGAACCTGATGTTCGTCAGGCCGGCCGTCGCCCGGTGCATCGCGTAGTGGAATCCGTAGAGCGGGTAGACCCGGTCGGGTTCGAGGGCCAGGTGCAGCAGCCGCGGGACGGTGAACAGGACGACGAGTCCGACGGCGACGAAGCCGAAGAACAGGACGAGGGAGAGGACCAGCGCGTCGGAGAGGAGTTCCGCCGGGGTCAGTGTGAGCGTCTGCGGGTCGAGCCGCTTGCCGATCGCCGGTACCTCGGTGCACAGCATGTACATCCCGCCGACGGCCAGCGGAATGTACAGGAAGAACAGCTGGACCAGTGTGAGCAGCCCGAACCAGGCCCGGCGCGCGGTACCGCACCTGGCCGGCGCGACCCGCACGTAGTCGATCCGGGTGGGCTGTGCCGGGGACCCGTGCCAGCGCTCGCCCGCCGGGACCGCCTGGCCGCGGTGCAGGGCGGAGGCGTGTCCGAGCTGTGCGCCGTCGCCCATCGACGTGTCGATGTCCAGGACGGTCTTCTCGCCGATGAACACGTCACGGCCGAGGGTGATGCGGCCGGTCTGGATGCGCCCGGCGTGCGCCCGGTAGCCGAGGAGGAACGCGTCCTTGCGGATCACCGCACCGGAGCCGATCGTCAGCAGGTCGGTGCAGACCGGAACGGAGTGGGAGAGGATCGTGACGCCCTTGCCGATCCGCGCGCCCAGTGCCCGCAGGTACAGCACGTACAGCGGGTTCCCGGCGAAGAGCACCATCGGATTCGCGTGCAGCAGTACCTTGACGAGCCAGAAGCGCAGATAGGCCAGACCCCAGACGGGGAACTCGCCCGGTCTCCAGCGGCCGACCAGAAGCCATTTGGCGATGACCGGGAACATGCACATGGCGATGAAACCGACCCCGCCGAACAGCAGCGACCGCAGATAGACATCGGCCAGCCCTGACCCGGTGGCGGTCCACTCGTAACCCCTGGCGGTCACGAAACCGGCGACAAGGGAGTATCCCAGGAAGGCCAGCAACTGAATTGTTCCGCAGAGGACATGATTCAGCCTGTTCGTACGCGTCACGGGATCCGGCGGTTTCGGCGGCACCGACGCCGAGGCTGCGGTCGTCGGGCCGGCCGACGGGTCTGTCGACGGGCCGGCCGACGGGTCTGTCGACGGGTCGGTCGGCGGGGCTGTCGGCCGGGGAGCCGTCTCCAGGAGGGCTGCCGCCAGGCCCCGGACCGTGGGGTACCGGTAGATGTCCTTGATGGACGGGGACGGCAGGTCCGGGTTCTTTCTGACCCGCGCACAGAAGCGGGCCATCACCAGGGAGTTGGCGCCGAGGTCGTCGAAGAAGTGGCTGTCGACCGGAACGTGCTCGGCGCCCACGACGTCGGCCAGGGCTTCCGCGAGTTTCCGCTCGGTGTCCGTCCTCTCCGGGCCGGGGTCACGGCTTCCGCTGACGGCGCCCGTGTCCCGCCCGGATATGGAAACTTCGGAGGACTGCTCCACCATTCGATCTCCTGGAGGACGTTTGAATCACCAAGGGTCATTCCTGATCACGAACCGCCAGCTTCAGTTTGGGCAGGCCATCGTGAGGTTGCCACTTCTGATCGGTCGCGCGGGGCGGGGGAAATGCCCGACGGGCCCGTTTTCCTTTGGTTACCGCCGGACCGGCCTCCGTCACGGATCACCCGATTGGCTGGTCACCTGGTCCGCCCCATGTCTCGACGCACCGTCTCAGTGCACCGTCTCAGTGCACCGTCTCGGCGCACCGTCTCAGCTCACCTCGATGGTCGCCTTCCACGGCACGACGACCATGGGACACAGACGTCCGGGGTCGGGGCGGCACCGCCGCAGCGCGGAGACGGTGCTGGTACCCGGTCGTTCCGCGTGCAGGACCGCGTACGCGTCACCGGTCGGTGCCGTGCCGCCGACGGTCCGGCCCAGGACGCGGCTGTCGCCGGCCGCCGGCATGCTCCAGGTGTACGTCAGGCCGTCCGCGCGGTAGGCCGTCAGCCGGATCTCGGTGTCGTCACCGACCGACCGGGCCACGCTGTGGCCGCTGTCCGCGTTGGTGAGAACGACACGGTCGGCCGCGGCGGAGCGCGGCGCGGCGGAAGCGGGCGTGGTGACCATGGTGGTGGTCACCGCCAGCCCCAGCGCCAACCCGGTCGCGAACTTCGCGGCTTTCACTGGTACCTCCACAGGGCAGATGACGGACGCGCTGAATCAACGCTCCGCACGCCCCCAGGAAACGCCCTGCCCCCAGAACCACCTGATCTGCCGAACGGTCCGCGCGGCCGCCCGCCGCCGACAGCGAGCGCGACCTGCGGGAACGGTCTGCCGGTAGGCCCTCGGCGAGGAATGCCGCGACTCGCGCGGCGTCAACGCGGCGAAGCGGCGCCGTCGATACGTTCGAGCAGTGTCCGTGCCTCGACGGTGCGGCGGTGGTGCGGGCCGAAGGCGGCCAGACAGGCGTCATGTGCGGCCACGGCAGCGGGACGCGCCTCGGCGGGGCGGTCGAGGCCCAACAGGGCGTTGGCGAAGGCCAGTTCGACGGCGCCGGTCTCCGGACGGCCCTGCTCCTCGGACAGGCCGCGGCGCACTTCGTCGGCGCGCTCGGCCTCGGCGAGGGCCTCGGCGTGGCGGCCCTGGCCGACCAGGCTCCGGGCCAGACCGAGCCGCAGGACCAGGGTGAGCCGGTCCACCGTGCTATGGTCGGCGAGGGCCTTGAGGGCGAGTGCCTCGGCCTCCGGGTGGCGGCCCTGCGCGTTGAGGGCGTAGATCTGTCCGTTGCGGGCGGCCGCCTCCATGAGGGGCATCTCCGGTGCCGCGCCCCGGGCCGCGACCGCGGCGACGGCCGCGCACTCCGCCTCGCATTCGGCGTGCCGGTCCAGCGCGGTCAGCGTCTGGGCACGGTCCGAGCGCAGTTTGAGCGTCTGCAGGTGCTCGGCGCCGAACGTCCTGCCGAAGACCGGCAGCACGGCGTCGTAGGCGGCGAGGGCCTCGGCGTGGCGGCCCTGGGCGCCCGTCGCGCTCGCGGCGAGGCTCAGCGCCAGCGGCGCGTACATGTCGTTGTGCAGGACGGACCGGGCCTCGGCCACGGCACGGGCCTCGGCCTCCGCCTCGGCATAGCGTCCGGCCCGGTACAGGGCCGTGGCCCGGGCCAGCGGAGATCTCGTCGTCTGCGCGCCGGCGTTTCGGCCGCGCGACCGGAAGATTGTCATGCGCGGAGCATAGGGATACGGCCCGCAGCGGGCGCAGCCAGGTACGCACGGGAGCGGCGGAGCAGGGACCGCGTGGGCGTACCGCCCTCCTGCTCCGCCTGATCCCGGTCTCGCGGCGGGTGACCGTCGGTTCGGGTGGTCGCCGGTTCGGATATGGGTCAGTTGCAGAGGAGGACGATGAGACCCTCGCAGCCTCCGTCCTCGTCGCCCCCGCCGTGGTGCGGGAGGCCGGTCGGTCTGTACTGGGCGGCCGTGGCCTTCTCCGTCACGGGGGACGCGGCGGATGCGGCCGTAGCAGGCCCGATGGCGAGAGCGACGCCAAGGGCGGCGCCGACCGCGAGGGCTCGGGACATGGTCTTCTGAGGGCGAGTCGCCTGTATTGCGTTCATGTGACTCACCATGCATGCCTCTTGGGAGGATTTCGCCCCGGGAGCGGCCAATGGCATGAATCGCCCCTGGCGGCGGATCTCCCGAGCGGCTCCCGGCCGCCCGGCGAGCTTTCCGGCACGGCGGCAACTCGCCCGCATTCGTCACCACTTGGAGAGTCGGCGACAGCGTGCGGCAGCCCCCGTGAGCCGGTCCCTCACCACGCGCTCGACCCGTGTCGCAACATTGGCCGAAATTCAACGGCTCGTCACGCGCGAGGCCCACGGCGGCGCTGACCCCGCCCCGCCGGTCACTACGATCAGACCTCAAGACAACCGTACGACCGGCTCGTTGGGAGTGCGCCGGTCGGGGTCGCCGATGCCGGGGTCCGCTCCCCGGGCTGCGGTGATCTTCCTGCCCAGGAGGACCTTCCGCATGTTCCGAAGTATTGGCAACGCTGTCGTCCGACACCCCGTCTGGACGATCGTGGCGTGGCTCATCGCGGCGGTGGCGATCGTCGCCACCGCTCCGGGCCTGCCGTCGAACAGTGATGAAAGCAGTTTCCTACCCAAGAGTTATGAGTCGATCAAAGCGGCGGATCTCCAGGCGAAGGCGTTCCCCAGCGCCTTCACCCCGTCCGCGATAGCGCTGTACCAGCGCACCGACGGCGGCAGGCTGACCGCCGCCGACCTGCAGGATGTCGCCCGGATCACCTCCGAACTGGGCAAGAAGCACATCGACCAGGTGCAGAAGGTCGTCCCCGGCCAGCCGTCCAAGGACGGCAGGTACACCATGACCCTGGTCCAGATGGACAGCAAGAACGCCGGCCAGCCCAAACAGTCGGACGCGGCCAAGGTGTTGCGTGACGACGTCAAGAAGCTGACTCAGGGCACGCATCTCGACGTGAAGCTCGGCGGTTCCGCCGCGCAGGCCCTGGACCAGCAGGATTCGTCCCAACGCGGCCAGGCGCTCATCGGCATCGGCACGTTCGTGATCATCCTGGTCACTCTGCTGATCATTTTCCGGGCGCCGATCCTCGCCATACTGCCCCTGATCCTGATCGGTCTGGTGTCCGCGGTCGCCAACGGGCTGATCGCGTACGCCACGAAGCTGTTCGACCTGCAGGCCAACAGTTCCATCTCGTCGATCCTGATCGTCGTGCTCTTCGGCGTGGGGACGGACTACTTCCTGTTCCTGATGTTCCGGTACCGCGAACGCCTGCGCGCGGGCGACGAGCCCAAGCAGGCCATGATCAACGCGGTCGGACGGGTCGGCGAGGCCATCGCCTCGGCCGCCGGGGCGGTCATCATCGCCTTCCTGGCGCTGGTGCTGTCCACGCTCGGATTCCTCAAGCAGATGGGACCGGCGCTCGCCATCGCGGTCGGCGCCACCCTGATCGCGGGCCTGACCCTGATCCCCGCGGTGGTCTCGCTCATCGGACCGAAGGTCTTCTGGCCGTCCAAGTCCTGGCAGAAGGAGCCGGAGAACGCCCGTTTCGCCGCCCTCGGCCGGGGCATGCAGCGCCGGCCGGCCCTGGCCGCCGTGGCGTCCGGCCTCGTCCTGATCGCGCTGTCGCTCGGCACGCTCGGCTACAAGGCCACGTTCGACCTGGCGTCGGGCTCCATGCCCAAGACCAAGGAATCCATGGTCGTCCAGGACCAGATGCAGAAGGCGTACTCGGCGGGCGCCGCGGCCCCCACCGACGTGTACCTGTCCAGCACCGACGGCAAGCCGCTGGACACGTCCGCCTTCGACGCGTACGCGAAGAAGCTCGGCGCCGTGGACGGCGTGGCCTCCGCGCGCATGAACCAGGTGAACAAGGCGGGGACCACCGCGGACTTCACCGTCACGCTCAAGTACGAGGCGTCGACGGACAAGGCGATCGAGACCGTGGGCAAGGTGCGCGACGTCGCGCACGCCGGCGCACCCGCCGGCACCGATGCCCTGGTCGGCGGCATGTCCTCGATCTTCAAGGACATCAACGCCGCGGTGAACCACGACTACCGGACGGTCTTCCCGGTCGCCGCCCTGCTGATCATGGTGATCCTGGGGCTGCTGCTGCGCAGTGTGGTCGCCCCCTGGTATCTGATGGCCTCGGTGGGTCTCGGCTTCGGCGCCACTCTCGGCGCCACGGTCTGGATCTTCCAGAAGGGCCAGGGACACTCGGGCCTGATGTTCATGCTCCCGGTGATCATGTACCTCTTCGTGGTCGCCATCGGCACCGACTACAACATCCTCATGATCGCCCGGCTTCGTGAGGAGGCCCGGGAGGGCCGCGAGCCGCGTGAGGCGGCCGGCATGGCGTTGCGGCACGCCGGGCCGACCGTCGCCGCGGCGGGCTTCATCCTGGCGGCGACCTTCGCCACGATGATGCTGGCCGGCAACGCGCTGCTCACGGAGATGGGATTCGCCGTCTCCTTCGGCATCGCGGTCGCCGCCTTCGTGATGGCGATGTTCTTCACTCCCAGCCTGACCGCGCTGATCGGCCACGCCGCGTGGTGGCCGGGGCACGGGGACCGGGCGCAGGAGGCGACAGCGGGCGCCGGCGGAGCATCCCACGGTCACGGCCCGGCCGCCGGCCAGACCCGGGACGCGGTCGCGCCCGACCCGTCGGGACGCCGTAACTAGGGCGGCCCTTCTGGGCAGGTCGCCGAAGCCCTCCCGGCGGGCGGCGCCCAGGGCGAGTCGACGGCCGGACGCCTCGGCGTCCGGCCGTGGCGGCCCCGGGCGCCGTCGCGTCCGTTCCGGGCCGGCGCCGCACCCCTGCTCCATCGCTTCACAGAACGCCCACAGGGCTCCACATCAACTTTAAACTTCAAGCGCTACGCTCGGTGCCCCTTGGAGTGGCCGGGGGAGCCCACGTGGTGTGCCACTCGCTCCCCCCACCAGCAGGAGATCCGCGGTGTGTGACGGTGACGTAGTGGTGATCGGCGGCGGCTATGCGGGCGTCCGTCTGGCGAAACGACTGGACGCGGTGGCGCGCGTCACGCTGGTGGACCGCAAGGAGGTCTTCTTCCACCGCATAGCCGCCCTGCGCGCCGGCGTGCGCCCGGAGTGGTCGGCGACCCCCTTCATCCCGTACGACCGGCTGCTGCGCCACGGCCGGGTGATCACCGGCAAGGTGGTCCGCGTCGACTCCGCCGAGCGGCAGGTCGTCCTGGCGACGGGGGAGCGGATCCGGTACGACGTCCTGGTGATCGCCACCGGCGCGGACTACCCCGAGCCGGCCCGCTTCACCGGGACCACCACGGAAGAGGCCTGCAAGTCGTTCGCCGAGCACCAGCGGTCCATCGCCACCGCCGGGCACATCCTCGTCGTCGGCGGCGGACCCTCCGGCGTCGAGCTGAGCGCCGAGATACGCCTGGCCCGGCCGGAGGCCCGGGTCACGCTCGCGCACTCCGGGGCGGCGCTGCTCAGTTCCACGGGCAGCGAGCGGGCCGGGCGCCGGGCGTTGACCTGGCTGGAGTCCCACGACGTGGAGGTGCGCCTCGACTCGTTCATGTCCCCCGGCAACGACTTCGGCACCTACCGGGACCGTCACGGCGATCTCATCGAGGCCGACCTCTCCTACTGGGCGACGGGCACCACACCGAACACGCTCTGGCTGCGGCTGGCCGGGCACGGCGACTGGCTGAACGCGACCGGACACGTCAAGGTCGACCGGACGCTCAGGGTCGAAGGGATGCCGGAGGTGTTCGCGGTCGGCGACGTGAACGACGCCGCCGAACTCAAGACCACCCCTGCCGCGCTCGCCCAGGCCGACCTCGCCGCCCACAACGTCCGCGTCCAGCTGCGGAGTTCCGGCAGGCACCGCAGGGACCCCCGCTCCTACCGGCCGGGCCGGCGGACCCCCTTCATCGTGCCCTTCGGCTCGGCCGACGGACTGACCGTCCTTCCCGTGCCGGGCGGCGAGAGCGCGGTCCTCGGCAGCCGCACCGCGGTACTGGCCAAGGCGAAGACCCTCATGACCCCGTACATGAGGCGCCAACTCGGCTACACCGCCGCCTAGTGGTGCGACCGGAAGGGTTCACCGGCTCGCGGCGCCCGGCACGGCGCTCCCCCAGCCTTCGGCCGGGGGTACCCCCACGCCGCGTTGTCGCAGCACCCGAGTACGTCCAGTACGCGGGCGACGCTCCGCCTTGCGATGTTCCCCCACTGCCTGAACGGCGTGGGAGGTGCCCCCAGCACCGGACGCCGCGAGCTTCTCGGCAAACCTCTCCGGCCACAGCACCAGCCGCCCACTCGCGGCGGATGTCACGGACCTTCACGCCTTCGCCGCGTCGTACCGGGCACGTGCCTTCTGGATCGCCGCCAGCCGCTGTTCCGTCCACAGGGCGAGGCCGCGGACCTGTTCGGCGGCCTCCCGGCCGAGGTCGGTGAGGGAGTAGTCCACGCGCGGCGGGATCACGGGCTTGGCGTCGCGGTGGACCAGCCCGTCCCGCTCCAGGGTCTGCAGCGTCTGGGTCAGCATCTTCTCGCTGACCCGGCCGATCGCCCTGCGCAGTTCGCCGAACCGGTAGGAGCGGTCCAGCAGCGCGATCAGGACCAGGGTGCCCCAGCGGCTGGTGACGTGCTCCATGGCCAGGCGCTGGGGGCACACGGCGGCGCCGTCCGTCATCCGCACGCGGTCCATGAGCGTCTCGTCACTTGCTTCCACACCAGTACCTTACGTCCGGGAATTTTCTCGGCGACGTGTCGATCGGCGGGGCTCCCGTTCCAGCGCGAACGCGCCCTCCCCGGCGGTTCGGTGGAGATCGTCCACTCCTGCCGGGGCAGCCGCAGGGACGTCGTGAGCGAGCCGTCGGACGCCTCGGGCTCCGCGCCGCCTGTACGCCGCCTTCAGGAGGCGTCGGGCGGGCCGCCGCTGCCCAGCATGGCGCGGGTCAGGCTCGCCCGGTTGGACACACCGAGTTTGCGATATATCTGACCCAGATGGCTCTCGATCGTCCGCACACTGAGGAAGAGCGCCTCGGCGATCTCACGGTTGGTCATTCCGGTGCTGACCAGTCTGGTGATCTCCCGCTCCCGCGCGGTGAGGGGAGCCAGCGCGCCGAGGGCGCCGGCCGTACCGGCGCGGGCGGCGAGCCTGCCGCGCAGGTGGGCCGCCTCGTCGGCCAGCCGCGCCGCACCGCACTGGCCGGCCAGGACGGCCGCCCGGTTCAGCCAGTCGGCCACGGCGCCGGTCCGGCCGGCGTCCAGGCAGAGCGCGGCGGCTGCCAGCAGCGTGCGGCACACCTCGATGCGCTCCCCGGCGGCGGAGAAGTCCGCGACCGCTTCCTGCGCGCTGCCCATCGCCCGCTCGATGTCCCCGCGGGCGGTGTGGGCCCGCATCCGCGCGCGCAGGGCGAAACCGTGCCGGCCGGTGGAGGGGAGCTCCTGAAGGCAGGCCTCGGCGACTTCCGCCCAGTGCTCGACCGCCGCGTGGTCGCCTTCGGCGAGCGCCGCCTCCGCCAGGACATCGCACCAGCGGGGTTTGCGCCAGGTGGTCAGACCCGGCAGACCGGTTCCGCCGCCGGCGTCCAGCATGAGCCATCTGGCCCGCGGGGCGTCGCCGGTGAACATGACGAACTCGGCGTGGAAGCAGCGGATGCTGACCGCCCACGCGGTCGGTGTGGTGCCGGCGATCGCCGCGGCGCGTTCGGCCGTCGCGACCGCTTCCGGCAGATCGCCGGGCCCGTTGCGCCAGAACAGCGCGTCGGCCCGCACCATCGCGATGACCGCCGCCGTCGCGGGATTGCCGACCCGCTCGACGTGCTGGGCGGTCTCGTCGAGGGTCTCCAGGGTACGGGCCAGCTTCCCCGACCTCAGCTGGGAGTTGGCCAGGACCGTGAGAATCTGCGGCTCGATGTAGGTCTGCCCGGTACTCCGGGACAGGGCCGCGCCGCGCAGGAGATGGCGTTCGGAGTCGACCAGCCGCCCCAGCATCCCCTCCGTCATACCCAGCTGGAACACGGCCTCCAGATTGGTCACGAGGGTGGCGTCGGAGGCGGCGTCGATGAGTTCGGCCGCGCTGGTCGCCATGGCCCGGGCCGTGGCCTGGTCCCCGGTGAACAGGTGCGCGAGGGCCGCCTGGCCCAGGGCGTTGGCCTCCCCGACCCGGTCCTGGCAGCCGCGCGCGATCTCCGCCGCCGTACAGGCGTGGTCCCGGGACGCCTCGTAGTCCTGGAGGTCGTAGGCGTAGTCGGCCAGTTCGGTGTGCAGCGCGGCGGCGGTCGCCGTGTCGTGGTCGGCCAGCGCCGCGAGCGCCGTACGGGCGAGGGCGCCGGCTTCGGCGTACCGGCCGAGCCGCCGTTCGATCCGGCTGGAGTCGGCGAGCGCGGCCACGTCACCGGACTCCCCGCCGGACAGGGCGCTGCGCAGGGCGTCGAGCAGGGCCCGGCTCTCGGACGCGTCCCCGGTCAGCAGGCGCGTACGGGCGAGCAGGACCTGTGCCTCGTGCCAGTGCGCCTCGCCCTCCCGCAGCAGTTCCAGCGCCGCCCGCAGATGGCCCGCCGCGACGGCGGGAGAGGTGAAGAGGATGCCGCGGGCCGCGGCGATCAGGGTCGTGACGTGCTCCGGCCGGCTCGGGTCGGCGGCCCGGGCGACATGGTGGGCGCGCCGTACGATCGGCGCCCGCTGCTCGGCCAGCACCCTCTCCGCACGCTGGTGCAGGGTCATGCGCAGGCTCGGTTCGAGCCGCCGGTACACGACCTCGCCCACCGCTCGATGGCGCAGCTCCAGGTGCGGGGCGGCCTCGCTCGGCCGCACCAGGTCGAGGCCGCTGAGCGTGTCCAGCGCCGCCATGGCGGCGGGCGTCTCCAGGCCGGCGACCGCCGCCAGCAGTTCGGGGTGGAACCGCTCGCCGAGGACGGCCGCGGCCCGGACCGCGGCGAGCGAGGCCGGATCGAGTCCGGCCAGCTCGCCCAGGATCGCCGTGCCGGCGTCGGTGCTGCCCGCGGCGTGGGCGGCGATCACCTTCAGGTACTGGGGGTTTCCCATGGCCTCCCGGTGGATCTCGTCGGCGTCGGGGTGGCCGCCGAGGAGTTCCCTGGCCTGCTCCGGGGAGAGCGGCTGGAGGTCCCACACCTCCAGCAGGCCCGCGGACACCGCGCGGGAGAGGGCCGCCGCGAGCGCGGGTGAGAGCTGGCGCTGCCGGTAGGCCAGCAGACACAGCACCGGACCGGTTGCCGTCGCCTCCAACAACCGCTCCAGGCTCGCGATCTGGTCGGCCGCGAGATGGTGCAGGTCGTCCACGGCCGCCAGCACGGCAGCCCCCCGGGTCGTGTGCGCCGCCACGTCGTGCACGCCCACGGCCGCGGGAGCGCTGGGCAGTTGGGCCGCGGCCGTGCCCCGGCCGTCCGCCGCGAACACCGGGACACCGGTGGCCCGGGCATGCGCCGCCACCGCTCCCATCAGCGTGCTCTTGCCGATGCCCGGCTCTCCGACCAGCGCGATCGCCCGGCCCGTTCCCGACGCGAGGCCGGCCAGCGCCGCGAACAGCGCCTCGACTTCGGTGTCCCGCCCGAACAGCCGGCGCGCACCGGCATCCGACCCTGTCGGCGCCGACGGGCCGGCCGCCCGTCCGACCCGGCCCACCAGGGCAGCCTTGGGAAGTGGGCCGCCCTCCCGGAGATCACCAGCCATAAGCGGAACAGTAACCGTATCCACCGACAAACGGCTCAACCCCTACTCGGAAGACCCGCGGTACATCGCTTTTCCGCCGCACGCGCCGTGCTTCGGCCACCCTGCCGCAGAACGGTCGATCGGGACACGATGTGGGGTCGCCGTTCGACGGCCCCCAATGTTAGGGGCCGTCATCTCCCGCAGACTCCTGTCCCCGACGAAGGGAGGTGTCCGCCATGAAGAAGATCGTCGTCCGCAAGGCCGGTCCGGTGCGTCTGACCAGCACTGCCACCCCGCTGTATTCCGACCCTCTGTGCGGCTGGAGGCCCTTCTGACGCCTCCGGTCGGGGCCGGCCGGGACATCCCGTCCGGCCCCGACCCCGTCCGTCCCAGAACCCCGTGTCCAGGAGGAGTGCGCGTGCCTGTCTCCGTCGACGGCGGCCCGGCCGGCCCCGATCCCGACCTCGACCGGCCGGTGGCGCTGCGTCCGCTGGTCTACCTGGAGGAGGGCGACGAGGTGACCATCGGCAGCCCGGACGTGGACTCCTACGCCGTGTTCCCCGCCGACGGCGCCGAGTTGGTGCGGATGCTCGCCGACGGAGCCAGCCCGCGGCAGGCCGCCGATCACCATGAGAAGGCGCATGGGGAGAGCGTCGACATGCCCGACCTGCTCCGCGTGCTCGCGGATCTCGGCTTCGTCCAGGACCAGGACGGCACCGGCGTCGCCGCCGAACCGGCGGCGGTGCGCGGACAGCGGCTGGGGCGGCTGCTGTTCAGCAAACCCGCCTGGCTGTGCTACGCGCTGGTGACCTCGCTCTCGCTCCTGGAGATGGCCCGCCACCCCGACCTGGCCCCCCACCGTGGCGCCCTGTTCTTCACCTCCTCCTACACCGCGATCAGCCTGGTGCTCTTCCTCGGGCAGATTCCCTTCCTGGCCCTGCACGAGGGGTTCCACGCACTCGCCGGGCGGCGGCTCGGCCTGCGGTCCGGCTTCTCGGTGGGACGGCGTCTGATCTACGTGGTGTTCGAGACGACACTGCCCGGCCTGGTCGCCGTACCCCGCCGGCAGCGCTGTCTGCCGATCCTCGCCGGGATGGTCGCCGACGTCCTGGCCACGGCCGTCCTCACTTTGGCGGCGGCCGTCCTTCGCGCGCCGGGCGGCGCCCTGCCCCTGGCGGGCCGCGTCTGCGTCGCCCTCGCCTTCGCGATCGTGCTCCGCCTCCTGTGGCAGTTCTTCTTCTACCTGCGGACCGACCTGTACGTCCTGCTCACCACCGCGCTGGGATGCGCGGACCTGCACGGCGCGTCCGCGACCGTGCTGCGCAACGCCGTCCGACGCCGTACCGGCAGGCCCGCGCTCGACCTGTCCGGATACGGCGCGGCCGACCGCCGAGTGGCCCGCTGGTACGCCTGGCTCCTGCCGGTGGGCTACGCGCTCACCCTCCTGTCGTTCGCCGCCGTGGTGGTGCCGTCGGCCTACCGGCTGCTGTCCGGCCTGTTCGGACGGCTGAGGGCCGGCGCGCCCATGACCGGCATCCTGGACTCCGCGACCCTGCTCGCCCTCCTCCTCGCCCAGTTGCTCGTGGTCGCCGTCCTGGCACTCAGGGACCGCCGCGCCCGACGAGCCGGCGCCCGCCGGCCGGTCTGACCGCCCCGGCCGCCCCCGGGACCCCGTGAGTCCCACCGCACCCCGAGCCCGCACGAAAGGCAGCTCCGCCATGACCGCTCCACGCCACCTCTGGATCCGGGCACCCCACCGTGCGGACCGGGTCGCCGCCCCGGACCGCCTGGAGCTGCCCCCGCTGCTCGCCGCGGCCGACGCCCACCGCCGGCTGCGCGGGCCCTACACCGCGGTGGGCACCCTGCTGCGCACGGTCGTCCCCGACGCACTGCGGCGCTGCCCGCAGGCCGTCGCCCGGCACGATGTCGAGATCCTGTCCACCACGCCCGAGCTGCGCACCCTTGTCCCCGCCTCGCGGGAGACCCTCACCTCGCTCGCCGTGCCCAGGGAACGCACCCGTTTCTACTCCAAGGTGCGGACCCTGCGCATAGCCAACGGTCTCGTCGGCTTCCTGGACGAGTATCTGCGGGCGCTCGGCGACCAGCCCCGCACCCTGGTCGTGCACGACGCCCACCGGGCCGACCCCACCGACGGCGAGTTCCTGGCCGTACTGCTGCGCAGGATCGCCCCGGAGCGCCTGACGGTGGTCGTGACGACGACGGGCGAGGCCCTCGACATCCCGGCCGGATCCCCCGCGCAGAACCTCGCCCTCGCCCTGCCCGCCCACTGCACCCCGCTGGACGTCCCCGCGAGCGCCCCGGACCTCACGACAGCCGAGGAGGCACTCGCCTCCCGCTTCGTCGACAGCGACGGGACCAGCGACGACGCGCGGGAGAAGGCCGCCTATCTGCGGCTCGCGCGGGCCGACCGCCAGGCGCTGCACGACCGGCGCCGCCACGCGCTGCAGGCGGCGGGTGAGCCCTCCCTCGCGCTCGGGGCGGTCGCCTGGCACGCGGAGAGGGGCAGCGACCCGGCGGGAGCCGGAGCCGACGCCCTGCGGCACGCCCTCGACCACTGCATGGATCTCGGCTTCTACCACGCGGTCCTCGACTACGGCGTACGCGGGCGCGAGCTGGTGACCTACGAGAGCAACCCCGAACACTGGTGGGCCTTCACCACCAAAATGACCACCTCGCTGGCCGCCCTCGGCCTCGCCGAGGAGGCCCTGCCGCTGTACGAGGAGGCCCGGGAACTCAGTACCTCACCGTCGGTCCACATGCAGGCCGCCTACGCCACCGCGATGATCCACACACGCCACCTCGCCGAGGAACGGCGCGACCACGCATGCGCCCGCCGCTGGATCAACCAGGCCATCGCGTACGCCACGCAGCTGCCCGAGCCGAAGGACCGGGAGACGCGCACCGCCTTCTACCGCAACGGCCTGGCCCTCATCGAGGTCCACCGCGGCGACCCCACGGCCGCGCTGGCCCTCGTGGACGACTGTCTGGCCCGCCTCGACGCCGCCCTGGAGCCGGACGAACAGGCCCTGCACCGCTCGGTGCTGCGGCACAACCGGGCCCAGGTCCGCGCCGCTCTCGGCCGCCTCGACGAGGCCTACGACGACTACACCGCGGTGATCGCCCGCGACCCCAACTACGCCGAGTACCACCTCGACCGGGGGATCCTCCTGCACCGGCAGGGCCGCCTGGCCGAAGCACTGGCGGACTACGACCAGGCCATCCGGCTCTCGCCGCCGTTCCCCGAGGCGTACTACAACCGTGCCGAGGCACGCGCCGAAGCCGGCGACGCCGAGGGCGCGCTGGCCGATTTCGGGTACGTCCTGGAACTGGACCCCGGTATGACCGACGCCCACATCAACCGCAGCGCGCTGCTGGCCGAGCTGGCGCAGGACGGCGACCCGCACGCCGTCCGTCTCGCCCGGCGAAGCGTCGAGCGCGGCCTGGAGGCCGCCGCCGACAGCCCCGAACTGCTGTGTCTGAAAGGCCAGTTGCACGAACTCGCCGAGGATCCGCGGGACGCGGCCGCGGCGTACTCGGCGGCGCTGGCCGCCGCCCCCGACTGCGCCGAGGCATGGGCGCTGCGCGGCGCGCTGGCACACCGGGCCGGTGACCTGGCCCAGGCCGTCGCCGACCTCGAACGGGCCCACGCCCTGTCCGACGACCCGGGGATCCGCTTCAACCTCGCGGTCGCCTACCACGACGCCACCCGTCACGACCTGGCCGTGGGGCTTCTGGACACGGTGGTCACCGAGACCGGGGACCTCGACGCCAGGCTGCAGCGCGCCAGGAGCCTCATCGGGCTGGGCCGGGTGACGGACGCCGAGAACGATCTACGGATCTGTCTCGACGCCGATCCGGCGTACCTGACCGAGGTGCGCGAACTCCTCCCCGAGGCGCACGAGTTCCTCCCCGAGGCGACGCGCTCCTGAACCAGTCGCACGGACGGGCGCGACCGGTGGCACCGGTCGCGCCCGTCCGCTCGCCCGGCTACGCGGTCATGTGGCTCCACTCGCTCCACGAGGCGCTGAGGCAGAAGTAGCCGGTCTCCGGTTCGGCGTCGAGTTCCTGGAGGGCGAGGATCTGGGTCATGCGCGATCACCTGCTCTTTCCGTAATCGGGGAATCGTCCGGTCGGACATCTCGGTGGCCGGCGGCGGGCCGGGGGTGGTCCAGGGTGAACAGCTCGTCGCCCGGACCGTGCAGGACGCGGTGCAGCGCCAGCAGCACCCCGGCCCCGCCGCTGGCCAGGTCGGCGCTGAAACGGAGCTGGCCGGCGCCGAGGAAGCGGACGCCACGGCGGTGCGGGACGGCGTACTTCAGCAGACCGGTGGCGATCCGCACGGCGTCCTGGCGGTCCGCCCCGCTGCCGGACAGTTCGGCGTGGTCCGCGAGGAAGTAGGCCACTCCGGCCACCCCGGGGTAAAGGCCCGGCTCCATCGCGCAGGACATGCGGGTGCCCGCGACGATCCCGGGCAGCGCCGCGGCGCACCGCTCGTCCGGTGAGGTGGCGACGTAGCGGGCCAGGACCGTCCCCACGCCGGCCGCGCCGACGGCCAGATAGGGCAGGGCACGCCGGATCACGGCGTTGTCGGAGAACGAGCGGGTGCCGTCGTCCAGCAGGATCGCGCGGTCCAGTTCCTCGTGGAGCAGCCGGCGCCCCGCCTCGCGGTAGCGGTCGTCGCCGGTGTCCCGGGCCAGGTAGTGGAGGAAGAGGGCCGGCCCGGAGCGGCCGTGGAACAGCCCGCGGGCATCGTGCTCGCCGAGCGTCGCGGCCAGGTCGGCGGTCCCCAGGATCGCGTCGCCCGCGGCGGCGGCCCGCTCCAGATGGCCCGGGTCTCCGGTCCGGTGGTGCAGGGCGAGCCAGGTCAGACCGACCCCGGCCCGTCCGCCCGCCAGGGTGGTGCACGACCCGGTGAGCGGATGGCTGTCCGCCGTCCGCGCAAGGTCGAGCGCCTCGTCCAGGTGGCCGAGTGCGGCCAGGACCCGGGCGATGCCGGCCGAGCCCACGTTCAGCCCGGGCGGCAGCCGGTCCCGCCCGGCCAGGGCGTCCTGAAGCAGCCGCTTCTCGACGGCCTCCGGGACGGGCCGGCCCGCGCGGTGCAGCGCGTGCACGACTCCGGCGGTTCCGTAGGCCACGCACACGGTGTTGGTGCGGAACGCCTCCGGAGACGGCGGGAACACCGGGTCCCGCCCGCTGGTGTCCGCCATGTCCAGCAGCCCCGCGGTCACCTGGTCGGCGAGCCGGGCGAGGCAGCCCAGGGGATCGGCGTCGACTTCGGCGGGGGTGGGCCGGCCGGCGGAACCGTCCCGGCCGGACCGGTGGAACACCGTCGCCCGCGCCCACAGATCGGCCGGCGGCGCGGCGCCCATGGCCGTCAGATCACGCCGTAGGAGGTTGAGGTTGGCCGGTGCGCGCTGGGCGACGCCGTGGAAGGGCGCGAGCAGTGCGAGGGCGACGGCGCTCATGCCGTACCGGTCCCACAGCAGCGGGTCGTCGGCGCCGGCGACCAGCTCGGGGGGCGGGGTGAATCCCGCGGTTCCCATGACGGCGGGAGGCCCGCTGAGCGCCGACACGGACTCGAAGTCGACGAGCCTGGCGTCTCCGTTCGGGGTGACGAGGACATTTCCGAGGCTGACGTCCCCGAACCGGTACCCCAGCCGGTGCAGCCGGTCGAGTGCCCCTTCCAGGTGCCCGAGGATCAGCCGGCAGTCGTCGAAGTACCCGGCGAAGTCCTCGGCCGTCCGGCCGGCTCTGACGATCGGTGACGTCCGGCTGATCCAGCCGCGCAGCGAGTCGCCGGGCACGAACTCGGTGACGAGGAAGTCGTGTTCCCACTCCGTGAAGTGGTCGAGGGGTTCGGGGCACAGTCCCGGCGCCGCCCGGTGCACGAGGGCGAGAACCTCGTGTTCGTGGCGCAGTCGCTCCCGCGCGCTTCTGCCGTCCCAGGTCAGGCCGTTGTGGGCGCGTGCCTCCTTGATGAAGACGGTACGGCCCGTGCGGGTGTCCCGCGCCGTGTACGTGCCTCCGGCGTTGCTCGGCTGCAGCACCTTGAGGATCTCGTAGTCACGGATGAGGATCGGGCCCTGGTGCCCCGCCGGCCGCTCGGTGACGAACGGGTCGGTGATGCCGTCGGGAAGCAGGAAGGCGGGCCTGCGCAGGTCGGCGACCTCGCGTCCGGAACCGTCGCGGACGAGCCCTTCCCTGGTGCCGTCGGGCAGCAGCCGGCTCCGGCCGCTGAAGGCGCCGTAGCGGTAGTGGACGGTCCGTGAGTCCCGGTAGCGGCGGTCGGAGAGGACGTAGGGTCCCTCTTCGCCGTGCAGCGCCTCGGAAAGGAGGTCGAGGAGCCGTCGCGCCGTCTCGGTGTCGGGCGGATAGACCGCGCAGAACTTGCCCGACTGCGCCCGGTGGGCGTGCTTGTGGTGCAGGACGAGGAAGAAGAACCGGGCGGCGACATGCTTGAACGGGACGTCCTCGGCGAAGCAGATGTCCGCGACCACGTCCAGCACGTGCTGGGCGCGTTCCAGCGGGGCCGACACATGGATCTTCCAGCCCTGGTCGGCGCCCGGGGGCCGCCCGGTGTCCCAGACCTTCCAGATGTCCTGGTCCCGCGCCTGCCGGCCGGGTGGTACCCGGGCGGGCAGGAAGAGCGGCCCGGGGTCGGCGATGGTGGCGAGCGGCGCGTAGTACCGCTCGTCCGCGAACGCCTCGCTGACGGTGTCGAGCACGGGGATCACCCGGCCTTTCGCTGGATGTCCGGCGCCGACGGGTCCGCGAGGACGCTGATCAGCGCGGCGCGCGAACTCACGTCGAGCTTGCGGAAAACGCGGGTGAGATGGGCCTCGACCGTCTTGACCGACACGAACAGACTCGACGCGATGGCACGGTTCGACAGCCCGCCGGCCACCATCCGCGTGATGCGGCGCTCCTGTTCGGAGAGCGTGCCGAAGCGCGTGCCGTGCTGGGCCGACCGGGGCCGGCGGGCGCCGATCTGACGTTGGGCGTTGACGGCGAGGGCACTCAGGTGTCCCGCGCCGTGGGCGTCGGCGATCTGCTTCGCGCGTCCCACGGCGGTGACGGCGTCGTCCAGCAGATGGGCGCCGGCGAGCGCCCGCCCGAGCAGCAGCCGGGCGCGGCTCTCCGCCAGCACCAGCCCGCCGGCCGCGAAGGACTCGGCGGCGGTGGAGAACAGCTCGGCGGCGGCGCACGGATCGTCGTCCCTGGTGACGGCGAGGGCGAGAGCGGCGTGTCCCGACTGCCCCGGCAGCCCCACCGCGTCGGCGGCGTGGACGGCGTGCTTCGCCCAGTCACGGGCCGCCGCCGCGTCACCGCGGGCCATCTCGGCCTGCGCCGCGGTGGAGTACCACAGGGCTCTGAGCGCGTACGTCGTCGCCGACCGGTCGGTGCCGGTGATGGTCCGCAGCAACTCCATGCAGTCGTCGGGCCGTCCCTGGTCGAGGCGGACGGTGGCGAGCACCGCGGCGGACAGCTCCCACAGCCGGCCGCGGCGGCCGGCCGAGCGCAGGGCGCCCTCGGCCGCGTCGGCGGCCGCGGCCGGCCCGTCCCGCAGCGCCGTGGCCGAGGCACGCAGCGTCAGCGCGTAGCCGATGAGGTCCGGCCGGTCGAGCAGGTGGGCCATCTCCTCGGCGCTCGCCGCCGACGCCACGGCGCCGCCGATGTCTCCGGTCGCCTGTTGCGCGTAGGACTGGCACAGCAGCAGGTACGGCATCAGATAGCTCTGCCCGGTCAGCCGGGCGACCCGGATGCCGCGGGTCATGTGCCGGATGGCGTCGTGGTGCCGCTCGGCCAGTGCCTCCGCCCAGCCGAGCTGGCCGGTCTCGTCGAGGAAGGCGGCCAGCTCCTCGTCGTCCATGAGGTCGATCGAGGCCGCGGCTTCGGCGGCGAACGTCCGCAGCGGACCGGTCCGGCCGCTGTACGCGGCGCCCAGGGCGCGGCAGGCCGCCACGGCGGTGAGCGTCCCGCGCCCGACCGGCGCGGGCGTGCGGGCGAGGAGGGCGTCGAGGTGACCGGCCGCCTCGTCGAAGTCGCCTTGCGCCATGCCCACGGTGGCCAGCTGAAGCCGCAGCGGATTCGCCCTCGGATCGGTCTTCGGCCAGCGGCTCAGTTCGTCGGTGAGGGCCAGCTTCGCCGCCCGGGTGCTGCCGAGGATCCGCTCGATGACCGCGCGCAGCGCCACGATGGGAATGCGCTGCTCGGGCCGGTCGGGCGGTACGAGGTCCACGGCCTCGGCGAGGGCGTCACGGCAGCCGGTGAGGTCACCGGTCATCCCGCAGGCCTTGGCCAGGCCGGTCAGCATCCCGGTCCGGCGCCGGGCCGCCTCCTCGGAGCGGTCCGGGCCGGCCAACTGCAGCGCGGCGCGCAGCCAGGCGGCGGCGGTGGCCGGCATGGAGTGGGTGGTGAGGGAGGCCGCCTCGGTGAGGACCCGTACGGCCTCGAGGTCGCCGGCCTGCGCCGAGCGGGCGACGTAGGGTGCCCGCTCCACCGGGCTCGCCCCGCTGCGCCGCAGTGTCTCGTCGGCCCGGGCGTTCGCCGCGAGCCACCAGCCGGGCGGGGTGTCCCGCGACACCACCTCGCGCAGCAGCGGATGACGGAACTGCAGCAGCTGGCGCAGGTCCTGCCGGGGGCCGGCCGGGCCGGCGGACCGGATGAGGTCCATGCCGGCCAGGACGTCCAGCGCCGCCAGGGCCTGCCCAGTGGTCAGACCGGCGACCGGGCCCAGCAGCATGGGGTCGAAGGGGTCGCCCAGGACGGCCGCGGCGCGCAGCGCGGTGAGTTCGGCCTCGGTCAGCAGGGCGATGTCGCGGGCCAGCGCGGCCCGCAGGGTGTCCGGCAGGGCCGCCAGCCCGTCCGCCGCATGGGCGCCGTCCGTGCTGAGTTCGGCGAGCAGTTCCAGGTAGAGCGGGTTGCCGCCGCTGACGGCGCAGAGCCGGTCGCGGTGGGCCGGGGGGTGGGTGGTGCCGAGCAGGTGCTCGCAGGCCTGCCGGTCCAGCGGCGACAGCGGGACCCGTTCGACGCGGTAGCCGGTGACGGCGTGCTGGAAGGACGCCAGCAGTTTGGCCGGCGCCTGCCGGGGGCGGTGTCCGCAGGCGAGGATCAGCGGGGTGGCGGGCGGCTGGCGCAGGAGGAAGTGGAGCAGTCCCATGGCGCCCTCGTCGGCCCAGTGCAGGTCGTCGAGACAGAGCAGCAGCCCGCGCTCGCCGCCGACGTCCGCCAGGAGCCGGCCGACCGCGTGGTGGAGCCGGTAGTGCTCGACGGCGAGGAAGGACGGGTGCCCGGCCGGGGAGGCCTCGCCGTGGGGCAGGACCAGGTCCCGCAGCAGTGACGCCTCCTCGCCGAGCGGTCCGTGTCCGGCCCCCGTCAGCTGCCCCAGGCACCAGCGGATGGGGTCGGCGAACACGCCGAAGGAACGCTGCTGTTCGAACTCCGAGGCCCGGCCGGACAGGACCGTCAGGCCCTCGGCCCGCGCCAGGGCGCCCAGTTCGGACAGCAGCCTGGTCTTGCCGAGTCCGGGATCGCCGGTGATCTCGATGACGGTGGAGACGCCGTCCGCGCAGGCGGTGACGGCGGACCGTAACAGGGCCATCTCCTGTTCGCGTCCGACCAGCGTCCTCGGCGGTGCTCCGCGCAGCGCGCCCCGTGCCGTTCCCGTTCCGGCTTGCTGTGGACTTTCCTTGGTCATGGGATTCCTCAGCTCTGGCTCCAGTTGCCGCGGTTCGCTTCGCGACGCCGGCATCCCTGCGGACAGAACCGATGTTCGTACAGCCCGTGACCCCCCTGCCTCCGTACAACTACGGAGATTCCCCACTGAGTCGGCGGTCCGGCGCGGATTTCCCCGGCGACCGGGTGCCCTCACCGTTCGGATGCGGTCAGCGATCGGGTGCCTCCAGCAGGAGGTGTTCCAGTTCGCGGATCAGCCGGGTCGCCGCGGCCCGCCGGCGCGGCGGCAGACCCGTCGTCGCGGGGTCCGCGTCGGCCTGCCGGGAGCCGGCCAGGCGCAGAGCGGTGGCGGCCTGCCGGGCGAAGAGCGACAACAGGTCCAGCTCGGGCAGGCTGGAGCGGGCCTGCTCGGCCGGGTCGAGGACCTCCAGCACGCCCAGCACCCGGTCGCCGTGGATCAGCGGGGCCGCCATCAGGGCGTCGGGCACGTACTCGGTGGACCGGGCCAGGGAGCGGTCGAAGGACTGGTTGGCGGTCAGGTCGTCGACCACGATCGGTTCACCGGAGACGGCCACCCAGCCGGCGATGCCCCGGCCCGCCGGGAAGCGCCGCCCGACGAGGAAGTCCTCGCCCCGGCCGGAGACCGCCTGGAAGACCAGTTCCCCCGCCTCCTCGTCGAGCAGGAACACCGAACTGGCCTGGGCGCCGAAGATGGCGCGGGCCACGTCGACGACGGACTGGAGCAGTTCGAGGGCCAGCGGGTCGTGGGACGTGCTCGTGGGCTGTACGTCGAGGGACACGGGCGGCACCTTTGCTAGTGGACGTTGGCGGCGGACGCGTAGAGCGCGCTCTTCAGCTGGAACGGGGTCATACGGGGACCGGTCGACAGGACGCGGGCGCACAGCCCGGTGATGAAGGGCGTGGCGAAGCTGTTGCCCGTGGTGCGGATGGTCGTGCCGCCGAGCCAGGCCACCTCCACGTTCTGGCCCGGTGCGAAGAACTCCACCGGGGGCCGCGGGTTGTACAGGTACAGCTCCGGGTCGTCCTCCTGGTGGCTGCCCACCGAGATCACCGACGCGAACCGCCAGGGGTAGCTCTCCACCGGGGTGTTGTGCGCCGACGCGACGATCACCGTGCCCTGGAAGTACGCCTCGTCGGCCAGGGCGTGCAGTGCCTCGGCGAAGCGCGTCCTGGTGGTCGACAGGCTGAGGTTCACCACGTCGAACCCCTGCCGGACGGCCCAGCGCAGTCCCTCCAGCAGCACCTCCCCGGTGCCGGAGAACCGCTCACCCAGCACCCGTACGCTGTACAGCTCGCAGTCCGGCGCGACCCGGCGGACGATGCCCGCGCAGGCCGTGCCGTGCCCGCAGGTGTCCCCGGTGCCGGTCTCCTCGACCCGCAGGCCCGCCTCGTCCTTGACGACCACCCAGGAGCCGTGCACCCGTCCGACGGCCGGGTGGTCCCGTTCCACGCCGGAGTCGACGACGCACACCCGCACGCCGTGTCCGGTGGCTCCCTCGGTCGCGGCGCCCACCGTGTCGGCGGCCACCGGAATGTCCTCGGGACGTCTGCCCCGCAGGCTCCAGGTGAGCCCGCCGGACCGCGCCGTGCTGGTGGTCATCCGTGCTCGTTCCGTTCTTGGGGCAGGAGATCGTGGGGCAGGAGATCGTGGGGCGGGGGTTCGTGGGCGGCCCGTTCGGCCCAGCGCACGCCGGGCCGATGGCCCTTGGCGGCGAACACCGCCCGCGCGTCGGCCGCCCGGGCCGCCGCCCGGTCGTCGCGGCCGAGCAGCCGGAAGGTGTGCGCCTGGTCCAGTGCGGCCAGGGCCCGTACCACCGGGGAGTCCGTACGGCCGGCCGCGTCCACGGCGCGGGCGGCGAGCCGTAGCGCTTCGTCGGGGCGCCCGCGGGCGGCGGCGAGCCGGCCCGACAGTCCGTCGAACTCCGCCGCCTCCGCCCGCGAGCGTCCGCTGTCCCACCCGAGCCGCCCCAGCACGTCGGCCGCCGCCGGCCAGGCACCGCGGTCCGTGAGGAGCCGGGCGGTCTCCAGGCCGATGCTGTCCAGCAGGGTGGCCGCGCCGAGCCGCCGGGCGCGGCGGGCGGCTCGGTCGAGCAGGCCGAGGGCCCGGTCGCCGTGGTCCGCCAGCGCCTCGACCATCGCGGTGAACAGGGGGAGGACGACCTCGGTCTCGGCGTACCCGAGCTCCTCGGCCAGCCGACCGGCCTGCGCCAGGCACTCGCGCGCGCTCGTCCACTGGTCGTCGAGGGCGTGCAGGACGGCCAGCGGGCAGTTCAGGGTCATCCGGACGGTACGCCGTCCGGGGCCGTGCTCGGCCAGCAGCGCCCGGCAGCGGGCCACCGCCGCCGGTACCGGTTCCGGGCCGCGCCACAGGGAGATGCCGATCGCGCCGAGCGCGGCGGCCCGTTCGGGTTCCTGGTCGGCGGCCACCGCGTGGGCCAGCGCCCGGGTGAGACGGCGGTCCGCCTCCCGGTGCCGGCCCCGTGACTGGCACCGCTGGGCCAGCCGCAGACAGGCCTGGGCCTGGCCCAGTTCGTCGTGGGCCGCTTCGAACACCGGCAGGACCGCCTCGGCCGCCTCGACGGGAGACTCGCCGTCGTGGCCCAGCGCCGCCAGTGCCAGCCGGGCGTGGGCGCTCTCCACCGGGTCGGCGGCCGTCAGCGCCCGCAGGAGCAGGGCGCGGCCCTCGTCGCCGCGGCCCAGCGCCGAGCGGACCTGGCCGAGCCGACGGGTGGCGGCGGTGCCGTCCGGCTCGCCCGGCCCGCGCAGCGCCACGGACCGGGCCAGCAGGTCCTCGGCCCAGGGGAGGTCGGAGCGGGCCAGTGCCTGGGCCCCCGCCCGGCCGAGCGCGTCGGCGGCCCGCAGACGCAGCGCTTCGGTCGCCGCGTCCCCCTGCCCGAGGTCGGTGCGGTAGCCGTACGCCCGTTCCAGGTGTCCGCCCACCGCGGCCTGCCCGGCGCCGAGCACGGACGGCAGGGCGGCGGCCTTCTCGTGCCCCTCGGCCCTGGCCCGCTTCGCCATGCTCTGGTACGTCACCTCCTGGACCAGGCCGCTGCTGAACCGGAAGGCCCCCCGGGGGCCCGGCTCCACGAGGCGCCGCCGGCTCAGCCGCGCGAGGGCCGGTCCCACGCCGTCGCGCGTGCCGCACAGCCCGGCCAGCTCACCGGGCGCGAACTCCCGGCCGATCACCGACGCCAGATCCAGGGCGGCCCGCTCCGGTGGATCCAGGGCGTCGATCCGCGCGCCCAGCAATGCCTGCACGGTGGGCGGGAGTTCGTCCTGGGAGCCGGTCTCGGCGGCCGCCGCCAGCAGCTGTTCGAGGTGCAGGGGATTGCCGTTCGCCCGCTCCAGCAGCCGGGCCGGGGTGCTGTCCCAGTGGGCGCCGACATCCGTCAACCCGGCCGCCAGGAGCACGGATTCGTCGTACGGCAGTCCACGCAGCGGCACCACCCGCGCCGGCGGCTCCGCCATGCCGGGCCGGGTGTCCAGCAGTTCCGGCCTCGACAGGCAGACGACCAGGACGGCCGCCCGGTCCAGATCCCGCGTCAGCCGGTCCAGGACGTCCAGGAGCAGCGCCCCGGACCAGTGGCAGTCGTCGATCACCAGCACCACCGGCCGCCGTGCGCAGAGCGTGCCCAGGACCCGGACGAGGGCCGCGCAGGTGTCCTCCACCGTCGGGTTGGGCGTGCCGTCGAGCAGCAGGCCGCCCGCCAGGATGCGCAGCGCCTCCGCGTCGCGCTCAGCGTCGCCCTCCGCGTCGCCCTGCGCCACGCCCCGCTCGGCCGTGAGCAGGGAGGCCACCGCGTCGGCCAGCGGGCTCAGACTGCCGTGGTCGCCGTACTGCCGGCACCGCCCGACGCCGCAGCGGACCGTGCGCGTCTCCAGCCACTCCCTGAGCAGCCGGGTCTTTCCCTGCCCCGCCTCGCCGTGCACCAGGACACGCAGGGCGCCGTAGCCGCCCGCCGCGAGGGCCAGCGCGGCGTCCAGAGCGGCCAGTTCGGACCGTCGCCCGATGAACGGCACGTCGAAGCGGCGCAGCAGCTCCGGGTCGTCCTCGCCGAGCCCGAGCAGCCGGTACGCCCGCACCGGCTCGGCCTTGCCCTTGAGGGACAGCGGTCCGACGGGCTCCGAGCGTACGGCGGCCCCGGCGGAGCGCAGGGTGTCGGGGCCGATCAGGATCTGACCGGCCCCGGCGTTCTGCTCCAGACGCGCGGCGACGTTGACGGTCTCGCCCGAGACGAGCGCCTGCCGGGCCGAGGCGTCCGAACCGGACACCACCTGGCCGGTGTTGACACCGATCCGGACGTCGAGCCGCACACCCAGCGTCGCGTCGAGCTCGGTGTTGAGGCCGTCCAGGGCGGCGAGCATGCCGAGGGCCGCGGCCAGCGCCCGGCGGGCGTCGTCCTCGTGCACCGCCGGAACGCCGAAGACCGCCATCACCGCGTCCCCGATGAACTTCTCCACCGTGCCGCCGTGGAACTCGATCTGCCGTCGCATCAGCTCGAAGTAGCGCAGCGTCACCGACCGCAGCGTCTCCGGGTCGAGACCGCCGGACAGCGCGGTGGAGCCGACCAGATCGCAGAAGAGCACGGTCACGACCTTGCGCGACTCGGTGCCGCGCGGTGCGGCGGGGGACTCGTGCGGCGCGCCGCACGACGAGCAGAAGCGGGCTGCGGGCGGCAGCGCGTCACCGCAGACGGAGCAGGGCATGGTTCGGCTCCTTCCAGGTCGTACACGGCTCAGAAGAGCGCGCCGCCGGCGATCTCGCTGTGGGCCTGCACCTCGGGCCCCACCTCGTCCAGCCGGGCCTTGATGTCCACCAGGACCGCCAGTTCGTCCGGGCTGAGGGAGTCGAGCACCGCCCGCTGCTCCGTGGTGAGCGCGTCGACGGCGAACCCCGCCCTGTACAGACGGTCGAGGGGTGTGGGGTCGTCAGTCATACCGGGCCTCCTGAGGGGTCGGACGAAGCGGTCGCGAGCCGCCGGAACAGACGGGTGATCCCGTCGGCCGTGCACAGGGCACTGACCCCGACCGCGGACTGCAGCGCGGGGGTCAGGGGGAGCGTGTCGAGAAGGCCGTCGAGCGCGGCGACGTGCCCGCGGTCCAGCTCCGCGTGCTCGCGCAGGGTGCGGAACGCCGCCGCGGGCAGACCGGTCCCGGCCGCGAGCCGGTCGGCCAGCCAGGGGGCCGGGGCGTTCTCCTCCAGCACCAGGATGTAGCCGAGCAGGGCCACCGGGTGATGGTGCTCGATCCAGTAGTACTGCGCCCCCGCGAGGTCCGCGACGACCGGTGGCGGCAGCCGGTCGAGCGCGGCGGCGGGATCGGCTCCCGTCACGGCGAGATCCTCCAACAGCCACCGGTCGTGCCCGCGCTCGTCCCGCGCGTGCCCCCGCAGATACCGCCCGAGCGGACCGGCCACCGGATCGCCCGGGGCCAGCTCGGCGCAGCGCCGCGCGGCCCGCTCCATGAGCGGCACCGAGGCCCGGATCAGCGCGTGCATCGCGTACAGGTACTCCACGTACCGGGGCCCCAGCCCGGCCGGCCGCCACAGCGCGGCCGTGGCGGACCGCAGCGCGGGCGCGGCCAGGCCCAGCTTGACGCGCAGCGCGACGGAGACGCTCGACGAGTTCACCGGCTGCCTCGCGGGACGGACGGCAGTGCCACCAGCTCGGCGTACGGCGCACAGCCGTACCGTCGCAGCAGCCGGACGGGGCCGGCGTCGGCCTGCGTTCGGGCGGCCTCCTGGTCGAGCAGTTCGCCGACCGGTCCGGATGCCTCGCGGACGGCGCCGGCGACCACGTCGGGCTGCTCGGACAGGCCGCGGCAGCCGGCGCAGTACCCGGCCGTGCCGCCCTGGGCCAGATACCGGTCGCGCAGAGCGGACGGTCCGACCGCCCGGATCATGCGCAGCATCGGCGAGGCCAGACAGCGGCGGCGCACGGTCGCCCAGTCGTCCTCGGCGACATGGCCGAGACGCAGGTGGGCGGGGACGGGCCGCAGGTCCACGGTGCGCTGGTTGCAGCAGGCCAGCACGGCGCCGTCGAAGGCCACCACCGGCCACGCGGCCATCGCACAGGGCAGCGAGCGGCCCTCGTCCGGGCGGTGCGCGCCGGCGGCGGCCCACGCTGCCGCCCGGCCCACCGGGCGCACCTCGTTGACGAGCATCGGCACCCGGTCGGCGAACTCCCGCCGGATCGCGGCGGTCACGTCCTGGAGGTAGGGGTCCCGCGGGCCGGTACCGGTGAGGTGGAAACTGACCGGGACGCCCGAGTCGAGGACCTGCCGCACGCTCCGGAAGACGTCGGCGCGGGGCACCTCCCGCTCGTGGAAGGCGTCGAGGCTCGCGGAGAAGTGGTCGACGGCGCTGACGGCCCGCATGACCGGCGGCGGTATCCGGCCGCTCCGGGCGAAGAACATCCCGCTCAGCAGCACGCTGCGGGAGCCGCGTGCCTTGACCAGGGCGGCCAGTTCACGCACCAGGCCGGGAAGCAGCAGCGGTTCGCCGCCCGTCAGCATCACGGCCTCGGGACGGTCCTCGGGCAGGAACGAGCCGACGAACCGCAGCAGGTGCGCGGCGACGGGTTCCTCACCGGCCATGGTGGAGGACGTCGAGCAGTGCGCACAGCCCAGCGGGCAGCGACGGGTGAGGGTGAGCAGCAGTCCGGCGCAGGGGACGGGCCGCAATCCGATGAACTCGGCCAGTTCCATGAGGTTTCCCGTCACTCGATGGTGTGCCGCTCGGTCGCGGCCACCGCCTCCCCAGTGTCGGGAGGGTCCGTACGGTTCCGGTTTGGCGACGGCTCACGGCCGGTATGTCCGGGCCCGGTGTCGTCGCCGTGACTCAGTGAGTCCAGCAGGGCCCGCAGCCGTGGACTGCCGGCCAGCACGCCGAGCGCCAGCAGCAGCGGGGCGGCGAGCAGGAGCGCGGCCACCGGTGCGCCGTAGGCACTGATCAGGAAGCCGGTGACGCCTGGGCCCAGCCAGGCGATGCTGATGGCCAGCAAGGTCATGGAGGTGCTCACCCGCCCCTGCAGTTCACTGGGCGCGTCGGCCATGACGGTGAGCGAGGCCAGCGAACCGACGAGGGGGAGTCCCAGCACGAGGAGGAAGACGGCGACCAGGGTCACCAGCTTGCTCCCGGTCGCGGTCAACGGGATGACCACCAGCCACTCGGCGGTGACCCAGGTGAGGATCAGGCTGGGACGCACCCGCCGCAGCACCCAGCCGACGCACATCCCGCCCACGATGCCGCCGCAGCCCGCCGCGGTGAGCACCACACCGGCGGCGGCCGGGTGGCTGCCCACGTCGGAGGAGTCGACGGCGGCGAGCAGTTCCACGGCCCGGCCGAGGAGATTGATGTAGACGACCAGCGCGATCAGCGCCAGCAGCGCCCGGCGGCTCAGCACCCACCGGATGCCGAGGCTGAGTTCGACGCAGAGGTCGCGCAGCCCGCCCACGGCGGAGGGCCGGACGGTGGGGGAGTGCCCGGAGGCCCCGGACGGTCCGCCGCGATGGGTGACACGGGACAGCAGGGCGAGCGAGAGCAGGTAGGAGAAGGCGTCGAGGACGAACGCCACCGGCGCGCCCAGGGTGAGCAGGACGCCACCGATGGGCGGCCCGACCGCGATGGCCACATTGGACCGGACGATGTTGCGGGTGAGCAGCTCCCTGCGCCGGTCGGCCGGGACGATCTGCCGGACCAGGCCGCCCTCGGCCGGGCTGAACAGGCTCGACAGCACGGCGGTCGCGGCGGCGGCGACGACCGCGACCGTGGTGGTGAAGCGCCCGGTGACCAGGGTGAACGCGAGGAACAGGGCGATCAGCGCCCGTCCGGCGTCGCACACCATCATCAGCCGCCGGCGATCGACCAGGTCCGCGACCAGCCCGCTGGGCAGCCTGGCCGCGAGCTGCGCCACGCCCACGGCGGTGGCCACCAGGCCCGCGTCGACGGCCGAGCGGGTCGTGGCCAGGACGGCGAGCGGGAGGGCGAGGGAGGTCATCTCGCTGGCGAGGTCGGACAGTGCCTGACCGGTCCAGACGAGCGTGAAATCCCTGTTGATCATGGACCCGCGGAACCCGCGGATCCCCCCACGGATCCCTCGAACCCCCTGGCCGGGCACGGCTGTCGGCGGGGAAGGCCGCTGTCGGAACACGGCGGTGCCTCAGCCGTCCGACTCACGGACGGCGACGTACAGCCCCTTGGTGTGCTCCTTCTCGTCGAGGCTGTCCGCCACCGTGCCGGAGATGTGCAGTCCGTGGCTGCCGACGAGGCGCAGGCCGGCCGCCGCGAGCAGCCGGGCGAACCGGTCGGGGCTGTGATGGGCCTGGAGGTGTTCGACGGTACTGCGCGTCCACAGGTCCGGATGTCCACGGTCGGCGGGGACGGTCCGGAAGGCGTCGATGGCCAGCCGGAACCGATGGGCCTCGCCCTGGACGTCGTGCCGGCCCCGCAGGGTCACGAAGGCCTGGTCGGTCTCGATGAAGTGCGGTGACGTCATCAGGTCGTAGCCGTGCGGGGTGTTGGCGTCGAAGACGAGGACACCACCGGGGTTCAGCGCCGCCGCGACGCTCCTGAACGCCTCGGCCAGGTCGGCCGGTTCCAGGAGGTAGTTGACGATGTCGCTCATGCACAGGACGACGTCGTAGGGGCCGTGCGCGACCGGCTCGCGGACGTCGTGCACATGGAAGTCGATGCCGCTCCCGGCATGCCTGCGGCGGGCCGTCTCGATCATGGCGGGACTGATGTCCGTCCCGGTGACCCGGTAGCCGAGGCCGGCGAAGAGCACGCTGCTGCGGCCGTTGCCGCAACCGGCGTCGAGGAGCCTGCGACCGGGGGGCGAGGCGCGCCTGATGAGCCCGTCGAGGATGCCGGAGAAGGCGGCGTAGTCGTCGAACTGCGTGAGGATGTCGTAGAACGGCGCGGTGGCGTCGTAGGTCACGGCGGCGTGATCCGGGCGCACGGTGGGCGTGGTCATGGAGACGTTCCTTCCTGGGGGAGGGGATCAGCGGCAGGCGTCCTCGACGGCGTCGGCGGCCAGGCTCTCGCTCTTGGTCTGCCGCAGGGCGTCGGCCAGTTGTCCGGCGCGGGCATGGAGTGCCCTGTCACGCGCGACCGCGTGCAGGGACGCGGCGCCGGTCGTGCGGGAGAGCGCGGCGGCCACGCCGGCGTTCCGGCAGGCGGCGGCGAGGACCTTCTGTTCGCCGCCGTCGGGCGAGACGAGCAGCGGGCGGCCGTGCAGCAGCGCGGCGAGGACGGGGGCGGAGGTGCCGCTGCTGACGACCAGGTCCGCTCGCTCCAGCAGTGGCCCGAGCCAGGGCAGGCGTACTGTCAGCACGTCCGGCGCGGACGCCTGGCTGGGCCGGCTCCGGCCCAGCTCCACGAGAGCCTGGAAGTCACCCGAGGAGAAGGCGGACTCGATCCACGGCCACAGGCCCTCCTCGTGGAAGGCCCGGGCGAGGTGGACGTACACCAAAGGCTTGCCCGTCCGCTCGATCGAGGCCCGCAGGGGTTCGAGGACCGCCGGGTCCGCGGGCGGCTCCCACCAGCAGGGGCCGACGTGCCGTACCTGTTCCGGCAGCAGCGAGCCCGGGGTCTCCAGACCGGGATGGCCGCGCAGCAGGAACACCGTGCCGAGCAGCGCCCGTTCGTCTTCCGGCACCTGGTGTGCGGCGAGACCGGCCTGTTCGCGCGCCCTGTGGTAGGGGTCGAGGCACTCCCTGAGCCGCCACGCCCGCTGGGCGGAGTCCTCGGCGACGGCTCCGCCCGGGAGATACGGCCACAGGTGGCAGGCCAGTCCGATCACGACGACCGGCAGGCCGAGGGCGGCGGCGGCGAGCAGCGGTCCGAGGCAGAGCACCGACGTCACCAGGACGTCGGGACGTGCGGCCCGTACGGCGTCCCTGACCCAGCGGTACTGGTCGGCCCCCGCCTGGAACCAGCGGTGGACCCGGAACAGGTCCGGCACGGGCAGGGCGGCGGCCGGCCGCAGGCCGATCCCCGCGGCCCCGGCGGCGGCCGCGGGACCGTCGGTCAGCAGGGTCACCGAGTGGCCGCGCCGCTGGAGTTCGAGGGCCACCGAGGTCGCCGGGTAGAGGTAGCCCGGGTCGGTGAACGGGCACATGAGGACCTTCACACGGGCGCCTTCCCCTCCGCGTGGCCGGCGGGCACTTGGCGGGGGCGCGGCCCGCGGGAGCGCAGCATCTCCAGCAGGCCGACGGTCAGCGCCCGGTCGAACGCCTCGTACACCGGCTCGGTGGTCTGGTGGACCGCGAACTCGCCGCAACTGACCCACACGGCCGGGTCGTAGTCGTGGTAGCCGGAGTCGATCGACCCCACTTCGTAGCCCGGTTTGCCGATCGTCTCCCAGCAGCTGTAGAGGGTGCCGTCGGCGTTGACGACCGCTCCGGTGGCCCCGTCGCGTTCCGTGCAGAAGCCGCAGGACTTCGCGCTGGGCCAGCCGACCTGGAAACCCTCGTCCAGGGCGGTGGCGTAGGACCGCAGAATGGTGGCCACGTCGCTCGCGGAACGGTCGAGCACGGAATCGAACATGGCGGCGTAGTTCAGCACCGGCGCGATGTCGATGGCGCAGCGGGAGGCGTCGACCCGGGTGGCGAGGTCGTGGATCAGCTCTTCCAGGAAGGGCAGTGCCTCGGGGGTCGTGTTGATCCGGAAGTTGAACGTCAGTGCGGTGTTCTGCTGGGCCGCGGCGATGTTGTCCACGATCCGGTCGAACGTCGGCCGGCCCGCCCGGGTGGCCCGTAGCCGGTCGTGCAGTGCCGCCGGGCCGTCCAGGGTGATCTGCGCGGAACGCAGTCCGGCCGCTTCCAGATCCACCGCCGACCTGGCGTGCAGCAGTACGCCGTTGGTGACCATGGACGCCGACACCGGGGCGAGCCGCCCGAGGCGGACCAGAAGGTCCAGACAGGCCGCGGGGTTGAGCAGCGGTTCACCCCCGAAGAGCAGCACGAACAGTCCGTTCACCCCGGCGGCGCGCATACGCGACCTGGCGAAGCCCGCGATGCGCTCGATCGTGCCGCTGTCGAGCACCAGCTTCTCGATCCGTGGCGGGTCGAAGCGTCCGGGGGCCGCGCTGCCGGTGTTCTGGAAGCAGTACGGGCACCCCAGGTTGCAGTTGGTGGCGGTCACGACGGTGAGGCTGTACCGGTCGGCCGGGCGTTTACGGTCGATTCCCACCCGTCGTACCTCTGCTTGTCCCTCCGGGGTGAGCCGTCCGGCCTCGGCGAAGGCCGGCGGGAGAAGGGCGACGCCGCCCGGCCCCAGGCACCAGATCCCGGACTTTCCCTCAAGAACCTTCAACGTCGCCTCGATTCCAGCCGTGTTGGGTGCGGCCGTCGCCGACCGGTGTGCGCGGCCGTGGGTGACGGCCGGGGCCGGGAGGGTGCTCGGGCACCGGTCCCGGCCCCGGCGCACTACCCAGGCGTCAGCGGGTCGCGGGGTCGTAGATGCCGCAGACGAGTTCGGTCGACTCCTCGAAGACCTCGGTCTCCGAGGCGGCGGCCTCGCTGTGCGCCTCGACCTCGGCCTCGGCGTCGGTCGTGGGCTCGGTGATGTCGGCCATGGTGATCCCCTCTCGTAACGGAACAGGTCCAGGCGTGCTCGGAAGCGGTACGGCCCCGGTCAGTTCGGCTTGGGGTCGTAGATTCCGCAGACCAGCTCGGACGCGCTGTCGAAGACCTCGGTCTTCGGCGCGGTGGGCTCGCTGTGCGCCTCGACCTCCGCGTCGTCGGCGGTGGTGGGCTCGGCGTTGTCAGCCATGGGGGGCCTCCTCTCGGGAAGTGATGGGCTGTGGGTGGGCGTCATCAAGCTAGGCGGGCGGAGTTCGGCAACGGTCAACGCCGGGTATGGAACGGCCATTTCGGCAGGCTGCCCGGTGTGCGGGCGCGTCCAATTCCCGCGAGGCCACCGCTTTCCGGCCCGGTGACATGCGAACGCGGCTCCAGATCGTGGCCTCCCTTCGGAAGGCGGGAAGACCTGAAGCCGCGTTCAGTGTTTTTCCGGGTGGAAATCAGAACAGCTCGGGGCCGGAATAGACGGCGCAGAACCAGACACCGGTGGAATCCTCGAAGACCTCCGTCCCGCGGATCCCGGCGGCGCCGTGCGCCTCGACCTCGGCCCCGACCTCGACCCCGGTCTCGGCCCCGACCTCGGTCTCGGCCCCGTCGTCGTGCAGGGGACCCGTGTCCTCGGTGCCGTCGTGCATGAGCGATCTCCTTCCGCGCCGGTCAGATGGGCCGAGGGTCGTAGACACTGCAGACCCAGCCGGCGCCGACGTCGATGACCTCGGCCGCGGGGAGCATGTCGAGCGAGCCGTGTACCTCGACCTCCGCGTCGGTCTCGACGGGGTCGGGGTGTGTGGTGTCGGGCATGGATGATCTCCTTCCACAGAGGGGCAGGACCGGATGAGCGGAGCCACGCTAGGCGAGCGCGCTTAAACAGCTGCCTGCCGGCGGTATGGAAATGCGTCCGGCCGGCTCGGCAATGGCATGCGCCGGGTCCGCCGCGTCCCGTACGGTCCCGAACCGCTGTTTCACCGTTTCCGAACCTCTCCCGTCTACCTTCCGGGAATGGCGTACGACGAAAGGCCCCAGGAAGCGCCGCGGCCGGTCCGCTTCGGTCGTGAGTTGCTCCGCGATGTCGTGGAGGCGGCTCGCGCGAGGACGGGCGCGGAGGCCTGGCGCAGCCAGGCCGGGCGGAAGTGGCACCACCTGGTGCCGCCACAGGGTCAGGACCGGGTCCAGGGCTGGAAACTGCATGTGTCGGCGACCCCGCTGTCCGCACCCCTCGTGCTGGCGCAGACCGCGCCGGTGCTGCTGCGGCACGGCTGCGCGTTCAAGTTCGCCGCGACCCTGGACCAGGTGGTGGAACTGACCGACGGCCGGTGCGAGCGCGGGCGGGGAGGCAAGTTCCTGACCGCCTACCCGGACGACGACGAGCAGTTCAGGGCGCTCGCGGAGGCCCTCGACCGGGCCACATCGGGTCTGCCCGGGCCGCCCGTGCTCTCCGACCGCCCTTACCGGCCGGGCAGTGTCGTGTCCTACCGATTCGGAGCCTTCCGTGGCGTGGAGGTCCTCACCGACGACGGGTCGTCGGAGGTGCGGCTGCGGGCACCGGACGGTACGACGGAGCACGACCGCCGCCAGGCGTGGTTCTCGCCGCCCCCCTGGGCCGACCCCCCGTTCGCCGAGACCGGCCGGCCCGAGGACGACGCGCCCGGGGGCGGCGCACGGCGCGCCGCCGGATCGGGGACGCGGATCGGGGGGCGCTTCACGGTACGCAGGGCGCTGCGGCACGCCTACCGGGGCGGGGTCTTCGTGGCGCTCGACGCCGAGACGGGTACCGAGGTCGTCCTCAAGCAGGCGAGGCCCCATGTCGGCTCCTGGTTCACCGGGCAGGACCTCAGGGACGCCCTCCGTCATGAGGCACGGGTGCTGGCCCTGCTCCCGGGTGTGGCCCCGCGGCCCATCGGCCTGTTCGAGCACGAGGCAGGCCTGTTCCTCGCCGAGGAGTTCATCCCCGGACAGACCCTGGGTTCCTGGGTGACGCGACGGCGTCGTGCCGACGGCAGCCTCGGCGCGCCCGTACCCGAGGTGAACGGGATGGTGGGCGGGCTGGTCGACCTGCTCGCGGCGGTGCACGCGCAGGGGCTGGTGTGCAGGGACTTCAACCCGAACAACGTCATGGTCACCCCGGAAGGCTCACTCCGCCTGATCGACCTGGAACACGCGGTCGTTCCCGGCGCCCCGGCCCAGGGGATCATGACTCCCGGATACGCGGCGCCGGAACAGCACCGCGGCCGTTCGCCACGGCCCGCGCCGACACCCGCCGCCGACCTGTACAGCCTGGGCGCCGTCCTCTTCTACCTGCTGACCGGTACGCACCCGCTGCTGCTGCCCGACGAGCCCGCGGACCGTACCCCCGGCGGGCGGCTTGGCCAGTTGCTCGGTGAGGCGGGTTACGAGGAGCCGGCCGCCGAACGGTTCACGACGCTCTTCGCGGCACTGACCGCCCGGTCACCCCATGAGCGCTGGTCCCTGGGTCAGGTACGGGACCTTCTCGCAACGAGCGCCGAAGCGGGTACCGAGCACGTGGCACCCGCCCCCATACGGCCCGCCGCGCTCCCGGCCGGGGCGGCACGACGACGGCTGCTGGGGCGCGCCCTCGAAGACGGGCTGGCCCATCTGTCGCACACGGCGACCCCGCGGGCGGACCGTCTGTGGCCGGCCACGGGCACCTCCGAGGCCACGGATCCGTGCAACGCGGGACACGGCGCCGCAGGCGTACTCGGTGTGCTGGTCAGGGCCGCCGCGCTGCCCGGGGGCACCGTGACCACCGACACCGTCCGCAGCACGGCGGACTGGATCCGCGAGCGGCTCCCGCTCCTCGGACGCACCCTGCCCGGGCTGTTCTCCGGGCGGGCGGGCACGGCCTGGGCACTGCTCTCGGCCGCCCACCTGCTCGGCGACGAGGCGATGGAGCGGCGGGCGGTGGACCTGGCCCTCTCCCTTCCGGTCGTCTGGCCCCGTCCCGGCGTCTGGCACGGGACGGCCGGGGCGGGGCTGGCCCTGGTCCACATGTGGCGGGCGACCGGTGATCCCCGCATCGCGACACAGGCCCATGCGTGCGCGGACGCGGCGCTGACGGCGGCCGGACACACTGGACCCGACGGACCCGACGGACCCGGCCCGGACCTCCTGGGAACGGCCGGATACGGCTTCGCGCACGGCGTCGCGGGTGTGGGTGCCTTTCTGCTGGCGATGGCCGGCGCCCTCGGACGCGCCGACTGTCTGGAAGGAGCCGCCCGGGCCGGGCGCACACTCGTCGACGCGATGGAGGAAGCCGGTACCGCCGGGCACCGGCCGACGTGGCCCGACGCCGGCGACCCGACCAGAACACCGCGGTCCTGGTGCGAGGGCACCGCCGGTACCGGGGCCTTCCTGATCCGCCTGTGGCAGGTGACCGGGGACGCGTCCGCGCTGCGCTGTGCGCGGCGGGCCGGTGCGCTGGCGTGGCGCGACCGCCTGAACCCCTCGGGATCGGTGTGCCATGGCGCCCCCGGCAGCGGGGAACTGCTGCTCGACCTGGCGCAGGCCACCGGAGAGCAGCGCTACCTGGACCAGGCCGAGGCACTGGCGGCATGCCTGCTGAGCCGTCACGGACTGCGCGGCGCGAGGATGCTGCCCGCGGACGAGACAGGGCTGGACGTCTCCCCGGGATACGCCACGGGACTCGCGGGAACGCTGGGCTTCCTCGCGCGGATCCGGGACGAAGGTCCAAGGCTCTGGATGCCCGACCCGGCGCGCCTCCCGTCAGTGAGCGGCTCGCCGCACGGGACGAAGCGAGCGCTAAGGCGTGTCGGCGACGGCCGTCTCCCGGGCGTACAGGTGGACGAGACGTGGCAGTGAGTAGGACGCCGTGTGGGCCGTCACCTCACAGGGGGGCGAGGTGAGAACCCCCTGCTCGATCAGCAGCTCCAGCTCACGCTGCGCCCGGTCCGGGCCCCAGCCCAGGGACTGCGCGGCCTCCGCCACGGTGAACGTCCGCGCCGGCGGCAGCGCCGCCAGCTTCCGCACGGCCGACCGGTGCGAGGCGTCCAACTGCCGCCAGGCGTCGGCCAGATGCGAGCGTACGTCGATGTCGCCCGCCACCAGTCCGTCCAGCACCGTCCGCTCGTCGGCCAGCCGGGCCGCGTACTCATGGAGCGGCAGATGACGCAGGACGGCCAGTTTGAGGCCCGCCGCCCGCACCGCCAGCGGCAGATGCCCGCACGCCGAGACGATCCGCTCGGCCGCCGCCCGGTCACCGAACACCCGGTCCGGGCCGATCAGCCGGCCGAGCAGTTCCAGCGCGTCGGTGCTGGTCAGCGGCGGCACCTGGACGCGGTGCGCCGGGGCGAGCCCGGCGAGCTGGGTGCGGGAGGTGACGAGGACGGCACTCGGTCCGGTGTCGGGCAGCAACGGCCGGACATGGGTTTCGTCAGGGGCGTCGTCGAGCAGGAGCAGCACCTTGCGGTCCGTCAGCCAGGCACGCCAGAGCGTGGCGAGGCGCTCGGCGTGTTCGGCGCCCTTGGGCGCGGGCTCGGACGGGTTCACGCAGGCGAGCAGTTCGGACGCCACCGCCGCCAGAGAGCGGGGCGTTCCGTCCCCCTCCCGGAGCCGCACGCAGACGCGTCCGTCCGGGAACCGGTCCGCCAGCCGGTGCGCGGCGCGTCCGGCCAGCGCGGTCTTCCCCGCACCCGCCGCCCCCGCGACGACGGTGGTCGCCGCGCCGGGTGCCGTCACCTCCAGCAACTGCCGCAACTGGTCGCCGCGGCCGGTGAAGTCGGCGACGTCCGGGGGCAGCACCGCCGGTGTGCCGCGCCGCCGGGCCTCGACGGGGTGGACGGGGCGCCGTACGGGAGCCGCCTGCTCCTCGGCGAGGACCGAGCGGTACACGGACTCCAGCGCCGGACTCGGCGACAGCCCCAGCTCCCTGGACAGGCCCTGGCGCAGTTCGTCGTACGCCGACAGGGCCTCGGCCCGCCGGCCCGAGCGGCACAGGGCCGTCATCTGCGCGGAGCGCAGCCGTTCCCGCAGCGGATGCGCCTCCGCCAGGGCGCCGGTGATCTCGGCGACCTCGCGGAAGCGGCCTGCCTCCAGCGCCGCCTCCGACCAGTCCTCGCAGAGTGTCACATAACGGGCCGTCAGGCGGGCGACCTCGGCCCGTACCGCCTCCGAGCACGCCAGCTCCCGCAGCGGGAGACCGGTCCACAGGTCGCGGGCCCGCCCCAGCAGCCGGGCGGCCTCCTCGAAGTCACCCCGGTCGGCCGCCTCACGTCCGGCCCGGGCCGCCGTCCGGAACAGCAGGGCGTCCAGCTCGGAGTCGGCCAGTTCCAGCAGATAGCCTCCCGGGCGGCTGACCAGCCGGTCACCGGCACCGGCCCCGGCCAGGATCTTGCGCAGCGCGGAGACGTAGACCTGGAGGTTCTTGCGCGCGGTTCGCGGAGGCTCGTCGTTCCACACCGCGTCCGTCAGCACGTCGACCGGGACCACGGTGTTCGGACGGCAGAGCAGCATCGCCAGGACCAGCCGCTGCTTGAGGGGACCGAGCGGGAGCGCGCACCCCCGCGCTTCGGCGCGCAGCGGCCCGAGGACGGAGAACCGCAACGTGCCCTCGCGGGCTTCCTGGACATCGGCGTCGGTGGTCGCTGGAAGGTGCTCGATCACGGGGAGGTACACGTGCGCTCCTGTGTCACGGGAACGGAGGCGACCGAGGCCTGCGGTTCGGGCTCACCGCGCTCATCGGACGCATCGGGCCAGGACGACAGTGCCGTGGACCGCGCTCCCCAGCATTGGGGAAACCCCCAAGCGTGGGGAAATCCCCGAGCGTTGGGGAAACCCGCACGCGGGGAAACCGCCGCGTCGGCTCATCCGCCGCCGTCGAGGTCGGTGCGCTGGCGGAGCACCCGTAGCTCGTCACCGGCGAGACCCATCCCGTACAGCTTCCCGCGCGCGTTCTCGAAGGGGCGGTGAAGGATCATCATCAGGCGGCCGTCGCTGGTCTGCGGCCATCCAGGGCTGTTCGGACGGATCGACGTAGAGCGTTCCGTCGCGGGTCATGGGGTGCTCGGGCGGAGTGGGGCGTGCCGGATGGCTCGCGACCCGGAACGGCGTGCCCCACTGGGTGCGCGGACGAAGTCCGGCGCGGGTGCGCGCGGCCGACCGTGGGCAGAACCTAGCCGGCTTCGCGGTCCAGGACGCGGCGGGCCGCCTCCGCCTCCGCCGCCGGCGGGGACAGCTCGTCGAGGGTGTCGAGTTCGTCGTCGGACTCCAGCTCCCTTTCCCAGGCCGCCGCGAGCCGTTCCCTCTCCTCGCGCGGCTTCGCGCCGACGGCCTCGCGGTGATCCGGGTCCAGAGCCGCCAGGAATCGTTCGACCGGGTCTGTCGCCATGGCGTGCTCCTTGTCGCCGGAACGGGTGCCCACGTCGGCCAAGCATGCCAAGCGGACCCGGGCCGGCCGTCCGACACAGCCGGGGAGCACCCGGATGGACCCGGTTCGTTCAGCCCGCGCCGGTCAGCACGGGGAGATAGCCCAGTGACTGCCCCGGGGCCGTCGGGTGGTACGACTCGGCGAGATCGAGCCAGTCGACGCTGTGCAGCCAGGGGGCGGCCGAACAGATCTCGTGCCCGGTGAAGGCCGCGCGGACGTCGGCGAAGCGGAACCCGTGACCGGCGGCGCGTGCGGAGATCACGCTGTCGAGACGGTCCACGGCACCGTCGAGCGCGGACCGTTCCGCCTCGTCCAGGCCCCCCTTGCAGGTGCCGTGGGGCCGGTAGAGGCGGGGGTAGCCGAGGACCACGACACGGGCGGCGGGCGCCTTGCGGCGGATGGCCGCGTAGAGACGGTCGAGATTGCCCGGGAGGGTGCCGTCCATGAAGGAGCGTGCGCGGGCCACGGCGGACAGGCAGGCGTCATGGCCTTGCAGCACGCAGATCTCCATGACGTGGGAGAAACCCGAGTCGCTGCCGCCGACCGTGAGGGTCACCAGGCCGGTGCGGGAGTTGAGGGGGCCGAGCTGATGTGCGAGGACGTCGCTGGTGCGGGCGCGGTCGCACGCGGTGAAGCTGAAGGACGACGGCGCGTGGGCCGATGCCCACAGGGCCGGGAACGCCAGGCCGCTGCGCAGGCAGTCCGCGCCGGAGGCGAGGTAGGCGCCGGCTCCCACCCCGGCCGAGTAGGAGTCACCGAGGGCCACGTAGCCCGTGGCCGCTGTGCTGGGCACCGCTTCCGTGGCCACGGGGCCCGCGAGGGTGCAGGCGGCCGCGAGGAGGAGCGACGACCCACCGGAGGCTATTCGGGACTGTTTCATGACTCTCCTCTATCGCGCCCCGGCCGCGCCCACCCGCCCTGACCGTCCTCCCCGCCCTGCCGTGTTGACAGGGGGCCGCGTCGCTGCGGGCTGCCCGAGCGCCCCTCCGCCGCGGGGCCGGCGCCTGCAGTGCGGAGCGCGGTCCGGCGCCGTCCGCCCGGCGGGGTTCACCCGCTGAGCCGTCACCCGTTCGGCGGTGACCAGAGCCCGGACCCGGCCGCTCGGAGGTCGTAATAAGCTGGGTGAACGTGAGATCCGGCAGGACGACGGCCGCGCCGAACCGCAGCTTGAGTGCGAGGAGTAACCGATGACAGTGGGAACCGAGCGAGCCGTACTCGCGGGCGGTTGCTTCTGGGGCATGCAGGACCTGGTACGCAGGCAGCCGGGCGTAGTGTCCACGCGTGTCGGGTACAGCGGCGGTGACACGCCGAACGCCACCTACCGCCACCACGGTGATCACGCGGAGGCCATCGAGATCCTCTTCGATCCCGCGGTCACCAGCTACCGTGACCTCCTGGAGTTCTTCTTCCAGATCCACGACCCGACCACCAGGGACCGCCAGGGCAACGACATCGGGCGCAGCTACCGGTCCGCCATCTACTACACCGGCGAGGAGCAGCGCCGGGTGGCCGTGGACACGATCGCGGACGTCGAGGCGAGCGGACTGTGGCCGGGGAAGGTGGTCACGGAGGTGGAGCCGGTCGGTGACTTCTGGGAAGCCGAGCCCGAGCACCAGGACTACCTGGAGCGGTACCCCGACGGCTACACCTGCCACTTCCCGCGGCCCGGCTGGAAGCTGCCCCGCCGCTAGGTCCTGTCGTCACATTCCCGTCGTCCGCCCGGAGGGCGGGTCAGGCGTCGCCGGACAGGCGGGAATGTGACGACAGGGCCTCTAGGGGGTGAGGCGGTCGACCTCCTCGACAGTGCTCTCGTAACTGGCGCGGAGGAAGGCGTGGATCGCCGCCAGCTGCTCGTCCGAGAAGGCGGCCATCAGGTGGCGGCTCCGCGCGTCGAGCCCTTCGTAGAACGAGGCGATCCGTGCGAGTCCCGGAGCCGAGGCCTCGACGAGCACCCGGCGGCGGTCCTGCGGGTCCGGTCGCCGTCGGACGTATCCCGCCTTCTCCAGGCGGTCGAGCATGTGCGTGACGGCGCCGGTGGTGCGCCCGAGCCGGGAACTCAGCGCTCCGGCCGTGCAGGCTCCGGCGCGGTCGAGCACGTGCAGACAGAGCAGATCGGTCTGCGCGATGCCCAGGCGCTGGGCGATCAGGTCCTTCAACCGTCCCAGGGCCCCGGCGAGGTCCGTCAGGGACGTGATGATCCGGTCAGCCAGTTCGTCCTGGTCGTCCGGTGGTTTGACGGGCATCGGGCCATCCATTTATCTTCATGGTTAAGATACTTAGCAGTGCAGCTACTGTATCAAGGAGGGCCGCCATGGACGGCTGGTACGTGGACGAGCGCTGCATCAACTGCGATGCCGCCCGGCAGCTCGCGCCCGGCCTGATCGGCGAGGCCGGCGGGAAATCGCGCATCCTGCGCCCGCCCGTCGACGAGGCGGAGACGCGGCGGCTGCACGCGGCCGTCTTCGCCTGCCCCACCCGCTCCATCCGCCCGGCGTCCGGACAGCCGGACCGGGCGCTGGACCCCTTTCCGATGGCCCTGGACAGCGGCGTACTGATGTGCGGGCACAACTCCCGGCGCACCGCCGGGGCCCATGCGTACCTGCTGCTGCGGCCGTCCGGCACGGTCATGATGATCGACACCCCGCGCTGGAGCCCCCAACTCGCCGCCCGCTTCACGGCATCCGGCCCGGTCACCGATGTGCTGCTCACCCACCGGGACCACGCCGCACACGGCCGCCGCTACGCCGACCACTTCGGCGCCCGGCTGTGGATCCACGAGGGCGACCTGGACGCGGCGCCGGAAGCGGACCGGGTGATCCGGGGTCTTGAACCGCTCCGGATCGCCGACGGCGTCACCGCCCACCCCCTGCCCGGTCACACCCGGGGCAGCGTGCTCTACCTCGCCGACGACCGGTACTGCTTCAGCGGGGACAGCTTCTACTGGTCACGCACCACCGGTGACCTGGAAGTCGCGGAGTCCGTGACCTGGTACTCCATCGAGGAGTTGGCCCGTTCCCTGGCCAGGACGGCCGGGCGGCTGCGCTTCGAATGGGTCCTGCCGGGCCATGGCGGCCGCCACCGGCTCCCCGCCGACGACATGTCCCGGCGGCTGCGGTCCCTGGCGGAACGCACCCGGCAACTCAGGCCCAGGCCGGTCGACTTCACCGCCCTGCGCTGGTAAATCACCAGACCCGCCCACCTGTGCGACAGACAAGGAAACCCGTGACGATCCTCGGAACGCTGCTCAAGAACAAGCGGGCCGGCCAAGCCGGTCTGGCCTGGCACCTGCCCGCCCTGGCCGGACCCGAGACTCTGGGCCTGCACAGCACCGACTTCGCGCCCGAGGCCGACATACCGCGGGTCCACGCGGGCAAGCGCGCCGGCGGCGAGAACCGCTCTCCCGGGCTGGCCTGGAGCGGCACCCCCGCGGGCACCGCCCAACTGCTGCTGGTCGTCGAGGACGTCGACTCGCCGACCCGCACCCCGTTCGTCCACTGTGTCGCCCTGCTCGAACCCGGCCTCCTCGCCCTGCCCGCCGGGGCCCTGAACGCGGGGAGCACGGCCGACGGGGTGCGGGTCCTCCGCTCCGGGATGGGCCGCGGCTACCTGGGTCCCGAACCGATCAAGGGACACGGCCCGCACCGGTACGTCTTCCAGTTGTTCGCCCTGCCCACCGCCGTCACCACGGCGGAGGGCGGCGCGACGCTGGAGGCGGCCAAGCCCAGGTCGGTGCTCGCCGCCGTGAGCGGCCCGGTCCTGGCCCGTGGCCGCCTCGACGGTCTGTACACCCGCTGACTACGGCTTGATGCCCACCCCGGTCCACAGGCTGACCTCGGCGTTCGTAGGAGCCTCCGGCGTGGCGGAACCGGCCTCCGCCATGTCGGGGCGCCAGCGGTGACCGACGGTGACGCCCGGGTCGAGCAGTTCGAGCCCGTCGAAGAAACGGGCGACGTCCTTTTGCGAGCGGAACTGCACCGGGGTGCCGGCGGAGGTGTAGATGTCGGTGATCTTCTGCCAGGTGGGCGGGTCGAAGTCGGGCGTGCAGTGGCTCACCGCCAGGGCACTGCCGGAGGGCAGGACGTCGAGCAGGCGGCGGACGATTCCGTACGGGTCCTGCGCGTCGGTGACGAAGTGCAGAAGGGCGTTGAGGGACAGCGCCACCGGTCGGCCCAGGTCCAGGACCTCGGCCAGCTCAGGGGCGTTCAGGAGCGCCCCGGCGTCGTTGACGTCCGCCTCGATGTACGCCGTACGGCCCTCCCGCGTGCTGCGCATCAGGCGCTCGGCGTACTTGAGGACGAGCGGGTCGTTGTCGGCGTAGACCACCCGGGCGTCGGGGACCACGGACTGGGCCACCTGGTGCAGGTTGGGCTCGGTGGGGATGCCGGTGCCGATGTCCAGCCACTGACGGATGCCGTGCTCCCGGGCGAGGACGCGGGTCGCCCGGTGCATGAAGGCCCGGTTCTCCCGCGCGCACACGAAGATGGCGGGATAGACCTCGGCCACCTGCTCGGCGGCCTGCTTGTCGACCTCGAAGTGGTCCTTGCCGCCGAGGTAGTAGTCGTACATGCGGGCGGAGTGCGGCCTGCTGGTGTCTATGTCCCGCGCGGCCTGCGAGCTGGTCATCCTGTCCCTTTCGGTGGGGGGTTCGGGTCCTTGTAGGTCGTCGTCCGGTTCAGCGGGCCGTCAGGTGATCGGCCAGCCCCTTCTTGACTCCCCTGACGAACGCCGTGATCTCTTCCGGTGTGTAGATCAGCGCGGGACCGTCGGGATCCGTCGACTGCCGCAGCGCCACGCGCCCGTCGGCGAGTTGCTTCGTCTCCACGCACTGGCCCCCGTTGGGACCGCTCCACGGGCACTCCCAGCCCTGGTCGCCCAGGTCCGAGGCGGGCATCCCGTTGTAGACACTGCCCTCGGCGATGGTCATGAGTACTCCTTGCGCATGCGGTTCAAAAGCGCCTTGCTGTCCGCGGACGAGGTCATCAGCGACATCCGGTTGTGCGCCTCCAGATGGGCCACGACGTCGGAGCGCTGGTCGAGGTACACGGCGGCGGAGAGGATCTCGCTGTAGACGACGTCGGGCAGCTCCGGCTCCTCGAACCGGAAGTAGGTGAAGGGGGCGCACGCGCCGACGTGGGCGCCCGCCGAGAAGGGCACGACGTCCAGGCTGACGTGCTCCAGCTCCGAGGCCTCCAGGAGCCGGTCGATCTGCTCCCGCATCACCTCGGGGCCGCCCACCACCCGGTGCAGCACGGCCTCCTCCATCACCACCCACAGCGTGGGCGCGTCCGGTCTGTCCAGCAGGCTCTGGCGGCGCAGCCGCAGATCCACGCGTCGCTCCAGGTCCTCGGCGCTGTCGTTGGGGAAGCCGCCGGCCAGGGTGGCGCGCGCGTAACCGCGCGTCTGCAGCAGGCCCGTGACGTAGTGCGGCTCATAGGTGCGCAGCACCTTGGCGCCGGTCTCCAGGCTCACGTAGGCGGTGAACCAGGTGGGCACCACATCGCGGTACACGTGCCACCAGCCGGGCTCGTTGGCCCGTTCGGCGAGGCCGACGAACTCGTCGATCTCCTGCGGGCCGGCCCCGTAGGTCTGCAGCAGCTTCTCGACGTAGAGGATCTTCAGGCCGACTTCCGCCTTCTCCAGCCGGCGGATGGTCAGGGGCGTCACGCGCAGTGCCCTGGCGGCGTCCTCCAGTGTCACACCCGCGCTGTTGCGCATGTCCTGCAGCCGTCGGCCGAGGATCATCCGGAGAACGGTGGGTGCACTGGTGCCGGCGCCCGAACGTGCCTCGTTCACGCCCTACCTCCTGAGGTTCTGTCACCAGTGCGAGCCTGACGGCGACATGATGTGGTCGCCAGCCGGATAGTGTCCTACTGAAATTATCAGGCAGGCGGTTGCAGCGTGAACTGCGCTGCGAGCATAGTTACTTCTGTGACGACGCCTTCGCACACAAGCGCACACATGCCAACAAGCTCGTACGGCATGAGGAGTTGGCAGGGCGTCGACCGCGCCCGTCCCCCATGGAAGGCCACCGCCGTGTCCCCCCACACGACTTCCTCACTCCGGCCCCCGGGCGTCGCGACCCCGGACCGCGCCCACTGGCTCGAACTGCCCGCTCACCGGACGAGCGTCGGAGCGGCCCGGCGCTCCATCGGCGCGCGTCTGGACTCCTGGCGCGTGCCCGACGACGCGTGCGCGAACGCCGTGCTCCTCGTCTCCGAACTGGTCACCAACGCCGTACTCCACACGGTCAGCCTGCGCATCCTGTGCGGCATCGGCCTGATGACGGACGACCGGCTCCGTCTCGAGGTGCACGACCGCGACGACTCGGGCCGCCGCGGCCTGCCCCGCCGCTCGCCGGGCCCCGACGACGAGGGCGGCCGCGGACTTCTGCTGGTGCAGGAGATCGCCGACAGCTGGGGAGTCGACCGCTCGACGCTCACCGGGGGCAACGCGGTCTGGGCGAACCTCGCGACCAGTTTATGAGCGCGCCCGGCCGGACGCGGGCCGCAACGCGGCGATCAGCAGCGTCCGGTCGTCCCTCCCGGCCGGGGGGCCCGGCGCGTACAGCAGCCGCCGGCACAGCGCGTGCAGCGCGTCCTGGCCGGGAGTGACGGTGTCCGTGGCCGAGTCCAGGGCGTGCGCGAGCCGGGCGATCCCCTGGTCGATGTCCGTCTGGCGGGACTCCACCAGACCGTCGCTGTAGAGGACGAGCAGGGCCGGCTCCGGCACCTCCAGCACGGTGGCCTCGTAGCTGCCGGTCCCGAGTCCCAGGGGCAGGCCCGCGCTGGCGAGCGTGACGGGGGTGGAGCGTCCGTCCAGGCCCCGGATCAGCGGGGGAGGGTGTCCGGCACCGACGAGGGTGCACGTCTGCCGTGCCGCGTCCCACTCGGCGTAGACGCAGGTCGCGAAGGAGGCACCCGGGGTGTCACAGGCGAGCGCGTCGAGGCGGCGCATGACGTCGGCCGGAGGGATGTCGAGCCCCGCCAGCGCGCGGACGGCGGTGCGCAGCTGGATCATGGCGACGGCCGCCTCGGGGCCGTGGCCCATCGCGTCCCCGACGACGAGGCTGATCCGCCCGCCCGGCCGGGGCAGCACGTCGAACCAGTCACCGCCGATGATGTCGCCGTCACCGGCCGGCAGGGAGCCGTGGGCGACACGGCACCCCGGGAACTCGGGGGCCGCGGTCGGCTGCAGGCTGCCGCGGATGGCCAGCGCCGTGCGGCGCTCACGCTCGTAGCGGCGCGCGTTGTCCAGCGCCACACAGGCCCGCGCCGCCAGCCGCTCCACGGCCACGGTGTCCTCGGCGGTGAACGGAGCGCGCTCCGGGCCCCGGGTGCAGGCGATGAACCCGACCGGCACGTCCCGCAGACGAAGGGGCACGACCAGCAGGGAGACCGAGCTCAACAGGTCACCGATGTGGCCGTCGGCGTCCGGCGCGAGGGAGCCGAGGCGCTCGCGGGTGTGGGTGTCCATGGCGTCGAGCCGCTGGCTGCGCCGGGTGGTGAGAGCGCGTGCGTAGGGGGTCTCCCGGGGGAAGACGACCACTTCCCCGAGCGGCAGCAGCGGTTCCCAGACCTGCGCGCCGTCCGTGCCGACGCGCACCGCGAGACGGCGGGCTTCGATCTGCGGCGGGTCCCAGGAGACGGGGCCGTTCTCCTCGCGCAGCCATCGCTCCAGCAGGTAGACCGACGCGGCGTCGCAGAACGCGGGCGCGAGCGCGTGCACCACATGGCTGCCGGTCAGCGGCAGGTCGAGTTCGGAGCCGATGACATCGGCCGAGGGGCACAAGGGCCGCCGGGACGGCGGCACGACGGGGGCCGGGTCGGTGGACAGGTCGTGGGGGAGTCCGCGCGCGTCGTTCCGCAGGGCCGTGCCTTTCCGGGTGGGGCCTGGGCGTCGGACGTGGCAGGGACAGGCCATCCCGCCACGTCGCACAGCCACTATATGATGGTGACTCAAGATCACTGCGTGGCATGGGAGTTGCTGTGGCTGCTGGTGAGGAACTCCCGGAAGGGATCGATCCGGACAAGGCGAGCGTCGCCCGTATGTACGACGCCATGCTGGGCGGGCAGCACAACTTCGCGATCGACCGCGAGGCGCTCGCCGCGTTCACGGCCATCGATCCCCAGGTCCGTACCCTCGCCCGGGCCAACCGCGCGTTCCTGGGCCGGGCCGTCCGTTTTCTCGTCGACGCCGGGGTGCGCCAGTTCATCGACCTGGGCTCGGGCATCCCCACCCAGGGCAACGTCCACGAGGTGGCACAGGCGGTCAGTCCGGGGACCCGGGTCGTCTACGTCGACAACGACCCCGTGGCCGTGGCGCACAGCGCGGCCCTGCTCGCCGACGATCCGGACGCGGACATCGTCAACGCCGACATCCGCCGGCCCGCCGACGTCCTCTCCGCCCCGCAGGTGCGGAAGCTGATCGACTTCGATCAGCCGGTGGCCGTCCTGATGATCACGATCCTGCACTTCATCACGGCGGAGGAGAGCCCGGCCGGCATCGTGGCCGCCTTCCGTGACGCCCTGCCCGGCGAGGGCTGGCTGGCGATGACGCACGCCACGAACCAGGACCGCCCGGACACGGCGGAGGCCGTGGGCCGGCTGTACCGATCGCGGGCCAGCTCCCCGGTGACGGCCCGCTCCCGGGACGAGATCCGGGACCTCTTCGAGGGCTTCGACCTCGCCGAGCCGGGCCTGGTCCACGTCCCCCTGTGGCGCCCGGACCCCGACGACGACATTCCGGACGACCCGTCCGAGTACTGGGTGTACGCGGGCGTCGGCCGCAAGAGGCACTAGCCTCCGGTCACTTGGTGGGCCGGCGGGTCCCGCTCGCCTCGCGGCTGACGGCCCAGGCGTCCCCGGCCGGGCCATGTGCCCGAGCTTGTCGGGCTTGATCACGAAACGGATCGCCTGGATCAGGACCCAGCGAATCGTCTGGATCAGGATCCAGCGGACGGCGGTCGCCGACACCAGCACCGGCGCGCTCTGCCGAGCGCGCCGGTGCCTGTCCGCACCTCCTGGGACGAGACAGCGACTCGATCGTGGTCGTACAGCTCCATCCGGCCCGCTCAGCCGGAGGCCCGGACCCATTGCCGGCGTCCGCGCCGTGCGGTCGAACCAGTGAAAGGACTCGATGAGGGTGTCGAGCGAGCCCGAGACAGCCAACACCTGGACGCTGCCTCCGCCCGCCGTCGGACCCGGCCGGGACGACTTCGATCCGAGCGAACTGGCCGCGCACCGGCTCTCGTTGCGCCACCGTCCGCCGCAGGACTGCACCACGAAGGAGCGGCCCGGCTGGCTGCCCCTGCACGCGCGCCGACGTCGTCTCGCTCGGCATCGAGGAGGCCGGTACCTGTCCACGGAGGTGGCCGGCGGGTTCACCGGCCGGGTCATCGGCATGTCCGCCTCGGCGGGCGTCGCGCACTTCGACTGATTCGACTACGAGTCGTTGGACGGAGCACCCGGTCGGTGAGGGGTCTCGGCGTACAGAAGCCCCCCGCGCGCATCGCGGGGGGCTTCGTCATGCCGCTCGGCCGGCTGCCCGGAGAAGCACGTGCTGGAGCGGCCTCTTACCAGGCCCGGTTGTCACAGCCCATGATCGAGCCGACGTGGGTGCCCTGGGCGCCCGGGTCGCCCTCGCCGTTGAGCGCGTTGCCCAGGAGGCCGTTGAGGATGCCGACCTCGCCGAGGAGGTCGAGGTTCAGGTCGTGGTCCTTGCAGTTCGAGCTCTGCATGGCCGAGTGCTCGCCCCCTCGTTCGCCGGCCTGGGCGGTTCCGGCGCTCAGAAGCCCGACGCAGCCGAGGGCGGCGACCAGGACGGCAGCCTTGCGAAGCTTGTGCATGTCATCTCCCTGGAGTGAGGGGTTGCGATCTGCCACAGATCGACCTCTTACGGTCACGGAGATTAGTGTGAAAATAACCCAAAACGGTCAGCGACACGCCGTGGGGTCTGGAATCTGATCTCGGCTTCGGGCGCGAGTCCGAGCTGCGGGCCGGTGAGCGGTTCGGGCACCGAGACGAGGATGTTGTAGTGGTTCGGGAAGTGACAGGCGTCGAATCCCAGCACCGTACCCACCCGTGCCCCGTCCGCCCAGACCTCGTCGCCCCGGTCGATGACCCCGGCGCAGCCGATCTCGACGAAGCCCAGGAAGCCGACCCGGTCGATCCGGGCGCCGGCGGCGGTCTCCGTGTGGTCGGTGGTCACCAGCTCGTGCACCTCCCCACGACGGACACACCGGCCGGCGAACCCCTCCAGGCTCATGCCCCGGTCGTCACGTCGATGGGTGAGCACCTTCACCAGCCGCCCCTCCACGGTGCGCTTGGCACCGTCCTCGCCCGACGTCATGCGGGGGACACCTCCTGTCCGGGACGGGGACCGGTCCCCCCGCCGCGTTCATGGGCGTAGACGGCGGCCACCAGCTCCAGGGCGGCCAGACCGTCCGCAGCGTTCGGGGCGTTCGCCCGGCGGCCGGCCAGGACGTCGGTGAAGTCCCTCAGTACACCTGCGTACTCGTGCCACAGGGACGCTTTGAACTCCGGGTGCCCGGCGAGCATGTCGGCACGGTCCACGGTCCCGTCGGCGAGTCGCACCTCGACCGTCTTGCGTTCCCCCGGGCGGGACCAGTCGAGTTCGACCCTGGCCAGGGCACCGGACGGGGCGCGCAGCAGCACCTGCGCCCGCCGGTCCACGCCCCGCGCGTCGCGCTGCACGGTGGCCTCGGTCAGTTGGACGTCCCTGAGGAACAGCCGGACCAGATCGAACGCGTTGGGCCCGTTGTCGGCGACGCAGCCGCCGCCGCAGCGCTCCGGGTCGAGATACCAGCGGTCCCGGCCGGCGTGCTCCTCGATCGTCTCCTCGTAGCGCACGGTCAGCGAGGTGATCGGGGCGCACGCGGCGACGACGCGTGCCCGCAGTGCGCCGACCTCCCGGTTGTAGCGGCGGTGGAAGGACGTGAACAGCACGGCACCGCTTCGCCGGGAGAGCCGTACGAGGTCGTGGCCGTCGTCCGGATTCGTGGCCAGCGGCTTCTCCACGCACACGGCGCGTCCCGCCGCCAACGCGTCCCGGCACACCGGGTGGTGCAGGTCGTTGGGCACGTTGACCACCACCGCGTCCAGTCCCGCGGCCCGCAGCAGCTCACGGTGGTCCCGATGGCGCGGCACCCGCGCCGGCGCGTCGGCGAGCCGGTCCTCGTCCAGGTCGCACACGGCCACTCGGCGGCCGCATGCACAGCTTCAGGCACGCCGGCTGGACCGTCGACGTAGGCGCCGAACAGATCTCCGGGCAGGGCTACCGCGCGACGTGGGAACTGCTCTCACGGCTGGGTGTGCCGGAGGACGACGTGCCGCGCATCGGCAGGTCGGTCGGGGTGTGGCGCGGCGGACGGGCGCACGCCGGGGTGGCGGACGTCTCCGCCGTGCTCACCGGTGCCGGACTCTCGCCCCGCGCCCGCCTCGACCTCGCCCGGCTCCTGGCCTGGACCGCCATCCACCGCCGGGAGTTCGACGACGACCACCCCGAACGGACCCCGGCCGGCTCCCTGACCCTGCGGGACTTCGCCCGGCGCTACCACCGCGATGTGCACGACTACCTGCTCCAGCCGGTCGCCGGCAGCTTCTTCGGCTGGGACACCGCACGCTCGGCTGCCGCCCCGATGCTCGCCCTGCTGCTGGCGGTGGGCCCGGCCGCCGGCTGGCGGACCTACCGCGACGGCATGGACCTGCTCGCCCGACGCCTGGCCGAGGGACTCGACGTGGTCACCGGCAGCCCGGTCGAGGAGGTCGTCACCGAGGAAGGACGGGTGCGGCTGCGCGTCGGCGGTGCCGTCGTCACGGCACGAGCGGCGGTCCTCGGCGTGCCCGCTCCGGTCGCGGCACGCCTGCACGTCAACGCCCCGGCCGACGAACTGCCGTACCTGACCGCGTGCGCCTTCACTCCCACGCTCAAGGTCAGCTGTCTGCTGGACCGGCCGCTCGCACCCCCGTCCCGCACGCCGCTGTACGTCCTGCTGACACCGGACGCCGAGGACGACACGCTCTCCGCGATCATCGTGGACCACGCCAAGCATCCGGGCCGGGCGCCCGAGGGCAAGGGACTGCTGACGTTGATGGCCGACGCCCGCACCATCCCCGCTCTGCTGAAAAGACCGGAACGGGAGACCGCCGACCGGCTCGTGCGGGCGGCCACCCCGTACGTCCCCGGCCTCGACCGGGCCACCGAGCGCCGCTTCGTGCACGCCTTCACCCACGGCCTGCCCGAGGCGACCCCCGAGGCGCTGCGCCGTCGCACCCCGTTCATGGCGCGTGCCGCACGGCCGGTGGAGTACGCCGGGGACTGGGTCATGCTGCGGCCGGCCAGCGAGGGCGCCGTCCGCTCGGGCGCGCTCGCTGCCTCCCGCGTCCTGAGCCGGCTGCGGCCGCCCCGGCATGTCCCACGGCCCCCGCTGCCCACCGAGGAGAACGTCGCGTGAAACCGCACGACATGGGCGTCCTGTTCGACGAGTGCGCCGAGCACCGGATCGGCACACGGGTCCACCTGGACCGGCCCTTCGACATCGACACCGGGGGCCGGACCCCCTACACGCTCCCCCGACTCGCCGCGCTCGTACGCGAGGCGGCGGGCTGGCTGGCCGCCGCCGGGGCCGGCCCCGGCGACCGGGTGGCGATCGTCAAGGACAACCACTGGGACTACGACCTGCTGGCCTGCGCCGCCGTACGCGTCGGCGCCGTACCCGCGCAGCTCTCCGCGCACCTGCCCGGCGAGGTGTTGCGGACGCTGCTGGCCCGGCTCAGCCCCGCCCTGCTCGTCACGACGGCCCACCTGCTGGAGCGCGGCCGGAAGGAAGGCGCCGACCCGGCCGCGACAGCACGGGCGACCCTGGTGCTCGACGAGGCCGTGCCGGGGACGCTGAGTCTCGACGACGTACGCGGACACACCGCTCCCGGGCCCCACCGCCGACACGACGACGAACCCCTGGTGATCCACCACACCTCGGGCACCACCGGTGTCCCCAAACTGGTGGTGCACTCCACCCGTACGATCATCGGCAATCTGGCGCGTCCCGAGAGCGTGCGGCTGCCCTGGATCGGCCTGCGACGCGACGACATCCTGGTCAACGCGAGCGCGTTCGCCCACGGGAGGACGTTCTGCTGGACGGCGAGCGCCCTGTGCCAGAACCCCGCCGAGATCTCGATCATCACCACCCAGGACCCGCACCTCGCCGACCCCGTGCTGCGCGCCCATCCGCCGACCGTCCTGGAGGCGCTGCCCGCCTCTTTCGTCCGTTTCCAGCCGCTGACCGAGGGCCTGGACAACCCGTTCCGACGTGTCCGCATGGTCATCAGCACCTACGACGCCGTGCATCCCCCCACCGTCCGCGCCTACCTGCGGGCGAGCCGGCACCGCCGTCCCGTGTGGATGGAGGGGTGGGGGCAGACCGAGACGGGACCGCTGACCTTCCGCTTCCACACCCGGAACTCCGCCCGCAAGGCCGCGGGCGGCACCGGTACCCGCAACCTCGGACACCCGGTGCCGGTGAAGACCCGGCTGAGGGTGGTCGACCCCGGCACCTTCCGGCCCCTGCCGCGCGGGCGGGCGGGCCTGGTCCTGGTCAGGACCGCCGCCTGCGCCCTGGACTACGTCGCCGAGACCGAGCGCTGGGCGGCCAAGCGGCACGGCACCTGGTGGAACACCGGCGACATCGGCGCCCGCAACCGCGACGGGAGCATCGAGCTGCTCGACCGCGAGGTGGACCGCACACCCCAGCTCAGCTGCCTGCGGACCGAGGACCTCCTGGAAACGCGGTTGCCGCAGGCCCTGGAGTGCGTCGTCCTCGCCGAGCCGGACCGGGACCCGCTGCCGGTCGTGGTCACCGCCGACGGCCTGCTGGACCACGACCGCTGGAAGCAGGCGGTCCGGGACCTGCCGCCGCTGCGCGAACCGGTCGCCCTCACCTGGGACGAGGTGCCGCGCACCGGCACCGGCAAGGTGCGGCGCGCAGACCTGCTGCACCGGCTCACCGGACGCACCGAGACCTACGGCTCCGGCCGGTGGACCTGAGACGGGACGGGGGGAGACACCATGCGCGACGGACTCGGGCAGGCCACGGAGTACGTCTTCGACAACCGCAGCGCCCACAGCGACGAACTGCACCGCTGCATCAGCGAGGCCTACGACACCGCGACCTTCGACCGGCTCGCCGAGACCGGCGTCACGACCGGGTGGCGGTGCCTGGACGTGGGCTCCGGGGGCGGCAGCGTCGCCCGGTGGCTCGCCGAACGCGTCGCCCCCACCGGCGAGGTCATGGCAACCGACGTCACCCCGCACCACCTCCAGGACGGGCCCTGCCTGACCGTCGTCGAGCACGACGTGGTGACAGATCCGCTGCCCGAGACGGCCTTCGACCTCGTCGTCGCCCGTCTCGTCCTGCAGCACCTGCCCGAACGGCTCGCCGTCCTCGGCAAACTCGTACGCGCCCTCAAGCCCGGCGGATGGCTGCACGTCGAGGAGTTCGACGCCTCCTACGAACCACCCCTGCTCACCCCCGACGAGGAGTCCGCCCGGCTCTACACGGCCTTCCTCGAAGCCAAGTGCGCCGTCATCCGGGCCGGCGGGGGAGACCCGCAGTGGGCCCGGAAGGCACCGGCCGCGATGAGGGCCGCCGGGCTCGTCGGCGTCGACCCGCGCCCGCGCATCGAACTGCGCACCCCGGGCTCGCCGGGCCTGCGGATGCAGCTCAACCACACCCACCATCTGCGGGACAGACTCCTCGCGGCAGGCCTGACCGACCAGCAACTGGCGGACGTACGGGCGCTGATGCGCGACCCCTCGTTCCGCGCCGCCTCCAGCGTCGTCTACTCGGTCCACGGCCGGCGCCCGCGCACCGCCGAGCGGGAAGGCGCCCGATGACGCTCTGCGCGCCGCACACCGGGGACACCGCCACGGCGCCGGTCGCCGCCCGGGTGGCGGACCGCCTGCTGGGCCTGGTGGACGACCCCGGCACGGCCACCGTCGGCCGCGCCGTCGACTGGCAGGGCCCGCTCCGCGTCCCGCTGGCCGACGAACATGCGGTCCAGGCGGCCTGCGGGATCATGCACGTGCACGGACGGGCCGCCGGACGTCCGGACTGGGCGAGCGCCTGTGCGCCTGCGTCCGCCAGACCCCGGGCGCCCCCGGACCGGACCTGCGGGAACTGACGGCGTTCCTGGAGACCCGACGCGGCCTCGAACGCCACAAGCTCCCCGAACTCCTGCTCCGCGTCGACGAGATGCCGCTGGGCCCCACCGGCAAGATCTGCCGCACGACCCTCGCGCTGCGCGCCGCCCGGGAGGCGCCACCTCCGGTCCGCCCGTCTCGCCATACGAGCCGGTAACCGAGGATGAAACGTGTAACCCATAACGATCTTGACTCAGGCCTTGTGCGATTCCAGACCCCCTCTAGCCTCCGCACATGGCATTTCTTTCAAGCCGCCGCAAAAAGGTACGTCTCGCCCCGGAGCTCGACGACCAGGACCTGGGCAAACTTCTGAAGTCCCTCCTGGCGACCACGAGGACCGGCACCATCGCGACGACGGACCTGTGCGTGGCCCAGATATCCCGGCTCCTGGAGCGCGATCCGGAGGACTGGGACCGCCGGACGCACCGCATGTCCGTCCTGGCGGACTACCTGACCGCGGTGTCGCTGACGCGGTCCTGGGCCACTCGCGAGCCGCGCAACGCGAACGCGCTCGTCCTGCACGCCTGGACCCAGCTGGCGCACGGCCGCTCCCAGGGGCGCCTGGACGACGCGGCCGCCGTCGTCGACAGCTGCCTCCGGGCCGCCCAGCTCGTCCCGGAGGACCCCACTCCCTGGGTGGTCCTGCTGGGCGTCGGACGCCTGGAGCGCTGGGAGCAGCCCCAGGTGTTCGGCGTGTGGAACGAGGTGCTCGCCCGCGACCGCTGGAACCGTGAGGCCTACCTGAACATGCTGGGCTACCTCACGCCCCAGGAGGCGGGCTCCCGCATCCAGGTCCTGGAGTTCGTGGACGCGCTGACGGCCCGCATGCCCGCGAACGCGCCCTGCGCGGCGACCGAACTCACCGCCCAGGTCCACCAGTACACCGCGGTCCTCGACCGGGGCGGCTTCGAAGCGCTGGTGGCGCGCAACCACTGGTCCCAGACGATGGCCGCCCAGGCCCTCGACCGGGCGGCCCGGGCCTGGGTGCAGCCCGGATTCCTCCACCACGCGAGGGCACTGGCCGACCTCAACACCCTCGCCTACGCGTTGATGGCCGCCGACCGGCGCCGCGAAGCCCATCCGGTCTTCGAGGCGCTGGGCGGCACCGTCACCGCGTGGCCCTGGAACATCGGCGGCGACCCGGTGACCGAGTTCGACCACGCGCAGCGCCGGGCGGCCGCGGGCCTGTGACCGCCGCCCAACCGGCTCCGGCTACCGCAGGTCGACGACCGTACGCAGTTTGCCGCTGGTCGCGGTGCGCGCGAACGCCTCCCTCCGTACCGTCTCCACACCGAAGGCCAGCAGGCCCTCCGCCTCGGCCGAGGCCAGCTCCGCCACCTCGGCGGCGAGGGCGTCCCGCGCCGCCCGGGGATCGGGGGCGTACTCCTCGTCGAGCCGCACCGTCAGCCGTTCCCGCCCCTCCCCGGAGGCGACCAGCACCTGTACCTCTCCGTGGTAGGCGAGCCGCTCCCGGGCCGCCCGCTGGATGCGCCGGTAGTTGACGAAGTACGTGCCGACCCGCACCACGTCGCCGTAGCGCCCCAACAGCTCCAGTCGCGGCACATGGCTGCCGCACCCGCACGCCCCGTCCACGGCACGTCCCAGGTCGCCGATCTCGTAGCGGTCCAGCCGCTGCCCGGCCCGGGCCCGGGAGGTGAACACCAGCCGTCCCGGCTCGCCCGGCGCCACCGGCCGGTCCTCCCTCGGATCGAGGATCTCCAGCGTGTGCAGATCGGTCAGCACATGGTGGACCGAGCCCTCGCAGTCCGTGCACTGGTAGCCCAGCGGCCCCAGGTCGGTGCTGCCGTACGCGGCGGACCGGATCACCTCGACCCCGAACTCCTCGGTCAGCACCCGGCGTTGCTCGGCGGTGAAATGCTCGCCGCCGTAGAACACCTTCCGCAGGCCGCCGTAGCCGCGCAACCGGTCCGCCTCCGCGTGGAACAGCTGCCACAGATAGGACGGCATGCCGAACAGGGTGTCCACCCCGTGGGCGACCAGCGCCTCGGCGACCACGGCGTGGTCGGGTCCCGCGGCCATCGGGATCTGCGTGGCGTTCAGCCGCTCCAGGATGGAGAAGAAGCTGATGAAGCTGCCGTACATCCCGCCGCAGTAGAACAGGTTGGCCGCCCGGTCGCGGGCCGGGTCGAAGCCGGCGGCCAGCAGCCCGTCCGCCGCCGCGCGCATCTGGTTGTCGTAGTCGTCGCAGGTGAACACCGACAGGGCGGGCGCCCCGCTGGACCCCCCGCTGCGGAAGTACAGCTGCGCGTGACGCTCCTCCAGTGTGGCCAGCGCGCGCTGCACACCCTCCTTGCCCAGCAGCGGCGCGTCGGGAGCCGGGGGCAGCACCGGGGGTGCCACCAGGTCGTCCAGGCAGGGCACCGTGCGGAAGTCCGCGTCCGCCGCCCGCACGCTCACCCGGCGGCTGTAGCGCTGCAGCGCGTAGACGCCGTCGTGCGGTTCGCCGTCGTAGCCGTCCAGCATGGACCCGACCGGGGTGACGCGGGTGACGCCCGCCGCGAACATCGCGCGGGACAGCACGCTCACGTCCGCCCGCCCGCCGCCGACGGCGGCGGTCTGCAGGTAGCGGCGCATCGGCCGCAGCGTCGCGGTGACCGCGTGCCGGGGCAGCGGCTTCACCCAGACGCTGCGGTGCAGCGGGGAGGCGTCGAGTGCGGGGCGGGTGTCCGCCAGCACCCGCCAGGATCCGTCCCCGGCGGCGAACACACGGGTCAGACCGAGGTGTTGTTCCAGCCGCGCCAGCTGCTCGACGGTGGTGATCTCCGCCAGCTCGGCGGGGCCGGGCAGCGGCGCCCGGCGGGCGTCGGACACCACCGCCAGCCGTTCGGCGAACCGTCCGGCGAAGGCGAAGACCTCCTCGGCGTCCTCGGTGTCCAGGTAGACCACCTGGGGACTGGAGCACGCCTGCTGCTCGAAGCGGCAGACGTCCTCGGCGAGCGCGTCGAGCGTGCCGTCGTCGGCCGCCGCCTGACGGGTCAGATAGGCGAAGGAGATCCGGTGTCCCCACTCCACCACCCGGCAGCCGGCCGGCGCCAGTTCACCGGCCGTGCGCACGGCGTCCTCGCCGCCCCAGACGGCGATCGCGTCGGCCTGCCCGCACAGGGTCCGCAGCCAGTCCCGGCGCGAGGAGGCGAAGCGCAGGACGACGACCCGTTCGGCGATCAGCCCGGTCGCGTCGGCCGCGCCGAGCGCTGCGAGCAGCTCGGGGGCGAGCGCGGTGTCGGAGCCGCTGGTCTTCAGGACGTTGAGGTTCCCGGCCAGCAGCCCTTCCACGACACTGAGCGGCGCCACGGCCGCCGCGTTGCCCGGCGCGATGTGCACCAGCAGGCCGACGGGCGCCCAGGCTTCGTAGACCGTCTCGCGGGCGTCCGGCCGGGTCAGCCGCTCCGGGCGCGGTCCGCCCAGCTCCCGGCGCAGTTTGCGTTCCAGCGCCTGCCGGGTGAGCGCGGCGGCCAGCTCGGCCAGGGTGCCGGCGGCGTCGTCGGCGGGCAGGTGCGCGGCCAGGCGGCCGTACAGGTCCGAGGACGGGTCGGCCAGGTCGCGGCCGACCGCCGCGCAGGCGCCGAGCACCACGTCGGTGGGCAGCGGGCGGCCCAGGACCCGGCCGGCCAGGCCGGACAGTCCGGCGAGGCGCCGGCCGGCCTCGGCGTCGTCGACGAACCGGCCCTGCCAGAGGTGGAGCGCGGAGGTGGTCACGACATTCCCTTCAGCAGTTCGGCGGCGGCGACCGCGCAACTGCGGTTGCGGCTCACCCCGGCGCGGCCGTGCACGGTGAACCAGTCGGTGGACAGCGGGCAGGGGCATTCCCCGCCCGGATGCAGCGAGGCGAGGTCGCCCATCACGACGCTGTGCGCCGGCACGGAGGTGATGTACGGGCTGACCAGGTGCAGGAAGCCGCGCTCCCCGTACGGCAGCGGGCGCAGCGTCCCCGTGTCACGCACCGCCGCCCGCGACCACACGGGTACGTGCAGCCGGTGGTGCGCGCACTCGACGTAGGGCACGCAGTGCTCGACGGAGCCGAAGGTGTCCCGGACTTGCTCACCCGGGATGCCGAGCCGGTCGGTGACCTCGGCGCGGAAGGCGTCCTTGCCGATCTGCCGGTCGGCGTGGCCCTTCCAGCCGCCGCCGAGGATCACCAGCGAGCCCTCGGGCAGCCGCAGGGGCGGCAGCCCCATGGCCCGCATCCGCTCCAGGGTGAAGTGGAGGAAGGCCGGGAAGCCCAGGATGCGGACCGGGACGTCGTCCTCGGCGTACCGCTGGAGCGCCGCGACGCAGCCGTGCACGTCGAACTCGTGGCCGGTGCCGGTGTGCCGCAGGGCGTGCGCGGTGTGCCGGGCCGGGGCGAAGTCGCACAGGTAGTTGTCGGTGAACGAGGTGCCCAGCCGCAGCGCCGGCGCCGGTTCGTAGCTGTACAGGAGGTAGTTGACCGGCTGGTCGGGGGTGATCCAGCCGTAGTGGTCGAAGATCCGGGCCACCATGCGCTGCGCCGAGCGGATGGTCCACTCGTCGAAGAACATCTGCGACTTCTGGCCGGTGGTGCCCGAGGAGGTCAGATGCAGGAACACCTCGTCCCGGGGGACCGAGAGCACCTCGTGGCGTTTGAAGAAGGCGGCGGGCAGCAAGGGGGCGCGCACCCCGTCGCCGACCGTGGGGGCGGGGGACTCGGGCGGGTCCTCGAGGAGGGCGGCGAAGAACGGGGAGCGGCCGGCGTGCCAGGCGTTGGCCTCGGCCATGGCCGCGGCGAACAGCTCGTCGTGGCCGCCGGCGTAGGGCTGCGCGAGGTCGCACAGCCGCTGCACATGGGCGAGCGCCGCCGGGTCGGGGACCTCGACGGGAGCGAGATGGGGGTTCAACGGGACACCTCGTGGAGGGGCAGATAGGTGGCGGTCCAGGCGCTCAGATAGGCGCCGAGGTACGGCTGGAGCAGCGGGCTGACGGCCGTGGTCCGGAAGTCGATCTGACGGCTGGTGCGGGACAGCACGACGTGGTCGTGGAGCCGGTCGCCGACGCGGCGCATCGCCGGATAGACCGCGCTCGGTACGAATCCGGAGGCGAGGAAGACCTCCAGGGCCTCGGTGTCGGCCAGCGGCAGCAGCGCCTCGGCGTAGTCCGCGCCCGCCCGGGTGACCGTGGCCATCAGTGTCTCCAGCGCGCCGCTGACAGCGGCCGGACGCGGGTGGACGGCGAGGAGGGCGCAGCTGCCCGCCACCGGGTCGAGGTCGGCGTACGCCTCGAAGCCGCCGTCGGCGGCGACCAGGACCGCGTTGGGCGTGTGCAGCGGGAAGAATCGGTCACCGGCCTCGGGGAAGCGTTCCAGGAAGCGGCGGCGGGCGAAGGCCGGGGCGGCGATCAGCTCGACCGGCCCGGCTGTCGCGGCGCCGGAGGCGGCGGGTACCGCGGTCCGGGAGGGCACCAGCCGTGCGCCGGTGCAGTCGATGCCGACGCCCTCGGACGCGGCGGACAGCAGCGCGGCCAGCCGGTCGGGGACGCACGGAACGGGAGCACGGTGTGCGAGCACCCCGTCGGCGTAGCGGGCGAACAGCGCGAGGGTCTCGCACCCCTCGACCTCGACGGCGTTGGGCAGCAGGCCCAGGGGCCGGAAGCCATTGCGTACGACGACGTGCTGCGGCCCCTCGGTGACGACGCGGACGGTGGCGTACACCGAGTCGAGCCGGCCGGTCGCGAAGGCCTCGGCGCAGACCGCGCCGGTCAGCCGCGAGGCCAGTCCGCCGCCCCGGTGGCCGGGATGTACGGCCAGCCCGACGAGCTTGCCGATACGGCTGCCCGGATCGGTCTGCACGACCGCCGAGCCGACCAGGGCGCCGCCGTCCGTGCGGACGGTGAGCCAGTGGGCGGTGCCGTCGGTGATCAGTCGGCGCATGACGGCCGGGTCGCTGCCCAGGGGAACCGGGTAGCCGTGCCCGTACACGTCGAAGTACAACTGCCGCAGCTCCGCGATGTCCTGGAGCACGGCGGGGGAGAGGACGACGTTCATGACGCCTCTCCCGCCGGTGACAGGGGTCCGGCGGCCAGGGCGGTGGTTCGGGTGGGGGACGGCGGCCCGGGGGCGTCCGCGCGTCCGCCCAGCCACCACAGCGCCAGCGCGACCGGCACCAGGCCGACGCCCTGAACGAGACAGAGCGCGCGGGCCGGCAGATGGTCACCGAGGACGCCGAAGACCAGGGACGACACGGGGAAGGTGGCACCGAGCAGCGCCTGCATGACCGCGAAGAACCCCGGCTTGTCGGCGGCGGGCACCAGCCGCTGGAACAGGGCCACGAACCGGACGCCGATCACCCCGACGCACCAGCCGACGACGCACAGCGCACCGAGGGCGACCGCGTGTCCGGTGACCAGACCGGGCAGCCCGAGGGCCGCCGCCGTAAGGGCCAGGCACCCGCTGCCGACGGCCACCGGACGCCCCGGCACCCGGGCACCGGTGAAGGAGCCGATGAGCGTGCCCATTCCGAGCGCCGCTTCCAGGGAGGCGACCGTCGAGCCGCTGGAGTGCAGCACGCCCCGCGTGTACAGCGGCATCACCACGTAGACGGCGGTGGTGAAGACGTTGGCTGCGGCGAAGCAGAGCAGGACGCGGCGGATGAACGGCAGTCCGGCCAGGATCCGACGCAGCGTCCGCCGCGCGGGCGACGGGCCGGCCGCCGCTGCCGGTGTCTCTGTCGTGGCGTGCGGGAAACGGGCGGAGACGACCAGCAGGGCGGCGAGCGGATAGGCGACCGCGCACGCGGTGACCACACCGGGCAGCCCGCCCGCATCGACCAGCAGGGGGCCGAACAGCCCTCCGCCGAGTCCGGCGACCGACTGGGTGGACAGCTCGAACCCGGTGGCCGCCTCGATGTCGGCGTCCTCGACGAGTTCGGGCACCGATGTCGTCAGGCACGGGTCGAAGACCGCCTGACAGGCCGCCAGCGCCAGGCCCGCCGTGTAGAGCGCGGCCAGGGGCAGCGCGCCGGCCTGCGCCGGCACGGCCGCCGCCGTGGCGACCGCGCCCGCCACGGCCGCCGAGACGGCCAGCACGGTCCGGTGGGCGTGACGTGCCACGATCCGGGCGACCGCGGGGGCGAGCGCGACGGCGGGCAGGGTGCTGACCGTGAGGAACAGTCCCGAGGCGAGCCCCCGGTGGTCGCCGCCCAGGGACCCGACGAGCCACCAGACGGCGCCGACCTGGAACATCCGGCTCGCCGCCTGGGTCAGGAGCTGACCGGCCCAGACCCGGCCGAACGAGGGGTTGCGCAGGACGAGCGGCAGCCGGCGGGCACGCGATGGCACGGCGCTCATGACAGCGGCCGTTCGTCGACGACCCGGATCAGCTTTCCCGAACGGGAGTTGACGGCCAGGTCCCGGTGCCGGACCCATTCGACGGAGAGCGGGTTCACGTGCCCGGCAGCGGTGGCGCTCCCGTAGAGGGGCCGCTGCGCGAGGACCTCGGCGGCGACGGCGTCTCCCAACGCGGCGTGCGCGTCGCCGGGTTCGCCGGTCGCCAGCCGCAGCACCAGTCCGTCCCGGCCGTTCTCGCGGCGGACCACGAGTTGCAGTCCGGTCACCTCACCGCGCGGGTCGGCGGCCGTGACGATGTCGTGGACGTCCTGGGTGTAGAGGGAGACGGGGCCGACCCGCACACCTTCCTCGGCGCGGCCGAGGATGCGGAACAGCCCGGTACGGCGGTCCACCCACTCGGCCCGGTCGCCGACCGGGTAGCGGAGCACCGGCATCAGCCGTCTGCGCAGGTCCGTGACGACGAGCCGCCCCGGCACGCCGTCGTCGGCGACGGGCCGTGCGGTCTCGTCGTCGACGATCTCGACCACCGTGTGCGGTGTGAAGGCGCGGTGGACGCGGGGGTCGTCGCCGGGCACGGCCTCGCCGAGCAGTCCGGCGTCCACGCTCGCGTAACCGAGGGAGCGTGTCTCGGCGTGGGGGAAGGCGGTCCGCAGCAGGGGGAGTTGATCACCGAAGAGGCACTCGCCGCCGAAGAACACGAGTTCCACGTCCGGGAGGGTCCGGCCGGCGGCGACCAGGCGTTCGGCGAGCCCGCACAGGGTGGTCGGTGTTCCGGCGACGACCTGGACCCGGAACTCCTCCAGGGTGGCCGCGGTGGACTCCCAGGGTGCCGCACCGCCGAGGGGGAGGCGGACGTTTGCCACGGGAGAGCGGTGCAGCGAGTCCAGGACGAAGCTGAAACTGGCGTACAGGTCGCCCGCGTAGAACAGGTCGGCCACCCGGTGTCCGGGCCGCAGACCGGCGTTGACGAGTCCGGCGCCGAAAGCGGTGGTGAACTCGTCCCACTCGGTGCGGGTGTAGTAGGAGAACTTCGGGGACCCGGTGGTGCCGCCGCTGCGGAAGACCACCGCCTCGTCCAGAGGGGCGGTCAGAAGTCCGTTGTCGCGGGGGGAATTGGCCCGCCAGAAATCCGTCTGGGGAACCAGGGGGAGATCGGTGAGGTCCGCCACGTCTTCGGGAAGACGGGCATAGAGCTTGCGGTAGAAAGGCGATTTGTCGCGCGCGAAGCGTATCAGCTCCGCGAATGGTTGAACCGGCATCAATTCCTGCTCGAAAGACGAAGGGCGTCAACCGGCAGGATATCTCAGAATGCGGAACAGATTTGCGACAACAGGCCTTGCGTAGTATGCGCTTTCTCCATAAGCATTTCTTGAGTGATCCTCAAGCAGCCTTTATGGCATCGACGATCCGCATCTCCTCGGAGCTCAGCGAGAGGCGGGCGGCGGAGGCCGGATCGGCCGCCGTTTCCGGGCGGCCGGCGCCACTGATCGGCAGGAGCGCGCCGGACCGGTGCAGCAGCCGGGCGAAAAGCACCTGTTGGGGCGAGACGCCGCGCCGTGCCGCCAGGTCCAGGAGGGGACGGGACGAAGCCGCGCCCGCGTCCCATCCCCGCAACGGCGAGTAGGCCAGGAACGGAATACCGAGCCGTTCGCATTCACCGAGGAGTGCGTCGTCGCCGCCGAGCGCGGAGTAGGGATTCTCCACGGCGTCGACCGGGGCGACCGCGCGCGCGACGGCGAAAAGGGCGGGGTCGACGTTGGAGATGCCGACGGCGCGGATCTTCCCCTCCGTGCGCATCTCGCCGAGCGCGCCGACGCTCTCGGCGAACGGCACGCCGGGATCCGGCCAGTGCAGGAAATACAGGTCGACCGTCTCCCGCCCGAGTGCCCGCAAGCCGGCTTCCAGATCCGCTCTCAGGGCGGCGGGCCGGGCGTCGTTCCTCCATTCCGCCGGGCCCGCCCGGAGGTGCCCGCCCTTGGTCGCGACCAGCACGGAACCGCCGTCCCGGCGCGAGGCCAGTACCTCGCCGACGACCGTTCGTTGTGCGCTTCCTGGTCGGCCGTCGTGCAGGCACGAGCGGCACCCCATCGCAGCACGGTTCTCCGCGAGGGTGGTGAGGTAGTCATCTACGTCTCTTGTGCACCGTTCCCTACGGCTCGATCAGTACGGCCACTCCGGCGGCGGGCAGCGTGAGGCGGTCGGCGGGCGCGCCCTCGGCCAGGGCGTCGGTCATCGGTCCGGGCAGCCTGATCTCGACCGCTTCCTCGCCGTGGTTCAGCAGGAAGACGAACCGTCCGCCGCCCTCGCGCACGGTCGCCTGAACGCGCTCGGGAAGCCCGGCGAGCACGGGGCCGACGGACGCCGCACCGCACACCTCGTCCGTCAGGGCTCGCATGGCCTCCGGTGCCAGACGCGTCGCGACGTACCAGGCGCTTCCCGCGCCGAAGGAGTGGCGGGTGACGGCCGGCTGCCCGGCCAGGGGACCGGAGCCGAAGGCGGCCACCGCCTGGGCCCCTTCGGGCACGACGACCTCCGACCACAGGTCGGCGCGGCTGACCGTCCCGTCCTGGTGCCGGACGTCCACCGTCTCCTTCTCCGCCAGCGGCCAGAACTCCTCCACGCGCAGGCCCAGTGCCTCGCGCAGGGGCGCCGGATATCCGCCCAGGTGCACCCGGTCGCAGTCGTCGACGATGCCGGAGAAGAAGGACACCAGCAGATGGCCGCCGCCGCGCACGAACTCGGTGAGGCGTTCCGCGTCCCGCTCCCCGAGCAGGTACAGGTTGGGCGCGACGACCAGGCGGTAGCCGGAGAGGTCCCGGTCGGGGGGTACGACATCGCAGGCGACGCCCGCCTCGAACAGTGGCCGGTAGTGGGCGAGCGCGATCTCCATCTGGTCCAGCGCGGTGGACGGATGAGAGTCCAGCTCCAGGGCCCACCAGCTGTTCCAGTCCAGCACGAGGGCGACCTCGGCGCGGGAGCGGGTGCCGGCGATCCTCGGCACCGAGGCCAGCTCCCGGCCCAACTCGCTCACTTCGCGGAAGGTACGGGTGCCGGTGCCGCCGTGCGGGACCATCGCGGAGTGGTACTTCTCGGCGCCGCCCCGGGACTGGCGCCACTGGAAGTACAGCACGGCGTCCGCGCCCTGGGCGACCGCCTGCCAGCTCCACAGACGCATCCGCCCCGGCGGCTTGGGGCTGTTGCGCTCACGCCAGTTCACCGCACCGGGGGCCTGCTCCATCAGCATCCACGGCTGACCGGCGCGGGCGGAGCGGGTGACGTCGAAGATGAACCCCGCCGGGATGTGCGTGTCCTCGTCGTGCGGGTCCTGGTAGACGTCGACCGAGACGACGTCCTCCTCGGCGGCCCACCGGAAGGCGTCGACGGGCTTGTGCACGCCGATGAAGTTCGTGGTGACGGGAACGTCCGGGGTGATCCGGCGCAGGACCTCCTTCTCGGCGAGGTAGCACCGCAGCAGCGCGTCGTCGCTGAAGCGGGCGAAGTCCAGCTGCTGGCCGGGGTTGGGGAAGGTCGGCGCGAGCCGCGGCGGCAGCACCTCGTCGAAGGTGTCGTAGCGCTGCGCCCAGAACGCCGTGGACCAGGCGTCGTTGAGGGCCTCGATGTCGCCGTACCGGTCGGACAGCCAGCGCCGGAAGTCGGCGGCCGACTCGTCGCACCAGCACATCGGGGTGTGGCAGCCGTACTCGTTGCCGATGTGCCACATCTCCAGCGCGGGGTGGTCGGCGTACCGGGTGGCCAGCCGCTCGACCAGGCGGGTGGCGTAACGGCGGTAGACGGGGCTGGAGGGGCAGTAGTGCTGGCGTCCGCCGGGCCACATCCGGCGGCCGTCCGCGGTCTCGGGGAGGATCTCGGGGTGCAGCCGGGACAGCCACGGCGGCGGGGACGCCGTCATGGTGGCCAGGCATACGGCCACCCCGGCCCCGGCGAGATGGCCCATGACCCGGTCGAACCAGGCGAAGTCGTACTCACCGGGCCTCGGTTCCACCTTCGCCCAGGAGAAGATCCCGGCCGTCACCAGGGAGACCCCGGCCTCCTTCATCAGCGCGACGTCCTCGGCCCACACCTCCTCCGGCCACTGCTCGGGGTTGTAGTCGCCACCGAAGGCGATCCCGGCCGGACGCAGACGCCGCCGGGCGTCGATCGGTACTGAGGGTGCCTGTTGCATGCCGGTCAGTCTTGGAGCGCCGTCATCACGCCGTCAAGATATATTCATAATTAATTGAAACAGCTAGGGTGGGTGCGGCCAGCAGCAGACGCCAGGCACCGGAGGGGGAGACAAGCGCGATGACGGAATGCCGCAGGATGACGGGGCGCGTGGCGGTGATCACCGGCGCCGCGCACGGAATCGGCGCGGCCACGGCCCGCAGACTCGCGGCCGAGGGCGCGACGGTCGTGGTGACGGACGTGGACGACGCGGCCGGCAAGGCCGTGGCCGAAGGCATCTCGAACGGCATCTCAAACGGGATCGCGGACGGCGCGGGACGTGCGGAGTACGTGCGCTGCGACGTGACCTCGGCCGCCGACTGGGAGCACCTCGCCCGCCGGGTCGAGGAGCGTCACGGACGGCTGGACGTCCTGCACAGCAACGCCTACGCCCAGCTGAACAAGGCCGCCCACGAACTGACCGAGGCCGAGTGGGACGGCCAGATGGCCGTGCTGCTCAAGCCGGCCTGGCGGGCGATGAAGACCTTCGCGCCCCTGCTGCGCCAGTCCTCGGGATCCGTCGTCCTGACCTCCTCGGTGCACGCGGTCATCGGTCTGCCGGGCCACGCCGCCTACGCCGCCGCGAAGGGCGCCCTGTGCTCGCTGGGGCGCCAGCTGGCCGTCGAGTACGGGCCGGACATCCGGGTCAACACGGTGCTGCCCGGCCCCATCCTGACCGCCGCCTGGGACTCGGTCTCCGAGCCCGACCGGGCGCGCAGCGTGGCGGCCACGGCCGCCGGACGGTTCGGGCGGCCGGAGGAGGTGGCCGCCGCCGTCGCCTTCCTGGCATCGGCGGACGCCTCCTATGTGACCGGAGCCAGCCTGGTGGTCGACGGAGGATGGAGCGTCATGAAGGAGTCCTCGTGAGCGACGCACACCGTGCGGGGCATCCGTGGACCGGACCCGAGCGAAACGGAGAACGTGGTGACCCATCCCGCTAAGGGCCTGCACGGCCAGGCCGTGGAGGAGTTGGGCCGGCGCATCATCCGCGGCGACTACCCTCCCGGCTCCGTGGTGGACCCCGTCAAGTTCGAGACGGAACTGGGCGTCAGCAAGACCGTGGTGCGCGAGGCGCTGCGCGTGCTGGCCTCCAAGGGCTTGCTCGAATCACGTCAGAAGCGCGGTACGACCATCCGTCCCCGCGCCGACTGGAACCTGCTCGACAGCGACCTGCTGCGCTGGCAGGGCAGCAGCGCTCCGAGCGACGGCTTCCTGGAGGACCTCGCCGAGGTCCGCGCGATGGTCGAGCCCGCCGGCGCCCGGTTCGCCGCGGCCCGCCGCACCGCGTCCGACCTGGACGCGATGCGGCAGGCGCTGGAGGCGATGGCGGCGGCCGGGACGGACGCGGACGCGATGGTCGAGGCCGACCTGGCCTTCCACCGCGCCCTGCTCGACGCCGCGCACAACGAACTGCTCAGCCGCATGGAGGTCGTCATCGAGGCCGGCCTGCGCATTCGCGACCGGATCGTGCACGGCGCCCGGCACTTCTCCGACTCCATCCCCGTGCACCAGGAACTGCTGGACGCGGTCGAGGCGGGCGATCCGGACGCCGCCGTGGCCGCCGTCGAATCACTGCTGGCCCAGGCGTCCGACGACCTGGCGGCCGTACGGGCACGGGACGACCGCGACGAGGTCGCACACCACACGCTGCCCGAGGAAGCACCTTGAAGATAACCGGACTCGAGACGTTCCTGGTGGCCCCTCGCTGGCTGTTCCTGCGCGTCGCCACCGACGAGGGCATCACCGGCTGGGGCGAGCCGGTGATCGAGGGCCGCGCCGAGACGGTCCGCGCGGCGGTCCACGAACTGGCCGACTACCTCGTCGGCCGGGACCCGCTGCGCATCGAGGACCACTGGCAGGTGCTCACCAAGGGCGGCTTCTACCGGGGCGGTCCCATCCTCTCCAGCGCCGTCGCCGGTATCGACCAGGCGTTGTGGGACATCGCCGGCAAGGCATACGGCGTCCCGGTGCACCGTCTCCTCGGCGGCCCCGTGCGCGACCGCGTCCGGATGTACGCCTGGATCGGCGGCGACCGCCCCAGCGACGTCGCGGAGCTGGCCGAGGAGCAGGTGAAGGCGGGCTTCACCGCCGTGAAGATGAACGGCTCGGCCGAACTCACACCGATCGACACCCCGGCACGCACCGCCGAGGTCGTCGAGCGCGTCGCGGCCGTCCGCCAGGTGCTCGGTGACGAGCGGGACGTCGTCATCGACTTCCACGGCCGGGCCTCCACCGCCATGTCACGCCGTCTGCTGCCGCTGCTCGAACCCCTGCACCCGCTGTTCGTCGAAGAGCCCGTCCTGCCGGAGCACTCGGGTAATCTGCGCAGCCTGGTCGAGTCCACCGGCATCCCGCTCGCCACCGGTGAACGCCTCTACTCGCGCTGGGACTTCCGCGAGGTGCTGACCAGCGGCATCGCCGTCGCCCAGCCCGACCTGTCGCACGCCGGGGGTATCTCCGAGGTCCGTCGGATCGCGGCCATGGCCGAGACGTACGACGTCGCCATGGCCCCCCACTGCCCGCTCGGCCCGATCGCCCTCGCCGCCAGTCTGCAGATCGCCTTCTCCGTACCGAACTTCCTCATCCAGGAACAGAGCCTCGGCATCCACTACAACCGGCAGGCAGACCTGCTGGAGTACGTGATGGATCCCGAGCCCTTCCGCTTCGTGGCCGGTCACGCCGTGGCCGGCTCCCGCCCGGGGCTCGGCGTCGAGATCGACGAGAAGGCGGTACGCCGCGCCGCCGAGACCGGACACCGCTGGCGCAACCCGGTATGGCGGGGAGCCGACGGGGCGTTCACCGAATGGTGAGAACCGTCAGGCCCCCGCACCCCACGCCCAAGGAGAGCCCGCTGCCATGAACCTGGTGGAATCGCTCCGAACCCACCGTCTGCTGGCGATCGTGCGCGGCAAGGATCCCGCCGCGGCCCTGCGCACCGTACGCACCCTCGCCGAAGAGGGCATCGCCGCCGTCGAGGTCTCGCTCACCACCACCGACGCCCTGACGGTCATCAGCCGGGCGCGCACCGAACTCGGCCCCGACGCACTGGTCGGCGCGGGAACCGTGCGCTCGGCGGCTGACGCGGCCCGCGCCGTGGACGCGGGCGCGTCCTACCTCGTCACCCCGGCCCTGGTCGACGGACTCCGGCCGTACGGCGTACCCGTCCTGATGGGCGCCCTGACCCCGACCGAGATCGAGGCCGCCCTCACCCGGGGCGCCGACGCGATCAAACTCTTCCCCGCCTCGCTCGGCGGACCCGGCTATCTGCGGGCCCTGCGCGACCCCTTCCCCGAGGTGGCGTTCGTGCCCGTCGGCGGAGTGGACGCGCGGGCCGCCCGCGACTACCTGGACCGGGGCGCCGTCGCCGTCGGCGTCGGCTCGCCCCTGGTCGGCGACGCGGCCGACGGCGGCGACCTCGGCCGACTGCGCGCCCGGGCCGCCGAGTTCCGCGAGGTGGCCGCGGGGGAGTCGCCGTGAGGACACCGGCACCGCCCGACGTGGTGACCTTCGGAGAGACGATGGCGGCCCTACGGGCCCACGGCGCGCTGCGGCTGGGCGGCAGCCTCGGCCTGTCCGTGGCGGGTGCCGAGTCCAACGTCGCCATCGGTCTCGCGCGGCTCGGGCACCGGGTGCGCTGGGCCGGGCGGGTCGGCGCCGACGAACTCGGCGCGCTGGTCCTGCGCACCCTGCGCGCCGAGGGCGTCGACACCGACCACGCCGTCACCGACGACACCGGCCGGCCCACCGGACTGCTCCTGACCGAACCCCGCCTGGGCACGCTCACCCGCGTCAGCTACTACCGCGCCCACTCCGCCGGGTCGGCCGTCTCACCGGCCGATGTCCTGCCCGCACTGGCCGCCGGATCCCGCGTCCTGCATCTGACCGGCATCACCCCGGCGCTCAGCCCGACGGCGGCCGAGGCGGTCCTGGCCGCCGCCACGGCGGCGCGCGAGGCAGGCCTCACCGTGTGTCTCGACGTCAACCACCGCTCCCGGCTGTGGACCGCCGACCGCGCCCGCACCGTCCTGCGCCCGTTGCTGGGCCGCACCGACCTGCTCGTGGCCTCCGAGGACGAGCTGCCGCTGGTGACGGAACGGCCCGACGCCGGTGAACCGGAGGCGGTGCACGACCTGCTGGCCGCGGGCATCACCGAGGTGGTCGTCAAGCGCGGCGCGCGGGGCGCGACCGCCTTCACCGCCGACGGGGCGACCGACCGTGCCGCTCGCCAGGTCGTCGCCGTCGACCTGGTCGGGGCGGGCGACGCCTTCGTGGCCGGATACCTGTCCGCTCTCCTCGACGACGCGGACATCCCGGCCCGGTTGCACCGAGCCGTCACCACCGCGGCGTTCGCCGTCGCCACGCGCGGCGACTGGGAGGGCCTGCCGACACGGGACGAACTCGGCCTGTTCGACCAGCCGGACGGCACGACCATCCGCTGACCCAGCCCAGGCCCGCCGCCGCGGGCACCGGCATCGCCTGCTCGGCGCCCACGGCGCGGTGGAAGGTCTGGACCGCCCCGAGGACCGCACCCCGGTCCCCAGCAGCAGGATGAACGACGGCGTCACCGACCCGGCCGGCCGCTTCTGGGCCGGCAACATGGCCTACGACGGCACCCCTGGCGCCGGCTCGCGCTACCGGACGGACCCCGACGGCATCCGTGGAGTACCGGCATCGGTCAGCCGGTCATGGCCTCGCGCACCAGCGCGGTGTCGACGAACTGCTCGAAGCGCACGATGAGGCCGCCACGTACGACGAAGTGGTGGGCGACGCGGACGGCGATCGGCTTGCCGGTGGCCTTGTTGACGGCCGTGTAGCGGGCGAGGACGACGACGTTCTCACCGTCGACGACGTAGGTGTCGTCGTGGGCGGTCCAGTCGTCCCAGTCCTGGCCGAGCTTCTCCATGACGTTCGAGGTGACGCCGTCGGGGGTGCGGTAGGTGCCGGCGAGGGGGAAGCCGGCCATCTCGGTCCACTCCACGTCCGGGGCGAGAGTGGCCCGCAGGGCGGGCAGGTCACCGGCGGCCGACGCCAGGTACTGACGCCGTACGACATCGGCGGGCGCGCTGGACTCGGCGAACTCGCTCATGGTCAGCCCCACTTCATCTCGCCCTTGGCGACCTTCGCGCCGATCTGGGCGGCGATCAGCATGCCGTTGTCGGGGTAGCGCGCGACCAGCGCGTCGGTCAGCGCGGCGCCGTCGGCGGCCTTGCCGAGTTCCTCCTCGAAGGCGAGCAGGTAGTCGCGGGTGGCGGTGATGGCGGAGCCGTCGGCCGCAGTGCCGGGGAGGCGGTGGCCGGGGACGACCAGTTCCGGGTCGAGGGTGGCCATTTCGTCGAGCAGGTCGATCCAGGCGGCGCGGTCGCCGGGTGCGGGGGTGTCGGCGACCCAGACGTGCTCCTGCTGGAAGAGCAGGACGCCGCCGAGGAGGGCGCGGTGCTCGGCCTGCCACAGGTAGTGGCGGTCGGGCAGTGCGGCCGAACCGCCCTTGAGCTCGAAGCGGTGGCCTTCGAGGGTGAGATCGCCGGTCAGCGGCTGGAGGTCGACCAGGCGGGTGGGCAGGTTCGGGCCGAGTGCGGCCCAGGCCTTGAGCTTGCCCTCGTAGGAGTGCCGGATGTGCTCGACGACGATCGGGGTGGCGACGAAGACGGCGTCGGGGAAGGCGTCGGCGAGGACCTCGGCGCCGAAGTAGAAGTCCGGGTCGCCGTGGCTGACGAACACCGTGATCAGCTGCTTGCCCGAGTCGAGGATCTCGGCGGCCAGGCGGTGGCCGTCGGCCCGGGTGAAGGCCGCGTCGACCAGCAGCGCCTCGTTCTCGCCGGTGACGAGGGTGGCGGTCTTGTTCTTGGTGCCGGCCGGGAAGTCCAGGTCGAGGACCTTGAAGGAGAGGGTGCTCATCGGTGGCTCCTTGCGGTGAGGGGGTGTGGACGGGGGAATGTCAGTGCGTGCGGGCGGACGCCAGCCGTCGGTCGACCTCGTCGGCGGTGGCATGACCATGGGCCAGCGGGGTGACGCGGCCGCCGGCGACGGCGAGGAGCGTGGGGAAGCCGGTGACCCCCAGCGAGGCGGCGCGGTGGAAGTCGGCGCCCGCCGCGATCCGCGCCTCGGACCCCTCGAAGGCGGAGACGACGGCGTCGGCGTGCAGTCCGGCCTCCTCGGCGACCTTCCGGTAGGTGGCGGGGTCGGAGAGGCTGAGTCCGTCGACGTAGAAGGCCCGCTGCAGCGCGGTGGCCAGTTCGGCCGAACGGGCCGGAGCGGCACCCCGCAGGGCGGCGACTCCACGCGCGGCGGCTTCCGAGTCCATCACGAACGTCCCGTCGGCGATCAGCCGCCCGTACGCCTCCCCGAACTCCGCGCCGGTCAGTTCGGCGATCTTGGCGTTCGCGCCCTGGACGTAGCCGAACTCACGGATCGGCACCCGGCGGTGCCCGGTGAACAGGCCGCCGGAGACCACCTCGACCGGCAGTTCGGGATGGCGGGAGACGACCTCGCTCAGCGTTCCGGAGAACCCGTGCGACCAGCCGCAGTAGGCGTCGAAGACGTAGACGAGCTTCATCGAAGACCTCGGCAGTGTGGTGCCCGCCGGTTGCGAGCGATTCACCTGACAGAACAGTAACTGACGCATCAGGTATTTCTCCATGCGTCGCCCGTCGGCTGTGACCTGAGACACGCGGAGCCGGTCGGGGCAGGGTCTCGGTGCCGCCGGCGGCCCGCGGGTCAGGGCAGCCGGGGCAACAGGTCCCGGGCCGTGTGGCTGAGGATGCGGAGATCCTCGGCGAACCGCTTGCGGTCCGCCTCCGGCAGGGGCCGCACGAAATACCGCTTGATGTTCTCCACATGGACCACGGACGCGCGCACGGCCGTCTCCTCGCCCAGCGGGGTCAGCCGCACCAGCCGCCCGCGCCGGTCGGCCGGATCCTCGGCGCGCTCGACCAGTCCGGCCGCCTCCATGCGGTCCACCAGCCGGGTGGCGCCGCCCGTGGTCAGGACCTGCTCCTGGGCGATGGCCCGCATCGAGAGCCCAGGCTCGCCCGCCCGTCCGAGGATCAGGAGCACCTCGAAGACCAGGTGGCTGATGCCGCACTCCTCCTCCAGCGCCCGGCCCAGGATGTACTCCAGCCGGTTGGCCGCTCCCTGCAGCCGTCCGAACGCCAGGACGAGTTCATGGTCCGCGGCCTCCTTGGCCGTCCTGATCTCCGCTTCCTCGCCCACGATCGCGCCGCCCTTCCAGTCGTCCCGGTACCACCGTACCGATCATGCCTGCGACCGTCGGAGCGACCACGGTCATCGCCGTCACGCCCCCGGGCGCAGCCCGAGCCGGTGGGGAGTCGGATCGTCCTTGACCTCGCCGAAGTACAGGGCGAAGGTCTGCTTCCAGCGCTCGACCGCGGCGCGGTCGGCCATGAACAAGGTCCTCTTCGAGGACCGAGGCTCCGGTGCCGCCTCCGAACTGGCTGCCCTGCTCAGCGACACGCGGGGCTGACGTCGGCGTCCGCCGCCTGCGACGTGGCCTACGACTCCTCGTCCGCCGCGCCGCCTGAGGACGGCAGCCGTCCTCGGATGTCCTCCATGACCGACGAGTCGGTCAGGGTGGTCACGTCACCGAGCGTGCGGTGCTCGGCGACGTCCCGCAGCAGGCGTCGCATGATCTTCCCGGAGCGGGTCTTGGGCAGCTCGGAGACGACCATGATCTGCCGCGGCCGGGCGATCGGACCGATCTCCCGGGTGACGTGGCCGCGCAACTCGACCGCCAGTTCCTCCGGTTCCCGGCCCCCGGCGTCACCGCGCAGGATGACGAAGGCCACGATTCCCTGCCCGGTCGTCGGGTCGGTGGCGCCGACCACGGCGGCTTCCGCGACCAGCGGATGGGAGACGAGGGCAGACTCGACCTCGGTGGTGGAGATGCGGTGGCCGGAGACGTTCATGACGTCGTCGACCCGGCCGAGCAGCCAGATGTCGCCGTCCTCGTCCTTCTTGGCACCGTCACCGGCGAAGTACATGCCCGGGAAACGGGACCAGTACGTGTCGAGGTAGCGCTGCTCGTCGCCCCAGATGGTGCGCAGCATCGCCGGCCACGGCTCGGTGAGCACCAGATAGCCGCCGGAGCCGTCCGGCACCGGCTTGCCCGTGTCGTCGACGACGTCGGCCCGGACACCGGGCAGCGGGCGCAGCGCCGACCCCGGCTTGCAGACGCTCACCCCCGGGAGCGGGCTGATCATCTGGGCGCCGGTCTCCGTCTGCCACCAGGTGTCCACCACCGGGCAGCGGTCCCCTCCGATGTAGTGCCGGTACCACATCCAGGCCTCGGGGTTGATGGGCTCGCCGACCGAGCCGAGCAGCCGCAGGGAGGTGAGGTCGAAGCCGTCGGGAACGTCGCCGCCCCACTTCATGAAGGTGCGGATCGCGGTCGGGGCGCAGTAGAGGATCGTCGCCCGGTACTTCTCGATGATCTCCCACCAGCGGCCCCGGTGCGGGGTGTCCGGCGTCCCCTCGTACAGCACGGAGGTGACGCCGTTGGCGAGCGGCCCGTAGACGATGTACGAGTGTCCGGTCACCCAGCCGATGTCCGCCGCCGTCCAGAACACGTCCCGTTCCGGCTTGATGTCGAACACCGCCCAGTGCGACCACGCCACCTGGGTGAGATAACCGCCGGTGGTGTGCAGGATGCCCTTCGGACGGGCGGTCGTACCGGAGGTGTACATGATGTACAGGGGGTGCTCGCTGTCGAAGGCCTCGGCCATGTGCTCGGCGGACTGCCGTGCCACCAGGTCGTGCCACCACACGTCCCGGCCGTCCGTCCACTCGACCTCGTTTCCGGTGCGCCGCACCACCAGCACACCGCGCACGCCGGGGCACTCGCGCACCGCTTCGTCCACCGCGGGCTTCAGCGGCGAGGCGGACCCCCGGCGGTACCCGCCGTCCGCGGTGATCACCACGCGGGCGTCGCAGTCCAGGATCCGGCCGCGCAGCGCCTCGGCGGAGAATCCGCCGAAGACCACGGTGTGCGGAGCCCCGATGCGGGCGCACGCCAGCATGGCGACCACCGTCTCCGGGATCATCGGCATGTAGACGGCCACCCGGTCACCGGCCCGCACGCCCAGGGACAGCAGCGCGTTGGCCGCCCGGCAGACCTCGTCCTTCAGTTCGCCGTAGGTGATCGTGCGGGTGTCACCGGGCTCGCCCTCCCAGTGGAAGGCGACCCGGCTGCCGAGGCCGGCGGCGACGTGCCGGTCCAGGCAGTTGTACGCGGCGTTGAGGCGCCCTCCGGTGAACCAGCGGGCGAACGGCGCGCCGCTCCAGTCCAGGACCTGGCTCCACGGCTGCGCCCAGTCCAGCCGGGCGGCCTGCGCGGCCCAGAACGCCTGGCTGTCGGCGTCGGCCCGGTCGTAGTCCGCGGCGGTGGCGTTCGCCTCGCGGGCCAGTTCCGCGGGCGGCGGGAACCGCCGCTCCTCCCGCAGCAGGTTCGAGAGGGTCTCGCCGGCGCCGTCGCTCATACGTGCGCTCCGGCGATCGGGCCGCCGCGGTGGGCGCGGTGCGGCCGCAGATGCGATCCGATGTCAGGGAAGACCGGTACGACGGAGCGGTGCCAGGCGGAGTTGGTGACACCGGCGAACGACGCGTACCAGGCACATACGGCGGTCACCAGCCCGAGCCAGCCGCCGGCCCGGACGGCACCCGTCGACTGGGCGAACTCGGCCACGCACAGGACGATGTAGGTCGCCGACAGGGTGACGAACACCGCCAGGAGCGCCCCCGTGGTACGCAGCGCGGCGACCGTCATGTAGACCGTGAAGACCGCCCACACCAGCAGGAACAGGCCGGTCGCCTGGTGCGCGGTGGCCGCCGGCAGCCCCGGGGCGACGAACTTCGCGTACGCGGCGTACGACAGCCAGAAGGCGCTGTAGGAGCCGAAGGCGGTGGCGCCGAAGGTGTTGCCCTTGCGGAACTCCCACATGGCGGCCAGCAGTTGGGCCAGCCCGCCGTAGAAGAGGGCGAGCGGCAGGACGACGGCGGCCAGCAGCGGGTCGGTGATCAGGTTGGCGTTGAAGACGCTCAGGACGAACGTCGTCGCGGCGAAGGCGGCGAGGCCGAGGGGACCGGGATCGGCGACTCCGGCAGGAGCGGTGGTAGGGGTGCTCATTTTCGGCATCCTCCCGTCATCCGAGGCACATGTGTGCAAATCCACCGTAGGACGGCAGGCGCAACCGCGAAACCGGGTGGGGGCAGTGCGATCGAGTCGGAACGGCCGTCGCAGCGGTGACGGGCGGTCTCAGGCGCGGATGACCTCGACGCCGGCCGCCGTGAACGACTCGGTCAGCTCGTCGGAGGCGGTCCTGTCGGTGACCAGGACGTCGATGTCCTCCACCGGGCAGATGCGGGCGAAGGCCCGCCGGTCCAGCTTGGAGGAGTCGGCGACCGCCACGACCCGCTGCGCGCGACGGACCAGCGCCCGGTTGACGCCGGCCTCGCCCTCGTGGTGGGCGGTCGCCCCATGGGCCACGTCGATGGCGTCCACCCCGATGAACACCTGGTCCAGCGCGATCTCCGCGAGCAGTTCGGTGGCCAGCGGACCGATCAGCTCGTACGACGCCGGCCGGGCCACCCCGCCGGTCACCACGAGCTTCACGTGACGCCGTACGACCAGTTCGTTGGCGATGTTCAGGGCGTTGGTCACCACGGTCACCGCCGTCTCCGCGCCGTCGGAACCCAGGTCGGCGCGGGTCGCCAGGGCCCGTGCCACCTCCGTGGTCGTGGTGCCGCCGTTCAGCCCGACCACGGCGCCGGCCTTCACCAGAGCGGCGGCCGCGTGCGCGATCCGCTCCTTCTCCGGCGCGTTGCGCGCGGCCTTGTAGCGCAGGGGCAGGTCGTAGGCGATCGCGTTGACGACGGCCCCGCCGTGCGTACGGGTCACCATCTGCTGGCGGGCCAGCTCGTCCAGGTCACGCCGGATCGTCGCGACGGAGACCCCCAACTCCACGGCGGCCGGCTCGACTTCGATCCGCCCGTCGCGCGTCAGCATCTCCAGCAGCGCGCTCCACCGGACCTGCGGTGCCGCCATGTCTCAGCACTCCTCGTCGGTGGTGTCCGCCCCGAAGGGGAGGGCGTCGCGGGAACGCAGGTGCTGTCTGAGCCACTGTTCGGTGTTGCTGACGTGGAGCAGTGCGGCGGCCTGGCTGAGTGCGGGGTCGCGGGTGGACAGGGCGTTGAAGATGGCTTCGTGTTCGGCGAGGGT
>NZ_JBIAGM010000016.1:0-215111 GCF_042869815.1 Streptomyces sp. NPDC006739
GGGGGGTGGTGTGGGGGGGGGGGGGGGGGGGGGGGGGGGGGGGGGGGGGGGGGGGGGGCGGGGGGGGGGGGGGCGGCGGCCGGGGGGGGGGGGGGCGCCCCCCCCCCCCCCCCCCCCCCACCCCTCACTCGCCGTATGTCGTCACGCGGTTTGCCGGCCCGCTCCTTCGCCGAAGCCCTGCGCGGCGGCCTGCGCCCGTCTGCGCCGCTCGCGGCGGCTCACCCGCGGCTCCTGGTCGGGGGCCCAGCCGAAGGCGAGGCAGCTGCCCACGGCCCCCAGCAGGAGTCCGACGAAGAAGCCGCCCAGGTTCGAGGTGAGCCAGGTCCCCAGGGAGACCAGCATGCCGATGATCGAGTAGAAGAGCCGCTGTGTCGGGTTGAACAGGATCAGCAACCCCAGCAGCGCCATCATGACCGGCAGCAGATAGCCGGCCAGGCCCTGCATGCCGATGTGCATCACGACCTTCAGCGAGGCCTTCTCGGTGACCAGGATCTCGACCCCGCCCAGGGTGAGCAGCAACCCGCCCCAGAACGGCCGGTCGGACCGCCAGTCGCGGAAGTCGGACTTCAGTTCCTGCTGTGGACCGTCCGGCATGGGATCAGCAGCCCGAGTCGCTGAAACGGAGCTTGAGGCCGGGGAGCTTGAACACACCTGCCGTCGTGGCGTAGTTGGTCTGCCGCAGGTTGCCGATGTGCACAGTGTCGGCCTGCTGGCTGAACACGCCGATCGGGCCCTTCGCGTTGGCCTTGGTCAGTGTGCTGGCGTCGTTGCCGATCTCGATGTTGTTGAACGAGGCGTCACCGGTCAACTCGGTCGAGTCGGTGGTGAGGTCGGTCGCGGACACCTTCTCCGCGCCGCCGCCGGCGGTGATGAGCAGGTTGATGCCGCCCAGGTCCACGCTCTGGCACAGCTTGGTGAGCGTGGCGTTCTTGATGGCGGAGGTGACCACCAGCTCCTGACCGCCGGTGTCCCCGGCGTTCGGGCTGCCGGGTGCCATGTTGTCGAGTCCGCCGAACTGCTCGAACCCGGTGCCGTTCAGCTCCGTGGCGGTGACCGTGAAGGGCATCCCGGAGATCGCGAACTGCACACCCAGCGCGCCCTGCGCGGTGAAGATCGCGAGACCCGCGACGACCAGCGTGGCGGGGACCGCCATCACGGCGGCCCGGCGCGCCCGGACCCGTCCCCGTCTCTCGCCGCCGCCGGGCACTCCGGACGCTGCTGAGACTTCGGATTCGGAACCGCTTCCCGGGTTCTCGGGGGTGTTGTCGGCGGACGAGAAGTCCGGGGACGAGGCCATGTCTGCTCCCATGCGAATCATGCGGTTGGGCATCGTTGGCGCGTTGTCCTGGCGCGGACAGCGGCTGCCGCGCACGCTCCCGGCACTCCCGGCGGGTGCAAGGGCTTTCTCGTTACGCGGCAGTAGCCTCCTGGAAGTTACCGCCGGTTACTTTGAAGGGTCAAGAGAGATGTGAAAAAAGGGTGTTGAATGTGCGTCAGCCGTGCTGCCAGCGCTTTCGCGGCCGATCCGGGTTTTTGATCAAAGCCCCAGCAAGGGCGCCAACTCCCTTGATCCAATGGCAGTCTGACACATGATCAGCCTTGACGGCGGCGGCTGCTCAGGTCTACAACTCTCCCTGGTTTCCCTCGGGTCCGTGGCGCCGGACCCGCCGAGCGGCACAGGCCGCTTTTACCGGCCTTCTTCACCCAACCGCTCGCTCGACGCGGCACCGGCACGACCGCTTCCCCCCTGCGGTCCGTGCCCGGCCGCCCTCACCCGGCCCGGCCGGAGGCTTCCCCCCCCGAGGCCCCCGGCCGGTGACCGGCCAGGCCGCCGTCGCCGGCCCGTCCCGTACGGAGAAGGCGTGACGGGCCGGCGACGGCCGGCGCTCCCACGCGCCACCACCCCCCACTTCACCCCACCCAGCCCCCACCCCAGAAATGAGGCACCCGCATGCGTACGTCCTCCCTCCTCGCCCTCGCCGGAACCGTCGCCGCCCTGTCGCTGACGGCGGCCGTCCCCGCCTCCGCTGACGGCGGCGCCGTCCTCACCACCGGTTCCGCGGGCGGTACCGCCGTCGCGGTCGGCGACGTGCTGAGCGCGCCGCTGGCCGGCGGCACCTCCGCCAACCTGTACTCCAGCGCGACCGGCACCAGCGGCGTCAGCTGCAAGTCGTCCACGTTCACCGCGACGGTCGCCGACAACCCCGCCGCCCCGGGCACGGCGACCGAGTCGGTCTCCGGGCAGACCTTCGACAGCAGCAGCTGCACCAGCAACGTCCTCGGCGTGACCGGCGTCACCAGCATCACCGTCGACAACCTGCCGTACACCACCTCGGTCGCCTCCGACGGCACCCTGACCGTCACCCCGGCGAGCGGCTCCACCATCCAGACCACGGTCAAGCTGCGCACCCTGCTGGGCAGCATCACCTGCGTCTACCAGGCCCCGAGCCTGACCGGCAAGGCCGACAACACCGACAACAGCATCGCCTTCACCAACCAGCAGTTCACCAAGGTCTCCGGTTCCTCGCTGTGCTTCGCCAGCGGCTACTTCACCGCCAAGTACGCCCCCGTCACCGACGCGGGCGCCCCGGTCTTCGTCAACTGACCTTCTTGGAGCAGGCGTTCAGCGTCCACGCAGACGCATCGCCAAGGCGGCGCCCCCGGTGAGCACCAGCACCGCGGCGGCGCCGCCCGCCATGAGCGGCGCCGAGGGACCCGAACCGGCGTCGGTGTCCGAGGCGACCGGGGTACTGCCACCGGTCGCGCCCTCGGACGGCGGGGCGGCCGAAACGGGCCGCTTCGCCCCGGCGGTCGTGGACCCGGCCGCCGAGGGGCCCGCCGGGGCCGAACGTGACGGCTCGGCACTCGCCCCCGCCCCGCCCGCCGCCGTCGCGGCCGGCTTCGCGCCGGGCCCGGAGAACACCACGTCGGAACACGAGTAGTAGGTGTCCGGCGTGCTGCTGTTCTGCCAGATCGTGTAAAGCATCTGACGCCCCGTCCGGTCCGTCGGCAGCTTCGCTCCGATGTGGTACGCCCCGTTCGTCAGCGGCGGGTCGGTGACCTCCGCGAACGGACGCGTGGGCAGGTCGGACCACTTCAGCGGCCTGGCCGGGTCGTATCCGGGCTTGGTGAGGTACAGCTTGAACGTGCCGGCGTGCGCGATGGTCGAGGCGTACGTCATCGTCAGCCGGCCGCCCGGGGCCAGCCGCGTCGACGGCCAGTCCGTCCGGGCCAGATCGAGCCCCTTGTAGGCGGGCAGGTTCCCGCTGCACAGCTTTCCGTCCGGGATCACCTGCCGGTCCCGGCCGCCGACCCCCGACACCCGCAGGTCGTCCCACGCGGTGAAGGGCGCGCCGTTCGCCGCGACCGCCGCCCGGCACGCCGCCGACCCGGCCGCGCCACCGCCCTGGGGGGAGCAGGCGTACACCCGGCTGACCGGGTCCGTGGGCGCCCCGTGCGCCTGGGCGGACCCCGCCGCCCACGACAGGAGCAGGAGCGGCGCCGCGGCTGCGGCCCCGGCGGCTCTCAGGGCTGTGGGGCGGGCGGTCGTCCGAGTCATCCGGGACGTCTCCTCGGCGGGCGCGGGAAAGGGGTGTGCCGCCTCCAGTACGGGAATCGGGGCCGCCGCGTTCACTCCAGGCACGGTACCGACCGGCCCGCCCGTTTCGAGAAGCGCTGGAGGCGGCATTGAGAACCGACCGTCCGCCTCGTATCGTGTCGATCATGGGTGCGGAGCCCCGCTGTTCCGAGGGCTTCCGGAAACCGGCAGGACACCGAGGGAGGGACGGATTCCGATCTCGTCCGTTTACGGAGTGTCGAGAAGGGTGATGGTGTCTTCACCACAGTTACACGTGTCGGGTACCGCCTCCGCCCGCCTGGTTCCGGATTCCCCACGGTGAGTTATCGTGTGCGAGGGGTTAGAAACAAACCGCATGTCCCGTTCTGTTTAGAGCCGCGAGGAGAGTGCAGTCGATGGCGAGGCAGTTACGCGCCGAGCAGACCCGCGCAACGATCATCACGGCCGCGGCCGACCTGTTCGACCGGCACGGCTACGAGTCCACCAGTCTGAGTGACATCGTCGACCACGCCCAGGTCACCAAGGGAGCGCTGTACTTCCACTTCGCCGCCAAGGAGGACCTGGCGCACGCCATCCTGGAACTGCAGGCCAACGCCTCACGCCAGGTGGTGAGCGAGATGGAGAGCCGCGGCTACTCCTCGCTGGAGGCCCTGATGCGGGCGACGTTCGGGATCGCCCGGCTCTCCGTGGAGGACCCGGTCCCGCGCGCGGGGCTGCGGCTGGCCACCGCGGACGTCCCGGTACGCCCACCGCTGAGGCACCCCTTCACCGAGTGGCTGGAGTTCGCCGGCCGCAAACTCGGCGGCGCGGTACGGGAGTCGGACCTGCACCCGGACACCGACGTCGGCGCGGTCGCCCACTCCCTCGTCTGCTTCTTCGTCGGCACCCGGGTGGCCGGCCGCTCCCTCGAACCCGTCGGACGGCTGCCCCGCCGGGTGGCCGAGATGTGGCACCTCATGATCCGGGGCCTGGTCCCGGTGCACCGCCGTCCCCGCTATCTGACCCTCGCGGCGCAACTGGAGCGCGAGACCAGACCCGTCTGACCGGCGCGGTACGGTGACGGCCATGCCTCTCGCCCCCGCCGCGCCCGTGATCCTGGGCAACGAAACCGGTACGTTCCCGCACAGTGTGCTGGCCGAACGGCACCCGGCGATCATCCGCCAGGTGCGGGACGCCCTCCCGTACGGCCCCGGGCAGCACCGCGCGCTCGACGCGCTGCTGGCCGAGTGCGCCGAGGGCGTGATCAGGCCGCTGCCCACCGACGCGCCCGACCGGGACCGGTGGCGGGACTGGGGCCTGGACGCCCACGGCGGGCGGTCCTGGTTCGACGTGCCCTGGCTGTGGTCCGAAAGCTACTTCTACCGCCGTCTCCTCGACGCCGTGGGCTACTTCGGGCCGGGTGCCTGGCAGGGCATCGACCCGTTCCGCCCCTCCAAGCTCGCCGAACTCCACGCCGAGGAGACCGACGAGGAACTGGCGGCGCTCGACGCGCTCCAGGACCGGCCGGCCGACGAACGGGCCCGCGCCCTGCTGCACGGCTCGCTGTGGGGCAACCGCGCCGACCTCGGCTTCAGGCTGTCCACCGCCGGCGCCGGGGCCCAGGAGGCGGTCCCCGCCCTGGTCGCAGACGACAGCGAGCGGCTGTGGTCGCTGCTCCCGCACTCCGGCACCGGCACGCTCTGCCTGGTCGCGGACAACGCGGGCCGCGAGCTGATCCCCGACCTGCTCCTGATCGCCCACCTCCTCGCCGAGCAACGGATCGGCCGCGCGGTGCTGCACGTCAAGCCGTACCCGTACTACGTCTCCGACGCCACGACCGCCGACGTGGTCGACGCGCTGCGCCGGCTCGTCTCGGCGCCGGGCGCCGCCGCCGGGTACGGACGGCGGCTGTGGTCGGCGATGGCCGACGGCCGCCTCGCCGTGCGCGCCCACCCCTTCTCCTGCGCCCCGCTGTCGTACGACGCCATGCCGTCTGACCTGCGCGCCGAGTTCGCCGGCGCCACCCTGACGATCGTCAAGGGCGACCTCAACTACCGCCGTCTGGTGGGCGACCGGTGGTGGCCTCCGACCACCCCCTTCCAGGACGTCACCGCCTACTTCCCCGGCCCGGTCGCCACGCTGCGCACACTGAAGTCCGACGTGATCACCGGCCTGACCGCCGCCACCGAGACGGCGCTGGACGCGGCGGAGAGCGGACGCTGGCGCACCGCGGGCACGCACGCCCTGGTCCAGGTGTCCGCCAAGTGACCTGCGACCGGTCAACACACCTACAGGCGGCTGGAGTTCCCGGTTTGCGCGGGGTTCACGCGATGGTGTGATCGCGGTGCGCGCGGCGGATGGCCGTACCGGACCGCGGGTAGGGCCCGGCCATGACGCAGCCGTTCGAACTCCCGCGCTTCTACATGCCGTACCCCGCGCGGCTCAACCCGCACCTCGACGAGGCGCGCGCCCACTCGACCGCGTGGGCGCGCCAGATGGGCATGCTGGAGGGCTCCGGGATCTGGGACCAGGCCGACCTGGAGGCGCACGACTACGGACTCCTGTGCGCCTACACCCACCCCGACTGCGACGGCACCGCACTGTCGCTGATCACCGACTGGTACGTGTGGGTGTTCTTCTTCGACGACCACTTCCTGGACATGTACAAGCGCACCCAGGACCGCTCCGCCGGCAAGGCCCACCTCGACCGGCTCCCGCTGTTCATGCCCCTGGACCTCACGACCCCCGTACCCGAGCCGGAGAACCCGGTCGAGGCGGGTCTCGCCGACCTGTGGGCGCGCACCGTTCCGTCGATGTCCGCCGACTGGCGCCGCCGCTTCGCGGTCGCCACCGAGCACCTGCTCAACGAGTCCCTGTGGGAGCTGTCCAACATCAACGAGGGGCGGATCGCCAACCCCGTCGAGTACATCGAGATGCGCCGCAAGGTGGGCGGCGCCCCCTGGTCGGCGGGGCTGGTGGAGTACGCGACCGCCGAAGTGCCCGCGCAGGTCGCCGGCTCCCGGCCGCTGAGGGTGCTCATGGAGACCTTCGCCGACGCCGTCCACCTGCGCAACGACCTGTTCTCCTACCAGCGGGAGGTGGAGGACGAGGGCGAGAACAGCAACGGCGTGCTCGTCCTGGAGACCTTCTTCGGCTGCACCACCCAGCAGGCCGCCGACACCGTCAACGACATCCTCACCTCCCGCCTCCACCAGTTCGAGCACACCGCCCTCACCGAAGTGCCCGCGCTCGCCCTGGACAAGGGCCTGACCCCTCCCGAGACCGCCGCGGTGGCGGCCTACACCAAGGGACTGCAGGACTGGCAGTCCGGCGGCCACGAATGGCATCTGCGCTCCAGCCGCTACATGAACGAGGGCGCGCTCTCCACCTCGCCGTGGCAGGCCCCGACAGGCCCCGGCACCGCCGCCGCCGACGTCGGCGCGCTGCTCGCCTCGGCCGCCGCCGAGCGCCTGCGCGCCTACACCCACGTGCCCTTCCAGAAGGTCGGCCCCTCCCCGCTGCCCGACTTCCACATGCCCTACGGCCTCCAGCTGAGCCCGCACCTCGACACCGCCCGCCGGGACCTGGTGACCTGGTCGCACCGCATGGGCCTCCTCCAGGAGGGCGTCTGGGACGAGGACCGGCTCGCCGCGTCCGACCTCGCGCTCTGCGCCGCCGGCCTGGACCCGGACGCCACCCGCGAGGCCCTCGACCTCAGCGCCCACTGGCTGGCCTGGGGGACGTACGGCGACGACTACTTCCCGCTGGTCTTCGGCCACCGCCGCGACCTCGCCGCCGCCCGGCTGGCCACGGCCCGGCTGTCGCAGTGCATGCCCGTCGCGGGCGAGCCGCCCCTCCTCCCCGGCAACGCCCTGGAGCGCGGTCTGACCGACCTGTGGGCGCGGACGACCGCGCGGATGACCCCGGAGCAGCGGCACACCCTGAAGGCCGCCGTGGACACCATGACCGAGAGCTGGGTCTGGGAGATCTCCAACCAGCTGCAGAACCGCATCCCCGACCCCGTCGACTACCTGGAGATGCGGCGCGCCACCTTCGGCTCCGACCTCACCCTGAGCCTGTGCCGGATGGGCCAGGGGCCCGCGATCCCGCCGGAGGTGTACGCCAGCGGACCGGTGCGCTCGCTGGAGAACGCCGCCATCGACTACGCGTGCCTGCTCAACGACGTCTTCTCCTACCAGAAGGAGATCGAGTACGAGGGCGAGATCCACAACGCGATCCTCGTCGTGCAGAACTTCTTCGGCGTCGACCACCCGACCGCGCTCGGCGTCGTGCACGACCTGACGACCCAGCGCATGCAGCAGTTCGAACACGTCCTGGAGCACGAACTGCCCGTTCTGTACGACGACTTCCGGCTCTCCGGCGAGGCACGCGAGGCCATGGAGCGCTATGTCGCAGACCTGCGGAACTGGCTGGCCGGCATCCTGAACTGGCACCGGGAGGTGGACCGCTACAAGCCCGGCTACCTCGCCCGCCGCGCCCACGGCTTCCTGCCGGACCGGCCGCCGGCCCCGGTGCTCGCCCTGGGCTGAGGCGTATCAGTCTCACTCGTTCGTGGCTCGTGGCGGGCCCGTGCGCCGGGTAGAGCACCAGCCGGAGGCGAGCGAACCATGGAACAGACTGTGTTGCGTCCCAAGCCGATGCCCGGCCGGAAGCCACGGGACGGGGACGGGGACGGCGGCACCCCGCGCCCCGCCCGGCGCCCGCACGCCGCGCGCCGGCGCGGCCGGCGGATCAGGGCCGTGCTGTTCGGGCTGTTCGTCGGCGGTGTCCTCGTGCTGTCCGGCGTCGGCATCGGCACGGTTGGCGCCACGGTGATCGGCATGAGCAGACTCGCCGAGCTGCAACGCCAGGCCCGGCACCCGGCCCCGCCGGCCCCGGCCGCCCCCTCCCCGGCCCCGGGCACCGCCCGCGCGGTGCCCGGGCTGACCCTGGGGGTGGAGGCGGTGGACGCCGAAATGCCGGGGGCGCTGATCGTGGCCGTGCACGTCCCGGGCCCCGGCTACACCGCGGGCCTGGTGCGCGGCGACGTGCTCCTCAAGGTCGGCGCCACCCGTGTGGCCACCGCCGCCGACCTCGCGCGGGCGGTCGCCCACACCCGCCCGGGAGCCGAGGTGACCCTCACCGTGCGGCACCGGGGCGGCGGCTACCAGCGGCTGACGGCGGTCCCCGGGGTCGTCGTCTGAGGGACGGCCGGGCCCCGGACACGGCGGAAGTCGCCCATCGGCTCGCGCGGCCCCCCGGCGAAGGGCAGGATGCTGCCCGAGACCCTTCGCCGCCCGCCCCTACCCGCGCCCGGAGGCCCGGATGACCGGCAGCACGCCCGCGCCCTTCACCGCCGACGACTACAGGGCCCGCATGGAGCGGGCCGCCCGCTCCGCGGCCGACGCCGGCCTCGCCGGACTGCTGGTGGCACCCGGCCCGGACATGGTGTGGCTCACCGGGTACACACCCACCGCGGTCACCGAACGGCTCACCCTGCTGGTCCTGGCCGCCGGACGGGACCCGGTGCTCGTCGTGCCCACCCTGGAGGCCCCCGACGCCGAGCACGCCACCGGCGCCACCGCCCTCACCCTGCGCGACTGGACCGACGGCAAGGACCCCTACGCCGTCACCGCGGCCCTCCTCGACCGCGGCGGCCGGTTCGGCATCAGCGACAACACCTGGGCCATGCACCTGCTGGGCCTGCAACAGGCGCGCCCCGACACCTCCTACGCCTCCCTGACCACCGCCCTGCCCATGCTGCGCGCCGTCAAGGACGCCGCCGAGCTGGAACTGCTGGCAGCCGCCGGAGCGGCTGCCGACGCCACGTTCGAGGAGATCCGGAAGGTTCCCTTCGCCGGGCGCCGCGAGTCCGACGTCGGCCACGACCTCGCCGGCCTGCTGCGCCGCTTCGGGCACTCCCAGGTCGACTTCACCATCGTCGGCTCCGGACCCAACGGCGCCAACCCGCACCACGAGGTCGGCGACCGCGTCATCCGGCCCGGCGACATGGTCGTCCTCGACTTCGGCGGCCTCAAGGACGGCTACGGCTCCGACACCACCCGCACCGTGCACGTGGGCGAGCCCACCGCCGAGGAGCGCGAGGTCCACGACCTGGTGCGGGCCGCCCAGGAGGCGGGCTGCCGGGCGGTGCGGCCCGGTGTCGCCTGCCAGGAGGTCGACCGGGCGGCCCGCGCGGTGATCAGCGAGGGCGGGTACGGCGCGTACTTCATCCACCGCACCGGCCACGGCATCGGCGTCACCACGCACGAGCCGCCGTACATGATCGAGGGCGAGGAACAGCCCCTGGTGCCCGGCATGTGCTTCTCCGTGGAGCCCGGCGTCTACCTGCCCGGCCGCTTCGGGGTGCGCATCGAGGACATCGTCACTGTCACCGGCGACGGCGGGCGCCGCCTCAACAACACCACCCGCGAGATGGTCATAGTGGACTGAGAGGGCATAACGGGCACCTACTGGCAGACCTTCGAACGGCAACGGCGCGACCCATGACCCAGGCACCGACACCCACCGCGGACACCGTCAGCCGACTGGTCCGTTCGCTGCTCAAGGAGAGCGCGGACGGCGCCACGGGACCCGACGTCCGGCCCGTCACGGAGGGCGGCGGGCACTCCACGTGGTGGGTCGGCACCCGCTACGTGCTCCGTCTCGCCCGCGACCGCGAGGCCGCCGCGCTCCGGCGCCGCGAACTGCGCCTGCGCGACCTGGTGCGCCCGCACCTGCCCGTCACCGTCCCCGCCAGCGTGGCGCACGGCGAGTGGGCCCCGGGGCTGGCCTACACCCTCGACACCCTGGTGCCCGGCGGCACGGCGGAGGAGCACGACGTCTCCGCCGTCGGCGAGGCCGATCTCGCCGGGCTGCTCACGGGGCTGCGCGAGGTACCCGTACGGCAGGCCGAGACGCTCGGCGTACCTCGCACCGCCCCGCGCTCGCTGGAGGCGCTGCGCCGGATGGCGGTGCGGTCCGCCGAACGCCTCGCCGCCGCCGACGAGTTCGACGCCGCCCGGCTGCTGCAGCTCACACCGCCCGGCGCGGCCCAGCTCGCCGCCCAGCCCGGCACCGCCGTGCTGACCCACCACAACCTCCGGGGCGAGCACCTGGTGGTCAGCGCCGACGGACGGGTGCGCGGCGTGCTGGACTGGACCGGCGCGGCCGTCGGCGACCCCGCCGAGGACATCGCCGGACTCGCCCGGGCCGTCGGCTCCCCGGCGGCCGTCCGCGCCGCCACCCTCGCCGGTTACGCCGCCCGCCCCTGCCTGCGCGGCCTGTGGCTGGCCCGCTGCGACACCGTCATCCGTCTCGCCGACCGCCTCGAAGGCCGCGGGAGCGGCCCCGTGCCACTGCTGCGTACCCAGCTGAGGCGGGCCTGGGAGGCGATCCTGCTGGAACGGGTGACCGAGTCCAAGGAGGACGAGGGCGGCGCCGACGAAGGAGACGGGGACGGGGGCGGGGACGCGGGGGGCGCGGAGCTGTGAGGCGCCGGGCCGGCGGTCAGGCCTGGGCCAGCAGCACGCACGACTCGCCGGGCATCTGCAGCAGCCCGTCCGGGCCCGGTGCCGCCACCGTGTCCCAGGCGGCGAGGACCTCCAGCCGACCGGTGCCGAGCGGGATCGCGGCCGGCTCCTTGCCGAGGTTGACGGCGACCCGGACGTCCCCGCGCCGGAAGGCGAGCCAGCGGGCCTCCTCGTCGAGCGCCACCTTGGTGTCGGCGAGGTCGGGGTCGGTGAGGTCCGGCTGTTCGCGGCGCAGGGCGATGAGCCGGCGGTACCAGGCCAGCACGCGCGCGTGCGGCTCGCCCTCCGGTTCCGACCAGTCGAGGCAGGAGCGCTCACGGGTCGCCGGGTCCTGCGGGTCGGGTACGTCCTCCTCGGCCCAGCCGTGCGCCGCGAACTCCCGCCGCCTGCCGCGCCGTACCGCCTCGGCCAGTTCCGGGTCGGTGTGGTCGGTGAAGAACTGCCAGGGCGTGCCCGCCGCCCACTCCTCGCCCATGAACAGCATCGGGGTGAACGGCGCGGTCAGCGTCAGCGTCGCGGCGCAGGCCAGCAGACCGGGGGAGAGGGAGGCCGACAGACGGTCGCCCTGGGCCCGGTTGCCGACCTGGTCATGGGTCTGGGCGTAGCCCAGCAGCCGGTGCCCGGCCACCCGTGCGCGGTCCAGCGGGCGTCCGTGCCGGCGGCCCCGGAAGCTCGAACGGGTGCCGTCGTGGAAGTAGCCGCCGGTGAGGGTCTTGGCGAGGGCGGCGAAGGGGGCGTCCGCGAAGTCGGCGTAGTAGCCCTGGGACTCACCGGTCAGCGCGGTGTGCAGGGCGTGGTGGAAGTCGTCGTTCCACTGCGCGTGCACTCCCAGGCCGTTCTCCGCGCGCGGGGTGATGATCCGCGGGTCGTTGAGGTCGGACTCGGCGATCAGGGACAGCGGCCGGCCCAGCTCGGCACCGAGCGCGTCCACGGCCGTCGACAGCTCCTCCAGGAAGTGGTGGGCGCGCGTGTCCCGCAGCGCGTGCACCGCGTCCAGGCGCAGCCCGTCGAGCCGGTAGTCCCGCAGCCAGGCCAGCGCGCTGCCCAGCAGGTACGCGCGCACCTCGTCCGAGCCGGGCGCGTCCAGGTTGACCGCGGCACCCCAGGGCGTGTGGTGCCGCTCCGTGAAGTACGGCCCGAACAGCGGCAGGTAGTTGCCCGACGGGCCGAGGTGGTTGTGCACGACGTCCAGGACGACGGCCAGGCCCAGTTCGTGCGCCCGGTCGACAAACCGTTTCAGCGCCTCGGGGCCGCCGTAGGGCTCGTGCACCGCCCACAGCGAGACCCCCTCGTACCCCCAGCCGTGCCGCCCCGGGAAGGGGCACAGTGGCATCAACTCCACGTGGGTGACGCCCAGTTCCACCAGATGTTCCAGTCGGCCGGCCGCCGCGTCCAGGGTGCCCTCGCGGGTGTACGTGCCCACGTGCAGCTCGTAGAGCACCGCGCCGGGCAGCGGGCGCCCGGCCCACGCGGCCCGCCACGCGTACCGCCCGTGGTCGACGACCGCGCTCAGCCCGTCCGGGCCGTCCGGCTGACGGCGCGAGCGCGGATCCGGCAGCACCGGACCGTCGTCCAGCGCGAACCCGTACCGCGTTCCGTCGCCCGCCGGAGCCTCCCCGGTCCACCAGCCCGCGCGCTCCGGATCGCGCTCCAACGCGCGCGTGGCCCCCTCGCACTGGAGCGTCACACGGTCTGCCTGCGGTGCCCACACCTCGAACTGCACGGACGGTTCCCCTTCGTCTGTTCACCGTGATGTAGCGCGTCCATCGTGCCGCGAAAGCGATCAATCCGCCTTTGCATCCTCCTTTCCCGACAGGTGTCGCCGCAAGCACGCGCGCGTGCGGGCCGTTTCCGGTCTTCTGGACACCCGGGGTTCACTGACCGACAATCAGCTGCGTGACGTCGTCCTTCGAGTTCTCCACGTACCCCGCGCGGCTGTCCGACGCGGAGCGCGACAAGGCGCTCGAGGTGCTCCGCGACGGCGTCGCCCAGGGCCGCCTGTCCCACGAGACGTTCGTCCGCCGCATGGAACTGGCGCTCGCCGCCCGCCACGCCGACGAACTCGCGGCGCTCACCGCGGACCTGCCGCGCGAGAACCGTTTCTCCCGCGCGCTCTTCGGTAGCGTCGAGGCCGTCTCCGGGTTCACCGTACGACTGCGCCGCGCCTGGCAGGCCGAGCGGCTGCCCAAGCTGCTGCTGCCGCACCCGTCCCGCGGCCACGCGCTGCGCATCGGCCGGGACCCGGCGAGCGGACTGCGGCTGAACCACGAGACCGTCTCCCGGGTGCACGCCGAACTCAGCCGCCAGGGCGGCCTGTGGGTCCTCAGGGACCTCGGCTCGACCAACGGCACCACGGTGAACGGGCGCCGCGTCATCGGCGCCGCCGTCGTCCGCGAGGGCGACCAGGTCTCCTTCGGGCGGATGGCCTTCCGGCTCGCCGTGGACTGAGACCGTCCGGAGCCCCCCGGCCGGCCGAAAGCCGACGGACCGAGGCGGTGTTGACGTTCCCCTCGAGTCGTGACTGACTGTGCGTACCCCTGTGCGCCAGGTGAGCCGACGGCACCGTGATCCGTGGAGGTGTGTCCTGCCGCCACTCCTGCGCTACCCGTCCGTGGACGAACTGGCCGCCCGGGCGGCGTCCCTGGTCACCCGGCACCCCCGCGACGCCCGACTGCGCCGCGTCGGCACCTCACGGGCGGGCACCCCGCTGTGGCTGCTTTCCGTCGGTCACGGCAGCCGGCAGGCGCTCGTGGTCGCCGGACCGCACGCCAACGAGCCCGTGGGCGGCGCCACCGCGCTCCGGTTGGCCGAACGCGCCCTGGCCGACCCCCGGCTCACCGAGGGCGCCGACACCACCTGGAACCTGCTCCTGTGCCTCGACCCCGACGGCTCGCGGCGCAACGAGGGCTGGCTCGCCGGGCCCTACACCCTCGACCACTACTTCCGGAACTTCTTCCGGCCCGGCTTCCTGGAACAGCCCGAATGGCTGCCCGACGGCGCGGACGCCGCCGCCCTCCCGGAGACCCGGGCCCTGCTCGGCCTCCAGGACGAACTGCGGCCCTTCCTGCAGTGCTCGCTGCACGGCGTCGACGTCGGCGGCGGCTTCGTCGAGCTGACCCACGACCTGCCGGGCCTCGCCCAGCGCGTCGCGCACTCCGCGACCCGCCTCGGCATCCCCCGCGAACTCGGCGCCTACGACACCCTGTACTGGCCCACCGTGGGCCCGGCCGTCTACCGCATCCCGCCGCCGCGCCGGGGCGACCTGGTGGCGGCCATCACCGAGGCCGCCGTCGAGAACACCTGGTTCCACCCCTGCCGGCACGGCACGGTCACCGCCGTCGTGGAGGCGCCCATGTGGGGGGTGGCGGCCGTGCAGGACGGCTCGCCGCCCGCCGACCGGGACGCGGTGCTGCGCGCCGTCAGCCGGGCGCTGCGCCACGACACCCGGCTCCTGGAGGGCGTCCTCGCCCGCATCCGGCCCCACCTGGCCGCCGCCCCCGACGCGGGCCGCCTGCTCGCGCCGGTCGACGACTACCTGCTGGTCGGCCCCGGCCTCGCCGACGCCTGGGACCCCGACACCGACGACGCCGGCGCACATCCGCTGCCGCCGCTCAGCACCGCCCATCTGGCCGCCCTGCGCATCGCCGGACGCCGTCTGGCCCTGCGCACCGCCGGACTGCTGCACCGGCTCGTGCGCGACACCGGCCACGACCCGGCGGGCGTCCTGCCCGACCTGGACCGGCTCATCGACCGGTGGTGCGCGGACTACCGCGACGGCTGCCAGGCGCGCTGGATCCCGGTCGCCCGGCAGGCCGAGTACCAGGCGCGCGTGGTGCTCAGCGCCTTCGACCTGGCGCACGGACGGACGCGTGTGCGCTCCCGTTCGGGTGAGCCGGGGTGGGGAACGCGGGCCGCCGTGCCGATGCACGGGGAATGACGTACCTCACCAGAGCGACAGCGGCCGCCGGTGCCCTGCTGGCCGCCGCCCTCCTCCCCGCGGGCCCCGCCCAGGCCGCACCACCCGACCGGCCCATCGGAAGCTGGCTCTACCTCACCGTCACCCGCGGCGAGGCGCGGACCGCCGGCACGCACACCGGCGGCCGGCCCGGTGGCGCGCACGGCACGCTGCTGCTGTGCGACCCGTCCCTGGAGCACGGCCACGCGGCCGAGGCCTGCGCGGAACTGGCGGCGGCGGACGGGGACATCGGCAGGATCCCGGTCAAGAAGGACGCCGTCTGCTCGCTGCTCTACGCCCCGGTGACCGCCCGCGCACACGGGCAGTGGCAGGGGCGGCCGGTCGACTACCAGGAGACCTTCGCCAACAGCTGCGTCATGGCGGCGCGCACGGGCTCGGTGTTCACCCTCGACGGCTGACCGGGAGCCGACCCACGGCTGACCGGACCGGGCCCACGGGGAGCGGGCCGGAGTGCGGTCGCGAGGCCTCACGCGGCCCGGTCCCGTGCCTGCTGCGCCGCCACCAGCACCGTGCGGGACTGGTGCTCCACCTGGTGCTCCAGGGGCACCCAGCGGGCGCGGAAACGCTCCGCGAAGGCGTCGCACCAGGAGGCGACGAGCTGTTCGAGCGCGGGCGCCGCCCGGTCGTCCGCCTCCCGCAGCACCCGCAGCAGCATCGCCGCCGCCCGCAGCGGCAGCCGCCGCCCGAAGGCGTCCACACTGCCGACGTACGCCATCGTCGTGTCGGCCGGCGGGGTGTGGACCCAGTCCGCGGCAAGCCCCGGTATCAGTTCGAGGGCCCACCGGGCGGCCCGCAGCAACGGCCCGTCCAGGCCGTCCATCCGGGGCAGCGCCTCGGCGAGCACCCGTTCGACCTGCAGCGAGTCCCGCAGCAGCCGGCCCGCCAGCCGCCGTATCGCCGCCGCCGGCGCCGGGTGCGGGGCCGGATCGTCCACCAGGTCGCTGGCCCACATCGGCACCTCCACCACCGCCGTCAGACCGCCGTACCGGTGCGCGTGGTACCAGGTGCTGTGCCGGGCGTCGTCCGGCATGCTCGGGTAGGCGACGCCCGACTCGGGGCCCGGCATCACGTGCACCCCGGGCCCCGAGGCGGGCCAGCCCGCGGCGTCCGAGGCGCCCGTCTCCACCGGGATGTGCAACTGGGCCGCGGACTTGGCGAAGGGCTCGGCGAGTCCCGGCACGTCCTTGGTCAGCTGCACCCAGCTGCCGCCCAGATCCGTGCCGTGCAAAGTCACCTGGAGGTAGGGGCGCAGTTCGTCGATCACGCCGGTCAGGGCCCGTGTCTCGGGCGGCAGCCGGTCCGGTGGCAGCACCGAGGGCGACCACTCCGGCTGCTCGGGTCCGGCCGGCCGGTAGAAGCCGAGGTGGTAGTCGAGCAGGCTGCGCGGGGCCGGGGTCACGTGCAGGCTCGCCCCGTCCGGGTCCGCGCAGAGCAGGAAGTGCCAGGAGGTGTCGGCCCGTAACTCCCGCTCGCCCAGCACCCGTTCGGCGAGGACCCGGAGCGTGGAGCCCCCGGTCGGCTCGTTGGCGTGGGCGCCGGCGACCACCAGCACCGCCCGGCGGGCGTGCCCCACGGACAGCAGGTGCAGCGGCCTGCCCGCCCGGGAAGCCCCCACCTGACGCAGGGTGCACAGCCCGGGCTCCTGGGCCGCCAGCGCGCGGGCGGACGCGACCAGTTCGGGAACGCTGGGGTAACGCGGCTCCGGCAGGAGACTCACCCCCGATTTCGCTGCCCGGCTTCGCCATCCCAGTCCCGCACGAGTCAGGTGAACTGTCAAGGACAGTGAGGGGGAGGCTCCCCGGGGCGCCCGGACGCACTTCCCCGGACGCTGCCCGGCCCGCCCGCGCCGGACGGCACGCTCAGTCCTGGCCGCCCGCCTCCCCGGCCCGTTCCAGCAGCGCCACCGGCGACCCGTCGAAGAGGTCCGCCACGCGCGCGTGCCCGGTGTACTCCCGCCCCGGTGCCAGCACGTCCGTCCAGCGCCCCGGGGGCAGCGGCAGCCGGGTGCTGCCCCAGCCGCCCTTCTGCGCCAGCCGCAGCGAGAGCCGGGTGACCGCCGTGACCACCTCACCGGACCGGGCGAACGCCAGGCAGTGTGCCGCCGCCGGACCTTCGGCGGACAGGGGCGCGTACGCCGCCGTGGTCCCGAAGGCGCCGGGCCGCCGGGCGCGCAGCCGCAGCGCCGCCGACGTCAGCGCGTCCTTCTCGCCCGGCGCCTCGGGCGGGAAGGACACCGGCCGCCGGTTGTCCGGGTCGACGAGCGTCCGGTACTCGCCCTCCGTGCCCTGGTACACGTCGGGCACCCCCGGCATCGTCAGCTGCACCAGGGCGGTACCGAGGACGTTCGCCCGGATGTGCGCCTCCAGCGCGGTGCGGAAGGCGGCCACCCGCGCGCCCGGCGTTCCGCACGGCCCGGCGGACACGAAGGACGCCAGCGCCTCCTCGTACGGCGGCTCCTGCTCCGTCCAGCTGGTGTACAGGCCCGCCTCGCGCGCGTGCTTCAGCAGCGCCCCCCGCACCCGCTCCGGGTCGGCCGGCCCGAGCCCGAACACGGTCTGCCAGGCCGCCCAGGCCAACTGCCCGTCCGGTACGGCGGTGGCCTCGGCCCCGGTCACCTGGGCGAGCAGCCCCGCCCAGGGCTCCGGGCACTCCGTCAGCACGTTCAGCGCGGCCCGGACGTCGGCGCTGCGCTTGGTGTCATGGGTCGTGACGACGGTGCCGGTGGCCGGCCAGTCGCGCTGCACGCGCGCGCAGTAGGAGTGGAAGGCCTCGGGCGACACGGCGGGACTGCCCGGCTCGCCGCCCACCTCCGTCGCCGACAGCAGCGGCACATAACGGTAGAACGCCGTGTCCTCCACGGACTTGGCCCGCAGCGCCGACGCGGTCTGCGCGAACCGCGCCCGGAACTCCGCGTGCTCCGGCCCCTCCTCCTCGCCGGGCCTCCCGATCAGCAGCCGCCGCACCACGTCGATCGCCTCGCCCTCCTCGGGCACCACGAAGGCCGGCCGGGCCTCCTCGGCGGCCTCCTCGGTGACCACGGCGGCCACGTCACCGGAGGTGTACGGCCGGTACACCCGCAGCCGCACCAGCAGCTCCTCCAGGGCCGTACGCAGCGCCCAGGGGGCCCGGTCGCGCAGGGAGAGGTCGGGCGAGGCGGCACACAGGCGGGCGGCCACCCGGGTCAGCCGGTCCGTCTCGGCGGCCAGCTCATGGGTGAGCACCTTGTACGCCGCCCGTCGCACCGTCGGCGCCCAGTCCCCGCCCCGGTCCGGCTGCGGGGCCGCGAACGCCCGGTACAGCCGAAGCAGTTCGCCGACGCCCGCGGGGTCCGTGAACAGGCCGTCGACGTGCCGCAGGGCGTCGTAGCCGGTGGTGCCCGCGACCGGCCAGGAGGCCGGCAGCCGCTCACCGTCGGCGAGGATCTTCTCGACGACCGTCCAGCGGCCGCCGGTCGCCTCGTGCAGCCGGCGCAGGTAGTCGTCGGGGTCGGCGAGCCCGTCCGGGTGGTCGATCCGCAGCCCGTCGACCACGCCCTCCCGCAGCAGCTGGAGGATCTTGGCGTGGGTGGCCTCGAACACCTCCGGGTCCTCGACCCGCACCCCGATCAGCTCCGAGATGCTGAAGAACCGCCGGTAGTTCAGCTCGGTGCGGGCCAGCCGCCACCACACCGGGCGGTACCACTGCGCGTCCAGCAACTGCGGCAGCGGCAGGTCCTCGGTGCCCTCGCGGAGCGGGAAGGCGTGGTCGTGGTAGCGCAGCACGTCGCCGTCGACCACCAGACGGTCCAGCTCCGCCCCGACCGGCCCGCCGAGCACCGGCAGCAGCAGCCGGCCGCCCTGCGCGTCCCAGTCGATGTCGAACCACCGCGCGTACGGTGACTTGGGGCCCTCCCGCAGCACCTCCCACAGCGCGCGGTTGTGCCGGGGGGCCATGGCCATGTGGTTCGGCACGATGTCCACCACCAGCCCCAGCCCGTGCTCGCGAGCGGCGCGGGAGAGCGAGCGCAGCCCCTCCTCGCCGCCCAGCTCCTCGCGCACGCGCGCGTGGTCCACCACGTCGTAGCCGTGCGCGGAGCCCGGGACGGCCTCCAGGACGGGCGACAGGTGCAGGTGCGAGACGCCGAGCGACGCCAGGTAGGGTACGGCCGCCTCGGCGGCGGGGAACGGGAACTGGGGCTGCAGCTGCAGCCGGTAGGTGGCCGTCGGCACCACCGGGCCGGGTCGCTCTGATGTCATGCAGAGCTACGTACCCGTCCCGCCGCATTTCGTGTCATCCCCGCCGCACGAGGGGCACCCTAGGTGGGCCGCTGCAACACCGTCAGGCTCCGGTCCGGCAGGGTGAGGCGTTCGCCGGCCTGCACCTTCGGCCCCGTCCCCGGCGGCACCCCCTCCGGACGGGCCGTGTCGACCACCACCTGCCACTGCCGGCCGTGGTCGGCCGGCACCAGGAAGTCGAGCGGCCGCGGCGAGGCGTTGAACATCAGCAGGAAGGAGTCGTCGCTGATCCGCTCCCCGCGCGGGCCGGGCTCGGAGATGGCGTTGCCGTTGAGGAACACGGTCAGCGCCGACCCCGGCACCGCGTTCCAGTCCCGCTGTGTCATCTCGCCGCCCTCCGGGGTGAACCAGGCGATGTCGGACAGCTCGTCGTGGGTGCCCTCCACCGGCCGCCCGTGGAAGAAGCGGCGCCGCCGGAAGACCGGGTGGTCCCGGCGCAGCCACACCATCGCGCGCGTGAACTCCAGCAGCCCGGCGTCGCCCTGCGGCCAGTCCACCCACGCCAGCTCGTTGTCCTGGCAGTAGGCGTTGTTGTTGCCGCCCTGGGTGCGCGCGAACTCGTCCCCGTGGCTGATCATCGGCACACCCTGGGACAGCATCAGCGTGGCGATGAAGTTCCGCATCTGGCGCGCCCGCAGCGCGAGCACCTCCGGGTCGTCGCTCTCGCCCTCGGCCCCGCAGTTCCAGGACCGGTTGTGGCTCTCGCCGTCCCGGTCGTCCTCGCCGTTGGCCCGGTTGTGCTTGTCGTTGTAGGACACGAGGTCGTGCAGGGTGAAACCGTCGTGACAGGTGACGAAGTTGATCGAGGCCAGCGGGCGGCGGCCGTCGTCCTGGTAGAGGTCGGAGGAGCCGGTCAGCCGGGAGGCGAACTCCGCGAGCGCGCGCGGCTCGCCCCGCCACAGGTCCCGTACGGTGTCGCGGTACTTGCCGTTCCACTCGGTCCACAGCGGCGGGAAGTTGCCCACCTGGTAGCCGCCCTCGCCCACGTCCCAGGGCTCGGCGATCAGCTTCACCTGGGAGACCACCGGATCCTGCTGCACCAGGTCGAAGAACGAGGACAGCCGGTCCACCTCGTGGAACTGCCGGGCCAGGGTGGCCGCCAGGTCGAAGCGGAACCCGTCGACGTGCATCTCGGTCACCCAGTACCGCAGCGAGTCCATGATCAGCTGCAACACGTGCGGGGACCGCATCAGCAGCGAGTTCCCGGTGCCCGTGGTGTCCATGTAGTAGCGGGGGTCGTCGGTGAGGCGGTAGTACGACGCGTTGTCGAGGCCCCGGAAGGAGAGCGTCGGACCCAGGTGGTTGCCCTCGGCGGTGTGGTTGTAGACCACGTCGAGGATGACCTCGATCCCGGCCTCGTGCAGCGCCCGGACCGCCGACTTGAACTCCAGGACCTGCTGGCCGCGGTCGCCCCAGGAGGCGTACGCGTTGTGCGGGGCGAAGAAGCCGATGGTGTTGTAGCCCCAGTAGTTGTTCAGGCCCATGTCGACCAGACGGTGGTCGTTGACGAACTGGTGGACCGGCATCAGCTCCAGCGCCGTCACCCCCAGCTCGGTCAGGTGTTCGATGATCGCCGGGTGGGCGAGCGCCGCGTAGGTGCCGCGCAGCTCCTCCGGGAGCCCCGGGTGGCGCATGGTCAGGCCCTTCACATGGGCCTCGTAGATCACCGTGTGGTGGTACTCGGTGCGCGGCAGCCGGTCGTCGCCCCAGTCGAAGTACGGGTTGATCACCACCGAGGTCATGGTGTGCGGCGCCGAGTCCAGGTCGTTGCGGCTGTCGGGCGCCCCGAAGTGGTAGCCGTACACCTCCTCGCCCCACCGGACCGTGCCGCTGACCGCCTTCGCGTACGGGTCGAGCAGCAGCTTCGCCGAGTTGCAGCGCAGCCCGCGCGCGGGGTCGTACGGACCGTGCACCCGGAACCCGTACCGCTGTCCCGGCATGACGCCCGGCAGGTACGCGTGCCGGACGAACGCGTCGCTCTCCCGCAGTTCCACCGCCGTCTCCGAGCCGTCGTCGTGCAACAGACACAGCTCTACTCGGTCCGCGGCTTCGGTGAAGACCGCGAAGTTGGTCCCTGCGCCGTCGTAGGTGGCGCCGAGCGGATACGCCTCTCCAGGCCAGACCTGCATGGATATGACTCTTCCAGGTGTGCCGCGTCACTGGGGGTGCCTTCGCCCCGAGTCTCCCCGAAAGTGACGGAACCACCTGTGACTTACGTCCCTCTTACGGAGCGACCAGAGCACCCGGCGCCCCCAGGGGACGCGTGTGCCGAACTCGTGGGGCAAAAACGTACTCCCGGGGACAGGGGGAGGGGGGGAAGATGTGCGCGAGATAGTGCGCCGCCACCTGGGCAAGGTGGTGGCCGGAACGGCCCTCGCGGTGGCCGGGACCGCCGCGATGGTCGCGGTCACCCTGCCGGCGACGGCGGGGGCCGACGAATCGGGCGGCACCGGCGACGCGGACCGGTCGGCATCGCTTGCCGCGCGGGGGGACGGTCAGGGGGCCGCGCCCGGCGTGGTCGAGCGGGCCCCGGCCGGGGGAAGGAAGGGCAACGGCGCCGACCCGCTGACCGACGACGAGATCCAGCGGGTCGAGAAGATCGCCCTGAACCGGCGGATGCTCGCCACCGGCAAGGGTGTCGACGGCGACCGCGGGCCGCAGCGCCTGACCGTCGACCTCGCCGACCCGGACGCGGACGACCTGGACGGCCCGAACGCGCCGCGCCGGGCCGAGGCGACCTTCTACGACTACCGGACGGACGAACTCGTCACGACCACCGTCAACCTGGACACCGGCAAGGTCGAGCGGACCGGCCGGCAAAAAGGCGTCCAGCCGCCGCTGAGCCGGGCCGAGAACGCCGAAGCGGCCAGGCTCCTGATCGCCGACCCGCTGGGCGCGGGCCTGAAGGCCGACTACCAGGACGCCACCGGGCACAAACTCGCCGCCCCGGACCAGCTGCTGCTCAACGGCGCGGTCTACCGGGCCACTCCCGGCGCCCAGCCCGCCGCCCTCGACCGGTGCGGCGAACACCGCTGCGTACGGCTCTTCCCGAAGGTGAAGAACGGCCCCTGGATCGACGCCCGGTCGCTGATCGTCGACCTGAGCGCCCGCAAGGTCGTCGAGCTCGGCCGCTGAGCCGCACTCCGTCCAGTTCTCGAACCTGCACCTCCTGCAAGGGAGTCACCTCGTCATGCGCGTGAACCGACTGAGCCGTGCCCGCAGCCGCGCGGCCGTGGGCCTGACCGTGGCCGCGCTGGCCGCCGGCGCGACGGCCGGTGCGGGGCCGGCCGCCGCCCAGCCGAAGGCCGCCGCGGCCCCCGCCGCCGACTGCAGCGCCGCCTACCGGATCGAGCAGAAGCTCTCCACCGGCACCACCTGGCGGATGTGCTGGCGCTACGACAGCAAGGCCGGCCTCGTCCTCGACAACGTCTCCTACCAGCCCAAGGGCGAACCCGGACCGATCAAGGTGCTCAACAGCGCCCGGCTCGCCCAGATCGACGTCCCCTACGACGACGGCAGCGTCGAGTACGACGATCTGACCGGCTTCGGCTTCGCCCAGGGGCTGGTCAACCTGGCGCCCGGCGAGTGCCCCGGCGGCACCATCAAGTCCGTCAAGGTCCCCGACGCCGTGGACCCGCAGCACCCGACCGTCAACGGCCTGTGCACCACCACCCGCTCGCGCGGCCACGCCTACCGCATGCAGGGCGACAGCGCGAACAAGGTCTACCAGGCCCAGGGCAAGGACCTGCTCGTCTACACGGTCAACCAGGTCGGCTGGTACGAGTACATGACCGAATGGCGCTTCCAGGACGACGGCACCGTCAGCATGAACGTCGGCGCCACCGGCAGCCTCTCCTACGACGACTACGACGCCGGCGACGGACGCGGCTGGCCCATCGGCAAGGGCGCGAAGGCCTACGCCACGAGCCACAGCCACAATGTCTTCTGGCGGCTGGACTTCGGCCTCGACGGCTCCTCCAAGGACCGGATCGAGCAGTACGACTCGTCCGTCAGCGCCCCCGCGCACGGCCAGGAGGCCCCGACCAACAAGACCACCCGCACCACCGTCACCAAGGAGCTCGCCGGCGACTACCGGACCTACCGCTGGTGGCGGGTGGTCAGCGCCACGGGCAGGAACAAGGACGGGCACGCCCGCTCGTACGAGATCGTCCCCGGCCCCACCACCAAGTACCCGGGGCGCGGCTTCACCCAGCACGACATCTACTTCACCGAGTACGACCCGTGCGAACAGTTCGCGAGCAACAACACGGGCAACTGCCCGGCCGGAGCGGGCAGGTCCGTGGACAAGTGGGTCAACGGCCAGACCCTCACCCACCCGGTGGTCTGGGTGAACGTGGGCTTCCACCACATAGCCCGGGACGAGGACCAGCAGCCCATGCCGGTGCACTGGCAGGGATTCTCCATCGCCCCGCGCGACGTCACCGCTATGAATCCGCTCACTCCCGACGAGCTGGCGTGGCAGAACGGCCACTGGCAGCCACGCAGTTGAGAAAACGACCTGTCCATCCGGCTGCACCGCCGACCACTCCCGGAGTACCCTTCCTTGATCGTTGGCACGGGGAAGGCTCGGGGGAGCGGAAGGCGGTGCACGGGTGGGCTCGGGAGGGCTGGAGCTGCCCCCTGGTGACGAGGGTCACGAGGGGAACTCCACGGACGTCCCGCCCGGCGCGGTGTCCCTGGCGCGGCCGATGGACGCGGCGGGTTCCATCGGGCCGGAACTGGACTGGGACGCCGACGCCTGGCTGGAGGTGCGCGTCCGCGCCCAGCGGGCCGGCCGGGCCTACATCTGGCTGAACCTGGTCGAGCAGCGGCTGCGCGCGGTCGTGGCCGCCGTCCTGCGGCCCGTCTACGAACCCGTCCACGGCGACGACTGGGTGGTGGCGGCGGCCGGACCAGCCGGACAGGAGTGGGTGCAGCGCGCGGTCGCCGTACGCGAGGTCAGCCGCCGCAAGGGCTATCTGCTCGACCCGGCCGACGACAACGTCCTCAGCTTCCTCACCCTGCCCCAGCTGCGCGAGCTGATGGTGCAGCACTGGCCCTGCTTCGAGCCGTACTTCGACGAACGGCGCGACGTCGAACTCGCCCTCGACGAGCTCGAGGTCACCCGCAACGTGGTCTCCCGCAACCGGGCCCTGTCCGAGGCCGTCCTCGGCCAGGCCGAACGGGCCTCGGCCCGGCTGCTGGAGATGCTCGGCGCCGGTGGCGACGTGCCCTCGGCGCGCCGGCTGCCCGTCGACGCGGTGGAGGACCTGGTCGGCGACCGGTACGCGGACGTGGTGGCCGTGCACCCCGACCGGGTGCGTCTGATGCGGCAGTTCCCGGCCGAGGACCTCTTCGGCGGCGCCCGGCGCCTGGACGCCATCGGCATCGGTCTCAACCTGCTGGTGCAGAACTTCTCCGGGCGGCGTCTGGTCCGCCTCGCCGAGACCGGCTGCCGCATCCGGCTGCTCTTCCTCAACCCGGCCTCCAGCGCGGTCAAGCGCCGCGAACGCGAACTCGGGATGAAGCGGGGCGAACTCAGCCGCTCGGTCGAGATGAACATCCTGCACATGCGCCGGGTGCGGTCCCGGCTGCGCGATCCGGGCGCCTTCGAGATCCAGGTCTACGACGAGACGCCGCGCTGCACCGCCTACCTCGTGGACGGCGACGGCGCCGACGGTGTCGCCGTGGTGCAGTCCTATCTGCGCGGCGCGCGGGGGATGGAGTCGCCGGTGCTGGTGCTGCGGGGCGGCAGTCGGCTGGTCAAGTCGGACGACATGGGCGAAGCAGGCCTCTTCCCGATATATCGGGAGGAGTTCGAGCAGGCCTGGGCGGATTCGCGACCTGTGTCCTGAACTGTCCCCAGGGGCAAGCGGAATGCGGACCTCGGATTGTCAGTGGCGCGTGCGAGGGTGGAACCACTGAGAGATCACCGGGGGAAAGCACCACCAGGAAGGGGGGCCGCTCATGGGCCGTCACGGGGAGACAGAGGTCAGGGGCGGACGGCCGCCCGGACGCCGGGTGTGGCCGGCGGATCCGGGCGCGCAGAAGGCCGGTGTGAGCGGGGCCCCGCGATGAGCTGGACCAGCCGCCCGCTGGTGGCCTTCGACCTGGAGACCACGGGAACCGACATCGAGAGGGACCGGATCGTCACCGCCGCGGTGGTGGCCGTCGACCCCGACGGACGGCTCCCGGAGCCCCGGACGTGGCTGCTGGACCCCGGGGTGCCGATCCCGCAGCAGGCCTCGGCCATCCACGGCATCTCCACCGAGCACGCCCGCGCACACGGGATGCGGGCGGCGCCGGCGATCGAGGAGATCACCTCGGCCGTCGCCGAGACGTTGAACTCGGGGACCCCGCTGGTGGTGATGAACGCGCGGTACGACCTCTCGCTCCTCGACCGCGAGTGCCGACGGCACGGGATAAAGCCGCTGGGCGACCGGTTGTGCGGAGCGCCGTCGCCCGTCATCGACCCCTTGGTCCTGGACAAGCACGTGGACCGGTACCGGAAGGGGTCGCGCAATCTCCAGGCGCTCTGCGCCCACTACGGCGTGACGCTCGACGACGCGCACAACGCCGTGGCGGACGCGGTGGCCGCGGCACGTGCCGCGCGGTCCATGGGGGTCAGACACGCGGTCATAGGAGCGCTGGCGACGGCGGACCTGCACCACCTTCAGATACGGGCGGCGGCCGAGCAGGCGGCGTCGCTCCAGGAGTACCTGCGGCGTACCTCGGACCCGAAGGCGACCGTCGAGTCGGCCTGGCCCGTCGTGCCCTACGCCGGCTGACCCGGCCCGGCACGGCGGACCGAACCGCAGGGGCCGGTCGGTGCGAACGGGCCGGAGCGGGCCGCGCCCCGACGCCGGCTCAGAACGGATACCAGCGCACGGTCTCGTCGCCGTCCCGCAGTGATGCCACCCGGCGGCGGAACTCGGCCAGCGCCTTCGGGTCGGCCGGGGCGTGCTGGGCCACCCAGGCGCAGCTGGCCGTCTCCCGGGCGCCACGCAGCACCGCACAGCCCTCCCATTCGCGCACGTCCCAGCCGTAGGCCTCGGTGAAGGAGACGTAGGCCTCCTCGGGCAGGCCGTAGCGGTCCCGGGAAAGGGCCATGACCACCAGGTCGTGCTCGCGCAGATCGGCGGCGAAGGTCTCCAGGTCGACCAGGACCGGGCCGTCGGGGCCGATGTGCACATTGCGGGGCAGCGCGTCGCCGTGGATCGGGCCCGGCGCCAGACGGGGCGTCAGCGCGGCGGCGGCCGCCGCGAACCCGTCCCGGCGCTCGCGCAGATAGGCCGCGTCCCCGGGATCGATCGCGTCACCGGCGAGCCGCAGCCAGCGCTCCACACCGGCCAGCAGTTCGCGCGGCGGCAGGGAGAAGGAGGGGGAGGGAAGGGCATGGACGATCCGCAGGAGGGCGGCCAGATCCCCTGGGCCGGCCGGCCGTACGGGATCCGGCAGCCGGTGCCACACGGTCACCGGGTGCCCGTCGACCAGCAGCGCCTCCGGCTCGGCCGCCCGCACCGCCGGGACGCCCGCCCCGGCCAGCCAGCCCGCGATGTCCAGCTCGCGCCGGGCGCGGTCCAGCAGTTCGGCGTCGCGGCCCACCTTGACGACCAGGTCACCGGCGGCGAACACGGCGTTCTCGCCCAGGGCGAGGAGGCGCGCGTCCCGGGCCGCTCCGGGCAGTACACCCGCCGCCGCCAGTACGCCCCGGGCCCGCGCCTCGTCCATCGTCCGCCTCCGTGCTCCGCGTCTGCTTCCGTGTGTGCGGCCAGTCTCGCATCCGCCCAGGTCGGAGACCGTGGCCGAACAGGGGTGGCGGCGTCGCAGGGCCGGACGAACCGCGCACGCGTGGGCCCGCCGGCCCCCCCGGGACGTCGGCGGGCCCACGGCCCACGGGTGTGCTCAGCCGGTCAGACGGGCAGTCGTTCGCCCTCGTCGGGGACCGCCGGGGCGGCCGGCTCCGGAGCCTCGTCGTGGGTGAGGTCGGGCAGTCGGTGCAGCCACTTCGGCAGGTACCAGTTGCGCTCGCCGAGCAGGGCCATCACGGCGGGCAGCAACACCCCGCGGATGATCGTCGCGTCGATGAGCACCGCCGCCGCGAGGCCCACCCCCATCTGCTTCATGGACTGCATGGACAGCGTGCCGAAGATCGCGAACACGGCGACCATGATGACCGCGGCGCTGGTGACGACGCCGGCCGTGGTGACCACACCGTGCTGGATGGCGTCCCGCGTGCTGCGGCCGCGCAGCCGTGCCTCACGGATCCGGGAGACCACGAACACGTGGTAGTCCATGGACAGACCGAACAGGATCACGAAGAGGAACAGCGGCAGCCAGGTGACGATCGCGCCGACCCCCTCCGCGCCCACCAGAGAGGCACCCCAGCCGTGCTGGAAGACGGCGACGAGGATGCCGTAGGCGGCGCCCACCGACAGCAGGTTGAGCAGGATCGAGGTGATCGCGACGGTCAGCGAGCGGAACGACAGCAGCATCAGCAGGAAGGCGAAGACCACCACGAACGCGAAGACCGGGACCACGGAACCCATCAGCTGGTCGTTGAAGTCGTGGTTGCCCGCGACGTTCCCGGTGATCGGCGCCTGCACACCGTCGACCCTGCCGAGGGTGTCGGGCCGTACCCGGTCACGCAGCTTCAGCAGACTCCTGCCCGCCTGGTCCATGTCCGAGCCGCCGACCAGCGGCACGGAGACCAGGGCGACGTTCTGCGCGTCGTGCAGCTCGATGTCCACCGGGCCGCGCGAGGCGCCCGAGGCGACCGCCTCCTCCTTGAACCCGGCGAGCGCGTCGCGAACGTCGGGCGCGTTGATGTCCTTGGCCCTGACGACCACCTCGGCCGGTTCGGAGCCGCCCGGGAAGGCGTCGTTGAGCCGGTTGTAGGTCTGCACCATGGGCAGCGAGTGGCCGAACTCCTGGTCCAGGGTGAGCTGGGAGGTCTTCATACCCAGCGCGGGCGCGGCCACGGCGAGCAGCCCGGCCACCGCGACGGCCACCGACAACGCCGGCCTGGCCAGCACGCCCCGCAGCACGGCCGTCCAGAACCGGCTCTCGCCGTTGCCGCGCGCACGGCGCCGGCCCAGGAACGGGATGCGGCCCTTCTCGACCCGCTCGCCCAGCAGCGACAGCAGCGCGGGCAGCACGGTCACGGAACCGACCATGGCGACCGCCACGACCATCAGCGAGGCCAGCCCCATCGCCTCGAACGTGGCGAGCCCGGTGAACAGCATGCCCGCCATCGCCACGCACACGGTGACCCCGGAGACGATGATCGCCCGGCCACTGGTCGCCGCGGCGATCCGCAGCGCGGTTCCCGCGTCCCGTCCGGCGATCCGCTCCTCGCGCTCGCGGCGCAGGTAGAACAGGCAGTAGTCGACGCCGACGGCCATCCCGACCAGCAGCATCACCGAGTTGGCGGTGTCGCTCATCGGCTGGACATGACTGACGACGCCCATCAGTCCCATCGTCGCCATGATCGCGGTGATCGCCAGGCCCACCGGCAGCAGCGCGGCCACCAGCGCGCCGAAGGCGATCAGCAGGATGCCGAGGGCGACCGGCACGGCGGAGTACTCGGCCTGCTGGAAGTCGTTCCCGAAGGCGTCCTTGTACTGCTTCTGCATGCTGGCGCCGCCGATCTCCTCGATCCGCAGCGTCCCGTGGTCCTTCTGCACCCCGGCGACCGCGTTCAGCACCGGCTCGATCCGGTCGGTGGCGGTCTTCGCGTCACCGCGCATGTCGAACCGCACCAGCGCGCTGCGGCCGTCCTTCGAGATGGTCCGCGTGTCGTAGGGCGAGGTCACGTCCGTGACCTCGCCGGTGGCGCCGACGGCCTTGACGAGATCCGCGACGGCGGACCTGAACCCGGCGTCCGTCGCCCTGCCGGCGCCGTCCCTGGACTGGATCAGGACCGTCTCCCGGGCCGGTTCCTTGATCCCCGCGTCATGGATGATGCTCGCCGCGGTGTGTGTCTCCCCCTTGAGCTGGTCGCTCTCGTCGACGTCGACCCGGCCCGCCGCCGAGCCGAGGCCCATCGCCAGGACGACGAACAGCACCCATATGCCGACGGCCGCCCAGCGGTGCCGGGCGCTCCAGCCGCCGGCGCGGGCGGCCAGACCCCGCACCCGCACGTCTGCGTTCCCCATGACGGACCTGCCCCCTCCTGTGCGGTGACGGCCCCCTGCCGCCACCTCCTCACTGCGTTCGCTTCGACGGTATGGGCCCGACGAGGGCGTCTCGTCGTGCTGCCCGGTGAAGTGCCCGGCCGGGCTCTCACCGCAGGGGAGGACGGCGGCCCCTTACATCTATCCGCGCTTCTCGGGGGTGACGGTCAGGGTGCCCCACGCGTCGGCACGGATCCCCTCGCAGAACCCCCACGGGGGCACGACGGCCGCGTCTAAGGTGTCCGGATGACGACCTATGCGGCGCTCCTGCGCGGAATCAACGTGGGCGGCCGGAACAAGCTCCCGATGGCCGAGCTGCGACAGCTGATGGAGGGCCTCGGCCACGACCGCGTGCGCACCCATCTGCAGAGCGGACAGGCCGTCTTCGCGAGCGGTCACGGTGACGAGGAGTCCCTCGCCGCCGAGCTGACCGCGGCGATCGAGCGGAGCTTCGGCTTTCCGGTCGACGTGATCGTGCGCGACCACACCTATCTGACGGCGGTGGTCGAGGCCTGCCCGTTCCCGGCCGCCGAGCTGGAGGCCCGGCAGCTGCACGTCACCTACCTCTCCGCGCCGGTGACGCCGGAGCGGTTCGCGGACATCGACCGGGACGCCCATCTCCCCGAGGAGTTCGCCCTCGGCGACCGCGCGCTGTACCTGTACGCCCCGGACGGCCTCGGCCGCTCCAAACTCGCGGAGGCGCTCTCCCGGCGGCGGATCACCAAGGATCTGATCGCGACGACCCGGAACTGGAACACCGTCGTCAAGCTGGTGGAGCTGACGGCCCAGGAGGGCTGACCGTCGGCATGGCGCCAACTCCCGTGGCGCAGGAGGCGTGTGCGAGGCTCGCCCCATGCGTTACATCATCATCGGAGCGGGGGCGGTCGGCGGCACCGTCGGCGGGCGGCTGGCCCAGGCGGGGCACGAGGTCGTCCTGGTCGCACGGGGCGAGCAGTACGCGGGGCTGAGCGAGGGCGGGCTGCGGCTGCGGGTGCCGGAGGGCGAGCTGAGGTACCGGCTGCCCGTCGTCGACGGACCCGGCCCGCTCGGCGAACTGCGTCCCGACGACGTGCTGGTGCTGGCGGTGAAGACACAGGACAGCGTGGCCGCCCTGGAGACCTGGGGGCCGGCCCCGGTGGCCGGCGGCGGCACCGCGGGCGAGCGGCTGCCGCTCGTCTGCGCGCAGAACGGCGTGGAGGGCCAGCGCCTGGCGCTGCGCCGCTTCCGGCGGGTGTACGGCGTCTGCGTCTGGCTGCCCTCCACCTTCCTGGAACCCGGCCTGGTCTCCGCCGCCGGCACCCCCCTCACCGGCGTCCTGCACCTGGGCCGCCACCCCCACGGCACCGACGACACCGCCCGCCGGATCGCCGCCGACCTGGAGACCGCCCGCTTCGAGGCGCCGGTCGTCCCGGACGTGGCCCGCTGGCAGTACGCCAAGCTGCTCGCCAATCTCGGCAACGCCCTCCAGGCGCTCAGCGGAGCCGCCCAGGACGAGGCGGCCCGCGTTCTGCACGCCCGGGTACGGGCCGAGGGCGAGGCCGTGCTCGACGCGGCCGGGATCGCGTACGCGAGCGCCGAGGAGCAGTGGCAAGCGCGCGGTGACAAGGTCACCCTCGTCCCGCTCGACGGGGCCCCGGGCGGCGGCGGTTCCTCCTGGCAGTCCCTGACCCGGGGCACCGGCAGCATCGAGGCCGACTACCTCAACGGCGAGATCGTCCTCCTCGGCCGGCTGCACGGCGTACCGACCCCCCTGAACGAGCTGCTGCAACGGCTCGCCAACGCGTTCGCGCGCGAGCGGCGCCCGGCCGGCTCCCTGTCGGCCGCCGACCTGCTCCGTCTGGCCGACGAAGCGGGGAACGAGGAAATGGGCCAATGAGAACGAGGGCGATTGGGTCGGGTCTCTGTGCCACTCGGCGGCTAACGTCGAGGGTATGACGCATTCCGAGACCGTCGTGGACCTGTACTTCGACCCCGCCTGCCCCTTCGCCTGGATCACCTCCCGCTGGCTGCTGGAGGTCGAGCGGCAGCGCCCGGTCGACCTCCGCCTCCATGTGATGAGCCTGTATCTGCACAACGTCGGCAACGAACTCCCGGACTGGTACCGGGACCTGGTCGACCGGTCGATCGGCCCGGTGCGGGTCGCCGTGGCCGCGTCCGAACGCTACGGCGAGACGGTCCTGCGGGACCTGTACACCGCGTTCGGGACCCGGATCCACGAGCGCGGCGTCGAGGACTTCGACGCCGTGGTCGCCGAGTCCCTCGACGAACTGGGGCTGGCGTCCGATCTGGCGGCCGCCGCCCACGATCCGTCCTACGACGAGGCGGTGCGCCGCAGTCACGAGGCGGGCGTGGAGCCGGAGTCGGGCGGCTACGTGGGAACGCCCACGCTCCATGTCGACAAGACCGTCTGGTTCGGCCCGGTGCTGCGGGCCGTTCCGCGCGGCGCCGAGGCCGCGGAACTCTTCGACAGTTTCCGGGTCCTGGCGCGCCACCCCGACGTCTTCGAACTCAAGCGGACCCGTACGGGATCGCTCCGCTTGGACTGAACCGATTCACGCAGGCGCAGGCCTCCCACGGGAGGGGTATATGCCCGCACACCGAAGAGCCGTCTTCATCATGCCGGTTGCCACGGGCCGCGCGTCCGGCCCCTGTGACACTTTCGCCGCATCCGACGCTGTATCAAGTGCCGGTCGCGGCAAGGGGATTCGCAAGATCCTGAAAGAGGGTTCGGAAGACTCCGACGTCGTGCGCCGGCTCGCGGTCGTCCGCGAACCGGCGTCACAGGGGAGCGTCGGTGCGCGGACGGTCCGGGCCCGCCCGACCGGTCCTCGTCAGGCCCCCACGGCCGTCGGCACCGCGACCCGTGCCGCGTCGTACCGCCGCAGCAGCACCCGGGCCACCTCCGGTGCGGGGCCGAGGACGTCCGCCAGCACGTCCGCCCGCGCCGCGCCCCGCGCGATGCGGTCCGGCAGGAAGCCGGGGGCCAGGACGTAGGGGGCGACGGCGACCTTCGCGCAGCCCAGGGCGCGCAGTTCCCGCACCGCGTCCTCGGTGCGGGGAAGGGATGCGGAGGCGAACGCGGGCCGCACGGCGCACCAACCGGTGTGCCGCCACTCCCGCGCGATATCTGCGATCACCGCGATCGCCTCCGGGTCGGAGGACCCCGCCGAGGCCAGCACGACCCCGGTCGAGGACTTGTCGGCGGGGCTCAGCCCCGCCTCGTACAGACGCCGTTCGAGGGCGGACAGCAGCAGCGGGGACGGGCCGAGCACCTCCGCCTGCCGGATCCGCAGCCGCGGCGGCGCGTCCCGCAGGACCGCCGGGATGTCCGCCTTGGCGTGGAAGGCGCGGGTCAGGAGCAGTGGGAGGGCAACGACGTCCCGGACGCCCTCGGCCGCCAGCGACTCCAGCACCGCGTGCACGGACGGGACGTTGAAGTCCAGGAAGCCGGTCTCCACACGCAGCCCCGGCCGCAGCGACCGTACCCGCCGGACGAGGGCGTGCACGGTCGCCGCGTGCCGCGCGTCGCGGCTGCCGTGGGCGATGACGAGGAGGACCGGCTTGTCACGCATGGGACGTCAGCTCTTCACCAGCAGGCCCCGGCTGCGGAGCACCCAGCGCTCCAGCGGGCTGAAGATGATCAGGTCGATGGCGATGCCGACGGCCAGGATGAGGAAGATGGCCAGGAAGACCTGCGCCATGCTGCTGTTGGTCCGGGCGACCTCCAGCAGGTTGCCCAGTCCGACACCCAGATCGGGCGCCTGGGCGATGATCTCGGCGGCCATCAGCGAGCGCCAGGAGAACGCCCAGCCCTGCTTGAGGCCCGCCACATAGCCGGGCAGCGCGGCCGGCAGCACGATGTGCCAGGTGCCCTTCAGCCCCGTCGCGCCCAGGGTGCGGCCCGCCCGCAGGAACAGCGGCGGCACCTGGTCGACGCCGGACACCAGGCCGTTGGCGATGGAGGGGACCGCGCCGAGCAGGATCACCGCGTACATCATCGAGTTGTTCAGTCCCAGCCAGATCACCGCCGGCGGCACCCACGCCACCGACGGCAGCGACTGCAGACCGGACAGGATCGGGCCGATGGCCGCGCGCACGAACTTCACCCGCGCCACCACCAGGCCCAGCGGAGTGCCGATCACGAGGGCGAACAGGAAGCCGAGCAGCCCGCGCGACACGCTGGTCCAGATGTAACCGAGCAGGGTGCCCTTCAGCCAGGCGTCCTCGACCTCGGCCCACACGTCGGACGGGGAGGGCAGCTTGCTGCGGTCGCCGACGATCCCGAAGGAGACCAGCGCCTGCCACACCGCCAGCACCAGCACGATGGCGACGATCGGCGGCAGGATCTTGTCGACGAAGGTCTTGCGGAACGGAGGCCGGCCGGCGGCCGTGGTCTCCAGCGCGTCGAGGCCCGCCTCGACGCTCCCCGCGTCCCGGGACGTCGTCTCAGTGCTGGCCATGGCGGCGGATCTCCCCACGCAGTACATCGGTGATCTCAAGGGACAGTTCGGCCACGGGCGCGTCCTCGATGCGGCGCGGCTGCGGGATGTCGACGCTCCACTCACGGGCCACCCGGCCCGGACGGGAGGACAGCAGGACGACGCGCTGGGCGAGCCGTACCGCCTCGCGCACGTTGTGCGTCACGAACAGGACGGAGACCCCCGTCTCCGCCCAGATACGGGTCAGCTCGTCGTGCAGCACGTCGCGCGTGATCGCGTCCAGCGCCGCGAACGGCTCGTCCATCAGCAGCAGGTTGCTCTCCTGGGCGAGCGCGCGGGCCATCGCCACCCGCTGGCGCATACCGCCCGACAGCTCGTGGACGCGCTTGCCGTAGGCGCCCTTGAGCCGGACGAGTTCGAGCAGTTCCTCGGTCCTGTCGCGCCGTTCGGCCTTCACCACCCCCCGCAGCTTGAGGGCGAGTTCGATGTTCTTGCCCGCGGTCAGCCACGGGAAGAGGGCGTGTTCCTGGAACATCAGGGCCGGGCGGCCGTCCGTCACGATGGAGCCGGCGCTCGGCCGGTCCAGGCCCGCGACCAGGTTCAGCAGTGTGGACTTGCCGCAGCCCGAGGCTCCCAGGAGGGTGACGAACTCGCCCGGCGCGACATCGAGGCTGATGTCGTCCAGGACGAGCTGCTGCCCACCCGGTCCTGCGAAGGACTTCGAGACGTGCTCAAGGCGGGCCGCGCAGTCGACCGACTCGGCGGCCTTGGCGAGAGTCGTGGCCATGGTCGTCACCTCCTGGGAACTCATCGGGGTCCGTACGTCAGCTCGCGCCGAGACCGGCGTCGCCGACCGTGCTCTCGCCCTCGGCCTTGAGGACCTTGTTGAGGATGGTGAGGTCGTAGATCCCCTTGAGGTCGGGGTTCTGCAGCAGACCGGCCTTGACCGCGTGCTCCGCCTCGGTGTTGAGGGTGGCGGCCAGCGGGTCGTCGGTGAACTGGATCGACTTCCAGGCCGGGTCCAGGACGTTCGCCTTGAGTGCCTTGCCGGAGTCAGACTCCAGCTGCTTGTTGGCCGCCGCCTTCGCCGCGTCGGGGTTGGCGTTGATCCACTTGTTGGCCTCGACCGATGCCCTCAGGACCGCCTCGACGGCCTTCGGGTGCTCCTTGAGGAAGGCCTGGCGCACGATGATGTTCGTGATCACGAACTTCTTGTCGGGCCACAGCGACGACTCGTCGAGCAGTACCTTGCCGCCCTCGGCGACCAGCTTGGACGCCGTCGGCTCCGGCACCCAGGCGCCGTCGATGGAGCCGGACTTGAAGGCGTCCGGGGTGATCTTGTTGTCGGTGCGGATCACCGAAACGTCACCCTTGCCGCTCTGCGCGTCGACCTTCCACCCCTGGTCGGCGATCCAGTTCAGGAACGCCACGTCCTGCGTGTTGCCCAGCTGCGGAGTCGCGATCTTCTTGCCCTTGACGTCCTTCAGGGACTTGATCTTCTTCGGGTCGACCACGAGCTTCACGCCGCCCGAAGCCGAACCGCCGACGATGCGCAGGCTCTTGCCGCCGGACTTGATGTAACCGTTGATCGCGGGGGAGGGGCCGATCCAGCCGATGTCGATGGAGCCCGAGTTCAGCGCCTCGATCTCGGACGGACCGGCGTTGAAGATCTGGTAGGCGGCCTTGGTGGCCCCCAGCTCCTTCTGGAAGAAGCCCTTCTGGTTGGCCACCAGCGCGGTGCCGTGGGTCAGGTTCCCGAAGTAGCCGATCTTGACGGACCCCAGCCCGTCGATCTTCTTGGCCCCGGCGGCGATCTTCGCGGTGTCGTTGTTGTCGGCCTTGGAGCCGTAGCTGCAGGCGGCCAGGGTGAGCAGGGGGAGCGCGGCTATGACCGCGAGGGTGCGGCGCAGAGCGGTTGTGGCAGGCACGGGAGGCTTTCCTCTCGTTGGCCCGGCGGTCACGGTCTTTCAGGTCGTGGCCGGGAGATCGGCAGGTCTTCGTCTACAGCGGTGGGGGGTGAGGGCGCGCGGGCAGTGCGCGTACGTCAGCGCACACATCGCGCCACTCCGCCCTGTCCGCTGCCGAGGGCGCCGCTGCCGACGCGGCCGCCCTCCTTCGCGAACTGCGAGTAGAAGTCCCTGGTCTTCATGCTCAGAAGTCCCAACCGTCGTCTTCGGCCTCGTCCTTGACCGGCTCAGGCGCGGCGAAGGACTCGCCGACCATACCGGCGGTCAGTGTGGTGCCGTCGCTCGGGTCGATCAGGATGAACGAACCGGTGCGGCGCGAGTCCGCGTAGGAGTCCACCGGCAGCGGCTCCGCGGTGCGGATCTTCACCCGGCCGATGTCGTTGGCGACGAGCAGCCCCGGGTGCGGGTGCAGGGACAGGTCGTCGAGGGTGAGACGGGACGGGATGTCCTTGACGATCGCCTTGACGGTGCGGGTCCCGTGCTTGAGCAGCACCCGGTGGCCGACGGTCAGCGGCTGGTCGGCGACGTGGCAGACGGTCGCCTCGATGTCCTGCGTGGTCTCGGGCGCGTCCTTGGTGGGCACGATCAGGTCGCCGCGCGAGATGTCGATGTCGTCCTCCAGCAGGAGGGTCACCGACTGGGTGGTCCAGGCGACGTCCACCGGCTCGCCCAGCAGGTCGATGCCGGAGATCCTCGTCGTACGGCCGGACGGCAGCACGGTGACCGGCTCGCCGACCCGGAACGAACCGGCCGCGATCTGGCCCGCGTAGCCCCGGTAGTCCGGGTGCTCGGCGGTCTGCGGGCGGATCACGTACTGCACGGGCAGCCGGGCGTGGCAGTGGCTCAGGTCATGGCTGACCGGGACGGTCTCCAGGTGCTCCAGGAAGGTCGGCCCGCCGTACCAGTCCATGTTCGCGGACGGTTCCACCACGTTGTCACCGGCCAGCGCCGAGATCGGGATCGCGGTGATCTCCGGGACGCCCAGCTCCAGCGCGTACGCCGTGAACTCCTCGGCGATCGCCGCGAAGACGGACTCCTGGTAGTCGACCAGGTCCATCTTGTTGACGGCGAGGACGACGTGCGGGACCCGGAGCAGGGCCGCGATGGCGGCGTGCCGGCGGGTCTGCTCGACGACGCCGTTGCGGGCGTCGACGAGGATCACCGTCAGCTCGGCCGTGGAGGCACCCGTCACCATGTTGCGGGTGTACTGCACATGGCCGGGCGTGTCGGCGAGGATGAACCGGCGCTTGGCCGTGGCGAAGTAGCGGTACGCCACGTCGATCGTGATGCCCTGCTCGCGCTCGGCGCGCAGTCCGTCCGTCAGGAGCGCGAGGTCGGGTGCCTCCTGGCCGCGGTTGCGGGAGGCGTGCTCCACCGCTTCCAGCTGGTCGGCCAGCACCGACTTGGAGTCGTGCAGCAGCCGTCCCACCAGGGTCGACTTGCCGTCGTCGACGGAACCGGCGGTGGCGAACCGCAGCAGGGTCGTGTCCGAGAGGGCCTCGGTCGTGGTCGTGCTCATGCTTAGAAGTACCCCTCGCGCTTGCGGTCTTCCATCGCGGCCTCGGACATCTTGTCGTCGGCGCGGGTCGCGCCGCGCTCGGTCAGCCGGGACGCGGCGATCTCGGCGATGACGGCCTCCAGCGTGGTCGCGTCCGAGTCGACGGCACCGGTGCAGGACATGTCACCGACGGTCCGGTAACGGACGAGCCGCTTCTCGACGCTCTCGGTGTCCTTCGGGCCGCCCCACTCGCCGGCGGTCAGCCACATGCCGCCCCGGGCGAACACCTCGCGCTCGTGCGCGAAGTAGATCTCCGGCAGCTCGATGCCCTCGCGGGCGATGTACTGCCACACGTCCAGCTCGGTCCAGTTGCTGAGCGGGAACACCCGGACGTGCTCACCGGGCGCGTGCCGGCCGTTGTACAGGTTCCACAGCTCGGGCCGCTGTCGGCGCGGATCCCACTGGGAGAACTCGTCGCGCAACGAGAACACCCGCTCCTTGGCGCGGGCCTTCTCCTCGTCGCGCCGCCCGCCGCCGAAGACCGCGTCGAACCTCTCGCTCTGGATCTTCTCGGTCAGCGGGACGGTCTGCAGCGGGTTGCGGGTGCCGTCCGGGCGCTCCTTGAGGACACCGCGGTCGATGTAGTCCTGCACGGAGGCGACATGCAGCCGCAGCCCGTGCCTGGCCACCGCGCGGTCGCGGTAGTCGAGGACCTCGGGGAAGTTGTGCCCGGTGTCCACGTGCAGCAGCGAGAAGGGCACCGACGCCGGCGCGAACGCCTTCAGCGCCAGGTGCAGCATGACGATGGAGTCCTTGCCGCCGGAGAAAAGGATCACCGGCCGTTCGAACTCGCCCGCCACCTCGCGGAAGATGTGCACCGCCTCGGACTCCAGCGCGTCCAGGTGGGACAGGGCGTACGGGCTGTCCGTGCCCTCGTGGACGGTCGCGACGGTCGTCATGCCAGTCCCCTCTCGCTGAGCAGGGCGTACACCGACGCCGCGGACTCCTTGACGGTCTGGTTCTGGGACTCGATCCGCAGGTCGGGCGTCTCGGGCTCCTCGTAGGGGTCGTCGACGCCGGTCAGCCCGGACAGCTCGCCCGCGGCCTGCTTGGCGTACAGCCCCTTCACATCACGCACCGAGCACACCTCGACCGGGGTCGCCACATGGACCTCGACGTACGACGTCCCGTTCTCCGCGTGCCGCTTGCGGACCGCCTCGCGGCTGTCGGCGTACGGAGCGATCACCGGGACCAGCGCCTTGACACCGTTGCGGGCGAGCAGTTCGGCGACGAAGCCGATGCGCTGCACGTTGGTGTGCCGGTCCTCGCGGCTGAAGCCGAGGCCCGCGGACATGAACTCGCGGATCTCGTCGCCGTCGAGCACCTCGACGCGGTGGCCCTCCTCGCGCAGTCGGCCGGCCAGCTCGTACGCGATGGTGGTCTTGCCGGCACTCGGCAGACCCGTGAGCCAGACGGTGGCTCCGGTCGTCACTGAAGTCTCCTGGGTCGTCGTGGTCATGCGTGCAGCCCGCACTCGGTCTTGGCGCGTCCGGCCCAGCGGCCGGCGCGCGCGTCCTCGCCCGCGAGGACGCGGCGGGTGCAGGGGGCGCAGCCGACGGACGCGTAACCGTCCATCAGCAGCGGGTTGGTCAGTACGCCGTGTTCGGCGACGTACGCGTCCACGTCGTCCTGGGTCCAGCGGGCGATCGGGCTGATCTTGACCTTCTGCCGCTTCTCGTCCCAGCCGACGACCGGGGTGTCCGCCCGGGTCGGGGACTCGTCGCGGCGCAGCCCGGTCGCCCAGGCCCGGTAACCCTCGAGGCCCTTTTCCAGGGGCTGCACCTTGCGCAGCCTGCAGCACAGGTCGGGGTCGCGGTCGTGCAGCCGGGGCCCGTACTCGGCGTCCTGCTCGGCGACCGTCTGGCGCGGGGTCAGGGTGATGACGTTGACGTCCATCACCGCCTCCACCGCGTCGCGGGTGCCGATGGTCTCCGGGAAGTGGTAGCCGGTGTCGAGGAAGACGACGTCCACGCCCTTCAGGACGCGGGACGCCAGGTGGGCCACCACCGCGTCCTCCATGGAGGACGTGACGCAGAAGCCGCTGCCGAAGGTGTCCACCGCCCACTGGAGGATCTCCAGCGCGGAGGCGTCCTCCAGGTCACGGCCCGCCTGCCCGGCGAGCGCCCTCAGTTGCTCGTTCGAAAGCTGCTGTGCCTGAGCCGTCGTCATATCAGCTCATCCCCTCCATGGTCGGCTCGCTGAACACCCCGGGCCAGCAGCCCGAGGAACTTCAGCTGGAATGCGCGGTTGCATGCCGCGCATTCCCAGGCGCCGTGGTTCTGCTCGCTGGGACGCAGGTCCTCGTCGCCGCAGTAGGGGCAGTAGAAGGGCGCGGCCCGCTCGCTCACGACAGCGCCTCCTCGGAAGCCCGAGCGGCCCAGGTGGCGAACCGCTCGCCGTCCTCGCGCTCGGCCTGGAACCGCTTGAGCACGCGCTCGACGTAGTCGGGCAGCTCCTCGGCGGTGACCTTCAGACCGCGCACCTTGCGGCCGAAGCCGGCTTCGAGGCCGAGCGCGCCACCGAGGTGCACCTGGAAGCCCTCGACCTGCTCGCCCTGGTCGTTGAGGACCAGCTGGCCCTTGAGACCGATGTCCGCCACCTGGATTCGGGCGCAGGCGTTCGGGCAGCCGTTGAGGTTGATGGTGATCGGCTCGTCGAAGTCCGGGACGCGGCGCTCCAGTTCGTCGATCAGCTGGGAGCCGCGCACCTTGGTCTCGACGATGGCGAGCTTGCAGAACTCGATGCCGGTGCAGGCCATGGTGCCGCGCCGGAACGGGGAGGGCTTGGCGGTCAGGTCCAGTGCCTCCAGCGCCCCGACCAGCGAGTCGACCTGCGCCTCCTCGACATCGAGGATGATCATCTTCTGCTCGACGGTGGTCCGCACCCGGCCCGAGCCGTGCGCCTCGGCGAGGTCGGCGATCTTCGTGAGGGTGGTGCCGTCGACGCGGCCGACACGCGGTGCGAAACCGACGTAGAAACGGCCGTCCTGCTGGCGGTGCACGCCCACGTGGTCGCGCCACTGCCGCACCGGCTGCTCGGGCGCCGGTCCGTCGACCAGCTTGCGCCCCAGGTACTCGTCCTCCAGCACCTGCCGGAACTTCTCCGCGCCCCAGTCGGCGACCAGGAACTTCAGACGGGCGCGGGTGCGCAGCCGGCGGTAGCCGTAGTCACGGAAGATCGACAGGACGCCCTCGTAGACGTCGGGCACCTCGTCGACCGGCACCCAGGCGCCGAGCCGCACGCCCAGCTTGGGGTTGGTCGACAGACCGCCGCCCACCCACACGTCGAAGCCCGGCCCGTGCTCGGGGTGCCGTACGCCGACGAACGCCACGTCGTTGATCTCGTGCACCACGTCCAGCAGCGGCGAGCCCGAGATGGCGGTCTTGAACTTGCGGGGCAGGTTCGAGTACGCCTTGTTGTTCAGGACGCGGCGCTTCATCTCCTCCAGCGCCGGCGTGCCGTCGATGATCTCGTCCTCGGCGATGCCCGCGACCGGGGAGCCGATCATCACCCGGGGCGTGTCGCCGCAGGCCGTGACCGTCGACAGCCCGACGGCCTCCAGCCGCTCCCAGATCTCCGGCATGTCCTCGATGCGGATCCAGTGGTACTGGACGTTCTGCCGGTCGGTGATGTCCGCCGTGCCGCGCGCGAACTCCTGCGAGATCTCGCCGATCACCCGCAGCTGCCGGGTGGTGAGCCGGCCGCCGTCGATCCGCACCCGCAGCATGAAGTACTTGTCGTCCAGCTCCTCCGGCTCCAGGATCGCGGTCTTGCCGCCGTCGATCCCGGGCTTGCGCTGGGTGTAGAGGCCCCACCAGCGCATACGTCCACGAAGGTCGTTCGGGTCGATCGAGTCGAACCCGCGCTTGGAGTAGATCGTCTCAATGCGCGTCCGCACGTTGAGACCGTCGTCGTCCTTCTTGAACTGTTCGTTGCCGTTGAGCGGGGTGAAGTGACCCGCGGCCCACTGGCCCTCACCACGGTGACGACTCACCTTGCGGCGGGGCGCGGAAGCGGCAGGGTCCTGCGGGGTGGCGGCGGCCATGGTTGTTACGTCCTTCGGGACAGGCGGAAGCGGCTCTGACCTGCGCATGCGGGCGCATCGGGGCACATGTGCGCGTCATTGCGCGGGAGGAGACAGACAGGGGGAATCCGGCGTCGCTGGGGCTGTCAGCTCGCCGGACAGATGGCGCTGGACATGCGGCCGAGGTCGACGTGCCGCCGACTCACCAAGGCAATTCCAGTTCCAGACATGACGGAAGCGTGTCACGGGGATCTCGGGACAGTCCACCTTCATCCGGATATTGGACACGCTGGTCCCGTATGATGAGACGCTGTGATCTGGGTCATTCCGGAGCGGCCAGGGCGGCTAGGACGCGAACGCCCCCGGCCACGGCCCGGGCGCGGTCGCCTCCGGTTCCAGTTCCACCTTCGTGTCGAACAGCCGGAATCCGCGCCGCTGGTAGTTGTCCATCGCGAACTCCCCGTCCTTGCTGCAGGTGTGCAGCCACACCCGCTTCGTCGGGGTCCGTCCCGGCCAGCGGTCCGCGAGGTCCCAGGCGCGGGCGGTGGCGTACGACAGCAGGTGACCGCCGATCCGGCGGCCCCGGAAGTCCGGGAGGAGACCGAAGTAGACGATCTCCACGACGCCCTCGTCCTGCGGTTCGAGTTCGGCGTAGCCCGCCGGGGTGCCGCGGTCGTGGGCCACCCAGGTCTCCACGCCCGGCCGGTCCAGGTGCTCCAGCCAGCGGGCGTGGCTCCAGGACAGGCGGTCGGTCCAGAGGACGTCCCCGCCGACCGAGGCGTAGAGGAAGCGGCTGAACTCGGGCGAGGGCACCTCGGAGCGGACGATCCGCAGGTCGCCCTCGGGGGCGGCGGCGGGCAGGAGGTCGGACGGGGACGTCTGCTCCAGGGACCAGGTGGTGACGGGGACGCTGCTCATGGGGGCCAGGGAATCATCTACCCCAGCGAACTGTCGATCGAGGCCAGCGGGACGGAGAAGAGCGCCCGGTCGGACAGGGCCCAGACCTCGCCCGTCTCCTGCCAGTAGGACAGCGCCCCGCCGCCCTCCGTCCAGCAGTGGTGCGTCACGTCCGAGCCGCAGCGCGCCGCCTTCGCTCCCCGCCCGTCCTGACGCCACAGGCCGCCGTGGCCGCCCATGAAGCCCGGCAGGTGGTCGATGTACCAGGCGGGCCGGGCGGCGGGGGAGGAGCCGGCCGGCTGGTACGCCAGGACGCCCCGGATGCCGGACGCCCGCGTCCGGTACAGGTCGACCGCGTCCACCCGGCCCGACGCGTCCGCCGCGAGCAGGCCGCCGCGGGCCGGGTCGGTGCTGAAGGGATAGCGCCACAGACGGGCGTGGTGGCCGCCGCCCGAGGGCAGCGACTCGGCGGCCACCAGGGTGTCGGGCACCGAGCCTCGGTCCAGGGAGAGGGCGCCCGGGCAGGGGGAGCCGGTCGCCGAACAGGGGCCGCCGAGGAAGCGGTACGAGCCGACCGCGGGCATCACGTACCGGTAGCCGTCCGCCGACCAGCCGCCCGGGACCCGGCCGATCGCCGCGCCGTCCGCCGTGGTGCGCTGGATGCGGTTCAGATCGTAGACATAGAGGGCCTCGGCGCTGCCCGTACGGGCCGTCACCAGCAGTTTGTCCTGATACCAGACCATGCCGGTGACGCCCGAGACCAGGCCCCGGTAGTTCCGGCCGCCGTCCACCGGCACCACCAGCAGCACCCAGCGGTAGGCGAGCCGGTCGGGGTCGGCCGCGTCCACGAACGCGACCCTGGCCAGGCCGCGCTCGGCGGCGGGCCCCGAGGTGGTGCTGTGCGTCCAGCCGGCGAGGATCACGCGGTGGGCACCCCACAGGCCGTCGTCGTCGGCGTCCCCGGAGGTGGTCACCGAGGCCGGCTGCCAGCCGGCGGAGGCGGTGTCGGCGCGGTCCCAGCAGTAGGCGTGCGCGGCGGCCGGGGTGACGGGCAGTGACTCACGGTCGTCGGAGGTGCAGTCGGCCGCCCGGCGCAGGGTGCGGTCGGTGGTCTGCAGGACGGCGCCGACCCCGACGGGGTCGCCCATCGCGGCGGCGAGCCGGTCGAGCGAGCGCTGGGGGACCAGGTCCTCCCGCACCCGCAGCCGCCCGGTCTCGGCGGAGGAGGTCAGCGGCTTCAGCGCGCCCGGGTCGTCCGCGACGGAGGCCTGCGAGGCGCTGATCAGGGTGGCGGTGGCGGTGAGCGCGAGCGCGGTGCCGGCCAGGGCGGCCCGCAGGGCCGCGCCCCGCCTGCGTCGACGGTGTCTGCCGCGATGCTTCATTCTTCCTCCCGAGGCGGGCCAACTGCGCCTGATGGTCCGTACGTTGACCAGGGAGCAGGTGGGGAGGCCCGTAGGGGATGCTACGGCAGTCACGCGCCGTGCACGTCGAAGACCCTGCAAATATGCGGAAAATGGTGCGCCGGGGTGCGGAGAGTGGCCCGCCGGCGCGGCCAGGAGCTGCCGGGAGGCAGCGGCCGCGGCGCCCCGGATCGTCAACCAGAACAGCGGCCAGCTGATGGAGAGGAGCATGGTCCGCACACAGATGCCCACAAGTTGCAACCCCCTGCGACCCTGGTGAACCGGCGCACGGTGGCTGAGACTTGACCCTGGCGCCGCCCCGGGCGGCGTTCGTGGCCTCGAAGGGGCCAAGGAGGCGGGGGTGGTGCCGTGTCGGCGCAGCACCACCCCCGCGACCCGCCGCCGTCCCCGCTCCGGTGCCTGGTCAGGACACCGGCCGGGCCCGTTCCACCACCGACGCCAGGTCCAGGCCGGCCGGCAGCGTGCCGAAGGCCGTACCCCGGTCGCCGCCCAGCCGGGACGCGCAGAACGCGTCGGCGACCTCCGGCGGCGCGTGCCGCACCAGCAGCGCCCCCTGGAGCACCAGCGCGACGCGCTCGACCAGCCGCCGGGCGCGGCCCTCCACGCCCTCCAGGTCGGCGAGTTCGGTGAACAGGTCCTTGACCGCGCGGTCCAGCCGGTGGTCGGCGCCGTGCGCCTGGCCGATCTCCTGGAGGTAGGCGTCCAGCGCGCCCGGCTCCCTCCGCAGCGCCCGCAGCACGTCCAGCGCCTGGACGTTGCCCGCGCCCTCCCAGACGGAGTTCAACGGCGACTCGCGCACCAGCCGGGGCAGCCCCGACTCCTCGACGTACCCGTTGCCGCCCAGGCACTCGGCGGCCTCCACCGCGACGGGCGTACAGCGCTTGGTCACCCAGTACTTGGCGGCCGGCACCGCGAGCCGCAGGAAGGCCCGCTCGCGTTCGCTCCCGTCGTCGTAGGCTGCGGCGAGCCTGAGCGTGAGCGCCGTCGCGGCCTCGGACTCCAGGGCGAGGTCGGCCAGTACGTTGCGCATCAGCGGCTTGTCGACGAGCTTGCCGCCGAAGGCCTCGCGGTGGGTGCAGTGGTGAACGGCCTGCGCCACCGCCTGTCGCATCAGCCCCGCCGAGCCGAGCGCGCAGTCCAGCCGGGTGGCGGAGACCATCCCGATGATGGTGCGCACCCCGCGCCCCTCCTCGCCCACCCGGCGGGCCCAGGTGCCGTCGAACTCGACCTCGGCGGAGGCGTTCGACCGGTTGCCCAGCTTGTCCTTGAGCCGCTGGATACGGAAGACGTTGCGGGTGCCGTCCGCCAGGACCCGGGGCACCAGGAAGCAGGTCAGTCCGCCGGGCGCCTGGGCCAGCACCAGGAAACCGTCGGACATCGGCGCCGAGCAGAACCACTTGTGCCCGGTCAGCACGTACGTCCCCGCCTCGGCCAGCGGGGCCGCCGCGGTCGTGTTGGCGCGTACGTCGCTGCCGCCCTGCTTCTCGGTCATGCCCATACCGAACAGGACGCCGGCCTTGAGCTCGGCGGGCCTGAGATCGCGGTCGTAGACGGTGGACGTCAGCCGCGGCTCCCACTCGGCGGCCAGGCCGGGGTCGGCGCGCAGGGCGGGCACCGCCGCGTGGGTCATGGACAGCGGGCAGCCGTTGCCGGCCTCCACCTGGCTCCAGAGCAGGAACGCGGCGGCCCGCCGCACGTGCCCGGCCGGGCGGACCCAGGCGCTGGTGAGCCCCGCCGACACGCCCTTGCCGAGCAGCCGGTGCCAGGACGGGTGGAACTCGACCTCGTCGATCCGGCGGCCGTAGCGGTCGTGGGTGCGCAGCACCGGGGGGTTCGCGTTGGCCTGCGCCCCCCACTCCTGCACCTGGGCCGAGCCGGAGGTCGTGCCGAGCGCGGACAGCTCCGCGTGCACCTCGTCCAGCAGCGCGGGGTCGGTGTGCCGGCGGACCGCCTCGACGAGGGCGCGGTCGGCGGTGAAGAGGTCGTAGCCGGCCAGCGGGGGCGGCTGGTTGGTCACGGTGTGAGTGGTGTGGCCTGCCATGTCTGCGAACCTACCCGGGGCGGCGGCGGTGGTCACCAGGGTGACACAGGGGGGCCGCCGACCGGGCCTTCCCCGCCCGGAAGGTGAGGGGGGTCGGGTGCGGCGGATACCTTTGGGTCGTGCAGCCAGGAAGCGAAACCCCCGAGCGGCCCGCCGGTCGCCTCCACCGGGCCAGGGCCCTCTACCGGAACGTCTCCAAGCGCAGGACCGCCTGGCTGCTGCTCAAGGACACGGTGGACTCCTGCATGGAGTACCGCATCCTCGGCCTGGCCGCCGAGGCCGCGTTCTTCACGCTGCTGTCCGTGCCGCCGCTGCTGCTCTGCCTCATCGGGCTGCTCGCCTACGTCGACACCTGGACCGGCGCCCACACCATCAGGAGCCTGGAGACCAACATCCTCGACGCCTCCCGGACGGTGCTGTCCGACGAGGGCGTGAAGGAGATCACCCAGCCGATCCTGCACGACGTGATGAAGGGCGGCCGGCCGGACGTCATCTCCATCGGTTTCGTCTTCGCCCTGTGGTCCGGCTCCCGCGCGGTGAACGTCTTCATCGACACCATCACGGTCATGTACGGCCTGGACGGCGTCCGGGGCATCGTCAAGACGCGGATGATGTCGTTCCTGCTGTTCATCGTGGCGTTGCTGATCGGCTCGGTGGCGCTGCCGCTGATGGTGGCGGGGCCGGACGCCGTGGTGCGGGTGGTGCCCTGGTCGGAGACGCTGGTGCAGGTCCTGTACTGGCCGGTGGTCATCGTCCTGTCCATCGCCTTCCTGACCACTCTGTACCACGTGTCCGTGCCGGTCCGCTCGCCGTGGATCGAGGACGTCCCGGGCGCGCTCGTCGCCCTGGCCATGTGGGTCCTCGGTAGTTTCCTGCTGCGCATCTACCTCGTGCACACCATCGAGGGCGCCACGATCTACGGGTCCCTCGCCGCGTCCGTCGCCGTCCTGCTGTGGATCGGCGTGTCCGCGTTCGCCGTGCTGGTGGGCGCCGCGGTGAACGCCGCCATCGACCGGGTCTGGCCGGCCGCCGCCACGGCCGCGGCCCGGGCCGCCAACGAACGGCTGCGCGAGGCGCAGGTCGCCGAGTACGTCGCCCGGGCCGGCGCCCACCGCGGCGACGACAGCGACCCGGACGACCCCGACATGCCGTCCGAGTTCCCCGAACGCTGGTCGCGCTTCCTGCCGCCGGAGGACGTGACGGCCCGCCTGCGCGCCCACGTCAAGAGCGCCCACGTCAAGAGCGGCCCCGTGAAGAGCACCCAGCGCTCCCCCAAGGGGGGCGGGGGGACGGCGGCGCCGGAGAAGTGAGCGCCCGGCCCCGGCCGACGGGAGCGGTCACGACGGCACGGGATCGCCGTCCTGCATCCGCACGGCAGGGCGCGGGACGGCCGGCAGCGACGCGGCCGGACCGGCGGGCGGCGCCGTGCTCGACCGGGGCACCAGTCGCGTCGACAGCTCCGTGCGCGTGCCCTCCGGCCGCTCGCCCCGCATCATCCGCACCAGCAGCCGCAGTGCCGTCGCCGCCATCTCCCCGAGCGGCTGGCGGACCGTGGTCAGCGCCGGGGTGACCCAGCGGGCCTCGGGCAGGTCGTCGAAGCCGACCACGCTGACGTCGTCCGGCACCCTGCGCCCCCGCTCGGCCAGCGCCGTGTACACCCCGAGCGCCATCCGGTCGGAGCAGACGAACAGGGCCGTCGGCGGCTCGGGCAGGTCCAGCAGTTCGTGGGTGCGCAGCCGGGCGGTGCTCTCCTCGAAGCCCGCGTGCCGCACGTACTCGGGGTGCTGGCGCACCCCGGCCGAGGCGAGGGCCGAGCGGTAGCCCGCCACCCGCGCGCTGCTGCACATCTTGCGCCGGTGTCCGGCGATCACCGCGATCCGCCGGTGGCCGAGCCCCAGCAGATGCTCGGTCGCGGTCACCCCGCCCTGCCAGTTGGCCGCGCCCACCGACACCACGCCCGCCGGGGGTTCGTGCACAGGGTCGATCATCACGTACGGGATGCGGTGGTGGTCCAGCCAGGCGTACTGCGACGGCGACAGCTCCGCCAGGTTGAACAGCACCCCCGCCGAGCCGCGCGTAGTGAGCTTGTCGAGCCAGCCCCGCTCCGGGCGGCCGCCCCGGGTCCGGTTCAGCCCGGCCGAGACCACCACCTCCAGGCCCGCCTCGTAGGCCGCCTCCTCCACCCCGTGCAGCACGGCGCCGGACCAGGAACTGTCCAGCGAGTGCACCACCAGGTCGATCAGGCCCGACGCCTTGGCGGTGTCGAAACGGGGTCTGCGCACATAACCGAGCCGGTCCAGTGCCTCGGTGACCCGGCGGCGGGTCTCCGGGGCCACGTCCTCGCGGCCGTTGACCACCTTCGACGCGGTCGGCACCGACACCCCCGCCTCGCGGGCCACCACCGCCAGCGTCGGACCGGCCGCCACGCTCGCACTCCCAGCCCGGACCATACGGAACCCCGCCTCCCCGACCCGTCGTTGGGCCATCGAAAGTTGCGACCAGCGCTGCTTCCGCGGCCTGCGCGCGGATCGAGCAGAAAGCGCTTCCTACGATAAGTGCGGCTCAGGACGGCGGGAAGACGTGGGAATTCACGGGATCGCGGCGGGCTGGACTTTCGAAACTTCGAACACTGCGGACGGCCGTCAGTCGGGCACGCAGACCAACCGGAAGTCGGTGAAGTCGGCGGTGAAACTGGCGTTCACGAGGTCGACGGCGTGGATCGCGGCCATGGCGCCGGTGAAGCGCAGCCGCCTGCCGTGGTCGTCGGAGAGGCGGGTGAAGTCCAGGGGCGGCCCGACGGGGGAGCGGACGCCGTCGTCGGCGTACCAGAAGCGGGCCTCACCGCGGTCCACCGTCACGCCCAGGGTGACCGGCCGCCCCGCCCCGACGGCCACGACGGCCACCTGCCGTACGGCGTCCTCGTCCCGGGTGACGAGGCTGAGCACGGTCCGCCCGCCGCCTCGCCACTGCTGCCCGCGCTGCGCCTCGCCCTCGTCCTCCGCCCAGGTCAGGTCGAGGGCGTAGTAGGCGGAGGTCCCGTACCAGAGCAGCAGTCCGGCCGCCTCGGTGAAGCTCGCCGGCCGGGCCTGAACGGTGACCTGGGCCCGGGCGCGGTGTTCGGTGATCCGACGGGCGAGCAGGCTGTGCGCCCACAGCGACTCGGGCCCCTGCCGCCCGCGCAGCCGGATCCGGCCGGGCCGGGAGACGGTGTCGGCCCAGGAAGGATCGAGCGGGGACCGCAGGGTGAGCCAGGGTTCCTGGGGGTCGCCGGGTTCCTGCCCCGGTTCCTCGGTCTCGGACTCCGCCTCGGCCGGTACCGGCCCGCGCTCCGGCCCCGTCACCTCGACCGCCGGGCGTACGTCCCCGTGGCGCAGTCGCGGCCAGCCGTTCTCGTCCCAGGTCGCCGCCTGGATCGCGGTCTCCCGGCCGAGCGGGCAGCGTGGACCGTCCGGTGTGGCCAGCGGGCGGGCCGTCAGATGGCTCAGGAACCACTCGCCGTCCGGCGCCCGCACCAGCTCCGCGTGTCCCGCCTTCTGCAACGGCCACCCGGGATCGTCCCGCGCCGTCAGCAGGGGTCGTACGCCGAGTTCGTACGGGCCGGTCAGGGCGCGGGCGCGGGCCACCCGCGTCCCGTGCTCGAAGCCGGTGCCGCCCTCGGCGAGCAGGAGGACGTACCAGCCGTCCCGCCGCACCAGTTTCGGCCCCTCGATCAACCGGTCGTGCTGGAGCAGCAGATGGGTGCCGCCGACCGGGGAGAGGGTGTCGCGGTCCAGCTCGGTGGCGACGATCCCGGCGAAGCGCCGGCCGCCGGGACGGTGGTCGTTCTGGAGGTTGAGCAGCCACAGCCGGCCGTCCTCGTGGAAGAGGGCGGGGTCGAAGCCGTGGCTCGCGATCCGGCGCGGCGCGGTCCACCCCCCGGCGACGTCGAGGGCCGTGCTGACGTAGGTGTCCAGGTCGAAGTAGGGCGTGCCGACCGAGCGCACCACCGAGTAGACCACCCAGAACCGTTCGCCGTCCCAGCTCAGCGAGGGTGCCCAGATGCCGCCGGAGTCCGGGACGCCGGCCAGCGAACCGCCCGGGGCCGCCCCGTCGACCTGGCCCGCGTACTCCCAGCGGGCCAGGTCCCTGGAGCGGTGGACCGGGATCGTCGGGAACCACTGGAAGGAGCTGGTCGCCACGTAGTACCAGTCGCCGGCCCGGACCATGGAGGGATCGGGGGCGAATCCGCGGATGACAGGGTTGCGCAGCACGGTCACTTGAGGGCCCCCAGGGTGACCCCGGTGCGCCAGTACCTGCGCATGGCGACCATCATCACCGCCATCGGCACGATCGACAGCAGCGCGCCGGTGAGCACCAGACTCGTCAGGTCGACGCCGGACTCCAGGCGTTTGCCGCTCCAGTTGTACAGGCCCAGGTTGAGCGTCCAGTTCTGCTCGCCGCGCAGCACGGTCAGCGGCAGGAAGAACGCGTTCCAGGTGTTGACGAAGGCCAGCAGGAACACCGTGGCGCCGCCCGTGGTCATCATCCGCAGCACGATGGTGAAGAAGATCCGCAGTTCTCCCGCCCCGTCGATACGGGCCGCCTCCAGCAGTTCGAAGGGGACCGTGGCCTCGGTGTAGACCTTGGCCAGGTACACGCTGAACGGGTTGATCAGGCAGGGGATCAGCATCGCCCACGGCGTGTCCACCAGGCCGATCCGCGAGAACAGCAGGTAGAGGGGGAGGGTGAGCAGGGCGATCGGCACCAGGAAGGACCCCACCACACAGGCGAACACCGCGCCCCGGCCAGGGAAGTCGAAGCGGGCCAGGCCGTAGCCGGTGGCGAGGGCGATCAGTGTGCCGCCCAGCGAGCCGACACCCGCGTACAGGAACGAGTTGGCGGTCCAGCGCAGGAAGATGCCGTGCTCGTAGGTGAACAGCTGCCGCAGGTTCGTCCACAGGTGCACGCTGGAGAACCACAGGCCGTTGCTCTGGTACAGGCCGGTACGGTCCTTGGTGGCGGCGACCAGCAGCCACCACACCGGGAACAGGCTGTAGGCGCTCGCCAGGACCAGACCGACCAGCAGGAAGCGCTGACCGCCGCGTGAACGTCCGCCCGGATCCGGTGAGTTGAGTCTGCAGACGGCTCGCGCCGGGACCTTCCCGGTCCGGTCTTCGGTCATCACCATCAGTCCGCCTCCCTCGCGGTCAGCCGGTAGAAGAGGAAGGAGGCCATCCCGAGGATCAGCGCGAGCAGCACCGAAAGGGCCGCCGCATAGTGGTAGTTGCCCGCGTTGAACGCCTGGTTGTAGATCACCATGATCGGGGTGAAGCTGTCGCCGACCGTCTGCGGAGTGACGTTGCGGAACAGCGCGGGCTCGTTGAAGATCTGCAGCATCTGGATGATCGACAGCATGCCGGTCAGCACCAGCGCGCCGCGCACGTACGGCACCTTGATGCTCCGCGCGATCCGCGGCTCGGAGGCGCCGTCCAGCCGGGCCGCCTCGAACAGCTCGCGCGGCACGCCCTGCAGCGCGGAGTAGATGATCACCATGTTGTAGCCGATGCCGTGCCAGGTCAGCAGGTTGCCGATGGACGGCCACACCATCGACGGCGCGAAGAAGTTCCAGGACAGCCCGAACACCTTGCCCAGCGGTGTCAGCGGACCCACGTCCGGGCTGTAGAGGTTGATCCACATGATCGCCGCGACCACGCCCGGGATCATGTACGGCACCAGCAGCACGATCCGGAAACGGCTCGCCACCCGGGAGGACAGCGCGTCGAGGAACAGCGCGAGGACCAGGCTGACCAGCAGCATCAGCGGGATCTGCACACAGGCGAACAGCACCACGCGCAGGACGGAGTTGAGGAACGCCGCATCGGTCAGGCCCTGCTGGTAGTTGGCGAGGCCGGCGAACTTCTCCGTGGCACCGCCGAGGCCGAGCCCCGACTGCCGCTCCCGGAAGAGCGACTGGTAGACGGCGTATCCGATCGGGATCAGGTACAGGAAGACGAAGCCGAGCTGGAAGGGCACCGTGAAGGCGGCGCCCTTCCAGCGCTGGGAGCGGACCATGGGCGCCGCCTCAGCCCTTGACGTCGATGCCGCGGGACTTCAGGTCCTGGACCGTCCACTGCTGCATGTGCGCGAGCAGGTCGGTGACCTTCTCCTGCTTGCCCACCACCTTCGCCCAGCCGTTCTGCAACTCGGTGAACATGGCGGTCCAGTCGGGGCCGAAGGTCCAGTCGGTGGTGACGGTGTCCAGGCTGTCGGTGACGACCTTCTTCGCCGGCGCGTAGTTCGTGCCGAGCAGCTTGGCGGAGATCGCCTCGTCGACGTAGGCGCCGCTGTTCGCCAGGGCGGGCATCACTCCGTTGCCGGTGGTGGGGCTCGCCATCGTCCTGACCGCACCGGCGTCGGTGGACATCCACAGCGCGGCCTCGGCGGCCTGCCGCTGGTGCGCGCAGCTCTTGGTCACCAGGGTGACGCTGCCGGTCAGGTTGGTGCCGGCCGGGGTCCTGGCGGGCTCGCCGGCGAACGTCGGCCAGGGGGAGAGCGCCCACTTGCCGAAGGACTTGGTGAAGTTCTGCACCATGCCGGCCATCTGCCAGGTGGAGATCTGCCGGGTGGCGGTCCCGCCGTTGTCGTAGTTGCGCTGCACGGCCGCGTAGTCGGCGAACGACAGCTTGGAGTTCAGGTCGTCGTCGACGATCTCCTGGATCACCTGGGCGGCCTTCAGGGTGCCGGGGTCCTGGAAGTCGATCTTCCAGGCGTTGCCGTCGATCGCGTACCAGTGGGCGCCGGCCTGCATGGCGAGCACCTCCAGGGTGCTGGGGTCCTCGCCGGCGTAATTGGTGATCTTGATGCCGTGTTTCTTCAGCACCTTGCCGGCCGCGATGAACTCGTCCCAGGTGGCGGGCGGCCTGATGCCGTACCGGGTGAACAGGTCGGTTCGGTAGATGGTGAAGTTGGGCGCGGAGCTGGTGGGGACGCCGTAGAGCCTGCCCTGCACCTGGGCGGCCGACCAGGAGCCCGGGTTGAACCTGCCCTTGTCGGCCCGGACGTACGGGGTGATGTCGGCGAGGGCGTCCTGCGAGACCCAACTCGTCACGTACTCGGCGGTGTTCTGCACCAGACAGGGCGCGTTGCCCGCCTTGACGGCGTTGGTCAGCTGCTTCTGCATCGTCAGCTGGTCGGTGACCTTCGTGTACTTGAGCTGCACGTCCTTGTGGGCGGCGTTGAACGCCTCGACCACGGCGTCCTGTCCGTTGGCCCAGCCCCAGAAGGGCAGGGTGACCGGGCCGGAGGCCGACTTGGAGTCACCGGAACCGGATCCGCCGCAGGCGGTGAGCAGACCTGTCAGGGCGAGGCCCAGTGCGGCGGCGCTGAGGAACCTTCTCCGGGGGCTGGTGGAGTTCATTGACCGTGTTCCTTTGCAAGTTGGCGCTCTCGCAGCGACGAGAGGGCGGCGGCTCGGCGCAAGCTGTAGAAACCGGTTTCCACGGGACAGTAGGACGGCTCGACGGCCCCTAGCAAGGGGGCTGAGCCGAAATCTTGCGATGTGCGGTCGGCCGAACCTTCACCGCGTGACAACCGGTAGGCATGAGCGACCGGTTGCTGGTCCTTTCGTTTTCGAAAACTCGCCGCGCCCCTTGACGGACCCTGCCGGCCGGAAGAAGCTCCCTTCACCGCCCATAGCAACCGGTTGCTCTCCCGAGGAAGTCCATGCAGAGGCACGCCCGCACCCCGGACAGGCCGTCCCGGCTGACGGCCGAGGCCGACGACATCTCTCCGACGACATCTCCCTGACGACATCTCCCTGACGACGTCTCCCCGATGGGTGACGCCTGACGCTCGATGGCTGATGGCTGATGGCTGATGGCTGATGGCTGATGCCCGATCGCTGACGGCGATCGACGACGGCTGACGCCTGACGGCTGACGCCTGACGGCTGACGGCTGACGGCTGACGCCTGACGCCTGACGGCTGATGGCTGATGCCCGATCGCTGACGGCGATCGAGGACGGCTGACGGCTGACGCCTGACGGCTGACGCCTGACGGCTGACGCCTGACGGCTGACGCCTGACGGCTGACGCCTGACGGCTGACGCCCGACCCCCGATGGCTGACGCCCGACGGCCTACCGCCGATGCCCCCGCCGATGGCCCCCCGCCGACGGACGTCCCACCGCCGATGCCGGACCGCCGACGGACGCCCCACCGCCGATGCCGGACCGTCGGCGCCCCCTGGGCGGGGCCCGGACTGCGGCGGCCGTGGCCGGTTCGGTCTTCGAGGTCCTGACCGGCCCACAGCCGATCGCGCCGCTGGTCCACCCGCCCCTCCTCGTTCCGAACAGCATTCCATCGGCCCGAGGGACACCCCGCCATCAGCTCCGTAAACAGCGACTAATCCGCGCATTTCAATCAGTGGCCAGGGCGCCCAGGAGAGCCGGACGGCCACTCCTCGGGAGCCACGGAAGGCAAGCACCGATCAGCCACATCCGGCCCTCCCGGGCCGCCTAACAACTTACGGAGTCACCGATGAACACGCCCCTGTCCCGCCGCGGCGCCCTCCAGGCGGCGGGCGCCACCGTGCTCGCCGCCGGTCTGTCCGGCGGCCTCACCGCCACGGCGGCCCACGCGGACGGCGGCAACTCCGCGCCGAAGCTGCTCACCTACCCGCTCCCGGCCGGCCTGCCCACCAACACCAGCTTCAGGGTGCGGGTCCGCACCGCCCCCGACGGCGACTGGCGGACCCTCGACATCTGGCGACCGCAGCTGGAGGAGATCGACCCCACGACCGGCTCCGGCAAGGTCTACAACTCCTCGATGGTGTACTTCGACTTCCGCGGTTCCGTCGAGATCGAGGTCACCTACCTCAAGGGCGGCACCACAAGGGCCCGGGTGAGACCGGACGCCCTCCGCATCACGCCCGAACTCCTCGGCGACACCCTGCGGTTCACCCTCGACGAACCCCGGGACGTGGTCGTACAGATCAACGACGAGATCTTCGACTGCCTGCACCTGATCAGCAACCGCGTCGATCCCGCCCCGCCCTCCGCCGACGACCCGGACGTCCTCTACTTCGGCCCCGGGGTGCACACCGTCACCGGCGGCAGGCTCACCGTCCCCAGCGGCAAGACCGTCTACCTGGCGGGCGGCGCCGTGCTGACCGCACAGGTCTACTTCAAGGACGTGGACAAGGCCGCCCTCACCGGACGCGGGGTCCTCCACGCCAGCCCCGGCGGCGCCGTCCTCTGCGAGGGCAGCAAGAACATCCGCGTGGAGGACGTCATCGTCCTCAACCCGGCCGGCTACGCGGGCACCTTCGCGGAGAGCGAGAACGTCCAGGTGAGAAACGCGCGTGCGTTCAGCTCGAAAGGCAACGGAGACGGTTTCGACGTCTTCTCGTCCACCGGCGTCGTCTTCGACGGCTGCTTCATGCGCAACTCCGACGACTGCATAGCGATCTACTGCCACCGCTGGGACTACTACGGCGACACCCGCGACATCACCGTCCAGAACTGCACCCTGTGGGCCGACGTCGCCCATCCCGTCAACGTCGGCACCCACGGCGACACCGACGCCCCCGAGACGATCGAGAACCTGGTGATCCGGAACGTCGACATCCTCGACCACCGCGAGCCCCAGATGGGCTACCAGGGCTGCATCGCCCTCAATCCCGGCGACTCCAACCTCATCAGGAACGTACGGATCGAGGACGTACGGATCGAGGACTTCCGCTGGGGACAGGTGATCCACATGCGGGTCATGTTCAACACCAAGTACAACACGTCGGTCGGACGCGGCATCGAGAACGTCTACGTCAAGAACCTCAGCTACACGGGCACGCACGCGAACCCCTCGCTCTTCCTCGGCTACGACGCCGAGCACGCCGTCAGGAACGTCACCTTCGAGAACCTGGTGGTCAACGGCGTGGTGATCGCCGACTCGATGAAGAAACCCAAGTGGTACGCGACCACCGACGCGGTGCAGTGGTTCGCCAACGAGCACGTCACCGGCCTGACCTTCCTCACCACCGCCGAGGCGCAGGCGGCCGCCCGGTGAGCCCGGTCAGCCGCCGCGGCCTGCTGAAGTCGTCCACCGCCCTGCTGCTCGCCGCGGGCACCGACAGCGTGCTCCTGCCCGCCCCCCGGGCGCGGGCGGCCACCGGAGCCGGTTTCTTCACCCACCCCGGCATCCTGCACACCACCGCCGACCTCGCCCGGATGCGCTCCGCGGTCGCCGCCCGGCGGTCGCCGGTGTACGACGGCTACCTCGCGCTGTCCGCCCACTCCCGTTCGCGGCTCTCCTACGTCGTCCAGAACACCGGGCAGATCACCTCCTGGGGGCGCGGGCCCGCCAACTACATGAACCAGGCCGTCGCCGACTCGGCCGCCGCCTACCAGCACGCCCTGCTCTGGGCCGTCACCGGCGAGAGCGCCCACGCCGACAAGGCCCGGGACATCCTCGACGCCTGGTCGGCCTCGCTGACCGTGGTCACCGGCGCCGACGGCCCGCTCGGCGCGGGACTCCAGGCCTTCAAGTTCGCCAATGCCGCCGAACTGCTCCGGCACACCGGGTACGACGGCTGGGCCGACGCCGACATCGCGCGCTGCGAGAGGTCCTTCCTGGACGTCTGGTATCCGGCCGTCTCCGGCTACATGCTCTACGCCAACGGCAACTGGGACCTGACCGCCCTCCAGACCATCCTCGCCTTCGGCGTGTTCTGCGAGGAGCGCACCCTCTTCGAGGACGCCCTGCGCTACGCCGCCGCCGGCGCGGGCAACGGCAGCGTGCCGCACCGCATCGTCACCGCCGCCGGCCAGGGCCAGGAGTCCGGGCGCGACCAGGGCCACGAACAGCTCGCCGTCGGTCTGCTCGGTGACGCCGCCCAGGTCGCCTGGAACCAGGGCGTCGACCTGTGGGGCCACGACGGCAACCGCGTCCTGGCCAACGCCGAGTACGCCGCCCGCTACAACCTCGGCGGCGACGTGCCCTTCACCCCCGGCCTCGACCGCACCGGCAAGTACCTCAAGACGGCGGTCTCCGCCATCGGCCGCGGCACCCTGCCCCCGATCTACGAGATGTACTACGCCCACTACGCGGGCGTGCGGGGCCTCGGCACCCCGAACGTCGAGTCCGCCGTCTTCCGGGGCACCGCGGGCGCCCGGGTCGTCGAGGGCGGCAACGACGACCTGCCGGGCTGGGGCACCCTCGCCTGGGCCGGAGCCACCGCCCCGGCGCCGGCCGCGCCGGCCGCCCCGGCCGGGGTCACGGCGACCGGCGAGGCGGACGCGGTCACCGTGTCCTGGCTGCCGTCCACCGGGGCGACCGGCTACACCGTACGGCGGTCCAGGCGCCCGGACGGGCCGTACGAGGAACTGGCCGCCGGGGTCGAGCGGCCGGCGTACACCGACCGGGACGTGCGCGCCGGACGGACGTACTCCTACACGCTCACCGCCACCAACTCGATCGGGGAGAGCGGGAGTTCGCGTCCGGTGTCCGTCTGCGCCGGACTGCCGGCCCCCTGGTCGGCCGAGGACGTCGGGGACGTGCGGCTCCCCGGTGCCACCCACTTCGACGGCGAGCGGTTCCTGCTGGAGGCCTCCGGCACCGCGGACAGCCACCGGCTGGCCCACCTCCCGCTGCGCGGCGACGGCACGGTCACCGCCCGCGTCGTCTGGCCCCTCAGCTCGCAGTACTCCAAGATCGGCGTCACCCTGCGGGCCGGTACGGACCCCGACGCCGCTCATGCCTCCATGCTGATCCAGGGGCTGCCGCTGCACACCTGGAGCGGGGTGTGGACGGTTCGCCCGCGCGCCGGAGCCGCCGTCTCGGCCACCGGCAGCACCCCCGTGCCGCCCACCCAGCAGCAGACGATCACCACCGGTGCCTCCTTCCCCATCTCCGACCTCGGCACGCTCCCCGAGTCGGCGACCCCGTTCGAGGCCCCGTACGTCGAGGGCGCGGGCGACGGCTACCGGCTGCGGGCGCCGTACTGGGTGCGGGTGAGCCGCCGGGGCGACCGCTTCACCGGGGCCGTCTCCCCGGACGGCGAGCGGTGGACCGAGGTGGGCTCGACGATCTGCGAGCTGCCGCGCCTCGCCCACGCCGGTCTCGTCCTGACCTCCTGTCTCGGCGTCGACGCGGACCACGCCCAGAGCGGCACCGGCGCCTTCGACAACCTCACCGTGACCTCGCGGGAGGACGGCGTGGTCTGGCGCGTGCCGCGTCCGGCCCGCACCGCCACCGATCTGCGGGCCACCAGCGGCACCGACGGCATCGAACTGACCTGGACCGACCCCGACCTCTCGGCCCGCTACACGGTCCTGCGCGCCCCGCGCCCCCAGGGCCCCTACACCCCCCTCGCCACCGGGGCCGGCGCCGTCGGCTTCGGCACCCGCGTCCGGTACCGGGACCGTGCCGGCACGCCCGGGACGACGTACCACTACACCGTGGCGAAGACCAACAGCGCCGGGCGCGGCCCCCATTGCGACCCGGTGAGCGCCCTGATGCCGGCCGTCGGGCAGGCACGGGAGACGCGGGAGGCGGCCCCCACCGCTGCCGCGGCACTGCCCGCCCCCTGGACCAACGGCGACCTCGGTGACGTCGTCCGCGACCCGGCCGCCTTCGGCACACTCGGCGTGGTGGCCGTCCTCACGCCCGGGGACACCGGCCACGCCGACGGCACCTTCACCGTGCGGGGCGCGGGCGTCGACCTGGGCGTCAACAACCAGGCGATGACCGGCCAGTTCGTACGACAGTCCGTCACCGGCGACTGCGAGATCACCGCCCGGCTGGTCTCCCGCCACGGAGCCACCGAGGACCGGGTCGGGCTGCTCATGGCCAAGTCCCTGTCGCCGTTCGACCAGGCGGCCGGGGTCATCGTCACCGGCGGGAGCAGCGCACAGCTCATGCTGCGTCCCACCGTCGCCGGAGCCTCCGCCTTCTCCGGCACCACCCCTGTCCGACTTCCTCTGCTGCTGCGGCTGAAGCGCACCGGGACCGCCTTCGCCGCGGCCGTCTCCACCGACGACGGCGCCACCTGGACCCCGCTCGCCACCGGCGAGATCCCCACCTTCGGTGACGCCCCCTACCACGTGGGCCTGGTGGTCTGCTCGCGCGACCCCCTGGCCCTCGCCACCACCGAGTTCGACGGGGTGAGCATTCACCCCGACTGATCCCCCCACGGATTGGAACAGCACGCGATGAGCCGCACTTCCCCCCACCAGGCCCTCCACCACCCCCCGTTGAGCCGCCGCGGTCTGCTCCGGACCGCCGGCGGTCTCACCGCCGCCGCCCTCGGCGCCTTCGCCGCCGCCCCCACCACGGCCACCGCCGCGCCCGCGACGTTCACCCACCCCGGCATGCTGCACAACGCCGGCGACATCAACCGCGCCAAGGTCAGGGTCGCGGCGGGCACCGACCCCTGGCTGTCCGGCTGGCGGAAGCTGACCGCCGACTCCCACTCGACCGCCACCTGGACGCCCCGCGCCACCGCGACGGTCGTCCGGGGAGGCACCGGACAGAACTACCACCTCCTCTACAACGACATCGCCGCCGCCTACCAGAACGCCCTGCGCTGGCAGGTCGGCGGCACCGAGGCGAACGCCGCCTGCGCCGCCAGGATCCTCAACGCCTGGTCGACCACCCTGACCAGCGTCACCGGCGACGCCGACCGCTTCCTCGCCTCCGGCCTCTACGGCTGGCAGTTCGCCAACGTCTGCGAGCTGATGCGCGGCTACGCCGGCTTCGACCTCGCCGCGGCCCAGGAGATGCTGGTCAAGGTCTTCTACCCGCTCAACCACGATTTCCTGACCCGGCACAACGGCGCCTGCGTCACCAACTACTGGGCCAACTGGGACCTGTGCAACATGGCCTCGGTCATGGCCATCGGGATCCTCAACGACGACGGCGCCAAGTACGACCAGGCCGTCACGTACTTCACGTCCGGCGCCGGCAACGGCTCGATCGCGCACGCGGTGCCCTACCTGTACACCGACCCGGCCGGCTACGCCCTCGGCCAGTGGCAGGAGTCCGGCCGCGACCAGGGCCACACCGTCATGGGCATGGGCCAGATGGGCGCGGTCTGCGAGATGGCCTGGAACCAGGGCGACGACCTGTACTCGTACGACGGCCGCCGCTTCCTGAAAGCCGCCCAGTACGTCGCCAAGTACAACCTCGGCGGCGATGTGCCCTACACCACCTACACCTGGGGCACCGGACAGAGCTGCGCCAGAACCTCGCAGACGGTGATCTCGTCGGCGTCGCGGGGCCAGGTGCGCCCGGTGTGGGCGATGCTCCACTACCACTACAACCGGCGTCTCGGCCTCGACGACAAGTACGTCTCCCGGATGTGCTCCTCGGTGGCCCCGGAGGGCGGCGGAGGTGACTACGGCCCCGACAGCGGCGGCTACGACCAGCTCGGCTTCGGCACCCTGATGTACGCGAAGTAACCGTCACCCGCCCCCACCAGCCCTCGACCGGCTCTCGTGCGGCGGAATACCGGACGGTGCTGTGATGCTGTGGTGGTACTGGTGCACGAGCGCTGCGAAGGGCTGGTGGGCGGATGACGGCTGACCGGAGGGACGAACAGGGGGACGACCCGGGGAAGGACCGGCGGGATCCCGTCGTCACGACGCCGTACGGGGCGGTACGCGGCAGGTACGAGCACGGGGTCGCCGTCTTCCGCGGCATCCCCTACGCCGCCCCGCCCTTCGGACCCCGCCGGTTCCGCCCGCCCGAGGAGCCCGAACCCTGGGACGGCGTCCGGGACGCGGGCGCCTTCGGACCCACGGCGCCGAAACCGCCGTACTCGGAGGCGTTCGGGCAGTACCTGTCCGATCCCGTCGTCGCCGGGGACGACTGTCTCAACCTCAACGTGTGGACCCCCGAGCCGGGCCCCGGCGCCCGCCTCCCGGTGCTGGTGTGGCTGCACGGCGGCGCCCTGACCAGGGGATCCTCCGCCGTGCCGGTGTACGACGGGCGCGCCTTCGCCCGCGACGGCGTCGTCTTCGTCTCCGTCAACTACCGGCTGGGCGCCGAGGGCTACGGGCTGTTCCCGGACGCGCCCGCCAACCCCGGACTGCGCGACCAGCTGGCCGCCCTGCGCTGGGTGCACGCCTCGATCGAGGCCTTCGGCGGCGACCCCGGCCGGGTGACCCTGGCCGGCCAGTCGGCGGGCGCGATCAGCGCCGGCGCCCTGGTCGCCGCCCCGCAGGCGCGGGGCCTGGTCCGGCGGGCGGTGCTGCAGAGCGGCGCACCGGAGGTCCTCGAACGCGACAAGGTCCGGCGGATGGTGCGCCGTATGGCGGCCCGGCTGCGGATCCCCGCCACCGCCGAGGCCTTCGCCACCGTCGACCGCGACCTGCTGCTGCGCGCCCAGGCCGAGGTCGGGCGGCTGAGCAGCCCGGTGCTGGGCGGCCCCGCCTTCGGCATCGTCGTCGACGGCGACCTCGTGCCCCGCGACCCCCTCGAAGCCCTGGTCGACCAGGAGGTCGCCCGGGGTGTCGACCTCCTCATGGGCTGGACCCGGGACGAGTACCGGCTGTGGCTGGTGCCCGGCGGGCTGCTGGAGCGCGTCGACCGGCTCGGCCCGGTCGCCCTGGCCGGGGCCATGGCCCGCTGCCACGCCGGCCCCGAGGTGCCGCGCGGCTACCGGGCCCTGCACCCCGACGCCGGCACCGCCGAGACCGTCGGCCAGATGGTCACCGACCACCTGCTGCGCGTCCCCCTGCACCGGCTGGCCGACGCCCGCCCCGGCTCCTCGTACCTCTACGAGTTCGCCTGGCCCTCCCTGCGGCCCGGACTCGGCGCCTGCCATGCCCTGGAGCTCGGGTTCGTCTTCGACACCGGGGAGACCCCGGAGTCGGCGAAACTCGCCGGCCAGGGCGCCCCACAGGAGCTGGCCGACGCGATGCACGGCGCCTGGGTGCGCTTCGTGACCGGCGGCGACCCCGGCTGGCGGGCCTGGGACGCCTCGCATCCGGTGCGGATCTTCGGCGAGGGCGCCCCGCGCACGGCGTACGGCCCACGGGACCGGGAAGTCACCCTCTGGGCGACCGCCGCCCCCCTCCCGGAGCCGGTGCCCGTCACCGACGTCCCGGTCGCCGCCACCGTCGGACGCGCCTCGGCGGTACGCCGGCTGCGCCGCTCGGTTCTCACCCGCCGGCGGTGAGCGAGCCCGGTCCGACGCCCGCCACCGAGTCCCGCACCACCACGTGCGTGCCCAGCAGCAGATGCTCGTCCGGGGAGTCGGCCGTGCGGCCCAGCGCGGTGCGCACGGCCAGCCGGCCCAGCTCCTCGTAGGGCACGTGCACCGTGGTCAGGGCCGGGTGCAGGTCGCGGGCGAAGGGAATGTCGTCGTACCCGGCCAGCGACACGTCACCCGGCACGTCCAGGCCCGCCTCGTGCAGCGCGGTCAGCGCGCCGGCCGCCACCATGTCCGTCGCGGCCGCCACGGCCGTGAACTCCAGCCGCCGCTCCAGTGCCCGGCGCATCAGCCGGTGCCCCGAGTCCCGGGTGAAGTCGCCGTGCAGCACCAGGCCCGGGTCCAGCTCAACGCCCCGGGCGCGATGGGCGGCGGTGTACCCGCGCTCACGGCCCTGGGCCGTGGTGTGGTCCGGCCTGCCGCCCAGGAACAGCACCCGCCGGTGGCCCCGCGCCAGGACGTGCGCCACCAGGGCGTAGGCGCCGCCCTCGTTGTCGTACTCGATCACCGTCACCGGGGCGTCCGGGCCCAGCGGCGGCCGGCCGCACAGCACCAGCCGGGAGCCCGCCGAGGCCAGCGAGTCGGCGATACGGCGGGTGCGCGCCCGGTACTCCGGGGTGTCGGCGCCGCCGCCGACCAGGAGCACCGCGGCGGCCCGCTGGGCGCGCATGACCTCGATGAACTCCAGCTCCTGGCGCGGGTCCCCGTCCGTGCTGCACACCAGGCACAGATGCCCGAGCCGGGCCGCCTCGCGTTCCACCCCGTGCGCCATGTGCGCGAAGGAGGGTCCGGTGATGTCCTCCAGCACGAAGGCGAGCGTCGGGGTGCCCGCCCCGGCGACGGCCTTGGCGCGCGCGTCGGCGACGTAGTCCATCTCGCGCACGGCCCGCATCACCCGGGTCCGGGTCGCCGCGCTCACCGGGTACTCCCCGCCCAGCACCCGCGACACGGTCGAGGCGGACACCCCGGCCCGCGTCGCCACGTCCCGGATGGTGCTCCGCCCGAGGTCCGCGCTCTTCCTAGTCATCGCATCGGCAACCGGTTCCCATGCGCCGAGGCTAGCGCCCCGAAGGGGTGCGGGGAACGGCGCGAGCAACCACGGACAAGCCGCAGTCGGGAGACAACGGGACCCCCACGGCGAGAAGGCGCAGGCTCAGTCGCGCAGTGCCCCGGCGATACCCGCGATGGCCGCGGGACCCACCCTGCAGCACCCGCCGATCAGCCGCGCCCCGGAGGCACGCCACCCGGCCACCTGCTCGGCGGCGAAGGAAGAGCGCCCCGTCCAGGTGCGACCGTCCGCGTCCCAGGCCTCCCCGCTGTTGGGATAGACCACGACCGGCTTCCCGGTGACCCGGGCCGCCGTCTCCACCGCCCGCTCCACCTCGTCGGGGGCGCAGCAGTTGACGCCGACCGCGATGACCTCGTCCACCTCAGCGGCGAGCGCGAACGCCTCCTCCAGCGGCTGTCCGGCACGGGTGCGGCCGCCGGCGACGGTGTAGGAGAGCCAGGCCGGCACCCCCGACCCGCGCACGCCCCGCAGCAGCGCCGCCGCCTCGTCGGCGTCCGGCACCGTCTCCAGCGCCAGCACATCGGGCGCGGCGGCGCACAGCACCTCCAGCCGCGGCCGGTGGAACCGCTCCAGCTCGTCCACGCTGAGCCCGTACCGGCCCCGGTACTCGGAGCCGTCCGCGAGCATCGCCCCGTACGGTCCGACGGAGGCCGCAACCCACAGCGGACGCCCTACGCCCCGGGCATGGGCCTGGCGCACGGCCTCCTGGGCCAGCTCCACGCTCAGCGCGAGCAGCCGGGCCGCCTCCCCGCGGTCGATCCCGCGCTTGGCGAAGCCCTCGAACGTGGCCTGGTAGCTGGCGGTGATCGCCACGTCCGCGCCCGCCTCGTAGTAGGCGAGGTGCGCCTCGGTGACCGCCTCGGGCCGCTCGGCGAGCAGTCGCGCCGACCACAGCTCGTCGCTCAGGTCGTGGCCGGCCGATTCGAGCTGGTTGGACATGCCGCCGTCGAGCACGACGGTCCCGGCGGCGAGGGCGGCGGCGAGACTGGGGGAGGTGTGGCTTGTCATGTCATGACGCTAGTCGAAAGGCGCCGGACGAGGCGCAGTGTGTCCAGTACGTGAACAGATGGACCATCATGTGGGATGGCGGGTTACGATCACGCCCCTCCCCGCCCCGTTCGACCCCGGATGCCACCATGACTGCCACCGATCCCACCGACGCCACCGAGGCCGCCGAGCCCGGGCCGCGCACGGCCACCGCTCCCGCCGCCGCTCCCCGCCGCACCTTCGGCCTGGCCGCCGCCACCGCCCTGGTGATGGGCAACATCATCGGCGGCGGCATCTTCGCGCTGCCCGCCGCCGTGGCCCCCTACGGCACGGTCAGCCTCCTTGCCTTCGTGGTGCTGTCCGTCGCCGCCGTCCTGCTCGCCCTGCTCTTCGGCCGGCTGGCCCGCCGCAGCCCGGTCACCGGCGGCCTGTACGTCTACCCGCGCGACGCCTTCGGCCCGTTCGCCGGATTCCTCTCGGCGTGGTCGTACTGGACGATGTGCTGGGTCAGCATCGCCGCCCTCGCGGTCGCCGTCGTCGGATACGTCGACGTCCTGACACCCCTGCACGGCAACCACCTCCTGGAGGGCCTGGTCGCCCTCGCCGCGCTGTGGCTGCCGGCCGCCGCGAACTTCGCCGGGACCCGCTGGGTGGGCGCGGTGCAGATCGTCTCGACGGTCCTGAAGTTCGTGCCGCTGCTGCTGGTCGCCACGATCGGCCTGTTCTTCGTGCACGCCCGCAACTTCGGCCCGTTCAACGCCTCCGGCGACAGCGCCCCCGGCGCGCTGGCCGCCGCGGCCGCGCTGCTGCTGTACAGCTTCCTCGGCGTCGAGTCGGCGGCGGTCAGCGCGGGCGAGGTGGACGACCCCGAGCGCAACGTCGGCCGCGCCGGCATCCTCGGCACGCTCGGCTCCGCCCTCGTCTACATCCTCGGCACCGTCGCCGTCTTCGGCCTGGTCCCGCACGACGAACTGGTCAAGTCCGGCGCCCCCTTCGCCGACGCGGTGAACGCGATCACCGGCGGGCACTGGGGCGGCACCGCGATCTCCCTGGTCGCCGTCGCGTCGATCGTGGGCTGCCTCAACGGCTGGATCCTGCTGGCCGCGCAGATGCCGTACGCCGCCGCCCGCGACGGACTCTTCCCGGCGCCGTTCGCGAAGGTCGGCAAGGGCGGGGTGCCCGGCTTCGGGGTGTGGGCGGTGGCCGTCCTCGGCACGCTGCTGATCGCCCTCAACTACACGGCGGGCCCGGACACCACCTTCCGCGTCCTGGTCCTGATCACCACCTTCACCGGCTGCGTGCCCTACCTGCTGTCGGCCGCCGCCCAGCTGTACTGGCTCGCCAGGGGCACCCGCGAGCGCGTCCGCCCGGCCGGCCTGGTCCGCGACCTGGTCGTGGCGGCCCTGTCCTTCGCCTTCTCCTTCTGGCTGATCGCGGGCGCCGGTTACGCGGCCGTCTACCAGGGCGTGCTGTTCCTGTTCGCGGGGATCCCGGTGTACGTGTGGCTGCGCGGACGCCGGCCGGACCCGGAGGCCGAGGAGCCCGCGCAGGCCGAGGGGGCCGTCGAGGCGGTGGAGGCGGCGCTCTAGATGTGCTGATCCCGGGCCGCGTGCCGGCCGCCGTCGCGGCGGGTCCGGCCGCGGTGTCCGCGCTGCATGGCCGGGATCACCAGACCGAGGAGCAGTCCGACCGCGAGGAGATACGGCCACCAGGCCAGGGTGTTGCCCGCCGTGTTCGTGGTGCGGGCGTCGGTGGTGGCGGCCGAGCCGGACCCGCTGCGGGCGTCGGCCGTCGTGGCGGGGCCCGCACCGGTCGCGGTCAGGACCACGTCGTCGCCGTCGCCGCCCCGGTAGCTGATGCGATAGGTGGCGTCGGCCAGCCGGACCGCGGTGCCCTCGGCCAGACCGTCGAAGGCGCCGGTGGTCCGCCCCCGGCCCGTGTGCTCCAGCACGGTGATCTCGCGGGCGGGACGGGTGCCGGCCGCCGAGAGGTCCAGGGCCCCGGCCAGCCGGACCGCCCCGCTCACCTTCAACGGCCCTTTGCCCAGCACCAGTTCGCCCTTGCTGCTCTGGGTGTAGGCACCCTGCACCGTGACCCCGCCGACGACCACGCCGTCGTTGTTCACCGCCCCCCGCACGGTGCCCGGACCGCTGAGCGTGGACGCCACCCGCAGCCCCGACGGCCCCGCGTCCAGCACAGATCCCGCCGAGGTGAGCAGGATCGCCCTGCCGTGCATCAGACTGGCCCCGTCGCGCAGGGCCAGCGTGCCCTTGCGCACGGTCGTCGTCCCGGTGTAGGTGATCGCGCCGCCCGTCAGGGTGGTCGTGGCGGCACCGGCCTGGACGAGGGATCCGGAGCCGCTGATCCGGGAGAGCGAGAGGGGGGTCGAGGTGTTCTGCGCGACGAGCGTGCCGTCGTCGACCACGCGCCGTCCCGCCGTGCCCATCAGCAGCGAGCCGTCCCCCCGCGCCGAGCCCAGGCGCAGCACGGCCCCCTTGCGCACGGTGGTCGAGCCGTCGTAGTACTGCGGCGCCGCGAAGGTCACGTCGTTGCCGCGGGTCCCCGCGATCACGACGTCCCCGGCGCCGGGCGCCGCCAGCGTGTCGTGGTACCGGCCGCCGCCGATCGGCGCGCCGAGCGTGACGGGGCCGTCGTAGTCGAAGGTCAGGGTGGAGCGACGGCCGCTCGCCTCGTGCAGGTTGATGTAGACGGTGTCCTTCGTGCCCGGCATGAAGATCTGATGGGTCGTGCCGTCGCCCCACCGCACGTCCGCGCCCTCGATGTTGGTGCCGCGCTTGTTCAACTGATGGGGTATCGCGCGCCAGTTGAGGCCGGGGTCGCTGAGCGAGGGGTCGGTGTCGCCGCCCTGGTCGCTGTAGCTGTACTGGCCGGTGAGGACGACGTGGCTGCCGGGGCGGGTGTGGACGTTGACGTCGCTGCCGTAGGCGCGCTGGTAGAAGTCCTGGCGCAGGGTGATCGTCTGGTTCAGCGGGGTGTCGATGATCCAGGAGCCCTGGTTGAGGACGGCCCGGGCGTTCGGCAGGGCGACCGGGTACTCGGGGCGGCCGGCCGCCGTCCCGGTGCCGTTGTCGATGACCCCCGAGAAGGGGTGGGTGCCGGCCAGGTCCAGGGTGCCCCACATGTTGCGGGGCTGGGTGACCAGGCCCGTGCCGCTGATCGTGCCGATGTTGAAGGTGCGGGTGAGGGACAGGCGCAGGATGCCGTCCACCCGGACGTTGAGCTGGTTCAGCCGGTAGCCCGGGGTGTCGTACGGGAAGTGGCCGAGCAGACCGGTGCCGCCGCCGGTGCCGTACTGCAGGGTCGCCCCGCGCTCCACCGTGATCGCGGGCGGGTCGGGGTTGGTGACCGTCGTGTACGGGTGGTTGCCGCCCTGCGTCCGCACCACCTGCCGCTGCCGGGCCGTGGGGAGCGTGAAGTCGCTGTCCCTGGTGAGGACCAGCGTCCCGCCGCCGCTCACGGTGAGCGTGCCCTCGCCGCGGAACACCCCGTCGTACGTCGTCGTCCCCGCCGGCACCGTGACCACCGTGTCCCCGGTGAGGGTCACGTCCCGGTCGGCGAGCACGTCGGCGGTGACGTCCCGGAGGCCGGCCGCGGCGGACGAAGGGGGAGCGACGGCGAGGAGGGCGGCCACCGCCGCGAGTGCTCCGGCTGCCGCTGTCGTCTTGTGGGTATGGCTGCGCACGTGACCGGAGACGTTCGGGACGGCCCGCCGATAACAGAAACTGGGCGCGTGGCGTGAAGACGGCCGTCACCACCGGAAGAAAGCGCTCTCTCCTTCCTCGTCGAACCCGTTGACCCTCCGGTTACCGGGCCCTTACCTTTTCGGCGTTCGTAATGACAGGTGTCGTTCGTCACCTCGAACGACACGGAGAGGCAGCCGTATGAGCCGCGAGCACGACCTGCCCCACGTCCCCGACCGGCGCCTGGTGCTGAAGGGAGCCGCCCTCGCCGTCGGCGCCCTGGCCCTCACCCCCACCGGGGCCGCCGCCGCGCCCTCCCGGAAGGCCACCCCCTACGTGAACCCGCTGGTCCGGCAGCGCGCCGACCCGTACATCCACCGGCACGGCGACGGCCACTACTACTTCACCGCCACCGTCCCCGAGTACGACCGCATCGTCCTGCGCCGCGCCCGCACCCTGAACGGCCTGTCCACCGCCGCCGAGTCGGTCATCTGGACCAAGCACGCCGACGGGGCGATGGGCGCGCACATCTGGGCGCCGGAGATCCACCGCATCGACCGCAAGTGGTACGTCTACTTCGCCTCCGCGCCCGCCGAGAGCATCTGGGACATCCGCATCTGGGTCCTGGAGAACGCCCACCCCGACCCGTTCAAGGGTGCCTGGGTGGAGAAGGGGCAGATCAAGACGGCCTGGGAGACCTTCTCGCTGGACGCCACCACCTTCTCCCACCGGGGCAGCCGCTATCTGGCCTGGGCCCAGCACGAGCCCGGGATGGACAACAACACCGCGCTGTGGCTGTCGAGGATGGCCGACCCGTGGACCCTGACCGGCCCGCAGATCCGGCTGTCCACCCCGGAGTTCGACTGGGAGTGCGTCGGCTACAAGGTCAACGAGGGCCCCGCGGTGATCGCCCGCAACGGCCGCCTCTTCCTGTCCTACTCGGCCAGCGCCACCGATCACCACTACTGCATGGGCCTGCTGACCGTCGACGCGGACGCCGACCTGATGAACCCCGCGAACTGGTCCAAGTCCCCGACCCCCGTCTTCACCAGCAACGACACCACCAGGCAGTACGGCCCCGGGCACAACTGCTTCACCGTCGCCGAGGACGGCCGCACCGACGTCCTCGTCTACCACGCCCGCCAGTACAAGGAGATCACCGGCGACCCGCTGAACGACCCCAACCGCCACACCCGCGTCCAGAGGCTCGGCTGGAAGGCCGACGGCACCCCCGACTTCGGCATCCCGGTGGCGGACACGGCGTGACGGCGGCACCGGCCGGAGGTGGACGGCGGTGGACGCGCGGGAGCCGGCCTCAGGCCAGCAGGTCGATCGCGTCGACGGCGGTGCCCGCGCTCAGGAAACCCGTCGTCCCCGAACCGCTCACCACGTCGATCCTCAGCACGTTGTACCGGCTGGTGTCCGTCAGCCAGGCACTGGCCGGAACGCTGTAGGTGAACGTGTGGTTGTTGCCCCGGTAGGAGCCCACGGTCAGCGACCGGGTGCTCGGCTGGGCGGGCGGGGAGGGGACGGCGGACGTCCAGGTGTCGTTGACGACGACCCGCGGACGGCCGTTGGCGTAGGCCGTCGTCACCCCGATCCTGAGGGTGTGCGCGGCGGCGGCCTGCGCTGCGGTCAGCTTGAAGTAGACCAGCAGGCCGCTGTTGACGTCCTTCCACAGGTACGCCGGGAACGCCGAGGTCTCGTTCCCGCCGCCGATCACCACGTTCCCGGTCCAGCTCGCCGCCCGCACGTCGGAAGGATGCGCGTACGTCATCAGCTCCGCGTTCTTGAACCCGCTCGGCGAGCCGCTCCAGTCGCCGATCCGCCAGATCGCGGGGGCGTTGGACGGGTCGTCGGAGGAGGGGACGGCGATGGTGTTCAGGGTGGTCGTGGCGCCGGCGGACACGGTCACCGAGGTGGTGTGCACGGACAGCTCACCCTTGTAAACGGTCAGCGTGTACGTCCCCGGCAGCACCCCGCCGATGGAGAAGTGACCGTCCGAGGAGCGCGCCGGACCCCAGTACTGCGCCGCCGGGTTGGCCAGCCCCACGGTGTACGGGAACGCCGTGTCGCGCCCGGAGATGCCGACGCCCGCCACCTTGCCCCGGCCGCCCGCGGCGACGTACCCCGAGATGCCCAGCGCGTCCGCCCACGGGGTCGTCAGCGTGCCCGCGAACAGCGACGAGGAGGGCGCCCCGCCGTCGGTGAAGGCGATGACGTACGGCCCCTGGAGGCCGAACCGCTCCGCCTCGGTCTGGTTCTCGCCGTAGTGCAGGATCTCGTACAGCCCGCCGCCGTCCGCGCTCTGGTGGCGCAGCAGCGAGCGGTAGAACGGGCCGCCGGAGGCCTTCTCGTGGTTGCTGCGCACGATCCACAGGCCCACGCCGCCGCTGGTCCAGCCGATGTAGTCGTAGTCCATGACCCGCAGCCCGGAGTAGTGCTTGGAGCGGGTCTGGCCGTCCGGTTTCGCGAACACGTCCGCGGACTCGACGGTGCTGGTGGTGTACGTGTACGAGTCGGGCTCGTCGTTGAGGAACCTGCCCGCGTTGACGCGCACGATGTACCGGCTCGCGGTGACCGAGGCGTCGGCCTTGTTCGTCCACAGGTAGACGTTGTTCTCGCCGACGCGGGCCGCGTAGTAGTGCTTGAGGGTGCCGTACGCCACCGAGATCAGGATGGTGGACCCGGACTGCCCGATCGTCACCGCGGAGGTGCCGAGGCCGGACTCGACGTGCGAGTTCTTGCCGCCGTAGCCCTGGTACTCGGTTCCCTTGTAGACCAGCGAGGTCAGGTCACCGTTGGTCTTGCTGACCTTGAAGACCAGGTCGGCGCCGGTGTCGACGACGTAGTGGGAGCCGTCGTCGCTCCAGCCGAAGCCCGCCGCGGCCGCGGCGCCGGCGAGCGGGCCGCCCAGGGCCGCCGTACCGGCGGCGGCAGCGGTGCCGAGTACGAAGGTACGGCGTCCTACGGATCTGCCGTTGGATCCGGACATGGGGGTGCCTCCTTCGGGAGGTGAGGGGGTGCGGGTGGTTGGAGAGTGACAGTTGAATCGATTTCGCGAAAGGGCTTTCGCATCCCCCGAGTTGGCAATTTTGTGAAATCGCTTCAGGGACTAGAAAGCGCTTGCCGAGAGCGGTACGGTCCAGCCGCCAGGCCTTGTCGCCGTGACGGAGGAGAACCGAGTGAGACGTTTCAACGGTTCGCGCACTGCGGGTTCGCGCGTCGCCCTGCTCGCCGCGCTGACCCTGGGCGCCACCCTGACCACCGTGCCCGCCCAGGCCCACCCCCGGCAGCCGCCGCTCGGGCTCGGGAACTGCACCGCCACCGCCTGCCACTTCGACGTCCCGCCGGGCACGTACGACGTGACCGTCCGCCTCGGCGGCCCGTCCGCCTCCTCCACCGCGATCAGCGGCGAGACCCGGCGCTCCCTGCTGCCGGAGACGGACGCGGCGGCCGGCCGGCACGTCACCCGCAGCTTCACCGTGAACGTCCGCACCCCCGAGGGCGAGCCGACCGGCCCCGACGGAACACCCGGCCTGGACCTGGCCCTCGGCGGCTCCGCCCCCGCCCTCGCCGGCATCAGGGTGAGGCCGGCCGGGCACGCCCGCCAGATCATCCTCATCGGCGACTCCACCGTCTGCGACCAGCCCGCCGACCCCTACTCCGGCTGGGGCCAGCAGCTTCCCCAGCTCCTGGGCAAGGGACTGTCCGTCGCCAACTACGCGGACTCCGGGGAAAGCACGGTCACCTACCTCCAGAACCCCCAGCTGTGGGCCACCGTCCAGCCGCTGATCCACCCCGGCGACCTGGTCCTCGTGCAACTGGCGCACAACGACAAGACGACGGATGGGACGACGTACCGGGGGAACCTGGAAACCCTGGTGGCGGGCATCCGGGACAAGGGCGGCGAGCCGGTGCTCGTCACCCCGATCGTGCGCCGCTGGTTCAACACCGACGGCACGCTGAACAACGGAACGGCCCTGCTGGTCAACGGCCTCGGCGTCGACCTCCCCGCCGTCGTCCGCCAGGTGGCCGCCGCCGAGGACGTCCCGCTGATCGACCTCACGGCGAAGACCAAGGCGCTGGTGGAGTCGCTCGGTCCGGAAGGCTCCAAGGCGATCTACCTGTACAACGAGAAGAAGGACAACACGCACACGTCCGTGCACGGCGCCACGGTGTACGCGGGTCTCGTCCGTGACGAACTTCTCGCCCAGCACCTGGTGCCCGAGGGCAGGGTGCGGGTGGGATGAAGCCCTGGGGCGTCCCGACCGGAACCGGGGCGCCCCAGGTCACCCCGGGAAGGAAAGACTCTGCCGATGCACCTGCCCGCCGCCGACCGCGCCCTGAGCCCGCACACCGGCTACACCCGCGCCCACTGGGAGTCCGCCGCCGACGCCCTGCTCACCGCCGTCGAGCCGTACGCCACCGCCGACCGCGCCCTCTACCACCTCCCCGGCGACCGCCAGAGCTGGACGGGCCGTCTCTCCGACGGCCTGGAGGGCTACGCCCGCACGCTGCTGCTGGCCGCCTTCCGCCGCGACGAGGGCGCGCTCGGCCGCTACGCCGAGGGACTCGCGGCCGGCGTCTCGGGAGTCTGGCCGCGCATCGAGGACCGCGCCCAGCCCCTCGTGGAGGCGGCCTCGATCGCCCTCGCCCTGCGGCTGACCCGCCCGCTGCTGTGGGACCGGCTGCCGGACGGCGTACGACAGCGCGCGGCGTCCTGGCTCGGTGACGCGCTCACCGCGCAGCCGTGGCCCTGCAACTGGGAGCTGTTCCCGGTCACGGTGGGCGGTTTCCTCCAGGAGATCGGCCACGAGACGGAGGCCTCCGGCAAGGCGATCGAACGGGGCCTCGCACGGATCGAGGACTGGTATCTCGGCGAGGGCTGGTACACGGACGGCGACGGCCGCAAGTTCGACTACTACAACGGCTGGGCCATGCACCTGTACCCGGTGCTGCACGCCTGGCTGGCGGACGACGAGCACCTGCTTGACCTGTACGGCGGCCGTCTGTCCCGGCATCTGGCCGACTACGCCCGCCTGTTCGGCGCCGACGGCGCTCCGATGCACCAGGGCCGCTCCCTGACCTACCGCTTCGCGACGACGGCCCCGCTGTGGCTGGGCGCCCTGTGCGGGCGTACCCCGCTGGCGCCGGGGGAGACCAGACGGCTGGCGTCCGGGGCGTTGAAGTACTTCCTGGAGCGAGGGGCGGTGGACTCCCGCGGTCTGCTGACCCTCGGCTGGCACGGCCCCGACCCCGCGGTGCTGCAGGGCTATTCCGGCCCGGCCTCCCCCTACTGGGCGAGCAAGGGCTTCCTCGGCCTGCTCCTCCCGCCGGACCACCCGGTGTGGACGGCCGCGGAGGAGCCGGCCCCGGCCGAACGCCACGACGCCGTCACGGCGATCACCCCGCCCAACTGGCTTCTCCAGTCGACCGGTTCGGACGGCCTGGTCCGGCTGCACAACCACGGCAGCGAGGACGTCCGCTACGACCCGTACTACACGCGCCTCGCGTACTCGACGGCGACGACGCCCTCCCCGGCAGCCCCTTCGACGTCCGCGTCGACGACTCCTTCGTCGTACGACAACAGCGTGATCGTCGGCGGCGATCCGAGCCGGACGGAGATCGAGCCGCTCGGCGTCGGCGACGGCTGGGCCGCTTCCCGGCACACCGTCCGGGACGGCGTCACGGTGACCAGCCTGGTGGTCGCCGAGGGCGCGGCGGAGGTCCGCGCCCACCTGGTGGCGGGTGCGGCGGCCGGGACGCCGGTACGGGTGACCGGGTGGGTGGCGGGGGAGGGCGTACGAGCCGAACTCACGCCGGTCTTCGGGCTGAACGACTCGCTGGAAGGCGTCACCGGTGACGCCGGGACCCTGTTCGTCGCCCTCGCCCGGCTCACCGCCGAGCCGGATCCCCGGCCCCTCGTGGAACTGGTGACCGTGGAGGTGCGCGACGGACACGGGCTGATGGTGCGCTGGGCCGGGGGTGGTGTCGCGGAGTTCCTCTTCAGCGCCTCGGACGGGCGATCCGAAGCGGTGTCCTGGTCGGTCACGCGCCGCTGAGGGCGCCGACGACCGGTTCGGGTGCGCGGGTCCGTTATCGCGTTGCCCGCTTCCTATTGCGTCCACGACAATCCGGCACATGACTTCCAAGATCCGGCGTGTGACGGTCGACTGCGCCGATGCCTACGCCCTCGCCGCCTTCTGGTCCCAGGCCCTGGACCTGCCCCTGCACGAGGACGACCACCCCGGCGACCCGCAGGCGCTGATCGAGGGGGCGGGCCTGCTCTTCGTCACCGTGCCGGACGCGAAGACCGTCAAGAACCGCGTCCACTTCGACCTCCAGCCCCAGGACCGCACCCGGGACGAGGAGGTCGACCGCCTCCTGGGGCTCGGCGCCACCCTGGTCTCCGACCGGCGCAGGCCCGACGGCACGGGCTGGGCGGTGCTGTCGGATCCCGAGGGCAACGAGTTCTGCGTGGAGCGCAGCGAGGGGGAGCGGGCGCGCTAGGTCCTGTCGTCCGGATCAGGTCGGCTGTAGGTCACGGCGCTTTCCGGGCGACCCGTGCGTGCCAGACCCCGCGACGCCGGGATGATCCAAACGGCAGGGCCTGGGCGCCCGTACGGTCGTGGCCGTGCGACCGATGAGTTCCGCGCCGCCACGCCGTCTGCAGGGGTGTACGAGACGACGAGGAGCGTGCGGACCGTGAACGAGGAGAACGTGAGCGCCACCCTGACGGTCGCCGCGCCCGCCGCGAGGGTGTTCGCGGTGCTGGCGGACCCGACGGCCCATGCCGCCATCGACGGCACCGGCTGGGTCCAGGAACCGGTCGACCGGGAGCCGCTGACCGGAGTGGGGCAGATCTTCCGGATGGCCATGTACCACGCCAGCCATCCCGTCGGTGACTACCGGGTGGTCAACAGGGTCGAGGTGCTCGACCCGCCGCGCGCCATCGGCTGGTGCACCGGGCAGGAGAAGGACGACGGCCGGCTGGAGCTCGGCGGCTGGCTGTGGCGCTACGACCTCGCGCCGCTCGGTCCGTCCCGGACCGAGGTCACGCTCACCTACGACTGGTCGGCGGTGCCGGGGTTCATCCGCGAGCGCGGCATCCGCTTCCCGCCGTTCGGCCCCGAGCACCTCATCAACTCGCTGCACCATCTGGCCGAACTGGCCGCACCGACACCCTGACCGCGTCGGGGACAGGGGCTTAGTGCCGCAACAGGCAACGTTCGCCCCGGGAGTGACCGGCCCCGACCTGATCGGCGCACTGGTACGCCGGCTCGACGTCCCCCTCGACATCCTCTACTCGCCCTCCGGTCCGACCGTCCCCCAGCTCGCCGGCCTCGGCGTGAGCCGGATCAGCCTCGGGTCCCCGCTCTACCGCCGGGCGCTCGGCGCCGCCCTGGACGCGATGGCCGACATCGCGGCAGGACGCGAGGTGAGCGGCGGCCGTGCGACCCCCACCTACGCCGATGTGCAGGCGCTGGCCGGCGGCAGCGCTCCGGCGAGCCGGTCGGCGAACTCGACCGGGTGATCGAGGGTGCCGAGGTGACCGCCGGGGAACTCGACGAAGGCGCACCCGGCGCGCTCGGCCATGAACTCGGTCGTCCGGTACAGCAGCTGCCCGCGCGACCCGGTGCCGGCGGCCAGGGTGAGACAGGCCGCCGGTGACGGCGGTGACGGTCGGTAGGCGGTGAACGGGCTCAGCACGTGCGCGAGGAAGACGCCCATCGGGGTGTCCGGAGCGGGCTGGCCGCCTCCCCGGAGCTGCCCGATCAGCTCGGCCCTCCGCTCCTGTCCGTCCGGCAGCACCGTCACGCACGGTGGTTCGTGCGCGACCACGTGCGCCAGCCGCTCCGGATGCCGGGCCAGCAGGTCGAGGGCGGCGATGCCGCCGGAGCTGGTTCCGAAGACGTACGCGCGCTCGCCCGGCGGCAGCACCGCCTCCAGCACCCGGTGGGCCCCCTCGCTCCAGTCGGCCGGCCGCTGGTCCGTGACCGGCCGGCCGAGGCGGCCGTGGGCCAGGCCCAGCGGGTCGTACGTCACCACCGTGAAGCGCTCGGCGAGACGTTCCGTGAACGGGCCGAGACCCATGGGGTGTCCGGCACCGCCGGGCAGCACGAGCAGGACGGGCCCGCCCCCGGCGGCGTCGTAGTGCTCAGTCATGGCGTGTCCCCTCCCGGGGCCAGTGGGTGAGGGCGATGTGCAGGGCGTCGACCGCCTTGTCCCAGGACGCCTGTACGGCGCGGTCGGCACCGAAGCCGCCGGCGGACTCCAGGACGCAGTAGCCGTGGAAGGTGCTGCGCAGCAGGCGTACCGCGTCCGTGAGGTCGGGTTCGCCGAGGCCGTAGGCGCGCAGCATGCCGTACGTGATCTCGGCCGTGCGGCGCATGGCGGGGGAGTCGGCGATCAGGTCCTGGTCGATACGGATCTGGGTCGCCGCGTACCGGCCGGGCCGCTCGAGGGCGTACTCCCGGTAGGCACCGGCGAAGGCGGTCAGCGCGTCCTTGCCGGCGCGGCCCGCCACGGCCGCCGCGATCCGGTCGATCAGCTCGCCGCCCGCGCGGAGGGCGAGCCGGGTGCGCAGTTCCTGGAGGTTCCTGACGTGCGAGTACAGGCTGGCGTCCTTCACGCCGAAGCGGCGGGCCAGCGCGGACAGGCTGACGTTCTCGAAGCCCACCTCGTCGGCCATCTCGGCCGCCGCCGCCACCAGACGGTCGACGGTGAGTCCCGCGCGGACCATGTGCCGTGCACCTCTCCCTTTGACGCCTTGGGTACCTAGGCTGAATCCTAGGGCATCTAGGACAGGACCGGCGGGAAAATACGGGGCCGGTGCGCAGGGGGGCGGCGTAGGGTTGCCGCGACCGAGGCGGGAGGGGGACCCCGGGGTGACTCATGAGGTGCGGCGCGAGGAAGAGGAGCCGAGGGCGCTCGCGGAGCATGTGTCCGCCCGGCCTCTGTGGCGGCAGCGGAACTTCGGGATCTTCTGGGCCGCCCAGACGCTCTCCGTACTCGGTGACTCCTTCGCCCTGATCGCCCTGCCCCTGCTGGTGCTCCAGGCCACCGGCTCACTGGCCCGTATGGGCCTGCTGACCGCCGTCGGCGGCGCCGCCTCCGTGCTGGCCGCCGTCTTCGCGGGCGTCCTCGTCGACCGGGTGGACCGGCGCCGGCTGCTCATCGTCTGCGACCTCGTCCGCATGGTGCTGTACGGCCTGATCCCGCTGGTCTGGGTCTTCTCGCCGCGGATCTGGCTCCTCTACACGGTCCTGCCCGTCTGCGAGGCCGTCGGCATGCTCTTCGCCGTCGGTTACGTCACGGTGGTGCGCTCTCTGGTCGGGACCGGTCAACTCACCGAGGCCAACGGGCGGTTGAACGCCACCGCCGCCGCGGCCGGCGTCCTCGGCCCGCTGTGCGCCGGACTGGTCGCCGCCTGGACGGGCCCGGCCACCGCCGTCGCGGTCGACGCGGGCAGCTTCGGCGTGTCCGCCGCCTGTCTGTGGTTCGTACGGCTCGCGGAGCGCGGCGGGGACGACCGGCGGCAGGCGGCCGGCCGGGGCACCGGTCTGTGGCAGGACCTGCGCACCGGCGTGTCCTTCCTGCGCGGGCACCCGGTCCTGCGCTCGCTGACCCTGCTCCTCTTCCTCTTCAGCTTCCTCACCCTCGGCCTGACCGACCTGGTCATCTACCACCTCAAGCACGACCTCGGCCACGACGACGGCACCGTCGGCACCGTCATGGCGGCCGGCGCCCTCGGCACCATCGCCGGCGCCCTTCTCGTCGCCCGGGTCCGGAGCCGGCTGGGCTTCGGACCCACCTGGATCGGCTCGATCGCGGTGTGCGGACTGGCCTTCGCGGGACTGGGGTGGGTGAGCCGGGTGCCCTGCCTCGCCCTGCTCAGCGCCACCTTCCTGGCCTGCGTGGGCGTGGCCGGCACCTGCTCGATGTCGCTGCGCCAGGAGGTCACCCCCGAACCCCTCCTCGGCCGGGTCACCTCCGCCTTCTGGACCCTCCAGTACTCCGCGGCGCCCGTCGGCGCGGCCCTGCTCACCTGGACCGCCGAACGCCGGGGCACCGCTCCGGTCGCCCTGGCCGCGGGCGCCGCGTGCGTCCTGATCGCCGCCGCCGGCCTGGCCACGCCGATCCGGCGGGCGGGGCGTTCCTGACCCGCGGACGGCTCACCGTCACCCGTTCACTCCGGTGTAGTGCGCGAGGCTCCACCGCCACAGCAGCCGGGCCCCGAGGTACGCGAGGACCCCGAGCAACGGGGAGGCGGCGGCCAGCCAGTACGGCACACCGGTCGCGTGGCCGTGGCCGGTGAGGACCGCCGCCGGGAAGTACGCGACGAACGCCAGCGGGAGGCCGAAGGTGAGGAAGCCACCCACCGCCTTGGGCAGGACGTTCAGCGGGTAGCTGCCGAAGGTGCCGAGGAGTTCCTCCAGCCAGCGGCCCCAGTAGTCGGCGGCCGGGAAGCGGAGCGCGGCGCAGGCCACCGCCGTGAACAGGGCGGCCTCCAGCAGCATGCCGCCGATCAGACAGACGACCAGGTAGGTGATCCGCCCCGCGTTCCAGTCGAGGTGGCTGCGGGACAGGGCGCCGACCATCAGGCCCACGGCCACGGTCAGGTCGCCGATCGCGTTGGTGGGGAAGTACTGCAGTTGCACCTGGCGGTGCACCGGCATGGGCCGCAGCAGGTAGACGTCGACCAGTCCCTCCTGGATGAACCGGCCGATGCCGTGCACGCGGCCGAGGACCAGCACGAACATCCCGTGCGCGAGCATCCGCGTCGCCGGGATGAGCAGGACGTCCGAGCTGTCCCAGCCGCCCATCCCGGTGAACCGGGTCAGCAGCACGGTCGCGAACACGATCACCGACACCTGCCAGATGGCCCCGATGGCGACCATCAGCAGGAACTCGGTGCGGTACTCCAGCTGGGAGCGGAAGTTCAGGCGCGTGACGCGCCAGGCGATCCGGACGGCGTTCACGAACCTCAGCCTCCCTGGGAGATGACACGGCGGGCGGCCCGCCGCCACAGGAATCGGGTGAACAGGTGGAGCAGCACGACCCAGCCGGCCTGGAGGCCCAACTGCGCGGCCGCGTCCGGCAGTCCGATGCGACCGATGTACAGCGACAGCGGCACGTTGAGGGTCGCCTGGAAGGGCAGGAAGGTACTCAGCGTGCGGAACCACCCGGGGAAGAACCAGAGCGGCGCGTACACCCCGGACATCAGGTTCTGCGCGAAGATCAGGATCAGCATGGCCGCGTTGTTGCGCACGGTCCAGAAGCACATCTGGTCCAGCAGCAGCATGACGTGGTACAGGACCAGCTGCCCCAGCAGCAGACTGAGGACGAACACCCCCGCGACGGCGGCCGACCGGGGCGGCTCCAGCACCCCGGCGGCGAGGCACACCGCGTATCCCGCCAGCGCCCACGCGACCCCGTACACCTGCTCGCCGAGGGCACGCAGGGCGTGGTAGCGGGCGGGCGACAGGGGGCGCAGGTACCAGTACACGATGGTGCCGAAGTGCATGTGCTGGATGACGGTGTCCCGGCCCGCGTACTGGTCCAGCTCCCGCAGCCGGGACGCCAGCACGGCCAGCACCGCGTACGTGATGGCCTGCTCGCGGCTCATGCCCGCGGTGACCGACGTGTGCTGGTACAGGCCGCTCCACAGCGACGCGACCAGGACGACCTGGACGGTCAGCCGCACCAGCACGGCCGTCATCCGGGGCGGGGCGTGCAGCTCCCCGAGCGGGGTGACCCGGGCGGCGCGCCAGGCGTGCAGGACGGCCATGTCAGACCCTCTCCGCGGGCCCGGCGTGGACGTACGCGGCCCGCATCACGTCCTCCAGGTCGGCCTCGTCGATGGCGACGTCCGTCACCTCGTACCGCTCGATGACCGCCTTCAGCGCCTGGTGCACGGTCGGGGCGTCGGGCCCGTCCGGCCCGAAGACCACCTGTGGGCCCTCCCGGCGCAGCACCGTGACGCCCGGCGGCGGCGTGATGTCCGTGTGGGCGTCGGCGAGGGTGGCCCGCACCTGCCAGGACGAGCCGAACGTGCGGCGGATCTCGTCGAGGGTGCCGTCCAGGACCAGCCGCCCGTGGTTGATCAGGACGACCCGCTCGGCGAGCCGCGCCACCTCCGTCATGTCGTGCGTGGTGAGCAGCACGGTACGGCCGCGCTGTTCCACCTGGTGCCGCAGGAACTCGCGGACCTGCTCCTTGACCACCACGTCCATGCCGATGGTCGGTTCGTCGAGGAAGACCACCGGCGGATCGTGCAGCAGCGCCGCCGCCAGGTCGCAGCGCACGCGCTGGCCGAGGGAGAGGTGGCGCACCCGCGTGTCCCAGAAGGCGGACAGCTCCAGCAGGTCGTCGAACTCCCGCAACCGCGCCGCGTGTTCGGCCTTCGGCACGTCGTAGATGTCCCGCAGGATCGCGAACGACTCGCGCACCGGCAGGTCCCACCACAGCTGGGTGCGCTGTCCGAACACCGCGCCGATGTTGCGGGCGTTGCGCTCCCGGTCCTGGTACGGCACCACGCCGGCGACGCGGGCCTCGCCCGAGGTGGGGGTGAGGATGCCGGTGAGCATCTTGATGGTGGTGGACTTGCCGGCGCCGTTCGGGCCCAGCAGGGCGAGGAGTTCGCCGGGTGCCACGTCGAAGTCGATGTCGGAGACGGCGTGCTTGACGGCCCGCTCCGGGTTGACGAGGGAACGGAGCGCGCCGGTGAACCCGGGGCGCCGGACGGTGGTGTGGAAGGTACGGGAGAGACCGCGGACCTCTATGTTACCGGTCACATTCATGGTCAGACCTGTCTCCTTCGGCAGCCGGGGCGGGGGAATCTGTCAGAGGGACAACACCACACCCGCGTACGGCCCCCGCGCCACTCCTTTTCGCGGGAGCGGGGGCGCGGGCGTACGCGGGTGCGGGAGAGGTGCTGGTCAGTGACCTGCCGGGGCGTCCGTCGCGGAGAAGACGAACGAGAACTCGGCGGGCTCGGCACGCAGTTGGTAGCGCGGGAGCACGCCCGGGCCGCAGGACGCGGTGCCGATGCCGTGCCCTCCGTGGTCGAGGTTGACCCACACCGTGTCACCGGGGGTGAGGTCGGTGCGGTGCGCGGCGGCGTCCAGCTGCTCGGTGGTCCAGCGGCGGGCGCTGAAGAAGAACTCCGGGTCGCCCTCCACGCGCAGGCCGCCGATCTCCGCCCAGCGGACGTCGGCCCGGGCGCCGTTCTCCTGGGGGCGGACGTACGGCGTCTGCAGCTCGTCCACCGTGGACTCCCAAAGGCCCAGCCTGGAAGCCGACTTGGTGTCCGGGTAGCCCTCGCCGGGGCCGCCGCCGAACCACTTCACCGAGTCGGCGCGGGCCAGACCGAGGCGCACGCCCAGCCGGGGCAACGGCACCGTCCACTCGCCGTCCGGCCGCACGGAGACGGTCAGCTTCAGCCGGTCGCCGTCGGAGGTCCAGCGGTACACGGTGGCGAGCCCGAACTCCCAGGCGGCGGGCGCCACCCGGGTCCGCACGGTCAGCGCGTCGTCACCGAGTTCCACCGAGTCGAGGCGGTGTCGCATCCGGTGCAGACCGTACTTGCGCCACAGCGCGGCCCAGCGGGTGTCGGTCTGCCACTCGGCGCCCTCGTCGTTGTCGGTGGTCGCCCGCCACACGTCCAGCCGCAGGCCGCTCACCTCGACGCCGCCGACGGCCTGGAGCGCGCCGCTGCGGGCGTCGAAGGAGGCGGGGCCGAGGGTGATCACGCCGTCGTCCGGCACGGGCCGTACGGTCGGGGCGACCACCGGCAGCGGCCGTGCGGAGACCGCGACCTGCCCCCACGCCACCTCGTGGCCCTTCGGTCCCCAGGAGGTGTCCGCCGCCAGCAGCGCCCGCACCGTCCACTGCGTCTCGGCGCCGGCCGGCGGCTGTCCGGCCGGCTCGGGCAGCTTCACGTCGGCCGACTCGCCGGGCGCGAGCGCCGGCACCGACAGGGAGCCGGACTCGACGGTCTCGCCGTCCACCTGGTACGACCACTCGAACGCCAGCGCGGACAGATCGGCGAAGTCGTACCGGTTGGTGACGCGTACGGTGCCGTCCGCGCCGTCGGCCTCGAAACGGACCGGCTCGACCACCTTCTTGTACTCGGCCAGGCCGGGGGAGGGGCGCCGGTCGGGGAAGAGCAGTCCGTCGCAGACGAAGTTGCCGTCGTGCAGTTCCTCGCCGAAGTCACCGCCGTAGGCGTAGTCGTACCGCTCGTCCTTGATGCCGTGGTCGATCCACTCCCAGACGAAGCCGCCCTGGAGCCGGTCGTGGGCCTCGAAGATCCGCTGGTAGTCGGCGAGTCCGCCGGGGCCGTTGCCCATGGCGTGCGCGTACTCGCACAGGATGAAGGGGAGCCGGCGCCGCTTGTGGGTGCCGCCGTCCAGGCCCTGCCCGATCAGCTCGACCTCGGCGTGGTCGGCGTACATCCGCGAGTACATGTCCGTGTCACGGCAGTCGAGGTCGCCCTCGTAGTGCACCAGGCGGCCGGAGTCCCGGCCGTGGATCCACTCGGCCATGGCGGTGAGCCCGCGGCCGGTGCCGGCCTCGTTGCCCAGCGACCAGATGACGACCGAGGGGTGGTTCTTGTCCCGCTCGACCATACGGGCGGCCCGGTCGAGCAGCGCGGGGGTCCAGCGGTCGTCGTCGACGGGGTTGTCCCGCCAGCCCTGCTCGGTGAAGCCGTGGGTCTCCAGGTCGCACTCGTCGATCACCCACAGGCCGTACTCGTCGCACAGGTCCAGGAAGGCCGGGTGCGGCGGGTAGTGCGAGGTGCGCACCGCGTTGATGTTGTGCCGCTTCATCAGCAGCACGTCCTCGCGCATGGTCTCCAGGTCGAGGGCGCGCCCGGTCTCCGGGTGCCACTCGTGCCGGTTGACGCCCTTGAAGAGCACCGCCTCGCCGTTGACCTTGACGAGGCCGTCGGCCAGCTCCACCGTGCGGAAGCCGATGCGCAGCGGCACCCGCTCGCCCTCGGTCACGAGTTCGCCGTCGTACAGCCTCGGGACCTCGGCCGACCACGGCTGGACCGGCACGGTGACCGTGGTCCCCGTCTCGACGTCGATGTCCAGCGCGGGTACGGTCACCCGCCCGTCCACGTCGGAGTCGACGCGCAGGGTGCCCGCGCCGTTGCGGTGGTCGTAGGAGGCGTGCACGAAGTAGTCCAGGACGCTGCCCGCCGGGCGGTGCAGCAGGGTGACGTCCCGGAAGATGCCGGGCAGCCACCACTGGTCCTGGTCCTCCAGGTACGAGCCCGCCGACCACTGGTGCACCCGGACGGCGAGCACGTTGCCGCCCGGCCTCAGCAGATGGCCGACCGCGAACTCGTGCGGCAGCCGCGAGCCCTTGAACTCGCCGATGTCCGTGCCGTTCAGCCAGACCCGGGCGCAGGACTCGACGCCGTCGAAGCGCAGCACGGCACCGCCCTCGGCCGGCCACTCCTCGGGCAGGTCGAAGAACCGCAGGTGGTCGCCGGTCGGGTTCTCGGTCGGGACGCGGGGCGGGTCGACCGGGAAGGGGTAGAGGTGGTTGGTGTAGATCGGGGAGCCGTGTCCTTGCAGCACCCAGTGACCCGGGACCGACACCTCGGCCCAGTCCCCGGCGTCGTAGCCCTCCGCCGCGAAGCCGTCGTCGTGCGCGTCGGCCGTCCGGGACAGTCTGAAGCGCCAACTCCCGTTCAGGGACAGCGACCTGGCGTCGGAGACGGCGTACCAGGCGCGGGGCGCGAGGGCCCCGCTGCCCGGGGAGACGTCCTCGACGTAATCGACGGAGGTCGTGGTGCGGAAGGACATCGGTCTCCTCACTCAGCCCTTGATACCGGTCTGCGCGATCCCCTGCACCAGCCAGCGCTGGAGGAAGAGGAACACGAACACCAGGGGCAGGATGGAAATGGCGGTGGCCATGAAGATCAGATGGAAGTTCACGGTCTGGTTGGTCATGAAGGTGGACAGCGCGATCTGGACGGTCCAGGAACTCGGGTCCTGGCCGATGACCAGTGGCCACAGGAAGGAGTTCCAGGCGCTGATGAAGGTGATCGTGGCGATCGCCGCGAAGAAGTTCAGCGAGTTGGGTACGACGATCCGCCAGTACGCGCCCCAGTAGCCGAGGCCGTCCACGCGTGCCGCCTCCTCCAGTTCCTTCGGGAACCCCAGGAAGTACTGCCGGAAGAGGAAGCAGGTGAAACCACTGAACAGGCCCGGAATGATCAGACCCCGGTAGGTGTCCACCCAGCCGAGTGACGAGACCAGCACGAAGCTGGGCACGAAGGTGACGGCCGTAGGCACCATCAGGGTCGCCAGGACGGCGTAGAAGACCTTGTTGGCGTGCCGGTACGGGATGCGGGCCAGGCCGTAGCCGGCCAGGGAGCAGACCAGCAGGGTGCCGAACGTGGTCAGGACGGCGACGACCAGCGAGTTGATCATGGAGCGGCCGAAGTCGACCGTGGGGTCGTCGAACAGCTCGGAGATGTTGCCCCACTGCCAGGAGGGCAGCAGCTTCCAGTTCTCGCCCGTGATCTCCAGGTCCGTGGAGAGGGAGTTGCGGAGGATCAGGTAGAAGGGGATCAGGAAGAGCAGGGCGGCGACGCCGACGGCGATGTACAGCCCCGTGTTGCCGAAGACGCCCGGGCCCTTCTTGCGCCGCTTGCCGACCTGGGGTGCGGTGGTGGTCACTTGGACTCATCCCCCCTTCCGAAGCCCATGAACTTGCCCTGGACCAAAGTGACGAGGCAGATGAGCAGCGAGAGGATGACCGCGCCCGCGCTGCCGGCGCCGTAGTCCTGGCTCGTGCCGAGGGCCGCCTTGTAGAGCACCATGAGCGGTGTCTGCGCCCAGGTCGCCTTCTGCCCGATGATGTTGAAGAACTCGTCGAACGCCTGGTAAGCGGCGATGAGCAGCAGCAGGATGACGGCGGTCGAGGTGGCCCGAAGCTGCGGCAGTGTGATGTGCCGGAAGGTCTGCCAGCCCGGTTTGGCGCCGTCGATGGCGGCGGCCTCGTACAGTTCGGCCGGGATGTTCTGGAGCGCCGCCAGGAACAGGATCATGTAGAAGCCCGACTGGATCCACAGCCGCAGGGTCACGATGACCAGCCAGTACCAGGGCGGAGTGGGGTTGGACATCCAGGCGATGGTGTCGGCGCCGAACCAGCCGATGACCGTGTTCGCGAGTCCGAAGCGGACGCCGCTGAAGATCGACATCTTCCAGATCAGGGCGGCGGCCACGTACGAGACGGCGGTCGGCAGGAAGAACACCGAGCGGAAGAACGCCCGCATGAACCGCAGCCGGTTGACCAGCAGCGCCAGCCCCAGTGACAGTGCCCAGGTGGTCGGCACGATGAACGCGGCGAACACGGTGAACGTCACCAGCGAGCCGGGGAATTCGCTGTTGGTCAGGATCTGCTTGTAGTTGTCGAAGCCGATGAAATGGCTCGGCGTGACGGTATAGCGGGCGTCGAAGAAGCTGAGCCAGACGCTCCAGACGATCGGCACGAAGACGAAGATCGCCAGGCCGATCAGGAAGGGCCCGGTGAAGAGCCAGAAGTTCAGGGTGGCGTTGCCCCGCAGGCCCCGCCGCGGCCGGGCCGGGGAGGCCTTGGCCGGGGCGGGCTGGGCGACCCCGCGCGCGGTGGTGGTCGACATGTCGTGGTCTTCCCTGGGGCCTATCCGAACAGCTTCTTGAGCTCGACGTTGACCTTCTTGTCGCAGGTGTCGAGTGCCGCCTCGGGGTTGCCGTCCTTACGGACGGAAGCCGCGATCACCTCGGCGAACGCGTTCTGCATGGTCTGGTCGTAGGCGATGTTGTCGAAGTGGCCGTAGTCGGTGAAGAGCTTCACGCCCTCGGCCGCCAGGCCCGACTTGAGCTTGGTGGCCTGGTTGGCTATCGAGGTGCGCGGCGGGATGTGGAAGCCGTACGAGGTGGCCCAGTCCTCCTGGTACTGCTTCTGGTCGATCCACAGCCACTTGACGTACTCCTTGGCCGCGTCGACGTTCTTGCCCTTGGCGTTGACGAAGACCGACCAGCCGCCGTTGTAGACCGACTGCTTGCCCGCGCTGCCGATCTTCGGGAACGGGAAGATGCCGAGGTCGTCGCCGAGTGCCTGCTGCATGGCCGGCATGGACCACATGCCGCCCCACTGGATGGCGCACAGGCCCTGGTTGAGCGAGGACGGGTCCCAGAAGTCGGTCGGGGCGTCGAGGAGCACGTTGCCGCTGGTGAACAGGGTCCGGAGCTTCTTGAGGCCCTCGACGACGCCGTCCGTGTGATAGGCGATCTGGTTCTTCTCGTTGATGGTGTCGGCGCCGGCGGACCAGATGATGGGGTTCTGGATCGCGCTGAAGTCGTTGCCGAGGAAGATGCCCTTGACCTTGCCGGTGGTGAGCTTGGCGGCGGCCTCGATCAGCTCGTCGAGCGTGGTGGGGACGCCGACCTTGGCCTTGTCCAGCATCGACTTGCGGTAGAAGAAGAACTGCGGGTCGTCGATCATCCGGATCCCGTAGACCTTCCCGTCGACCGTGTGGGACTTGATGTCGTTCGGGTTGAAGTCGTCCTTCACCGGGTTGACGATGTCGCTCAGGTCGGCCACCTGGCCGCTCTTGACGAGCTGCAGCTGCGGGTGGAACTCGAAGACGTCGGGCGCCTTGCTGCTGAGCAGGGACGCGAAGAGCGCCGACTCGAAGTTGTTGCCGGTGATCCAGTTGGTGTTGACGTCGGCCTTCTTGTACGCGGCCGCGTACCGCTTGATGGCCTGCTCGGTCCCCGCCTCACCGTAGGCGTGGAAGTACTGGATCAGCTGCTTGCCCGAACCGGACCCGCCGGAGCCGCCGCGGCCGTTGTTGCTGCCGCACGCGGCGAGGGTGCCTGCGGCGGCCATGCCTGCGGCGGCCCGGAAGATCGACCGGCGAGACCAGTTGCTGTTGCTCATTGCCGACATGCTGACGTCCTTGTCTCGAAGTGCGGCTGCGGCTGCGGCTCTCACGGCCGGGGCCTGGTGGCTCAAATCGTGCTGCGGTGCGGGACGTTAACCTTCGGCTAAGGCTTCGGCAAGGGGTTGGACGAAGTCTGTTCGAAGCGTTGTGTCCGGTTCGGAATCCCGAACATTGGACCGAGCAGGGGAGGGGGCGGGGCAGGGAGGGGGTGAGGGCCGCCGGGTCAGGGATGTGGCCGGCGGCCCTCGGTCAGGGGGAGGCTAGACCTTGTTCCAGACCTCGTTGGACCCGCCGTTGCAGCTGTAGAGGATCACCTGGCTGCTGTCGGCGGTGGCCTGTCCGCTGACGTCCAGGCACTTGCCCGAGGCCTCGCTCAGGATCTGGCCGTTGGCGTTCAGCAGCCAGCGCTGGCCCGCGTCACCGGTGTAGGCGGCGGAGGTCGTCAGGCCCGAACTCCCGGCCGTCAGGTAGCCGTTCGGGCCCTTCAGGGCACCCTTCGCGTCGTACGACCACGACTGGTCGGCCGCGCCCGTGCAGGTGCTGATCGCGGCCCCCGAGGCGCCCGCCGTCAGGCACTTGCCGGACTGCTTGCCCTGCCAGGCGCCGGTCACGGCCGAACCGCCGTGCCGCTTCTGGTCGAAGACGTACGTCGTGACGGAACGGGCGGCCAGCGGGGCGGACGCGGTGCCGCCGCTGACCGACGGCCGGGCCACGTCAGCCCAGTCCTCGGTGGCCGACGTGCGCACGGCCCGGGTGGCCCGCACCGGCACCTTGCTGTTGAAGTGCAGGTTCAGCGCGGTGTCGGTCGCGTTGTGGTTGTTGACCACCACGACCCACTTGCCGTCCCGGTCGTAGGAGGACACTTCCACGCCGGCCGGCGCCCCCGTCACGTCGTGCGCGACCGAGCCCGGTGCCACGAACCTGCTGTACTGGCCCAGCGCGTAGTACCGCTTGGTGAAGTACAGCGTCTGGTTGCCGTTCGTCGCGTAGTCGGGGTCGTAGTAGATCAGGCCGTCGTTCCAGCCCGTGTCGTTCCTCTCGGTGGGAGAGGTGCCGTAGCCGCTGGCCAGCGCCACCCACCACTGGAACGCCGAGTCGTGGGAGGAGGCGAAGTCCTTGTAGATGATCCGGGACATCAGCAGGGCGTTGTCGATCGTCGGGTCGTACTCCTGGTTCCAGCCCGTCGTGCCCTTGCCGAAGCAGCAGATCTCGGTGGCCCAGGACGGCTTGCCGACGTTCTTGGCGGTCTCGTAGACATTGCCGAGCTGGCCGTCGTCGGGATTGTTGTACGTGTGGTGCGCCAGCTTGGAGACGTACTGCGCGGTGTCCGGCTGGGAGATCCACTGCGGGAGTTCGCTGGTGAACTGGGTCGTCTTGCTGGACTCGTCCGCGATGATGCCGGTCCGCTGGTGCCGGGCCCGCTGCTCGGCGCCCAGCGCCCTGACGATCTCCGCGCGCTGGCCGACCGGAACCGGCATGCCCTCCTGGCCGCAGTCGCTGAAGCTGTTGTCCGGCTCGTTGAAGGGACTGATGTAGTCGAACCTCGCGCCCTGCCGGGCGAAGTGGGCGGTGACGTCGGCTATGTACTTCGCGAAGTCGGCCTCGTTCTCCGGCTTCAACTGGCCGCCGCAGCTCTGCCCGTTGGTCGTCCACCGCGCGGGCGCGCTGTTGACGAACCCGATCAGGTCCTTGACGCCGTACCGGGCGGCGTACTTGAGGAACGTACGGCCCCCCTTGTCCTTGCTCCAGTCGTAGCTGCCGTCGGAGTTGAGGAAGTCCTCGGCGGCGCGGGCCGGGGTGGTGACCGCGGTACCGCCACCGCCGATGTTGTAGCGGTACGAACTCAGGTTCAGCCCGTCCTTCGAGAACAGCAGCTTCGCCACCCGGGCCTGCACCGCGGGCGAGAAGTGCTGCAGGTCGTTGACCCACCAGGCGCCCGAGGCACCGATGTCGTCGATGGTCTGGGCGGCGTGCGGGGAGACTTCGGCCGCCGTGGGGGTGGCGGCCGAAGCGGTCGGTGCGGATATCAGGGGCCCGGCGACAGCGAACGCGGCGGCGGCTGTCAGGAGGACCGATCTCTTGGTGCGGGGGTGTGACACGTGCATCCCTTCCGTCGTCATGAAGGCGGTGCGGTACGGCTCCTTGCGGGGGTGGCGCGCTTGGTGGTGGTGCCTGTCCTCGGTGCTTGGCCCCGCTGCCCCACCGACTGCAGCGCCCCTTCCAGCGCGAACGTCGCCGCGCCCAGGGACACCGGGTCGGTGGGGATCGGGGAGAGGACGATCTCGGTGGCGGCCAGCGGCCGTCTGAGCGCGTGCCGGGCGACGGCCTCGCGCACCTCGCCGAGCAGCGGCTCGCCCAGCCGGGCCGCGACCCAGCTGCTGAGCACGACCACTTCGGGGTTGAGGAGGTTGATCAGGTCGGAGATGCCGGCCCCCAGGTAGCGGGCGGTGTCCCGGACCACCTTGAGGGCCACGGGGTCGCCGGCGGCCACCGCGCGGGCCAGCGCGTCGATGGTGGCCGTCTGGTCCTCGGGGTGCAACAGCGTGGACCGGGGGCTGAGTTCGCGCAGGTTCTGCATGATGCCGGGGGCGCCGACGTACGTCTCCACACAGCCGTGGTTGCCGCAGTGGCACAGCCGCCCGTCCAGCACGAGCGTGGTGTGCCCCCACTCCCCGGCACTGTTGCTGACGCCCCGGTGCAGTCCGCCGCCCATCGCGAGACCGGCGCCGACACCGGTGCCGAGGTTGACCACCACGGCGTCCCCGTGCCCGCGCGCCGCCCCGAACCACAGCTCGGCGACCGCGCAGGCGCGCAGCGGGTTGTCCAGGTACAGGGGATAGGCGATGTGTTCGGAGAGCAGGTCGAGCAACGGCACGTCGTGCCAGTCCCAGTTGGGGGCGTACTCCGAGATGCCGGTGTCGCGGTCCACCTGTCCCGGCACGCTCACCCCGACGCCGAGGACACGGGCCGCCTCGACCCCGGCCTGCGCGACCACCGAGCCGACGGCGGCCGCGACATGGGCGACCACCTGCTCCGGGCGGCTCTCGCCGGGCCGCATGTCCTCGTCGGCGCGGGCCAGCACGTTCAGTGCCAGGTCGAACAGCTCGACATGGACGTAGGTCTCGGCGATGTCCACGCCGATCAACGCGCCCCCCGACGCGTTGACGGCGACGAGGCCCCGGGGGCGTCCGCCCGCCGAGTCCTCGAAGCCGACCTCGGTGATCATGCGCAGGTCCAGCAGCTCGCCCACGAGCGTGGCGACCGTGGCCAGACTCAGTCCGGTGGCGGCCGCCAGCTCCTGCCGGGAAGTGGGAGACTCGGCGATGATCTGGCGCAGCACCTCGTAGCGGTTCGCGGTACGGATGTCACGTGAAGTGCGCTTCACCGAGCTGCCCCTCCGGTCCCTTCCGGTCCAGGCCGGGGCGAGATCGGCACCGGCGCGGCGCAAGGCTATGGGCTGCCGGTCCCTTTCGACAAGGGGTTAGGAAAGGGGGTTTATAAAGTCAGTCGCCGAGCACCCCGCGGACGAAGACGTTGGCGAATTTACCGCTCGGGTCCAGGGCGCGGGCCAGGGCCCGGAAGTCGTCCAGCCGGGGATGGCGGCGGCGCAGCGCGGCCGCCGGCACGGTGAAGACCTTGCCCCAGTGCGGGCGCGGGTCGAAGGGCTCGAGAACCTCCTCCAGCCGGCCCACCACCGGCAGTACGGCCTCGGTGTCGTCGGTCCAGGTGAAGTGCAGGGCGACCGAGTCCCGGCCGTACGCCGGACTGAGCCACTGCGCGTCGGCCGCGACCGTGCGCACCTCGCAGATCTGCAGCACCGCGGCGACCGTCCCCCGGATGCCGTCGACGGCGTGCAGGGCGTCGACGGCGGCGGACCGGGGCAGCAGGTACTCCGACTGCAGCTCGTCGCCGCTGCTCGGGGTGAACTCGGCGCGGAAGTGCGGCAGCCGCTCGTGCCACGGTCCCGGCACGCCCAGCTGTTCGGTGCAGTTGACGGCGGGCATGCCCGGCACCGGGTGCAGCGGCTCGGTCGCGGGCGCGGCCCACGGGAAGTCCGGGGCCGGCCGGTCGGTGCGCCGTTTGACCCAGACCTGCCTGAAACCCGGCTCGCGCCAGTCGGTGAACAGGCTCACGCTGTACCCGGACCCGGCCACCGCCGCGAAGTCCAGGCCGGTGAGCGGCAGCTCGGTGTAGACGTGCTGCTCCACCTCGAAGGCCGGCTCCAGGTCGAGGGTGAGCGCGGTGACCACGCCGAGCGCGCCGAGCGAGGTCACGGCGCCGTCGAAACGGGCGTCGCCCCGGGCGAGGGTGAGCGTGGTGCCGTCCGCGACGACCAGCTCCACCTCACGCACCGAGGAGGCCAGTGACCCGTTGCCCACGCCCGAGCCGTGGGTTCCGGTGGCCACCGAGCCGGCCACCGAGATGTGCGGCAGGGATGCCATGTTGGGCAGCGCCAGCCCGTGCGCGTGGACCGTGCGGGCCAGCTCCGCGTAACGGACGCCGCCCGAGACCCGTACCGTACGGGCCGCCGGGTCGACGTCGATCACCGGCGGCAGGCCGGCGATCGACAGCAGGACGCCTTCGGCGCCCGGGTCGGCGATGGTGTTGAACGAGTGCCCGCTGCCGAGCACGCGCACCGCCGCGCTCCCGGCCACCAGGGCCCTGAGCGTGTCGAGCGAGTGCGGCCGGTGGAACTCCTTCGCGGTGTACGTGATGTTGCGGGCCCAGTTGGTGACCACCTGAGTCATGTCTGCCCCTCCCGGAGAGTGCTTGTCCATTGACCCTCTCATTCGCCGCCGCCTACCGTAGAGACCGGTTGCTATCCGTGCGTCACCGAGCCGGAAGGTCACTTCCTTGCCCGAGCGTCCCCAGGCACTGTTCGCCATGACAGCCCAGAACATGCCGCACGTCTTCCCGCCGGACGTTCTCGCGGAGCTGCGCGAGTACGTAGAAATCGATCCCACTCTGGTGGCGCACGACCTCGCCGATCCACGGGTCAGGGAGACGCTCGCCCGCACCGAGGTCCTGGTCACCGGCTGGGGCTGCCCCCGGCTGGACGCGGCCGCGCTGGACGCGGCGCCCAAGCTGCGCGCGGTGCTGCACGCGGCCGGTTCGGTCAAGGGCTTCACCACGCCCGAGGTCTGGCGGCGCGGCATCGTGGTCTCCTCGGCCGCCGCCGCCAACGCCCTGCCGGTCGCCGAGTACACCCTGGCGATGATCCTGCTCGCCGGGAAGGACGTCTTCGGCTTCCGCGACCAGCTCCGCACCCGGCGCACCTTCCCCTACGGCGACATCGTCCCCGGTGTCGGCAACTACGGCCGCCGGGTCGGGATCGTCGGCGCCTCCCGCATCGGCCGCCGGCTGATCGAACTGCTGCGCCCCCACGACCTGCGGCCCAGCCTCGCCGACCCCTACGTCGACGCGGCCGAGGCCGCCCGGCTCGGCGTACCGCTGCTGGGCCTCGACGAGTTGCTGCGCACCTCGGACATCGTCACCGTGCACGCCCCGCAGACCGCCGAGACCCGCCATCTGATCGGCGCCCGCGAACTCGCCCTCATGCCGACCGGATCGGTGCTCGTCAACACCGCGCGCGGAGCCCTGCTCGACCACGACGCGCTGGTCGCGGAGCTGCGCGCCGGACGCCTGAGCGCCGTCCTCGACGTCACCGACCCCGAGCCGCTGCCCGTGGACTCGCCGCTGTTCGACCTGCCCAACGCCTTCATCACCCCCCACCTCGCCGGCTCCCAGGGCAACGAGGTGGCCCGGCTCGGGCGGACGGTCGCCGAGGAGGCCGGACGGCTGCTGTCCGGCGGCGAGCTGCGGTACGCGGTCGACGAGGCGGCGCTGGACCGGGCGGCGTGACCGGCATCCGTCCGGCCCGCCCGCGCCGACGCGCCCCGGCCGGCCGTCTCATAGGGTGGCCGACAGGACGAGGAAGGGGAGCCGAACGGTGGCCAAGAGGACGCAGCCGGCCGTGAACGGGGACGCCTCGACCGTCCGGGACGTCGCCGCGCGCGCCGGGGTCTCCGCGTCGACGGTCTCCCGGGTGCTGGGCGGCACCTACCCGGTGGCCACCGCCACCCGCGCCAAGGTGCTCAAGGCGATGCGCGAGCTGGACTACGTGGTCAACGCGCACGCCCGCGCGCTGGGCGGCGCCACGAACAAGACGGTGGCCTTCGTCGTCGACGACGTCACCGGCCCGTTCTACGCGCACATCGCGCGCGGGGTGGAGGAGCAGGCCTCCGCGGAGGGCCGTCTGTGCATGCTGTGCACCACGCACGGCGACCCGCAGCGCATCCTCGCCGTCGTGGAGACCATGCGCGAGCAGCGGGCCGACGCGGTGATCGTCGTGGGCGGCGCCTGGGAGGACAGGGCGTACCAGGACCGGATGACGCACTTCGCGCACGCCCTGGACCGGGCGGGCTCACGGCTGGTCCTGGTGGGCCGGCCGCCGCTCGGCCCGGGCGTCCCGGCCACGGTCGTCGACTACGACAACGAGGGCGGCGCCTTCGCCCTCACCAGCCACCTGCTGTCCGCGGGCCACCGCCGCATCGCCTACCTGGGCCGCGTCGCCGGCCTGTCCACCAGCGCACAGCGCATCCGCGGCTTCACCCGCGCCCATGAACTCCTCGGTCTGACCCCGGACCCCGCGCTGATCGTCGACGCCGCGTTCTCCCGGGCGAACGGCTACCGGGCCACCAGGGAGCTGCTGGACTCACGCCCCGGGGTCACCGCGGTCTTCGCCGCCACCGACATGATCGCCACCGGGGTGCTCCAGGCCCTGCGCGAGGCCGGCCGCCGCGTCCCCGAGGACATCGCCGTGGCGGGCTACGACGACATCCCGGTCGCCCGGGACGTGTACCCCGCCCTCACCACCGTCCACGTCCCGCAGGAGGAACTGGGCCGGGCGGCCGTCCGGCTGGCCCTGCACCGCGCGGAACTGCCGGACAGCCAGCACCTGGTGCTGGGGACGCACGTGGTGCTGCGGGACTCGACCCGCAGACCCGGCGGGGCCTGACCGCCCGGGACACACGCGCGGCACGGGGGGACCCGGCCGGGCCCGCGTCCGGGCGAGGGCATACCGTGAGGAGTCGAACGCCTGAGCCGGGAGGAGAGATCGGGATGGGCAGTCGTACCGCACTGGTCGAGGATCTGATGGAGCGGTTCCCGCACGTACCACGGGAAGCCGTCTTCAAGGAGGACCTGCTGCGGGGTGGCGTCGCCTTCGACCCCTCCGCGCTGAGCGACAACGAGGGCGGCGAGGTCAAGCCCAAGTCGTACTTCATCTTCTCCTTCGACCACGGCACCCTGCCCGAGCTGGGCGAGGCCGCGCTGCGGCGCCCGCCGGAGGAGATCATCCTCACCGGTGGGCCGTACGACCTGCGACGGACCGTCGTGTCGGTGCGGGTCAACCCGTCCTCGCCCTACCGCGTGGCCGCCGACGACTCGGGCATGCTCGGGCTGTACCTGGACGGCAGGCGCGTCGCCGACGTCGGTGTGCCGCCCATGCCGGAGTACTACCGGCACACCCTCTCCAACGGGAAGTCCGTGATGGAGGTGGCCCCCACCATCCAGTGGGGCTACCTGATCTACCTGACCGTCTTCCGGGTCTGCCAGTACTTCGGCGCCAAGGAGGAGTGCCAGTACTGCGACATCAACCACAACTGGCGCCAGCACAAGGCGGCCGGGCGGCCGTACACCGGCGTCAAGGACGTGGAGGAGGTCCTGGAGGCGCTGGAGATCATCGACCGCTACGACACCCAGAAGGCGTCCACCGCCTACACCCTCACGGGCGGCGCGATCACCAAGACGGTCTCGGGGCGGGACGAGGCCGACTTCTACGGCCACTACGCCAAGGCCATCGAGGAGCGCTTCCCGGGCCGCTGGATCGGCAAGGTCGTCGCGCAGGCGCTGCCGCGCGAGGACGTGCAGCGGTTCAAGGACTACGGCGTGCAGATCTACCACCCCAACTACGAGGTGTGGGACGAGTACCTGTTCAAGATGTACTGCCCGGGCAAGGAGCGCTACGTCGGCCGCGACGAGTGGCACCGGCGGATCCTCGACTCGGCGGACGTGTTCGGCGCGCGCAACGTGATCCCCAACTTCGTGGCCGGCGTGGAGATGGCCGAGCCGTTCGGGTTCACGACGGTCGACGAGGCCATCGCGTCGACCACCGAGGGGCTGCGGTTCTTCATGTCCCACGGCATCACGCCCCGCTTCACCACCTGGTGCCCGGAGCCCACCACCCCGCTCGGCAAGGCCAACCCCCACGGGGCGCCGCTGGAGTACCACATCCGGCTGCTGGAGGCCTACCGTGCCACGATGGACGAGTTCGGGCTGTCCTCGCCCCCCGGCTACGGTCCGCCCGGACCCGGCCGCGCCGTCTTCTCCGTGAGCTCCTTCATGGACAGCCTGCCGGCCGCCGAGCCGGCCCAGGCGTGATCCGATCGAGACATTCCGGTCTGAACGTGCGCCGGGTCCCGCTCCGTACAGGAGGCCGGAGTTGTGGGCCCGCGACCGAGAAAACCGCATCTGAATACGCCGCTTGTCAGTTGTGGCGATGACGTGAAAGGCTCGTGCTCTGCCGCGAGGTTCCCCGCAACTCCATTGCCATTATGGTGAGTTGACCTCGCTCGTGGATGCAGGAGTCCGATGTCCGACCTGCCGACCCCCCAGGACGCCGCCGAGGCCGCGCTGTTCTCCGAGTGCTGGGACGCGGTGCTCTCGTACGCCGACCTGTGCACCTCCGGGTCCCTGACGGCCCAGCAGCTGGCCACCGAGGCGTTCACGCTCGGCATGCGCGAGGTCCGTGCCGCCGAGGCCCCGCCCCTGCGTGGCGCCGGCCGCCGCGCCGCCCGGCTGCCGGTGATCCCGACGCTGCTGACCGCCGTACGGGAGACGGCCGCCGCCTGGGAGGCCGTCGGGCAGGGCCACAAACTCGACCCCGACCTGCGGCTGTGGCTCAACTCCGACGCCGCGGCCCGCTACACCGGCCCGCCGCTGCAACGCCCGGTCGCGCTGCGCGGCCTGAGGGACATGCAGGACGCCGACGCCTCCCTGCTGTGGCTGGCCGAGGTCGAGGCGCTGCCGCTGCCCACCGTGGCCCGCCGCCTGGGCCTCGACCCGGCCACCGCGGCCGGTGAACTCGACCAGGTGCGCGCCCTGTTCCGGGACCGCTGCCACCGCGCCCACGTCGACACGCCGATGGACGCGCAGTGCCGCAGCTACGCCCGTCTCCTCGACGCGGTCACCCGCTCGTCGGCCGCCGACACCCCCGAGGACCTCTCCCGGCACCTCGCCACCTGCGTGCGGTGCGCCGAGGCGGCCGCCTGTCTCAGGCTGCACGGCGGCGGCCTGCCCGCCGCCCTGACCGGCGGCGTGATCGGCTGGGGCGGCCTCGCCTACCTGGAGCGCCGCCGCCGCGCCGCCGAGGTCCGCCTCGGCCCCGGCCGCCCCACTGCGGCCGACCCGGACGCCGGCGACCCGAAGGAGGGCACCGGCAGGACCAAGGCGCTGCGCAACGGTCTGCTCGCCGCCGCCGTCCTGCTGTCGCTGCTGGCGCTCGGTGTGTCGATGATGCCGCCCGGCGGCTCCGGCGACGACACCGCCGCCGGCCACGACGACCACCAGCCGGTCGCCGACCGCACCCCCTCCGCGCCCGCCGGCGACCCCCTGCCGACGACCTCGTCCGCCACCACCCCCACCGCCCCCGCCACCACGGCCACAACCACCCGGAAGAACCCCGACCCCGAACCCCAGGGCACCTCCTCCGCCACCACCGGCCCCACCGACGAGCCGTCCGCCACCGCGACCTGCCGGGTCGCCTACGACCTCGTCAACCAGTGGCCCGACGGCTTCCAGGCCACCCTCACCGTCACCACCACCAAGGCCCTCGCCGGCTGGCGCGTCGCCTGGTCCTTCCGCGACGGCCAGCAGGTCAGCCAGATGTGGGACGCCACCGTCAGCCAGCACGGCTCCCGCGTCACCGCCACCGCCGCCGACTACAACCGGTCCGTCGCCGCCGGCTCCACCCTGTCCTTCGGCTTCCTCGCCTCCTGGCACGGCAGCAACTCGGCCCCGTACGCCGTCACACTGAACGGGGACACCTGCACCACGACGAGCTGACCGAAGGCGACCCGCCGGTGACGACCAGGAAAGGCTCGGTCCTGGAGTGGCTGATTCAGGCAGGGCGTCGTCCTGGGCCGCCATAGGGTGCCGGGCCGTGACGGTTTCTTCGGTGGGGGCGCCGCTGTGGCGCGACCGGCAGTTCTGCCTGCTCCTGTGCGCACGGGTCATCTCGGTCCTGGGCAACGGCTTCGCCCGGGTGGCGCTGGCCTTCGCCGTGCTCGCCCTGCCGGGGGCCGGCCCGGGCCGGCTGTCCCTGGTGCTGGCCTGCCAGGCCTTGCCCCAGCTGGTGTTGGTCCTGGCGGGCGGGGTGATCGCGGACCGCATCTCACGGTCGGGGCTGATGGTTCTGGCGGATGCGCTGGGGGCCGGGGCCTATGCGGGTCTGGCCGCCATGGTGCTGACCGGTCATGCGCCGCTGCCGGCGATGTGCCTGCTGGCGGTGGTCGCCGGAGCGGCAACGGCCCTGTTCGGCCCCGCGATGGACGGTCTCGTGCCGCTGATCGTGCCCGCGAGCCGCTTGCAGCGGGCCAACGGGCTGCTGCGGGTCGGCACCAACAGCTCCCTGCTGCTCGGCCTGGCGCTGTCCGGGGTCACCGTGGCGCTGGTGGGCGCCGGCTGGGCACTGGCCCTCGACGCGGCGTCCTTCGTCGTCAGCGCGGCGTTGACGGCCCGGCTGCGGGTGGCCGCACGGCCGCGCAAGAAGGTGTCGGGCTGGACCGACCTGCGGGAAGGGTGGCAGGAGTTCGCCTCCCGGCAGTGGCTGTGGGTCGTCGTCGCCCAGTACGCGGTCGTCGTCGCCGCGCTCAACGCCAACGTCGGGGTGCTCGGGCCTCTGGCGGCCGAGCAACACCTCGGCGGGGCGCGGGCGTGGTCGGTCATCGTGGCGGCACAGGCCGTGGGGACCGTCGCCGGTGCGGGAATCGCCGCCCGCGTGCGGGTGGATCGTCCCGTTCTGGTGGGGGTGCTGTGCACCTTTCCGGCCGCCGTGCCGATCGCTCTGCTGAGCGTCGGGGCCCCCGTATGGCTGACCGCCACGGCCATGTGCGGGGCCGGGGTCGCGAGTGATGTCTTCGGTGTGCTGTGGGCCACCACCATCCAACGGGAGATCCCGGACCGGGTCCTGTCCCGGGTGAGTTCCTACGACTGGTTCGGTTCCCTGGCCTTCGCCCCCCTCGGCCTGCTCGTCGCGGGCCCGGTCGCCACCGCCGTGGGCACCGGCCGGGCCCTGGCCGGCTGTGCCGCCCTGGTCGTCCTGGCCACCGCGGCGGCCCTGCTCTCCCCGCAGGTACGCACCCTGCGCACCAGGGTGGAGGCGCCGTCCGGTGCGCCGGCCTCCCCCGACGGTGCGGAACTCCGGCCGGACGAGGAAGCGGCGGGCTGAGCCGCCGTACCCAGGCGCCACCGGGCTGACCGCCGGCACGATCGACACGAGGTGCGGGGGCTGCCCCTGCCGAGCGCCTCCAGCACATTCGCGAGCTCATCACCCGGGCGGGACGCCACGACATCACTCATGCCCGAGTCCTGGAAAGCTGCGTTCCTCCCGAATCGCGGACGTGGGGATCGGCGACGGCGCACAGTGACAGCCCGGCTTCTGGGGGAGAGGGCGTGGTGCGGGTGGTCGGCAGTGGGGAAGTCGGCGACGGCGCGGCGGATTCCGCGAAGGCACTGGCGCGCGTCCGGGACCGGCTTGAACGGTTCCGTGACGGGGACGGCGACGCCGTGCTCGCGGTGGAGGCTCTGTCGGATGCCGCAGCGGCCGTGACGGGCAGCGCGACACCGGTGACCCCGGATGCCGTCGCGGCGGTGGCCTGGCTGTACCAGTACCGGGCACTGGCGACGGGCGCCTGGATCCCGGTCATCCACTGCACACCCTGATGGCGCGGCGTGTGCAGGCCGAGCGCCTGTTGGAGAGCGACGACGCGGGTGCGCAGGCGCCGGACCGTTCCGCGGACCTGCTGGCGAACGCACTGGCGCAGTGGCCCCCGTTCGGGCTGCGGCGCTACCAGGCGGTGGGGTTGCTCGGTCGGGTGCTGCGGCGCCGCAGTGCCTACGACGCGGACCCAGGGCCGCGCCCTTCACCCGTGGAGCAGGGCATCGTGGCGTTCGCCCGGCCGCCGCGGTCACACACGGTCCGGAGCCCGATCCGCCTCCGGCTGCTCGTGCCGTCGTGCCGCCGTCCGCCGAGTGAGCATCACCAGCGCCGTGCCCAGCGCCAGACCGATCGTCGGCAGCACGGGAAGCCGGCCGTCGGGCGCGAAGCCCCGCACGGCGAAGCGGGTCAGAGCGGCGACGCTCATGGCCAGGCCGAGCCAGAGCGGCCAGGCGCGGCGCAGGCCGGCGTCCGGACGGGTTCGTTCGTACAGCAGGGCCAGCCCGCGTTCCAGTGGTCCGAGCGCGGACACGACGCCGGCCAGGACGACACCGAGTACCAGCAGCCACGGCACGCGCAGCCCCCACCACGCGGCGGACCCGACGGTCGGTTCGGGTGCGAGGCCGGTCAGGTAGAACGCGGCGGCGACGACCAGCACCGGCAGCATGTGCCACAGATACAGCGTCATGCTGGCCGAGCCCACGGGACGGACCACGCGCCACACCCGATCCCGGTCCAGCAGCCGCCGCAGCGGCGGCGCGGCGAGGAGGCACAGCCCGGACTGGGCCACCACCCAGGCCAGCATCGCGGCCGACGGCGGATCGGTGTTGCTCGGGTTCTGCCCGGTCACCAGGATCAGACTGACCGGGAACGGGCCGAGGGCGACGAGCACGGCGAAGGCCGCCCCACCGCCCGCCGCCATCACGAGCGGCACGAGCCGACGCCCGGTCAGCAGCCCTTCCCTCCAGCAGAAGCCCAGCTGGTAGGCAACGCCCCACACGAGCACGTAGTCGAGCAGACCGACATACGGCGTACGCACGGTCACGACGAGTGCGTCGGCCGCCAGGGCGACCGCCCCCATCGCCAGTGGGACACGCAGTCCCCAGCGCCGGTGCGCCGTATGGAGCGCCGGCGTCAGGGCGCTGAGCAGCAGATACACCGGCAGGAACCAGAACTGCATGCCCATCGCCCAGCCCACCAGCGCCAGGGTGTTCCTGTCCACACCGGCCGTCGCACACACACCGACGGCGAGAAGCACCGAACCGCTGTAGAAGCCGACCGGAATCAGCAGCCGCAGCGCCCGCCGCCCCAGCCATCCGGCGGCCGTACCCCCAGCGGCCCGGGCACGCGACCAGGAACCGCCCGCGGCATGGCCGCCGGCCAGGAAGAACAGCGGCATGATCTGGAAGGCGAGGGTCAGCCACTGGGTCCAGGGAACGGTCGCCAGCAACTCCGGGGCGGTGATCTGCCCACCGGGCTCCCGCACCAGGGCTGTGATCAGCCAGTGGCCGAGGACCACCAGCACGATCGCCCACGCGCGCAGGAAGTCGACGTAGCGGTCTCTGCTCATGGACCGTCATGCTGTCGCAGCTCTGCCGCCGTCGTGTCGGTACGCCCAAGCCGCAACCAACCCGTGCCCGCTACGACACCGCCCCTGGGCGATCGGCCCCTCGAGGGATGTACGACCGCCCGGTGCGAGGTGCTCACACCTTGAAGACGACGGCTTCGATCTGCCTTGGCGTCGAGTCGGCCAAACCGCAGAAGAGGTAGTCGGGTTTGGCACCGCTACTGCCACACTGGGTGATCTGCCAGCCGACGTTGGAGGAGACGTAGGTGTTGGCACAGATGGTGCCCGATTTCACCCTGGTCATGAATGCCTTCATGCCCGTCCCCGAGCCGGGGTTTCCGATGACGAGGTTCCTGCCGTTCCCCGCCCCCTTCCAGCCGCCGCCCTGCCAACCGCCTTTCGCCATGTAGGCGTTGGCCTCGTTCCCCGACGTACCTGCCGTGGAGAGCTCGACGGCTTGGATGGGCCCGTTGTTCCCGGTCCCGCCCGCCACGCCGCCGTCGCACACCGGACCCTCCCAGCCGACGCCGGTCACATAGGCCCGGTAGCAGATGTGCCGACCCGGGTGGGCGGCGGCCAGTCGTACGACGGCGGCCGCGGCGGTCGTCGGAGCCGACGTCCTCTGCCCGGACGAGTCCGGGGCCACACCCTGACCGGCGGCCTCGGCCGCCGCCTTCGACGCGCTGGGCTGGTCGGCCGTCGCGTCGGCCTTGGCGGTCTGCGTGGGCGAGGCCGACGGCGAACCGGGCCAGGGCGATGGCGAGTTGGTGGGGCGACCGCCGGGCGGGGGGCTGATCCGCGGGGCCAGGACGGGGTCGCCCTGGGGCGCCGCCAGGCGGGTGCGGGGCTGCTCGCCGTGATGTCCCACCAGTACGACCGACACCGCGATCACCACCACTCCGGCGATGGACGCGGCGGCGAGTGCCCGGCCGCGTCCGGTTACCGCCGCCTTCTCCGCGGCCGGATCCGCGGAGCCGGCCGCGGTCGCCGACGCGGACTCAGCACCCGTCGACGCGGCCCCGCGACTCGGCGGAGCGGACTCGGCACCCGCCGAGGCGGGCCCGGGATTCGGTGGAGCGGCCGACCCCGCGGGGGAGAGGGCGGCCTTGGCGCGGGGCGACAGCATGGCGCCGGGGTCCCCGGCGGCAAGGGTCAAGTTCACGGCACGGCGAACCGGTTGGGAGGCTCTGCCGGTTTCTGGGGAGGTCTCCTGTGACTCTTCGGGCTGACGCGGCATCCTCGGCTGTCTCCTTGTCGTTCTGGGTGCGGCTGAAGCTCTGTCCCACCCGCATCGAGATCGGGGGCGCGCGCCGGCGTCAGATGAGCCCGGAGCGTATGGCATAGGAGACGGCGTGGGCACGGTTTCGCAGTTGCAGCCGTTTCATCACGCCGTACAGGATGTACTTCACGGTCCTCTCCGAATACGAGAGCTTCTGCGCGATCTCGGACAGTTCCCGGCCCTCGGCGACCAGGCGCAGTACATCCACCTCGCGGTGGCTGACCCCGGAGGCCGTCAGCCCACGGGGGGTGAGGACCTCGCGATGCGTTCGCTGGACCTGCATCCGCTGTTCAGGAACGAACGCGACATCGACCGTGCCGTCCGTCAGATCATCTTCAAGGCGGCGGCGACCAAGGCCGACCTGGTGGAGATCATCCCCGGAAAGGGCCGAGGACAGCTCAGGGCCCGCGTTCTGGCGATGCTCGGTCAGCCGCAACTGAAGAAGCTCTACGTCCGATACGAGGTCGACCCCTCGAACGAGGGCCGCATCCTGGTCCGCTTCAGGTGAGCCGTCGGAGCCCGTCACCGGAGGTAGCGCATGACACGATGGGGCACGGCCTTCTCCCGCCGTACGCGGGGCGAGAAGGCCGCAGGCGGTGAGCCGGCCGAGGACGCGGTCGACGACGAGACGCCCGTTGTGGTGGACCAGCGCGACGGACTGCTGCTGATCCGCACCTCCCCGGCCGCCTCGCCCGGACCCGAGGAAGTGGCGGAACTCGCCCGGACGCTGGCCGCCGCGGACGCCGGACTGCCGATCGCGACCGTGGTGGAGACCGGAAGGGGCGACACGGCCGGGGAGTAGCGCCAGGCCCTCGCCCGCGTCGTGAGCGCGGCGGCTTCCGTAGAGGAACGTGAGCCGAGGTTCCCTCCGCGTGGTCTGGATGATCTCCAGCCAGACCTGGTTCGCCGCGGCATCGCGCAGGGGGAGGCCGCGCAGGTAATTCGCTGGCGAGGGCTGCCCGTTGCCTCTAGGGTCGCCTGTGTTCGCGCGGCGGCCGGTTGAGTTGTCGTGGTGGTTCGGTGTGGTTGAGGAGGTGTGACCGATGGCTGTCTCTGCGGTGGGTGCTGCGGGCATCCGGACGTTCATCCAGTTCACCTCCGTGGCTTCCGGCTGACCTCTCCTTTTCCGCGCCGACGTGCGTGTGCCGGGGCCACCCTTCGAAGGGTCACCCCTTGTCTTTCTCCTCTTCCATGGGTTCGTCGTCGTCCTCGCATCCGCTCGTGCCGTACGGCTGGGATGCCGATTGGGAGGCGGCTTTCACCCCCTACGCCGAGCAGGGCCTTGTGCCCGGCCGTGTCGTACGGGTCGACCGCGGTCAGTGCGACGTGGTCACACCGGTCGGGACCGTGCGTGCCGACACCGAGTTCGTCGTCCCCCGTGACCCGATGAAGGTCGTCTGCACGGGGGACTGGGCCGCGGTCGACCCGGAGGGCGGCGACCCGCGGTACGTGCGGACGCTGCTGCCTCGCCGTACCGCCTTCGTGCGCTCCACCTCCTCCAAGCGGTCCGAGGGGCAGATCCTGGCCGCCAACGTCGACCACGCGATCGTCGCCGTGTCCCTGGCGGTCGAACTCGACCTCGACCGCGTCGAACGATTCCTGGCCCTGGCCTGGGAGTCCGGCGCGCAGCCCGTGGTCGTGCTGACCAAGGCCGATCTCGTGCCGGACCCGTCGACGCTGGCCCATCTCGTCGAGGACGTCGGGACGACGGCACCCGGTGTTCCCGTACTGACCGTCAGCGCCCTTCTGGAGGAGGGGCTGGACGTCCTGCTCGCGCTCCTCGGCTCCGGTACCTCCGTGCTGCTCGGGCAGTCCGGGGCGGGCAAGTCCACCCTCGCCAACGCGCTGTTCGGCCAGGACGTGATGGACGTCAGGGCCGCCCGGGACGTCGACGGCAAGGGACGGCACACCACCACCACCCGCAACCTGCTCGCGCTGCCCGGCGGGGGCGTGCTCATCGACACGCCCGGGCTGCGGGGCGTCGGGCTCTGGGACGCCGAGAGCGGGGTCGGACAGGTGTTCTCGGAGATCGAGGAACTCGCCGACCGCTGCCGGTTCCAGGACTGCGCGCACGAGGCCGAGCCCGGGTGCGCGGTGCTGGCCGCCGCCGACTCCGGTGAGCTGCCGCTGCGACGACTGGAGAGCTACCGCAAGCTCAAGCGGGAGAACCAGTGGATCGTGGCCAAGACCGACGCGCGCCTGCGGGCCGAGCTTCGCAAGGACTGGAAGAAGAGGGGAGCGGAAGGGAGGGCGGCGATGGAGGCCAAGCGGGGGCGCTGGCGGTAGCCAGAGGCAGAGGCAGGAGGTGGCGTGCGCCGGCGGCCGGGTTGGCTGGCGTGCGCCGGTTCACGTCGTCCAACGCCTGGCGGCGGCGGGAGACTTGGACGCCCGCCCGGTGGGCGGGGCCGGCCGTCCGCCGCCGCGTGTACTTCCCGCTCGGCCGTCCGGGTGTTCCTGTCCGTGATGTTCCGCCGCTACCCGCCGGACTTGTGGCACGGTCACCTCCGGCGGGCCACGGGCCGGCGGAAGGGCGGGCACACATGGCCAAGGTCGGACGGGTTGTCCTGGCGGCGCTGCTGACGATGATGGGGACGACGGTGACGGCCGTGGCCGAGCCCGCGCCGCCCCTGCCTCCCCAGTGGACCGGCACCTGGGAGACCGCCCCCTCAGGCACCGCCGCCGCCCTTCCCGGCACCGCCGTCCGCAACGTCGTGCACCTCAGCGTCGGCGGTACGGCCCTGCGCATCCGGCTCAGCAACCGGCTGGGCAGCGCCCCCCTGACGCTCGGCGCGGTCACCGTCGCCGTACGGCGGGCGACCGGCCCGGACGCCGTACCCGGCACCCTGCGCACCGCCACCTTCCACGGCGCCCGCACGGTCACCGTCCCGCCGGGACAGGACGTGCTCACCGATCCGGTGCGGCTGGCCGTGCCGGACGCCGCCGACCTCCTCGTCACCGTCCTCGCCCCCGCCGGCGACGGCCCCGTCACCTACCACGGCACCGCCCTGCAGACCAGCTACCTGTCCCACGACGGCGCCGCGCACGCCGCCGACGAGGACGGCGCCGCGTACACCGTCACCACCAACCACTGGTACTACGTCACCGGCGTCGACGTCCTCGGCGCCGCCGCCGGCAGCGTCGTGGCGTTCGGCGACTCCCTCACCGACGGCACCGGATCCACCCCCGACACCGACCACCGCTGGCCGGACCGGCTCGCCGAGCGCCTGCGACCCCGGGGCCTCGGCGTCCTCAACGCCGGTGTCGCCGGCAACCGGCTGCTGCGCGACGGCACCGGACCGGCCGCGCTGTCCCGTCTCGACGCCGACGCCCTGTCCCGGGCCGGGGTGCGGGTGCTGATCGTGCTGGAGGGCATCAACGACATCAAGGGCACCCCGCGGGCGGAGGACGCCGGCGCCTTCGCGGACGCCTACCGGACGATCGTCGCCCGCGCGCACGCCCAGGGGGTCCGGGTCATCGGCGCCACCCTCACGCCGTACGGCGGATACGCCGGCTTCACCGCGACCGGCGAGGCGGTACGGCAGCGGGTGAACGCGTTCATCCGTACCGGCGGCGCCTTCGACGCGGTCGCCGACTTCGACGCCGCCGTCCGCGACCCCGCCCGGCCCGAGCGGATCCTGCCCGCCTACGACCCCGGCGACCACCTGCACTTCGACGACGCGGGCATGCGGGTGCTGGCGGACACGGTCGCCGCCCTGTTCCGCGCCGGGGCACCGCAGCCGGCCGGCCACCCGTGATCAGCCCTCCTCATGGGTGGGATTTTCCCGATGCCCCGTTTTCTTCCGGCCCGCGCGGTGGACAATTGGGGGCATGAGCCAGCAGGGGGGCAGGCCCGCCCGACACGAGGACGACTGGTGGGGGCAGCTGTACGACGACTCCACCGAGGACACCGGCCCCACGGCCGCACCCGACTCCCTCGACGACCGCTTCGCCTCGGCGAAGCACACCGTCGCGGGACGCGCGGGCGGCGGGCGGGAGGCCGAGCCGCAGGAGCCGCCGCCCAGGGAACCGACGGTGCCGGCGCAGCGGTCCGGCGGGCCGTCGGCGCCCGCGGCCTTCCCGCCGGGGCCCATGCCCCCGGGGTTCACCGAGCGGTCCGCGCCCGATGGGCCCCGGCCCCCCGCCGAACCCCCCGCCGAACCCCCCGTCCGGAACGCCACGGCCTGGCCGTGGGACATCGAACCGGACCCCGACCCGGACCCCGGCCCGGAACCTGCCCCGCAACCGGCCCCTCTTTCCGACCCGGTGCCTGCCCCGGCTCCCGCCGCGGCGCCCGCCCCCGATCACGGCCCCGAGCCCACCGCACCGCAGCCGCAGCCCCAACCCCAGCCGCAGGCCCAGCCCGAGACCTCCCCCTCCTCCTTCCCCCCGCCGCCACCCCTCTCCTCCGTCGACTACGTCGGTTCCGGCCCCCCGACCTACGACGCCGAACCCACCGCCCTCCCGGTGGCTGACCCGGACGAGCTGGACGAACTGGTCGCCGACACCGTGCTGGACGGGGCGCGCTACGGGGCCTGCACCCTGCGGGCGGTGTCGCTGCGCGGGGACTCGGCCCGGTTCCGGGGGGAGCCGCGCCGGGACGCGCTGCTCACCGCGCGGTTCGGGACGGGGGAGCAGGCGCTGATCCTGGTCGCGATGGCGACCGGCGCACGGGCCACACCGGGCGCGCACCTGGCGGCGGCCGAGGCCTGCCAGTGGATCGGGAGGGCCGTCGGGCGCAGTCACCAGCGGCTCGCCGAGGACCTGAGGGCGGCCCGGCGCGGCGACCTGAAGGCGGGCCTGCACCGGCTCACCGACCGCAGCCTGGGCAAGCTCCGCGCCAGCGCCGTGGAACAGGGCATCGACCCGGAGGAGTACGCGGCCGGCCTGCGCTGTCTGCTGCTGCCGGCCGACCCGCAGTGCCGTACCCGGGTGTTCTTCGGCGTCGGTGACGGGGGACTGTTCCGGCTGCGCGACGGCGAGTGGCAGGACATAGAGCCGCGCGTCTCGGCCGTCGACGCCACCGGCGGCCCCGTCGTCGGCTACGGCTCCCCGCCGGCCGAGACCCCCGAGGGCGACCGGCTCACCATGGACCTCGGCATCCCGACCCCGCCGAGCCCGTACGAGCCCGCCCCCGAACCGCCCCGCGAACCCTTCCGGTTCCGGGCCTCGGTGGCCCGGCCGGGGGACGCGCTGGTGATGTGCTCCGGCGGACTGGCCGACCCGCTGCGCGGCGAGCCCGCGCTCTGTGCCTACCTGGCCCGGCGCTGGTCGGGCCGCCCGCCCGGCCTCGCGGAGTTCCTCGCGGACGCCCAGGTGCGGGTGAAGGGGTACGCCGACGACCGTACGGCGGCGGGTGTCTGGGAGGCGTGAGCGCCGTGCGGCCCCCGGCGTGAGTGGATTTCGGCCAGGTTCGGCGGCGTGGGGCGGGACGGGTCCGGGTGCCGTGCTGGCGTCCCGTCCCCTCACGCGGCGATTGATCGCCTCTTGTCCCGTTTCGCCCGGCCGGACGGGCGCGGAAAACGGGGTGGCCGAACACCTGGGCGTCAACGATTTGACATGACTGGCCCGAGTACGAACGGGCATGGATCCCCGTGAACGTGTTCGATCAGGAGGGGTAACGGCAACAGCGTGCGGGCGGGGGTCATGAAAAGGCAGGCACGAGGGGGCGGTCCCGTGGCCATCGGGGCCTCCTCGGCGAAACCGGCGGGGGAAGAGACCGACACCATCACGGAACGGGCGCACGCGGCCCAGCTCAGGCGAAGGCTCGGGCGGGCGGACCTGCGGGCGGTGCCCGAGGCGCGCCGGGCGCTGCGCGAACTGCTGCGGCACTGGGGGAAGCCGGGCCGCTCCGAGATAGCCGAACTGCTCACCAGCGAACTCGTCACCAACGCACTCGTCCACACCGACCGCGACGCCCTCCTGACGGCCGTCGTGGGCCCGCACGGGCTGCGTGTGGAGGTACGGGACTTCGTGGCCCGCAGACCGCGCCTGTGCGCACCGGACATCACCGACGGCACGCACGGCCGGGGCCTGGTCCTGGTGCAGTCCCTGGCGGACGCGTGGGGGGTACGGCCGCACGGGGTGGGCAAGTCGGTGTGGTTCGAACTGGGGGCGGAGGCCGCCTGAAAGAGGGCCCGAGAGAGGGCCTGAAAGAGGGCCCGGACGACGGGACGGGGGCGTGACCGCGTGGTCACGCCCCCGTCCCGAGGTGCGGCGTACTAGCCGAACTGCTGCTCAAGATCCTTGAGCTTGCGCTCCAGCGAGTCCAGTCGCGGCAGCGCCATGGTGTCGTCCTCCGCCGTCAGGTCCACCGTGACGGGGTCAGACGCCTTCCGAACGGGCTGAAGGGAGGGCCGAGAGCGTACGGGCAGTTGTTCCGGCGCCGATATGGCAGGCTCCGCGGTGACCTGGGCGGAACCACGTTCCACGGCCTGCACCTCGACCTGGCGGCCGCCGCCCCGGCCGACGATCCCGCGCTGGCCGCGGCTGATCGCCTTGAGCTGGGCGCGCTCGACCCGCTGCTGGTCACGCCGCCGCTGGCGGTTGTCCTCCTTGCGCTGCTTGTCCTCGCGCACCTCCTCGACCGCCTCGTCGAGGCTGCGCACGCCCTCCAGGAGCATCAGCGACCACGCCTTGTAGGTCTCACGGGGGGCCCGGAGCCAGCGCACGATACGGATCTGCGGCAGCGGACGCGGCACCAGGCCCTGCTCGCGCAGCGCCGCCCGGCGGGTCTGCTTCAGCGCGCGGTCGAACAGGACGGCGGCCGACAGCGACATGCCGGCGAAGAACTGGGGCGCGCCCGCGTGGTCCACTCCCCGGGGCGCGTGCACCCAGTTGAACCAGGCCGCGGCGCCCGCGAACGTCCATACGAGTATCCGGGAGCCGAGGGCCGCGTCACCGTGGCTGGCCTCGCGCACCGCGAGCACGGAACAGAACATGGCCGCGCCGTCCAGGCCGAACGGCACCAGGTACTCCCAGCCGCCGGTCAGGCCGAGGTTCTGCTGGCCGAAGCCGACGAGGCCGTGGAAGGAGAGCGCGGCGGCGACCGCCGCACAGCAGAACAGAAGGCCGTAGGAGGCGGTGCCGTAGATGGCCTCCTTGCGCCGGCGGCGCTCCTCGCTGCGCTCCCACGAGTCGTCCGCGCTCGCGTTCTCCCCCGAGGAGCGCTTGCCGCGCGCGAGCACCGCCACCGCCGCCAGCAGGCCCAGGAGCAGTACGGCGCCCGGAAGCAACCAGTTCAGCGATATGTCGGTCAGTCTCATCTGGGGTCCCTTGCATTGGGATAGGGCGTAACGCCCGCCATAGTGACCCAATCCCTCCGGCCCTCAGGGGGTTTCGGGGCAAGAGGCCGCCAAGGAAGTGCAAGGGAATGCCCAGGGCGGCGTTCTGCTCGAACTGCCGCATGAGGGGCGGGAGTTGAGTTCGAATAAGAGTACCCGCACGGATGGTTCCCCGGAAAGTTCCCGTGACGGGTGAGGAAGTTGTGAATTGCCTGTCGACGCACGGGTGTCCGGTTCTCGACGATCTTAGTGGATGCCGGGGTGTGCCTTCGCCCCCTGGGGGACCGCCGCGAGCAAGGTGAGGCTGGCCTCACTATCCTTAATGAAAGGTGAACTGTCGCCTGGTGCGCCTATGGTGCTTGACGGACAGGTAACAACCCGCCGTTAATGACCCAAGTGCCGACGAGCCGGAGGAGAACCCCGTGAACCAGGGCGCGCAGGGCTCCTCCATCGATACCGAGGAGTACCGGTACCGGGTGCCCGCACAGGTGCGGGCCGTCGACGTGACCCGGGAGCGGGACAACGACACGCCGGGCGCGCGGGGCGAGCACACGCACGGCGAGCAGCCGGTGCCCCGGCCCGGTCCCGGTCCCGGGGCCGGCCGGCCCGCCGTGCAGCGCTCCTCGGTGCGCGGGCAGATCCTCGACGCGCTGCGTACGGCCCTGGTCGCCGGGGAGCTGGCGCCCGGCGAGGTGTACTCGGCGCCGGTGCTCGGGGAGCGGTTCGGCGTGTCCGCGACGCCTGTGCGTGAGGCCATGCAGCAGCTCGCGCTGGAGGGGGCGGTCGAGGTCGTGCCGAACCGCGGGTTCCGGGTGGTCGAGCGGGGGACGCGGGAACTGGCCGAGCTGGCCGAGGTGCGGGCGCTCATCGAGGTGCCGGTCATGCTGCGGCTGGCCCGCACGGTGCCGGCCGAGCGCTGGGCGCAGCTGTGGCCGCTGGCGGAGGACACGGTACGGGTGGCGGCCTCCGGCTGCCGGGCCACGTACGCGGAGTCCGACCGGGCCTTCCACCGGGCGGTGCTAGCCCTGTCCGGCAACGAGCAGCTCGTCCGCATCGCGGAGGACCTGCACCGCCGGGCGCAGTGGCCCCTGGTCGGCGGCTCGGGCCGCCCCGGCCGCGCCGACCTGGTGGCCGACGCGGCGGAACACACCGCGCTGCTGGAAGCGCTGACCGCACGCGACCTGGGCGCGGTGCGGGCCCTGGTGGCGGAGCACTTCGCCGGAGCCGCCCAGCCTCTTGTGCCGCCTAGGCCGTAGCCGCCCCCGGTGTGGGCAGCGTCAACTGCTGGGCCAGCCAGGTGGGTACGCCCCCCAGCAGCCGGAACAGCCGCCGCGCCTCCTCCCGCAGCCGGGAAGCCTCCGGTTCGGTCTCCGCCTCCGCCAGGGAGGCCAGCGCGGGAGCCGTCCCCACCAGGTACCCCAACTCCTCCCGGATCCGCAGCGACTCGGCGAAACCGTGCCGCGCCTCCGCCAACTCCCCGTTGCGCAGCGCGAGTCCGGCCAGATGGCGCCAGGTGAAGGACATCAGCAGCGGGTCGGCGTACGCGGCGGCGGCGGCGTGCGCGCGCCGGTACGCGGCGGCGGCGGCCTGCGGGGACCGGGAGAGGTTCTCCGCCAGCAGCCCCCGCCGGAAGTCCAGCAGCGCCCGGCCGGCCGCCCCCGGGGGGATCAGCGCCGCCGCCCGCCCCAGCGCGGCCCGCGCCTCGTCCGCCCGGTCCCGCACCCCGTGCAGTGTGGACGCGTAGGCCAGCTGCCCGCGTTCACAGGCGGCGGCGCCCCGCTCGTCGTCGCTCCGCGCCAGCGCCTCGGCCGTGCGCAGCGCGTCCTCCGCCTCTTCCCAGCCCCGCTCGGTGTACAGGCACCGCTCGACCAGCAGTCCCGCCCGCTGCAGCGCGGCGGCCGCGGTGTCCGGCCGCAGCAGGGCCGCCGCGTCGGCCCAGCAGGCACGGGAGCGCAGCCGCCACACCGCGGTCTGGAGAGGATCGTCACCAGCGGTCGTTCCGTTACCAGACATGGCGGAATGCGCCACGTTTTCCTCCCCGAGCACGCCATCGAGCTTTGAGTGGTGGCGGCATTCCAGCACCATTCGCCGGGCCGGGCCAAGGGGGCGGGTGAAGGATTTCACAAAGTCGTGGGACACCGCACCGGCGCCGACACCGGCCGCGCGCCCCCCTCCTGACCTCAGCTCATGCGCAACGCCAGGAAGAAATCGAGCTTGTCCTCCAGACGCGACAGGTCCCGGCCCGTCAACTGCTCGATCCGGCCCACGCGGTAGCGCAGCGTGTTGACGTGCAGGTGGAGCCGGGTGGCGCAGCGGGTCCAGGAGCCGTCGCAGTCCAGGAAGGCCTCCAGAGTGGGGATCAGCTCCGCGCGGTGCCGGCGGTCGTAGTCGCGCAGCGGGTCCAGCAGCCGGGCGGTGAAAGCGCGGCGGACGTCGTCGGGGACGAACGGCAGCAGGAGCACGTGCGAGGCCAGCTCCTGGTGTCCGGCCGCGCAGACCCGCCCGGGGCGTGCCGCCGCCACCCGGCGCGCGTGCCGGGCCTCCTCCAGGGCGCCGCGCAGCCCCTCCGCCGAGTGCACGGCCGCGCTGACGCCGAGGGTGAGCCGGCCGTCGTCGTTCAGGCCCGCCGACAGCGGGTCCCGCACGGACCGCAGCAGCGCGTCGGCGAGGATGCCGGACTCCGAGCCGTCGTGTTCGGCGGAGACCGCCGGCAGCGGTACGAGCGCCACGGCCTCGTCGCCGGTGTGCGCGACGGCGATGCGGTCGGACGGCTCCGGGCCCGTGGCCAGCGGGTCCACCAGGATCTCCTCCAGCAGCGACTGGGCGACCGGACCGGCCGGCACCTCGCCGCCGTCCCACTCGACGCGGGCCACCACGACCTGCCAGTGCGGGGCCGCCCCGAGCCCGGGCAGCAGCACCGGCGCGGCCACCCGCAGCCGGGCCGCTATCTCGGCCGGCGCCGCGCCCGTCTGCACCAGCTCCAGGACCTCCTGGGCGAGCCGCCGCCGTACGGTGCGCGACGCGTCCCGCCGGTCCCGCTCGACCGCGATCAGCTGGGTGACGCCCTGCAGCAGGTCGAGGCGCTCCTCCGGCCAGTCCCCGGCGTCCGCCTCGACGGCCAGCAGCCAGTCCGACAGGACCGTCTCGCGCACGTCCCGGGCGGCCTGCGGGGAGCGGCCGGAGCTGCGGATCGGGAACAGCGAGTACGTCGTACCGGCCGACGCGAGGCGGTGCGGGCCGCGCCGGCCGGTGCGGGCGGCGGCCAGGTGTTCGGCGGCCAGCCGGGCGCACGTCTCGGCGGGCAGCGCCGGGCCGGCGGCCTTGGAGCCGGCGATCAGCCGTCCGGTGGGGGAGAGCACCCAGGCCCGCAGGTCCAGGTCCGAGCCGAGCAGGTCCAGCACCACGTCCGGGCCGCCGCCCGCCGGGCCCGAGGTCATCATCCGGCGGTGCCGGTCCACCACCGCCGCCAGGTCCCCGGCCCGCTCGCCGGACACCTGCCGTACGACATGCTCGGTGATCGTGGCGAACGCCACCGACTCGTGCACCGCGAACAGCGGCAGCCGGTGCCGGGCGCAGGCCAGGACCAGGTCGTCCGGCACGTCCCCCAGCTCGGCCTCGCCCGCCGCCAGGGCGGCGACCTGGGCCTGCACCAGGAGCCGTACGAACGGCTCCGAGTCCGCCGCGTCCCGGCGCCAGGCCAGCCCCGTCAGCACCAGCTCGCCACCGGCCAGGTACCTGCTGGGGTCGCGCAGGTCGGTGGTCATCACGCCCCGTACGGAGCGGTCCAGCTCGTCCTCGCCGCCGAGCAGCCGCAGGCCCAGCGCGTCGGTGTCCAGCAGTGCGCGCAGCCGCATCTCGTCCGCCGCCGTTCTTTGTCTCGAAAACTACGATGAATCTTGACGGGTGCCGTGGGAGGCGCCCGGCGAGTGGGTGCGCGGGCCGCACTCCTGGCCTGCCGGGCCGTGTCCAGCTGTTTCCCGCGTTTCCACAGGAAAACCGGGGGGTTTCTGATGCCCTCCGTTCATACGAATCTACAAGATGCCCGCGATGGCCAGCCAACTCCTTCATGGTTTCGGTGACTGACCCCCTTGGAGCACCGGGCGGTGTACTGAGTCCACTCCGCGTTAACAGCACATGAACGAGCCGGGCCCGCCGCACACGGATTGGCTCAATCTGTACGACCCACGAGACGAAGAAGAGAGCCGGTCATGGACTTCCTTCGCCCCGCCAGCTGGGAGGAGGCGCTCGCCGCGAAGGCCGAGCACCCCACCGCTGTGCCGATTGCGGGTGGCACCGATGTGATGGTCGAGATCAACTTCGACCACCGTCGGCCCGAGTACCTCCTCGACCTGGGCCGCGTCGGCGACCTGTACGAGTGGGAGGTCGGCGAGGACAGTGTGCGGCTCGGTGCCTCCGTCCCGTACTCGAAGATCATGGAGCACCTGCGTGCCGAGCTGCCGGGCCTGGCCCTCGCCTCGCACACGGTCGCCTCCCCGCAGATCCGCAACCGCGGCGGTGTCGGCGGCAACCTCGGCACCGCCTCCCCGGCCGGGGACGCCCACCCCGCCCTGCTGGCGGCCGGCGCCGAGGTCGAGGCCGAGTCGGTGCGCGGCACCCGCCGCATCCCGATCGACGCGTTCTACACCGGCGTCAAGCGCAACGCCCTCGCGCCCGACGAGCTGATCCGCGCCGTGCACATCGCGAAGGCCGACGGCCCCCAGCAGTACTCCAAGGTCGGCACCCGCAACGCCATGGTCATCGCGGTCTGCGCGTTCGGCCTCGCGCTGCACCCCCGGACGCGGACCGTGCGCACCGGCATCGGGTCGGCCGCCCCGACCCCCGTACGGGCGAAGGCCGCGGAGGAGTTCCTGACCGCGGCCCTCGACGAGGGCGGCTTCTGGGACAACGGAAAGATCATCACCCCGTCGGTCGCCAAGCGGTTCGCGGAGCTGTGCTCCGGCGCCTGCAACCCGATCGACGACGTCCGGGGCACCGCGAGCTACCGCCGCCACGCGGTCGGCGTGATGGCCCGCCGGACGCTCACCTGGACCTGGGAGTCGTACCGCGGCACCGCCGCCCGCTCGGAGGGAGTCGCCTGATGCGCGTCAACTTCACTGTCAACGGACGCCCGCAGGAAGCCGACGACGTGTGGGAGGGCGAGTCCCTGCTGTACGTGCTGCGCGAGCGGCTCGGCCTGCCGGGCTCGAAGAACGCCTGTGAGCAGGGCGAGTGCGGATCCTGCACGGTCCGCCTGGACGGCGTGCCGGTGTGCGCCTGTCTGGTCGCCGCCGGCCAGGTCGAGGGCCGGGACGTGATGACCGTCGAGGGCCTGGCGGACTTCGCCAAGCAGCGTGCCGAGCACGGCGGTTGCGCCTCCGGTGCCTGCGGTACGGCCCTCGGGGACGCCCAGCGGTGGAAGGCCCGGGGGGCCGACTCGCACACCGGCGAGGGCACCGAACTCTCCCCCGTGCAACAGGCGTTCATCGACGCCGGCGCCGTCCAGTGCGGCTTCTGCACCCCGGGTCTGCTGGTCGCCGCCGACGAGATGCTGGAGCGCAACCCGAACCCTACCGACGCGGACATCCGCGAGGCGCTGTCGGGCAATCTGTGCCGCTGCACGGGCTACGAGAAGATCATGGACGCGGTCCGCCTGGCGGCCGCCCGGCAGGGAGAGGCGGTCTGACGATGCCCGTGAACAGCGCCCCCGTCGGCACCCCCACGAAGGTCACCCAGGGTTCCCGGACCAAGGGCGGCATCGGCGAGTCCACCCTCCGCCCGGACGGCACCCTCAAGGTCACCGGCGAGTTCGCGTACTCCTCCGACATGTGGCACGAGGACATGCTCTGGGGCCAGATCCTGCGCTCCACCGTCGCCCACGCCGAGATCGTGTCGATCGACACCGGCGAGGCCCTCGCCACGCCCGGCGTCTACGCGGTCCTGACCTACGACGACCTGCCCACCGAGGTGAAGAACTACGGCCTGGAGATCCAGGACACCCCGGTCCTCGCGCACGGCAAGGTACGCCACCACGGCGAGCCGGTCGCGCTGGTCGCCGCCGACCACCCGGAGACGGCCCGCCGGGCCGCCGCCAAGATCAGGGTCGAGTACCGCGAGCTGCCCGTCATCACCGACGAGGCCTCCGCGACCGCCCCGGACGCGATCCTCGTCCACGAGAACCGCGACGACCACCACATCGGCCACGTCCCGCACCCCAACATCGTGCACCGCCAGCCGATCGTCCGCGGCGACGTGGCCGAGGCGCGCAAGCGGGCCGACGTGATCGTGGAGGGCGAGTACACCTTCGGGATGCAGGACCAGGCCTTCCTCGGCCCCGAGTCCGGCCTCGCCGTGCCGGAGGAGGACGGCGGCGTCCACCTCTACATCGCCACCCAGTGGCTGCACTCCGACCTGCGCCAGATCGCCCCGGTGCTCGGCCTGCCCGAGGACAAGGTGCGCATGACGCTGGCCGGCGTCGGCGGCGCGTTCGGCGGACGCGAGGACCTGTCGATGCAGATCCACGCCTGTCTGCTGGCGCTGCGCACCGGCAAGCCCGTCAAGATCGTCTACAACCGCTTCGAGTCCTTCTTCGGGCACGTGCACCGCCACCCGGCGAAGCTGTACTACGAGCACGGCGCCACCCGCGACGGCAAGCTGACCCACATGAAGTGCCGGATCGTCCTGGACGGCGGCGCCTACGCCTCCGCCTCCCCGGCGGTCGTCGGCAACGCCTCCTCCCTCTCCGTCGGCCCCTACGTCGTCGACGACGTCGACATCGAGGCCATCGCCCTCTACACCAACAACCCGCCCTGCGGCGCCATGCGCGGCTTCGGCGCGGTCCAGGCGTGCTTCGCCTACGAGGCACAGATGGACAAGCTGGCGAAGCGGCTGGGTCTGGACCCGGTGGAGTTCCGGCAGCTCAACGCCATGGAACAGGGGACCGTCATGCCGACCGGGCAGCCGGTCGACTCCCCGGCGCCGGTGGCCGAACTCCTGCGCCGCGTCAAGGCGATGCCCATGCCTCCGGAGCGCCAGTGGGAGTCCAGCGAGGGAGCGGACGTACGGCAGCTGCCCGGCGGTCTGTCCAACACCACCCACGGCGAAGGCGTCGTACGCGGTGTGGGCTACGCGGTCGGCATCAAGAACGTCGGCTTCTCCGAGGGCTTCGACGACTACTCCACCGCCAAGGTGCGCGTGGAGGTCGTGGGCGGCGAGCCGGTCGCGACCGTGCACACCGCGATGGCGGAGGTCGGCCAGGGCGGCGTCACCGTCCACGCGCAGATCGCCCGCACCGAGCTGGGCGTCGCCCAGGTGACGATCCATCCGGCCGACACCCAGGTGGGCTCGGCGGGCTCGACCTCGGCCTCCCGGCAGACGTACGTCACCGGCGGCGCCGTCAAGAACTCCTGCGAGCTGGTCCGGGAGAAGGTCCTGGACATCGGCCGCCGCAAGTTCGGCACCTACCATCCGGCCTGGGCCACCGCCGAACTGCTCCTGGAGGGCGGCAAGGTCGTCACCGACGGCGGCGAGGTCCTCGCCGACCTGGCGGACGTGCTGGAGGACGAGACCGTCGAGGTCGAGGCCGAGTGGCGGCACCGCCCCACGGAGCCCTTCGACCTGCGCACCGGCCAGGGCAACGGCCATGTCCAGTACTCCTTCGCCGCGCACCGCGCGGTCGTCGAGGTGGACACCGAGCTGGGTCTGGTCAAGGTCATCGAACTGGCCTGCGCCCAGGACGTCGGCAAGGCGCTCAACCCGCTGTCCGTCCTCGGCCAGATCCAGGGCGGCACCCTTCAGGGCATGGGCATCGCGGTGATGGAGGAGATCATCGTCGACCCGAAGACCGCGAAGGTCAGGAACCCGTCCTTCACGGACTACCTGCTTCCGACCATCCTCGACACGCCGATCATCCCGGTCGACGTCCTCGAACTCGCCGACCACCACGCCCCCTACGGGCTCCGTGGCATCGGCGAGGCCCCCACACTGTCGTCGACCCCGGCCGTCCTCGCGGCGATCCGGAACGCGACGGGCCTGGAGCTGAACCGGACGCCGGTACGCCCCGAGCACCTCACCGGTACGTGACCCCCCAGGGGGTGAACCGGTGAGTTCTCCCGGGGGGACCCGATCCCCCCGGGACCCCCGAAATGTTCGTCTCGGGCCGTCCCCCGGGTCGTGCACCTCCCCAAATCCCGCGCCGTCGCCGAAAGCAGGACGCGGGTGCCCCTGTGAACCTTGGGAGTAGGCCCACATGACCCAGCAGTCACTGGAGTCGAGGACCACCGCCGACGATGCGGGCGAAGGAACCCGCATCCCGGCCGGCAGGTCCTGGCTCGACCGGTATTTCCACATATCCGCCAGAGGATCCTCGGTCGCGCGTGAGGTGCGCGGCGGCATCACCACCTTCATGGCGATGGCGTACATCCTCCTCCTCAACCCCCTGATCCTGTCCGGCAAGGACGCGGCGGGGGACACGCTCGGCCAGAAGGCCCTCATCACCGCGACCGCGTGCGCGGCGGCCTTCACCACGCTGCTGATGGGTTTCGTCGGCAAGGTGCCGCTCGCCCTCGCCGCCGGCCTCTCCGTCTCCGGTGTCCTGTCCTCGCAGGTGGCCCCGCAGATGACCTGGCCGCAGGCCATGGGCATGTGCGTGATGTACGGCGTGGTCATCATGCTGCTGGTGGTCACCGGCCTCCGTGAGATGATCATGAACGCGATCCCGCTCGCGCTCAAGCACGGCATCACCATGGGCATCGGCCTGTTCATCGCCCTCATCGGCTTCTACAAGTCCGGCTTCGTGCACCAGGGCAAGGCCACCCCGGTCGCCCTCGGACCCGCGGGCCAACTCGCCGGCTGGCCCGTCCTGCTGTTCGCCGGCACCCTGCTCCTGATCTTCATGCTGCAGGCCCGCGACTTCCCCGGCGCGATCCTGATCGGCATCATCAGCGGCACGGTCGTCGCCGCCGTCCTCAACGCCGCCGGTGTCATCGACCCGAAGCAGTGGGCCGCCGGCGCCCCCGAACTGCACGGCGGCGCCGTCTCGATGCCCGACTTCTCGCTCTTCGGGCACGTCGAGTTCGGCGGCTGGGGCAAGGTCGGCGCGATGACGGTCGGCATGATCGTCTTCACGCTGGTGCTCGCCGGATTCTTCGACGCGATGGCCACCATCATCGGTGTGGGCACCGAGGCCGAACTGGCCGACGACAGGGGCCGGATGCCGGGCCTGTCCAAGGCGCTGTTCATCGACGGTGCCGGCGGTGCGATCGGCGGTGTGGCGGGCGGCTCCGGCCAGACCGTGTTCATCGAGTCGGCGACGGGTGTCGGCGAGGGGGCCCGCACGGGTCTCGCCTCGGTCGTCACCGGCCTGTTCTTCGCGGCCTGCCTGTTCTTCACACCGCTCACCGCGATCGTCCCGCAGGAGGTCGCCTCCGCCGCCCTGGTGGTCATCGGCGCCATGATGCTGATGAACGCCCGGCACGTGGACTGGGCCGACCGGGCCACCGCGATCCCCGTCTTCCTGACGGTCGTCCTGATGCCGTTCACGTACACCATCACCACCGGTGTCGCCGCGGGCGTCATCTCGTACGTGGCCATCAAGGCCGCCCAGGGCAAGGCGCGGGAGATCGGCGCCTTCATGTGGGGCCTGACCGTGATCTTCCTGGTCTACTTCGCCCTCCATCCCATCGAGAACTGGCTGGGCGTGCGCTAGCCGCCCGCCCCCGAAGACCCTTCACGCCACAGCCGTTAGGAGACCGAGAGATGCTGGACATCGCCGAGGAGCTGAACCGGTGGGTCGGGCAGGGCCGTGACTTCGCCGTCGCCACCGTGGTGGCCGTCGGCGGCAGCGCCCCGCGCCAACCGGGCGCCGCCCTCGCGGTGGACGCCGACGGCACGGCCATCGGCTCGGTCTCCGGCGGGTGTGTGGAGGGTGCCGTGTACGACCTGTGCCGGCAGGCGCTCGACGACGGCGAGACCGTCCTGGAGCGCTTCGGGTACAGCGACGAGGACGCCTTCGCCGTCGGCCTGACCTGTGGCGGCGTCATCGACGTCCTCGTCGCTCCGGTGCGGGCGGCCGATCCCGCCCGCCCGGTGGTCGCGACCGCGCTGGCCGCCGCCGCCAGTGGGGAGGCGGCGGCGGTCGCGCGGATCGTGACCGGCCCGGCGGACCTCATGGGGCGTGCCCTGGTGGTCCGCCCCGACGGCTCGTACCAGGGCGGCCTCGGCGCCCACCCCGGACTCGACCGCACGGTCGCCGCCGAGACGTCCGCCTTCCTGGACACCGGCCGCACCGGCACCCTGGAGATCGGCGCACAGGGCTCGCGCTGCGGGTCCCCGCTGACCGTCCTGGTCGAGTCCTCCGTCCCCCCGCCCCGGATGATCGTCTTCGGGGCGATCGACTTCGCGTCGGCGCTGGTACGGATCGGCAAGTTCCTCGGCTACCACGTCACGGTCTGCGACGCCCGTCCCGTCTTCGCCACCAGGACCCGCTTCCCGGAGGCGGACGAGATCGTGGTCGAGTGGCCGCACTCGTACCTGGAGCGGACCTCCGTGGACGGCCGTACCGTGCTGTGCGTGCTGACCCACGACGCCAAGTTCGACGTACCGCTGCTGCGCACGGCCCTGCGCCTCCCGGTCGCCTACGTCGGCGCGATGGGCTCCCGCCGCACCCACCTGGACCGCAACGAGCGGCTGCGCGAGGTCGGCGTCACCGAACTGGAGCTGGCCCGGCTGCGCTCCCCGATCGGCCTCGACCTCGGCGCCCGCACGCCGGAGGAGACGGCCCTGTCGATCGCGTCGGAGATCGTCGCCCACCGGCGCGGCGGCAGCGGTGTCTCCCTGACCGGCGCGCACACCCCGATCCACCACGAGACGGCGGCCACGCCGGCCGGGCGGATCGGGTCGGTGGCCTGACCCGCGGGCAGTGCCTCAGGGCTGCCTGAGCAGCCGGTTCGCCGCCCGCCCGAACATCGCGAGGGACACCCGCCGCACCACGCCGTCCAGGAAGCGCGGGAGGAGACGGACCCGCAGCTCCTCCCGCCACACCACGCGGGTACGCCCCCCGGGCCCCGGCCGGACCTCGATCTCCGCCCACCCGAGCACGACCCGCCCCCGTTTCTCCAGCCGGCACAGCCCCGCCTCCCCCTCGGCGGGCGGACGCCACACCGTGACCTCCATGGGATCGTCGAAGGCGAGCGGGCCGAGCCCCGAACGGGCCACGAAGCGGGTGCCCTCGCGGGTCGGTGCGGAGGTGACCTCGGTGATCCGGGTGAGCGGGACCACGTCGGCGTGGCGGGACCACCGCGTGAGCCGGCGCCACGCCTCGTCGAGGGGCAGCGGCACGGTACGTTCGAAAGAGAAGAAGGGCACGGCACGATCGTAGGGAATCTCCGCCGCCCACCTGCCGGTTCGCCCCCGCCTCACCTCTTCGGCCCACCGGCCGGGCCGATTCGGGGCGCGATCGGATCAGGGCGATCGGATCAGGGCCGGTACACCTTCCCCGGCTCCACCTTGCCGGGCGCCAGCAGCTGGGGCACCGTCACGAACACGTAGCCGCGCGCCTTCAGGGCGTCGATGATGCCGGGCACCGCCGGGACGGTCCCCTGGTAGAGGTCGTGCAGCAGGATGATCCCGTCCCGGGAGGCCTGCGCCAGGACGCGCTTGGTGATCAGCGCGGAGTCGGTGGTCGCGTAGTCCTTGGCCGTCACGCTCCACAGCACCTCCGCCAGGTCCATCTCCTTGGCGATCCTGTGGACGTTCGCGTCCGTGCGGCCCTGCGGCGGACGCATCAGCGTGGGCTTGCGGCCGGTGAGCCGCTCGATGGCGTCGTCGGGCCGCCGCAGCTCCTCGCGTATCTGCGCGTCCGTGATCCGGGTCAGGATCTTGTGGTCCCAGGTGTGGCTGGCCACCTCGTGTCCCTCGGCCGCCATGCGCTTGACCAGCTCCGGGTACTTCTCGATGTGCCGCTTGCCGAGCAGGAAGAACGTCGCCGGGACCTTCTTCTCCTTCAGGATGTCCAGCAGCCGCGCCGAGTTCTCGCTGGGCCCCGCGTCGAAGGTGAGGGCGATGCACTTGGCCTCCCGGCAGTCCACCGTCCCGAACCGGGCCGGGGCGCCCTGGACGGCCTGGGCCCGCGCGGCACTCGGCGCGGTCGTCTCGACGTCCGCGCAGCCGGTCAGGGTCAGCGCCAGGGAAACGGCCGCGGCGGCGAGGGCGCCGGCGCGCAACCTTCGGGCGGGTCTGAGCATCTTCTTGGTCGAGGGCATGCCGGGACTATACACAGAGTTTATAGTTCGCCTGTACGAATTCACGGATGCTCGGGTGTACGACCATGGAGGAGAGGGGAGCCCGCCTCCGCCCGAGAGGATCACCCATGCGCTTCCAGGACCGACGGCAGGCCGGACGCGAACTGGCCGAGAGGCTGCGCATCCCGTGGGAGAAGGGCGCCCTGCCCGACCCCCTCGTCCTGGCCCTGCCCCGGGGCGGCGTCACCGTCGCCGCCGAGATCGCCCGGGAACTCGGGGCACCACTCGACGTCCTGCTCGTCCGCAAGATCGGCGCCCCGCACCACGCCGAGTTCGGCGTCGGCGCCCTCGCCGGCGACGACCCGCCGCTCTACGACGAGCGGGCCCTGGACCAACTGGGCCTGAGCGAGGAGTCGCTGGCGCCGACCGTGGCACGCGAACGCGAGGAACTGCGCCGCCGCGAGCGACGCTACCGGCAGGGCCGCCCGCCGCCGGACCTGCGCGGCCGTACGGTCGTGGTGGTCGACGACGGACTGGCCACCGGCAACACCGCGCGCGCCGCCCTGCGCCATGTGCGCCGGCGCTCGCCCGCGCGCGTGGTGCTGGCCGTCCCGGTCGCCGCCCCCGACTCGCTCCGCCTCCTCGCGGGCGAGGCCGACGAGGTGGTCTGCGCGCACACGCCCCCCGGCTTCTGTTCCGTCGGCCAGTGGTACGACGACTTCGGCCAGCTCACGGACGAGGACGTGCTGAACGCCCTGTACGGGCACTGAGTGCACGCCCTGTACGGGCACTGAGGGGGCGCCGCCCGGGCACCGCCCCGCGCCCTGTGCGCCCAGGGTCACGATCCGTGCACGACCAGTGGTACCGCAGTGGTGCTCGGAGTAACCTCGTGTGACATGACGCGCACGGGGGACGGGGCCGTCAGGAGGCCGTTACAGGTGCCGCGTTGGGTCGCGCGCATCGAGCGGCCCGACGGGGGAATTCTGGGCGGAGGGGTGCTGCTCGCGCCCGATGTGGTGCTCACCGCCGCCCATCTGGTCGAACCGGGGCGGGAGTACGTCGTCCGTTTCGTCGTGACCCCCGACGCCCCGGGCGTGCGGGCCACGGTCGGCGCGCACGAGTACCGCCCGCACCGCGAGGACACCTTCGGTGACAGCGGGGACGTCGCCCTGCTGCGCCTGGCCACGCCCAGACCCGCCGCGGACACCACCCGGCTGTGCCGGCGCGCCCCGCGCGAGATGCCCGTGCTCATGTACGGCTTCCCGGAGGGCGCCGACGGCGGCCTGTGGCACGGCGCCGTCGTGGTCGGCGTCCAGGGCGGCGACAACAGGGTGCAACTACGGCCGCAGAACGGTGAGCTGGTCGTGCCGGGGTTCAGCGGCGGGGGAGTGATCGACGCCGAGACCGACCGGGTGATCGGCATCGTGCTCAGCGTGGACGAGGGTTCGGGTTCCCGCTTCAGCTACATGAGCCCCACCGACACGATCCTGGGCCATCTCCGCGTGGTCGAGCGGTGGGCGGACGGCGAGCGCGGCCACGAGCACCGGCACGCCACCCACCCGGGCACCCTCGACGAGCCCTTCGCCACCGAACTGGCCGCCTGGTACCGGGGCGAGGGCTGGCCGGTGCTCGTCACGGCCGTCCAGGCGCGGGGCGACCGGGCCTGGACCCTGGAGCGGGCGACCGTCCTCGCCGACCGGGAACTGCGCACCCGGTACAGCACCGACGCCTTCGCCCAGGGCCCGAGCGAGACCGTCCCCCCGGTGGGCGGCCATGACCTCGTCCTGCACGTCAGGGGCATGACCGTCGGCCAGGTGCTGGACCGCGTCGCCGCGCGCCTCGGGCTGCGCAACGACGCGCTGCAACCGCTGCCCGAACAACTCGGCGCACTCCACGTCCCGCTCACCGCCGTACTGATCGGTGTCGACCAGGCGGCCGAACCCGAGGCGCTGGTGGGCACGCTGGGACGGCTCGCCCAGCGGGGCGCCCGGCTGCTGCTGGTCTTCCGCCGGCGCGGCGACCTCTGCAAACAGACCGCCGAGACCCTCGTCGACCGCCCGCTGAAGGACCGCTGGTCCCAGCTGCGCGGCGAGATCGTCCGGACCGTCGACGAGTTGGGCCTCGCCCTCGTCGAGCGCCGGGACCGGGTGACGCCCGGCCCGGCCCCCGACACCGCACGCCTGCTGGACAAGGCCGACACCGCCGTACGGCGCACCCGATTGCTGCGGGAATGGGTGGACCACATGAGCGACGAGGAGAAGGGCCCCGGCCGCGCCGACCTGCTGTTCACCTACGAGGACGCCGTCGAACGCCGCCGGGAGCGGCTGGAACAGGCGATCGGCGTCCTCGACGTCCGGATCAGGCGCCGCGAGGAACTCCTCGGCCGCGTCAAGGCCGCGTGGCCGCTGTGCGAGGCGCGGACCCGGGCGGACGGCGACCGCGCCGGGGAGGCCTACCGGCGCTACGAGGGCGCGGCGTCGCTGCTGCGGCACAGCCCCTGCGACCTGGAGGAGGCGGAAGCCGCGGCCAGACGGTTCATCACCTTCTGCTCCGGCATGGCCTCCGGGACGGAGGACGCCTCATGACCTCGTGCGTCCGCCCCGGCTGCGCCGGCCACATCCTGGGCACCGGCTACTGCGACACCTGCGGCCGCAAGCACGAGGAGCCGCGGGCGCGGCCACCCGGCCCGGACCCCGCCGCCGGCCCCGCGGAGGCCCCCGGCCCCACGCCGTACCACGCCGTCGCCGGTCTCGGCGACCTCGACCAGCACGGACTCGTCGTCCTGCCCGAGATCCCCGCCCCGGCCCCGGACGAGCAGCTCGAGGAACCCGGACCGCCCACCGGGGGACGCCCCTGCGGGGCGGACGGCTGCACCATGATGATCGGCGTCGGCTACGGCGGACAGCCCGCCCCCGTCTCCGGCCACTGCCCGCGCTGCGGCACCCGCTACTCCTTCCTGCCCCAGCTGCGGGAGGGCGACGTGGTCGCGGACCACTACAGGGTGCGCGGCTGTCTGGCCCGCGGCGGTCTCGGCTGGGTCTACCTCGCCGAGGACACCCGCGCCGCCGGCTACCGCGTCGTCCTCAAGGGGCTGATCAACGCCAACGACTCGGAAGCACGCCGGCAGGCCGTCGAGGAACGCCGCTCGCTGACCGACCTGCACCACCCCGACATCGTCCGCATCATCACCTACGCCGAGCACCGGGCCGACGACCGGTCGACCCACGGCTACCTCGTCATGGACTACATCGGCGGCCGTTCCCTCCAGGAACTGTTCGACGCCGACGACGTCGGCCGGACCTTCCGGGACGGCCCCCGCCTGGACCACCTGCTCACCTACGGCTGCAAGATCCTCGGCGCCCTGGAGTACATGCACGAGAGGGGCCTGCTCTACTGCGACGTGAAGCCCGCCAACGTCATCCACTTCCAGCGGGCCGTCAAGGTCATCGACCTCGGCGCCGTCCGGGCCCACGACGACCACACCTCCGCCTACGTGTACACCAGCGCGTTCGCACCGCCCCGGCGCGAGATCGAGGACCGCGGCTGGCACGTCGACAGCGACCTCTACACCGTCGGCACCACGCTGGAGAACCTGTACCGGACGGCCGAACGGGCCCCGGGTCTCGCCCACGAGTCCTTCCGCCGACTCGTCCAGCGGGCCACCCATCCCGAACCCCGCGCCCGGTTCCGTTCGGCGGCCGAGATGTCACGCCAACTCTGGGAAGTGCTGCGCGAGTTCCGCTCGCTGCGGTTCGGTGAGCAACTGCCGCAGAGCTCCACCCGGTTCCGCCCCACCGACGCCTGCCTCGACGCCGGACTCGGGGACATCCCCTCGCTGAGCCGGTGGACCGGCCGCCCCGAGGGCAGCGCGGGCGAGCTGGACATCTCCCCGCCCGACGCGGCCGAGGTGGCGGCCGCCCTGCCGCAGCCCGTCCCCGACCCGGACGACGGCGCGGCTCTGCTGCTGGACACCTTCCCGCCCGACGCCCCCGACCGGATCGCCGACCAGTGGCGCCGCGAGTCCCGGCTCGGCACCCCGGAGACCGCGCTGTGGCTGTGCCGCGCCTACCTCAGGAAGGGACAGCCGACGAAGGCCGGGACCTGGCTGGAGGAGGCCAGGACCCAGCTCGGCGAGCGGGCCGCCCCGTACGACTGGCGCATCGCCTGGCACCAGGGCGTCCTGCACCTGAGCGACGGGCGGGTACGGCAGGCCGACACCTGCTTCGACGCGGTGTACCGGGCGCTGCCCGGCGAGTACGCGCCCAAGCTGGCCCTCGGCTACTGCGCCGAACGCGGCGGCGACGCGGGACCCGCCCGGGCCAGACCGTTCTACGACGCCGTCCGCAGCCGGGACTTCGCCCACGCGATCGCCGGCTTCGGCCTGGCCCGCGTCCACCTGCTGGCCGGCGACCGCGACGCGGCCGTGGCCGTCCTCGACGACGTCCCCTCCACCTCACGGCACTACGACGCCGCCCGGACCGCCGCGGTGCGCATCCGCGCCGGCGTCCTGCGGGGCCGGCCGCCGTCGGTGTCCGACCTGCGCGACGCGGCCCGCCGGCTGCCCGAGCTGCGGCTGGACAGCGGTGCCGCCGAGGGCGAGTCCCGGGCCCGGCTGGTCGCCGAGATACGGGAGAACGTGCTGCGCTGCCTGCCCGAGCAGGGCTGGGGGCCGGAGCTGCCGACCGGAAGCCTGTTCGGCTCCGGTACCAGGGACCGGCTGGGCAGCCTGCTGGAACAGTCCTTCCGGCAGCTGGCCGCCCAGGCCCGCACCGCCGGCGAACACGGCCGGCTGCTCGACCTGGCGCACGCCGTCCGTCCGGTCACCACCTTCTGACCGCCGATGACCAGCCCGGGAAAGGGAGCACAGCCATGAGCGTGGCCGCCGGCATCGAGGTGACCCTGGAGGTCGGCCAGGAGAAGTCCCTGTCCGTCCTGCCGACCGGCAGGACGTCCACCGAGGACCCGCAGATGTACGCCGTGCTGCGGATCGCGGTCGGGAACACCGGCGGCGATCCCGGCGCGGACGCCCCCCGCGCCCCGGGCCCCGCCCTCGCCGAGGTGCTCGTCGTCGACACCTCCCGGTCGATGCTCCACCCCGACGACAAGCTGCACGCCGCCAAGGACGCCACCGTCGCCGCGATCCGGCTGCTGCCGGACGGCACCCCGTTCGCCGTACTGTCCGGGCGCTTCAACGCCACCGTGGTCTACCCGGGCCCCGGCAGCACCGCGATGGCCGTGGCCGGTCCGGCCGAGCGCCGGGCCGCCGAACGCGTGGTGCGGACCCTCGACGCGGACGGCGGCACCGCCATCGGCACCTGGCTCTACCTCGCCCGGCGGCTGCTGACCGAGCAGAGCGCCCCCATCAAACACGTCCTGCTGCTCACCGACGGGCGCAACGAGCACGACGACGACCCCAGGGTGGCCATGCGACTGGACACCGCCCTGGACGCCTGCGAGGGACGGTTCGTCTGCGATGTGTGGGGCATCGGCGAGGGCTGGGACAGCGGCGAACTGCTGCGCATCGCGCGCCGGCTGCACGGACAGGCCGGCGCGGTCGAGCGCGAGTCCGAACTGCCCGCCGTCTACGAGAGGCTGGTGACCGGACTGCTCGGCAAGACGGTCCCGGAACTGCGGATCCGGCTCACCCCCAACCCCGGCACGGTGATCCGCGAGGTCCGGCAGATCGTCCCCACCGAGCAGGACCCGCTGGCCGCCACCGCCTTCGGCGGCCGGGCCGAGTACGTCACCCGGGCCTGGGGCGAGGAGGTCCGCCACTACCAGGTCGTGCTGGCCGCCGATCCCACGGGCCGGGCGACCGGCGAGGACCTCCAGCTGGCGGCCGTCGAACTCGACGTACCCGACTTCGGCCGGCCGGTACGGCTGCCCGCCCCGGTGCCGATCCTCGTCAACTGGAACGACGAGCCCGCGGACCCCTCCGAGGTGTACTCCGCCGTCCACCGCAGCCGGCTGTACCAGCGGACGAACGCGGCGGTCGTGGCGGCGTACCGGGCGTGGCAGCGCACCGACGCCCTGGAGGCGGACGGCGAGTTCGCGCGCGCCCTGGCGCTGGCGAGGGAACTGGGCGACACCGACCTGCTCGCCACCCTGCGCCGGCTGGAGGACGAGCCGGGCTCCGGGCACCTCCGCGAGGGGATCAGGGACGTCCACTGGCACCGCCTGATCCTGACGACCGCCATCACCACGCCACCCGACCCCGTCCCCCCGGCCGCCCCCGACCCCGCTCCGCGACCTTCGGACGGCGGCCGGCGCGAGAACGGTCCCCCGGTCGGTGCCGACCGTCTCGTCCAGTGCCCGAAGTGCGGGTGGAAGGGCCCGCCCGACTCCGTCTACTGCGGCGGCGTCCACAACTGCGGGCGGCTGCCGGTGGAGCCCGGATGAGCGCGGCCACGAGCCCGGGTGGCACCCCGGTGCGGGGCACGGCCGGAACGGGCCGGGAGCGTACGGCGCGGCCCGTGGGCCCCATCCGTCTCCTGTCCCGCCTCCTCCGCGCCGGAACCGGTCCCGCGGACGGGGCCAGCACCACCGCCCGCGACCTCTCGACGCGCCGCCGCCTGCTGCTGGCCCTGACCGCCGCGCTGACCCTGTGCCTCTTCCTGTCCTACGAGGGCGTGCACGGGGACGCCGACCCGCTGCGCACCTCCAGCGCGCCCGCCGTGATCTCCATCGACACCGCCCTGTACGCCCTCGACCGGGCCCAGGCCGAGGCCACCGCCGGCACCCCGTCCACCAGCGAGTTCCAGAAGCAGATCTCGGTCGCCGCGCAGAGCCTGGCGAGCGCCGCCGCCGACGGCATCGGAGGCTCGTCCGGCCGACAGGCCGTGCAGACGGCCGCCGGCCTGATCACCGTGTACACCGGCATGGTCCAGCAGGCCCAACTGGAGCCCGACAGCAAGGTGCTGCGCGAGGCCTACCTCAGCTACGCGACGAGCGTCCTCAAGGGCGGCGACTCCGGCATCGAGCAGCGGCTGACCCAGCTGCGCGACGACCAGCGGCGCGTGGTCGGGCAGCAGACCTCCTTCGGCTGGGCGCTCTGGCTCGGCTGGAGCCTCACCACGCTGCTCGTCCTCGCTCTGGCGGCGGCCCTGCTGGAAACCCAGCTCTTCCTGCGGCGCCGCTTCCGGCGCCGCTACAACCGCCACCTCCTCGCCGCCGTCGCGCTGCTGGGCGGCGGGTTCGTGCCCCTGGTGCTGTTCACGGTGTGGACCCACCAGGGCATGGCGGACACCCGTGGACTGCTCGGCCGGGGCCTGTCCGGCCCGGACCTCCGGGCCGCCGGACAGCACACCGCCTCGTACCTGGCGGACACCGGCTTCCGCGCGGCGGTGGCCGTATGGATCGTGATAGGAGGCGTCCTGCTCATGGCACTGGCCGAGACGGGCCTGCGGCAGCACATCAACGACTACCGGTTCCGGCCCCGGTGAGCGCCCCCGGCAGCGGCCCCGCCACGGCCGCCCCCGACGCCCGGCGCCGGCTGCCCCGCCCGGCCGCCCGCACCCTCACCGTCCTGGCCGGCTGCCTGGTCCTGCTGGCCGCGGCGCTCGTCCACGGCGTACGCGTCCTCGGCCAGGAGCCGACCGTCACCCTGCTCGCCAACTGGACCGGCGGCGACGAACGGAACTTCCGGGACGCGGTGATCGCCCCCTTCGAGGCCGAGTACCACGTCCACGTCGACTACCAGGGCAGCTCCGCCGAGAGCCAGGTGCTCAGCGCCGACGTGGAGGCGGGCACCCCGCCCGACGTGGCCGTGCTCACCGGCCCCGGCGAACTCGCCTCCTACGTCCACGACCAGCAGCTCCAGCCGGTCGAGAACCTCATCCCCGAGGGGGACTTCAGCCGGTCCTGGGCGACGCCCTTCGACGGCCACGTCTACTGGTTCCCGCTCAAGGCGGACCTCAAGAGCGTCGTCTGGTTCCCCGGGGACACGAGCGCGGAGCAGCTCGCCAAGGCGAAGAACCAGCCGGCCCAGTGGTGCCTCGGCATGGGGTCCGGCGCGACCAGCGGCTGGCCCGGCACGGACTGGATCGAGGACCTCGTCCTGCAGCAGTCAGGCTGGCAGAAGTACCAGCAGTGGGCGCGCGGGGAGCTGTCCTGGCAGTCCAAGGAGGTGAGACGGGCCTGGACCACCTGGCGCGACCTGGTGCTGGGCCCGGCGGGGAACGAGGAACTGGCCCGGCGCGCGCTGATGACCGAGTACCAGAAGGCGTCCGAGTACGTCACCGCACGGCCGCGGCGCTGCACGCTGGAGCACCAGGCGTCGTTCATCCGCACCCAGCAGCCGGCGTGGGGACGGGTGAACGGCCGGTACGTTCCGTCCGCCGAGCTGTTCCCCCAGGTCACCGCCACCGACTCCTGGGAGGTCTCCGGCGACCTGGTCGCCCTGCTGCACGCGACCCCGGAGGCGAGGAAACTGATCCGCTACCTCGCCTCGGTCCCCGCCCAGCAGGCGTGGAGCGGCACGGAGTCCGGGTTCTCCGTCGACGCCGAGGTGACACCGCCCAGTGCCTCGGACACCACTTCCTGGCACCGCTCCCTGGCCGCCACGCTCCTCGACGACCGGGCGGTGCACTGCTTCGACGCCTCCGACGCCATGCCGCCGGCGGTGCGCGACGCCTTCGCCCAGGCCACCATCGACTTCCTGGCCCGCCCCCAGTCCCGGAACCTGGACCGGCTGCTCAAGAACCTGGACACCCTCGGCAAGGCCCCCGGCCTGAACTGGCTGCCCTCGGTGTGCGACCACGTGACCTGATCCGGACAGAAACTGTCCGCGACGGCCGTTAGCGTGCCGTCCATGACGAAGCGGAACGCGCACGACACCCCTACCGCCGGGCGGATCACCGTACGCGCCCTCAACCGGGCGACCCTGGAGCGCCAGCTGCTGCTGCGCCGCTCCCCGCTGTCCGCGCGGGCCGCCGTGGAGCACCTGCTGGGCCTGCAGGCACAGAACGTCAAGCCGCCGTACTACGCCCTCGCCGCCCGCCTCGACGCCTTCGCCCCGCAGGACCTGTCCGGTCTGCTGGCCGACCGTGGGGCCGTCCGCATCGTCACCCTGCGCTCCACCATCCACACCCACACCGCCGACGACTGCCTCACCCTGCGCCCGCTGGTCCAGCCCGCCCGCGACCGTGAGCTGAACGCCTTCCGCAAGGGACTGGCCGGCGTCGACCTGGACCGGCTGGCCTCGCTCGCCCGCGAGCTGGTCGAGTCCGAGCCGCGCACCATGGCGCAGCTGCGCGAGGCCCTGCTCGCCCAGTGGCCGGACGCCGACCCGCAGGCCCTCGGCGTCGCCGCCCGCTGCACGCTGCCCCTCGTCCAGGTCACCCCGCGCGGACTGTGGGGCCGCTCCGGTCGGGTCGCGCTCACCACGGCCGAGCACTGGCTGGGCCGGCCGGCCGAACCCGTCCCGGCGCCCGACGCGACGGTCCTGCGCTATCTCGCCGCCTTCGGCCCGGCGTCCGTGCGGGACATGCAGACCTGGGCCGGACTGACCCGCCTGCGGGACGCCTTCGAACGGCTGCGCCCGGGGCTGCTCACCTTCCGCGACGACACCGGGGTCGAACTGTTCGACCTGCCCGACGCCCCCCGCCCCGACCCGGACACCCCGGCCCCGCCCCGCTTCCTGCCCGAGTTCGACAACCTCCTGCTCTCCCACGCCGACCGCACCCGGGTCATACCGCCCGAGTACTGGGGCCGCAGCTGGCGCGCCAACCAGGCCTACCGCACCTTCCTGGTCGACGGCTTCCTGGCCGGGATCTGGAAGCCGGACGGCGACACCCTCGTCATCGAGCCCTTCGGCACGCTCACCCGGGACCGGCGGCGGGAGGTCGTGACCGAGGCGGAGCGGATGCTGGCCACTCTGCATCCCGGGGAGTCGTACGACATCCGGTTCGGCACGGTGGCGGGGCGGTGAGCCGCGGCGGTGCGGCGGTGCGGCGTGCGGTCGGAAAAGGCGTTGCCCCGGCCGTGAGCCCGTCACTACAGTTCGTGGTGTGACTGCCGGGTCGGCCATGGGCCACGCACGAGTGAGGTTCCCGGCCTCGGCGTGAGCGCGAGGCGGGCCAGAGCCCCGCCGTCCCCTCCGAGTTTCCTCGCCCGGCGCCCGTACCGGCGCCTTCCCAGCGGATCCCGAGACCGGAGACACCCACGCATGTCCGTCCAGCTGAACCACACCAACATCTACGCCTACGACCGGCGCACGTCGGCGGAGTTCCTCGCCCGCATACTCGGCCTGCGCGTCGGCGCCCCCTTCGGCCCGTTCCTCCCCGTGGACCTCGCCAACGGCGTGACCGTCGACTTCTACGAGAAGCGCGACGAGCCGATCCAGTCGCAGCACTACGCCTTCCTCGTGCCCGAGGAGGAGTTCGACGGCATGATCGCCCGTCTGGAGGCGGCGGGCATCACCTACTATGCCGACCCGCACCACGGCGAACCGGGCCGGACCAACGACCTGTTCGGCGGCCGGGGCGCCTACTTCGAGGACCCGGACGGCCACAACATGGAGATCCTGACCCGGCCGTACGCCCGCCCGTAGGGCCTCTACAGTCGTCGCCATGGAACTGCGGCAGCTCACCTATTTCGTCGCCGTCGCCGAGGAGTTGCACTTCGGGCGGGCCGCCGAGCGGCTGCACATCGTGCAGTCGGCGGTCAGCCAGCAGATACAGCGACTGGAGCGGGAACTGGGCGCCGCCCTGTTCGACCGGTCCCCGCGCCGGGTGCGGCTGACGGCGGCGGGGGAGCGGCTGCTGCCCGAGGCGCGGGCGGTGCTGACCGCCGCCGAGAAGGCCCGCGCCGCCGTGGCCGCGCCCGCGGTGCTGCGCATCGGCACCAGTACCGGACTCGGCGCGCACCTGGACCGGGTGCTCGCCGCGTTCGCCGAGCGGGCCCCCGACGTGCCGGTCGAACTGGTCTCGCTGCCGGTCGCCGAGCGGCTGGGCTCGGTCGCCGGCGGCCGGCTGGACGCCGCGTTCGTCCGGTCCGCCGACGCACCGCCCGGCGTACGGATCCTGCCGCTGTGGCCCGACCCGCTGGTGGCCGCCCTGCCCGCCGCGCACCCGCTCGCCGCCCGCCCGGAGATCGACCTCGCCGACCTCGCCGCCCTGCCCCTCGCACTCACCCCGCGCCGCACCAACCCCGCCCTGGTCGACCTGGTCGTGGGCGCCTGCCACCAGGCCGGCTTCGAGCCGGTGCCGGGCCCCTTCACCGGCTCCCTCCAGGACACCCTCGCCACCATCGGCGCCCGTCCGCTGTGGACGGTCGTCTACGCCTCCCACGCGCGGGTGCTCCACACCCCCAAGGTGGCCTACCTGCCCTTCCGCGCGCCCGGCCTCGCCCTGTCCACCGGCCTGGCCGTACCCGCCTCCGCCCCCACCCCGCACCTGGACGACCTGCTGCTGGCCTGCGGCGATCACGAAAGCTGATCGCTGCTGTCGCGAGCTGCCCCTTGGTCACGGGCCCGCCCTGCGATGGACTGGACCCACCGAACAGGAAACGTTCCGAGGGAGTTCAGCGATGCCGATCGTCACCATCCAGCAGGGCCCGCGCGACACCGAGCTGAAGCGGGACCTCGTCAAGCGCGTCACCGACGCCTTCGTCGACGCCTACCGGATCCCGGCGGAGACCGTGCAGGTGTGGATCCACGAGGTCCCGGCGGACAGCTGGGGCGCGGCCGGCAAGCTCACCGCCGACAAGTAGCGCGCTTGGACAGGGGGCGTTGCGGGCTGCTCGTGGAAGCCCGCAACGCCCCCTGGTCTCTCACCTGGTCACGAGTGGACCTGCGCGGTCACCAGGTCCGAGAAGGTGGCCAGCCGGGTGTAGACACCCGGGTAGCCCGCCTCCGCGCACCCCTCGCCCCAAGAAGTGATCCCTGCCAGGACGCCCCCGATGAGCAGGGGACCGCCGCTGTCGCCCTGGCAGGTGTCTACGCCGCCGGACGTGTATCCGGCGCAAACCATGTCGGTCTGGACGAAGTCCGAACCGTAGGAGCTCTTGCAGCTGGAGTCGGCCACGACCGGCACGGTCGCGGTCCGCAGCTGGTTGGAGGAGCTGCCGTTCTCCGAGGTGGTGCCCCAGCCGAGGATGCGGGCGGTGGTGCCGGCCGCGTACACGTCCGTCTGGGAGGAGGACACGTACGCCGCCGGGGTGTACGGCATCGACGTGGACAGGGTCAGCACGGCCACGTCGTCGCCGTTGGCGGCGTCCGTGTAGTCCGGGTTGATCCAGATCTTGCTGACCTTGCTGACCGTGCCGTTGGTCCCGTCGAGGTAGGTCCGGCCGCCGACCACGCGGACACCGCCGGTGCTCTCGCCCGCCATGCAGTGCGCGGCGGTCACGACCTTGTCGGCGGCGACCAGGGTGCCGCCGCAGAACTGGTTGCCGGACGCGTCGGTGATCTGCATGACGAACGGGTAGTCGGTGGTGGTGGTCGTCGTGCCGCCGACGATGGGCTGGGGTGCGGCGACAGCCGGAGGGGCGGCGGTCAGCGCGGACGCGGCGGCGGCTGCGGCCACCAGCGGGGCCGCGGTTCTAGCACGAGTGAGCCCGAACATGAGTCTCCTCAGTGGGGTTGCCGGTGGGGGGTCGCACGGGTGTGGGGGGTGTACACGGGGATCGCGGGACCGACCCCCGCATGCCCGGGCGAGCGGCATGCCCTTACGCTAGGACCCGGAACCCGGCCCTCCCAATGAGGGAACCCCCTAAGGGAGTAGGGGAGGGAAAACCCTCGGTCCGGCTCAGTTAACCGGGAGCGCTCTCACTTCGCGCGCCGGGCCGCCGCCAAACGGACGATGTCCACCCGCGAACGGATCCCCAGCTTCCGGTAGACCCGGGTCAGGGTCGCCTCCACGGTCTTGACGCTGATGAACAGCCGCGCGGCGATCTCCCGGTTGGTGGCGCCCTCCATGACCAGCGCCGCGACCTGACGCTCCATCGAGGCCAGGCCCGACAGGGCGTCCAGGGGCTCCGGCGCGGGCAGGACGGGCGGCTGCGGCTCGGGAGCCGAGGCGGCCTCCGCCACCTGGCGCAGCCAGGGCAGCGCACGGCAGCGGCGGAAGAGCCGGGTGGGCTCGTCGTACGAGGTGGCGCCCGGGCGCCGGGTGCGCAGCCGGGCCAGCTCGAACGCGGCCCGCGCCTCCTCCAGCCCGTACCCGAGCTTGGCCAGCCGGTCCTGAGCCGAGGTCAACTGGGAGACGGCCGCCTCCCGGTCGCCGTGGGCGGCCCGCACCAGCGCCTCCGCCCGGTCGAGCACGGCGAGGACACTCTCCCGGCCGAGCCGCAGCGCGTGCTCGCGGGTGGCGTCGATGACGTCCTGCGCCTCGGCCGGCTCACCGACCCGGACCAGCGCCTCGGCGAGGTCGCCGTGCCAGCGGCCGCGCGCCGGGTCGGTGATGCCCAGGCCCGCCTCCAGCTCACGCACCCGGCGCAGCGAGCGCACCGCGCCCGCCGGGTCGCCGGCCACCAACTGGGCGTGCCCGAGGGCGCCCAGAGCCCGGGACAGGTACATCTGGTCGCCGTCCTGCTCGGCGTGCTCCACCGCCTCCCGGGCCAGCGCCAGCGCCCGGTCCACGTCCCCGCCGGAGGCCTCGGCGAGCGAGGTGAGCATCGCGGAGGCCGTCTCCCCGATCCCGGAGTCGTGGGCCAGCCGCAGGCTCTCGCGGGCCAGGTCCAGCGCCTGCCCGCAGTGTCCGGAGCGCAGCTCGGTCTCGGCGAGCCCGCGCAGGAAGTGCACCTCGCTCTCCACCGACCCGCGCCGCCGCACCTCGCGCAGCAGTGCCGTTACGGTCGCCCGGGCCTCGGCCAGCTGGTCGCCCATGACCAGCCAGCGGAACCGGGCGCTGCCCGCGCCGTTGTGATGACACGCCACCCTCGGGTCCTGCGGCTCCTGGAGGGCGCGCTTGATGGTGACGGGTGCCGCCGGATGGCCCATCAGGGTCTCGATCTGCGCCTGGAAGGCCAGTGCCAGCAGCTCGGTGCGCCGGTCGGCGCCGCGGGCGGCCAGGTCGGCGGCGTGCGCGGCGGCCTCCCGGGCGCCGGTGAAGTCGCCCTCCACGATCAGCGTCCGCCAGGCGAGCTGGTAGTGGACCAGGGCGAGCAGCCGGGGGTCGTCGCCCGCGTCGGCGAGGGCCTGCGGAAAGGCCGCGTCGACCTCCGTCATGGTGTGACCGGCCGTGTCGATCACGATGATCCAGGCCCGCACCCGGTCCACCGGCACGGTCGCCCGGGTCAGCACCTCGCGGGCGATGTCCTGCGCGAGGTCGACCTCCCCGGCGGTGATCGCGTCCTCGGCGGCCTGCAGCCGGCGCTCGTCCGGTCCTGGCACGCTGTCGGCGGGGGTGTGGCGGGCGGCGAGCAGCCCCAGCCGCGAGGCCACCGAGGGCGCCCCCCGGTCGCGGGCCAGCGCGGCGGCCTCGGCGAGCCTGGCGGCCACGTCCGGGTCGGTGCCGGTGGTGGCCAGGGCCAGGTGCCGGGCCCGCTCGATGGGGTCCGAGGCGGCGGTGGACAGGGCCGCGTGGGCGGCCCGCCGTTCCTGGGCGGGGGCCTCCGCGTACAGCGCGGCCGAGATCAGCGGATGCGCGAAGCGTACGGTGGGGCCCTCCGGCTCGGTGGACAGCAGCCCGAGTTCGGCGGCCTGGGCGCACTCGGCCTCGGCGTTCTCCCGGCCGGCCGCGTGCAGCAGGGCGGGGGTCGGGCGGGCGCCGGCGCTGGCCACCAGCAGGGTGCGGCGGGCCTCGACCGAGAGCATGTCCAGCCGGCTGAGCACCAGCGCGCGCAGCGAGGTCGGCACCGGCAGCGGCTCGCCCGCCCTGGGCGGGGTCGGGCTCTCGGTGAGGGCCCGGCCGAGTTCCAGGGCGAAGAGCGGGTTGCCGCCGCTGGTGCGGTGGATCTCGCGGACCGTGGAGCGGGGCAGACCGGTGTGGCCGCGGTGGTCGAGCAGTTGCGAGACCTGGGCGCGGGAGAGCGGGCCGAGGCGGACGGCCAGCGTGTCGGGCGGTGACCCGCGCAGATGACGGTCGTACTCCTGGCTCTCGGTCCGCACCGCGCACAGCAGTTGGACCGGGGTGCCGCCGAGCCGGCGGGCGGCGAAGCCGAGCAGCTCGGAGCTGGCCGGATCCAGCCACTGCAGGTCGTCGGCGACGACCAGGACGGGCCCCTCGGCGGCCAGCGCGCGCAGCGCGGACAGCACCGCCAGGCGCAGCGCGAGCCCGTCGCGCCGGAGGCTGGACTCGCCGCGTCCGGTCAGCGCCGACTCCAGGGCGGTGCGCTGGGCGGCGGGGAGCCGGGCGGAGACCTCGTCGAGGACCAGGCCGAGGAGGTCGGCGAGGGCCAGGAAGGGCAGGTGCGATTCGGACTCGGTGGCCGAGCAGCGCAACACGGTGCGGGCGGTGGCGCCGTATTCCTCGGCCAATGCCCGCAGGACGGTCGATTTCCCTATTCCGGCGGGGCCGTGCAGGAGCACACTGCCGCCCGAGGTCAGCTGCTCACGGGCGGCAGTGAACAGGTCCTCCCGGCCGATGACCAGGGCGGGGCGGCATCGGGCAGGCTCCTGGAAGTCCCGTCGCACGGTCACCGCTCCCCTCGTGTGTCGTGTCCGGGCCAAATTCTAGGCAACGTACCTTGAAATCCGGACGGAAGGAGTGGTGAGGGAAATAACAGCGGTCACCGGCGCGCCATGCATGAGGAAATTCAAAGCACCTCCGCATGAATGGAAAGGGGTTTCTCCCCGCTGCCCACCGCCAGCCCCGCGCCACCCCCTCGCTACGGAGGCCCTACGGCAGCAGCCCGGCCCGCCGCGCCGCCGCCACCGCCTCCCCGCGCGTGTGCGCGCCCAGCTTCCGCATCGCCGAGCGCAGATAGCCCTTCACCGTCTCCGGGCGCAGTCGCAGCCGTTCGGCCGCCACCGCGTTGGTGGCCCCCTCCGCCACACAGGCCAGCACATCCAGCTCCCGGGGTGCCAGACTCGCCCCCGACGCAGGGTGGGGCGCGGTCAGCAGCCCGCAGGCCGCCAGGAGTTCGGCCCGCAGCGCCGGGTCCGGGATCCGGGGCGCCAGGGCCCGCAGCGCCGCGTGCGCCTCGCGCACCTGCTCCCAGGCCGCCCCCGCACCCGGGTCCTCGGACGCGGCCGGTACCGGCCGGGCGGCCCCCAGCAGCGCCCGCGCCTCGTCCCGCACCACCAGCGCGTGCTCCACGTCCCGGGCCGCCGCCACCGCCGCGTCCAGCGTGCGTTCGCCCAGCGGCTGGGCCGTGCGCAGCGCGCCGTACAGCACCCCGCGCACCCGGCGCCGCACCACCACCGGCACCGCCAGCACCGAGCGGATGCCCTCGGCGGCCACCGGGATGTCGTACTCGTGACTGATCTGCCGCGAGGACGAGTAGTCCGTGACGGCGCACGGGCGGGCCAGCTCCACCGCCTTGCCGCCCAGACCGTTGCCCGAGGTCACCGCGACCGAGCGCAGGGCCACGGTGAGGGTGCCGCTCAGCTCGCTGATGCGCAGCTGCGGCCGGCCGGCCGCCACCAGGCCGCCGAAGGCGACCGGGAGCCCCGTCGTGCGCCGCAGCCGGGCCAGCGCGTCGCGTATCTCCACCGCCCCCGCCGTGTCTGCCACCACCTGTCCGCCCCTTCGTCGCAGCCTGGTGAGGTCCACACCCCCGTTCGGGGGTAGTGAGACCTGCGTCACGGACTACACGATGCCAGAGAGCCGCCCGGCAACGGTCCGGTACCGAGGAGGACGAATGACGGCGACGGATGTGTTCCGCAGCGCGCGGGATTTCCTGCTGGAACACCGTGAGGACTATGCCACCGCCTACGAGGGCTTCGGCTGGCCGCGCCCCGAGCACTTCAACTGGGCGCTGGACTGGTTCGACGTCATCGCCTACGGCAACGACCGCACCGCCCTGCACATCGTCGAGGAGGACGGCACCGAGACCCGGCTCTCCTTCGCCGAACTGGCCGAGCGCTCCAACCGGGCCGCGAACTGGCTGCGCGCGCGGGGCGTGGCCGCCGAGGACCGCATCCTCGTCATGCTCGGCAACCAGGCCGAGCTGTGGGAGACGGCGCTGGCGGCGATGAAGCTGCGCGCGGTCGTCATCCCGGCCACCCCGCTGCTCGGCCCCGCCGACCTGCGCGACCGGGTGGAGCGCGGGCGGGTGAAGCACGTGCTGGTACGCGCCGAGGACACGGCCAAGTTCGCGGAGGTCCCCGGCGCCTACACCCGTATCGCCGTGGGCGGGCTGCCGGAGGAGGGCTGGGAGCCGTACGAGGACGTGTACACCGCGTCCGCCGAGTTCCTCCCCGACGGCCCCACCCTGGCCGACGACCCGCTGATGCTGTACTTCACCTCGGGCACCACCGCCCACCCCAAGCTGGTCGAGCACACCCACACCTCGTACCCGATCGGCCATCTGGCCACGATGTACTGGATCGGCCTCAAGCCCGGCGACGTGCACCTGAACATCTCCTCGCCCGGCTGGGCCAAGCACGCCTGGTCCAATCTGTTCGCGCCGTGGAACGCGGAGGCGACCGTCTTCATCCACAACTACACCCGCTTCGACGCGGCCCGGCTGATGGCCGAGATGGACCGGGCCGGTGTGACCACGTTCTGTGCCCCGCCGACCGTGTGGCGCATGCTCGTCCAGGCCGACCTGGGCCGGCTGGCCACCCCGCCGCGCGAGGCCGTGGCCGCCGGTGAGCCGCTCAACCCCGAGGTCATCGAGCAGGTGCGCCGGGCCTGGGGCGTCACGGTCCGGGACGGCTTCGGACAGACCGAGACCGCCGTCCAGGTCTCCAACAGCCCCGGCCAGTTGCTGAAGACCGGGTCCATGGGGCGGCCGAGCCCCGGCTACCGCGTCGAACTGCTCGACCCGGTCTCCGGCGCGCCCGGCGCGGCCGAGGGCGAGATCGCGCTCGACCTGTCGGCGCGGCCGGTGGGCCTGATGGCCGGCTACCACGGCGACGCGGACCGTACGGCGGAGGCGATGGCGGGCGGCTACTACCGCACCGGCGACGTCGCGTCGCGGGACGAGGACGGCTATCTGACGTACATCGGACGCAGCGACGACGTGTTCAAGGCGTCCGACTACAAGATCTCCCCGTTCGAGCTGGAGAGCGCACTGCTGGAGCACCCGGCGGTGGCCGAGGCGGCCGTGGTGCCCGCGCCGGACGAGGTGCGGCTCGCGGTGCCCAAGGCGTACGTCGTCCTGGCGGACGGCTGGCAGCCGGGGCCGGACACGGCGAAGGTGCTGTTCGAGCACTCCAGGGAGGTCCTCGCCCCCTACAAGCGCATCCGCCGGCTGGAGTTCGCGGCGCTGCCCAAGACCGTCTCCGGCAAGATCCGCCGGATCGAGCTGCGCGAGGCCACGGCCGCGGGCTCCGCGAACGAGTACCGCGAGGAGGACTTCCGGTGAGCGAACTGTCGTACGCCCACGGAACCGGTGGGACCGCGCTGCTCGGGGACACGATCGGCGCCTCCCTGGACCGGACGGTGGCCGCCTGGCCCGACCGGGAGGCGCTGGTCGAGGTGGCGTCCGGACGGCGCTGGACGTACGCCGAGTTCGCCGCCGACGTGGACCGGCTGGCGTACGCGCTGCTGGCGAGCGGGGTCGCCAAGGGCGACCGGGTGGGCATCTGGGCGGTCAACTGCGCCGAGTGGGTGCTGGTGCAGTACGCCACCGCCCGGATCGGCGCGATCATGGTGAACATCAACCCGGCGTACCGCACGCACGAGGTGGAGTACGTCCTCCAGCAGGCCGGGATCTCCCTGCTGTTCGCCTCGCTCAGCCACCGGACGAGCGACTACCGGGCGATGGTGGAGCAGGTCCGGGGGCGGTGCCCGGAACTGCGGGAGACCGTCTACATCGCCGACCCGAGCTGGGACGCGCTGATCGCCCGCGGGACCCCGGCGCCCTTCCCGGACCTGTCCTGCGACGACCCGATCAACATCCAGTACACCTCGGGCACGACGGGCTTCCCCAAAGGGGCCACCCTCTCCCACCACAACATCCTCAACAACGGCTACTTCGTGGGGGAGTTGATCGCCTACAGCGAGCAGGACCGAGTGTGTGTCCCGGTCCCGTTCTACCACTGCTTCGGCATGGTCATGGGGAATCTGGCCGCCACCTCGCACGGCGCCTGCATCGTCGTCCCGGCCCCGTCCTTCGACCCGCGGGCCACGCTGGAGGCCGTCCAGCGGGAACGCTGCACCTCCCTGTACGGCGTCCCGACCATGTTCATCGCGGAGCTGAACCTCCCCGACTTCGCGACGTACGACCTCTCCACGCTGCGTACCGGCATCATGGCGGGCTCCCCGTGTCCCGTGGAGGTGATGAAGCGGGTGGTGGCCGAGATGCACATGGCGGAGGTCTCCATCTGCTACGGCATGACGGAGACGTCGCCGGTGTCGCTGCAGACGCGGAACCAGGACGACCTGGAGCACCGCACGGGCACGGTGGGACGGGTCCTGCCGCACCTGGAGGTGAAGGTCGTGGACCCGGCGACCGGCGTCACCCTGCCCCGGGGCTCGGCGGGTGAGCTGTGCACCCGCGGCTACAGCGTGATGCTCGGCTACTGGAACGAGCCGCAGAAGACCGCCGAGGCCGTCGACCCCGGCCGCTGGATGCACACCGGCGACCTCGCGGTGATGCGCGAGGACGGGTACGTGGAGATCGTCGGCCGGATCAAGGACATGATCATCCGGGGTGGCGAGAACGTCTACCCCCGCGAGATCGAGGAGTTCCTCTACGGCCACCCGAAGATCCGCGACGTCCAGGTGGTCGGGGTGCCGCACGAGAAGTACGGCGAGGAGGTGCTGGCCTGCGTGATCCCGCTGGACGAGACCGACCCTCCCACACTGGAGGAACTGCGGTCCTTCTGCGGGGGCCGGCTGGCGCACTACAAGGTGCCGACCCGGTTGAGCGTCCTGGACGCCTTCCCGATGACGGTGTCGGGGAAGGTACGGAAGGTGGAGCTGCGGGAGAGGCACGCCCGCTAGCGCTCGTATCGCATCCCGAGGGTCACGCCCCCGCCGCGTCCAGATCGTCGGCGGGGGCGTTGACCGGTTGCGGCGTGCCGGTCAGGTCGAGGACGAACAGCGGGACGCCCAGGTCGTCGGCGCGGCGGCGGGCGTCGTCGGCGTACCCGGCGAGGGAGAAGTAGACGCAGCCGGCGGACTCCGTCATGGCGGTCAGCCACAGGCACTCCACGTCCCGCGTCGAGGCCGGGCGCACCGTCGGATCCACCTGCGCCAGCAGCCCCCGGGCGGCCAGCCCGATCCCGGCAGGCGGCCGCTGGTCGGCCCGCCGGATGTCCCGGTAGCCGAGCCACCGCAGATACAGAGCGGCGGCCGTCACCGCGTCCAGGGCGGTACGGATGGCCACCGGCTGGAAGGCCGGCCGGGCCGGGTCCGCGGCGGGGCGGGCGGCCGGGGTGGGTGTGTCGGGGGCCTGGTGGGCCGGGTCGGGGTGCGCCGGGTCCGTGCTGGGAGTGGTGGGGGTTCTCGACGGCGGCCGGCCGGGCGCGGCGGGCGTGGCCGGTGTCGTCACGGGGACGCGCAGGAGCGTGCCGCAGGGGCAGCCCAGTTCCGGGTGCGGCCACTGGTCCCGGCGGCCGCAGGCGGCGCACGCGACGGTGACCCACGCCTCGTCCCAGACGGGGTGCTCGACCCGGGCCGGATCGGCCGAGGGGTCGAGGGGCGGAGTCACGGAGGCACCGCACGGGCACGGGTACGCGGGCGCGCTGTAGACGTGCTCGCGCCGACAGTCCGGGCAGCGCACCGGCAGGCTCTCGCACATGCCCCCTCCCGGGCCTCGCGTCGGGACAGCCGTCCCCATCGTGCTCCTGCCGCGCCCCGCTTGTCCCTGTCTTGACGACGTTCACCCTCCCACCTACATTGATTCCAGATAGTAGAAGTTAAATTCCGCATAGTGAAAGTTTGCGGAAACGGAAACCTTGGAGACCGTGCTCGCCGCGGGGCGCGACGGGAGTACGCATCCGACAGCCGAAGCAGGAGTACTCGATGGCTCGTATGACCGCTGCCCGCGCGGCAGTTGAGATCCTCAAGCGCGAGGGCGTCACCGACGCCTTCGGCGTGCCGGGCGCGGCGATCAACCCCTTCTACGCGGCGCTCAAGGCCTCCGGCGGCATCCAGCACACCCTCGCCCGCCATGTCGAGGGCGCCTCGCACATGGCCGAGGGCTACACCCGCACCCACCCGGGCAACATCGGTGTCTGCGTCGGCACGTCCGGCCCGGCCGGCACCGACATGATCACCGGTCTCTACTCCGCCATCGGCGACTCCGTCCCGATCCTGTGCATCACCGGCCAGGCCCCGACGGCGGTGATCCACAAGGAGGACTTCCAGGCCGTCGACATCGCCTCCATCGCCAGGCCGGTGACGAAGATGGCGGTCACCGTGCTGGAGGCGGCCCAGGTGCCGGGCGTCTTCCAGCAGGCCTTCCACCTGATGCGCTCCGGCCGACCCGGTCCCGTCCTCGTCGACCTGCCGATCGACGTCCAGATGACGGAGATCGAGTTCGACCCGGAGACGTACGAGCCGCTCCCGGTCTACAAGCCCGCCGCGACCCGCGCCCAGATCGAGAAGGCGCTCGGTCTCCTCAACGCCTCAGAGCGGCCTCTGATCGTCGCCGGCGGCGGAGTCATCAACGCCGACGCCGCCGAACTCCTCGTCGAGTTCGCCGAGTTGACCGGCGTCCCGGTGGTCCCCACCCTCATGGGCTGGGGCGTCCTGCCCGACGACCACGAGCTGAACGCCGGCATGGTGGGCCTGCAGACCTCGCACCGCTACGGCAACGCGACCTTCCTGGAGTCCGACTTCGTCCTCGGCATCGGCAACCGCTGGGCCAATCGACACACGGGCCGGCTGGACGTCTACACGGCCGGCCGCACGTTCGTGCACGTCGACATCGAGCCCACCCAGATCGGCAGGATCTTCGCTCCCGACTACGGCATCGCGTCGGACGCCAGGGCCGCCCTGGAGCTGTTCGTCGAGGTCGCACGGGAGTCGAGGGCGGCCGGCGAGCTGCCCGACCGCAGCGCCTGGGCGGCCTCCGCGCAGGAAAGGAAGGCGACCCTCCAGCGCCGTACCCACTTCGACGACATCCCGATCAAGCCGCAGCGTGTCTACGAGGAGATGAACAAGGCCTTCGGACCGGAGACCCGGTACGTCTCCACCATCGGCCTCTCCCAGATCGCCGGCGCCCAGATGCTGCACGTCTTCAAGCCGCGCCACTGGATCAACTGCGGACAGGCGGGCCCCCTCGGCTGGACCGTCCCGGCCGCGCTGGGCGTCGCCAAGGCCGACCCGCAGGCCCAGGTGGTCGCGCTCTCGGGCGACTACGACTTCCAGTTCATGATCGAGGAACTGGCGGTCGGCGCGCAACACAAGATCCCGTACGTCCATGTGCTGGTCAACAACTCCTATCTGGGCCTGATCCGCCAGGCGCAGCTGGCGTTCGACATCGACTTCCAGGTCAAGCTGGAGTTCGAGAACGTCAACTCGCCCGAGCTGGGCGTCTACGGCGTCGACCACGTCAAGGTCGCCGAGGGGCTGGGCTGCAAGGCCATCCGGGTCACCGACCCGAACGAGCTGGGTGCCGCGCTGGAACAGGCCAAGAAGCTCGCCGCCGAGTTCCGGGTCCCGGTGGTCGTCGAGGCGATCCTGGAGCGGGTCACGAACATCGCGATGTCGAAGACCAACGACATCGGCGCCGTGGTCGAGTTCGAGGAGATCGCGACCGAGCCGGCGCACGCGCCGACGTCCATCAGACCGCTGAAGGTCTGACGGGCCCGGTCACGTGCCAGGGGCGGTCCTCCGGGGGGAGGGCCGCCCCTTCCGCGTGCCTCGCCGCGCGGGGAGCCGCGACCGCCGTGGCCTCACACCTCGTGCTCGGACAGTCCCGGCCAGTCGTCCGGTCCGCCGCCCTGCCACTCGACGAGGTCGCTCTCCTCGACCTCGATCCGGTCCAGGTCGGCCATGCGCAGGATCTCGACCACGTCGTCCAGGTGGGAGGCGATCCCCAGGGTCACGTCTCCCTCGGTGACCCGCCGGGAGCCGTCCAGGGCCGGGGCGTGCACCACGATGTGCGGGAACTGTGTCGGTGGATGTGTCATGCCTTCAGCCTGCTGCGGAAGAAGCCCGCTCGCACATCGGCGAGCGGGCTGGTCAGCGTGGTCGGCTGGTCGGTCGGGTCGGGCTGGTCGGCCTGTTGTGAGTGGTGTCGTGCGTGGTGAGACCGTCCGGCGGGGCGAGGCTGGGCGGGCGCGACAGGACGTTCGCGCCGCCGGACGGGGTCAGGGGGTGTGGCCGGGACCGCGGCGGAGGCGATGGGACCGGGCTCCCCCTTCCCTCTGGTCGAGAAGGGGGGCCGGAACCTTCACCACCGCACTGGCTCGCACTCCGCCGCGGTCCTCGCCCGACCCGGACCGTGTCCCGGGCGGCGACCCCTCATCCGGGCCACCCGCCGACACGGCCGGGGGTTCGTGACGTCACCGCGCTTCGTCGGCGCGCGCGGCGACATGGTGGGCATGGTTCCGGGCGGCACGGTCGCCTTGGGCGCGACAGGACAGTTGTCAGCGACCGCGCCGCCCGGGGTCTCGGGGGTGTCAGAGCCGTGCTCCGGAGAGCCGCTCGACGGCCCGCAGCAGCGCCGAGTGGTCGAGCCCGCCGTCGCCCTGCGCCCGCAGGCTCGCGACCAGCTGGGCGACCACGGCGCCGACCGGCAGGGCGGCCCCGACGTTGCGGGCGGCGTCGGTGACGATGCCCATGTCCTTGTGGTGCAGGTCGATGCGGAAACCGGGCTTGAAGTCGCGGTCGAGGAAGTTGTCCTTCTTCCGCGTCAGTACGGTCGAGCCGGCCAGGCCGCCGCCCAGGACGTCCAGCGCGGCCCTCAGGTTCACGCCCGACTTCTCCAGGAAGACCACGGCCTCGGCGCACGCCTGGATGTTCACGGCGACGATCAGCTGGTTGGCCGCCTTCACCGTCTGGCCGGAGCCGTGCGGACCGCACAGCACGATGGTCCTGCCCAGGGCCTCGAAGATCGGCTTCGCGAGGTCGAAGTCGGCCTGCTCGCCACCGACCATGATCGACAGTACGGCCTCGATCGCCCCGGCCTCGCCGCCGGAGACCGGTGCGTCCAGGACGCGGACGCCGTGGTCCGCGGCGGCCTTCGCCAGGTCGACCGAGGTCTGCGGGGTGATGGACGACATGTCGATCAGCAGGGCGCCGGGGCGGGCGTTCTCCAGGATGCCGTCGGGGCCGTAGCAGACGGCCTCCACCTGCGGGGACGCGGGCACCATGGTGATCACCACGTCGGCTTCGCGCACGGCCTCGGCGATCGAACGGGCCGCGGTGCCGCCGGCCGCGGTCAGGCGGTCCAGCTTGTCCTGCTCCAGCGTGAAGCCGGTGACGTCGTAGCCCGCCTTGATGAGGTTCTCGGACATGGGCGAGCCCATGATGCCGAGGCCGATCCAGGCGATCGACGGGAGCGACGGGCGGGAGGAGGCTGCGGGGTTGGTCATGAGGGGGTGCCTTTCGGTGCGGGGGTCAGCGGGACAGCCAGTCGAAGGCCTCGGCGCTCGGGCGGTCGCCCGGCTTGTACTCGAGTCCGACCCAGCCGTCGTAACCCGCCTTCTTCAGCTGGTCGAGGAGGTCTTCCAGGGGCAGCGAGCCGGTGCCCGGCGCTCCGCGTCCCGGGTTGTCGGCGATCTGCACGTGGCCGGTCTTCGAGGCGTAGGCCTCGATCACCGACGGCAGGTCCTCGCCGTTCATGGAAAGGTGGTAGAGGTCCATCAGGAAGCGGGCGTTGTCCAGGCCCGTGGCCTGGTTCACCCGGTCGACGACGGCCACCGCGGCCGGTGCCGACACCAGCGGGTAGCGGGGCGACTCGGGCCGGTTCAGCGTCTCGATCAGCAGCACCGCGCCGATCCGGTCGGCGGCCCGCGCCGCCCGCACCAGGTTCTCCAGCGCCAGCGCGTCCTGCTCGGCCGGGTCCACGCCGTCGACGCGGTTGCCGTACAGGGCGTTGAGCGCCGTGGTGCCGAGCGACCGGGCGAAGTCGGCGGCCACGTCGATGTTGGCGCGGAACCTCTCCGATTCCTCGCCGGGGATCGACAGGGCGCCGCGGTCCGGGCCCGGCAGCTGTCCGGCGTAGAAGTTCAGGCCGGTGAGCTGCACGCCCGCGTCCTCGATCGCCTTCCTCAGGGCGTCCGGTTCGGACTGTGAGGGGGTGGGGGAGTCGACCCACGGCCACCACAGCTCGACCGCCGTGAAGCCTGCCGCGGCGGCGGCCGCGGGGCGCTCCAGGAGCGGGAGTTCCGTGAAGAGGATCGACAGGTTGACGTTGAAGCGCTGGTCTGCGAATCCCATTCGGGCCGCGCTCCCTCCGAGTCGAGGTTGGTTCATTCCGTATAGCGGAAGTTCGTTTCTGCTTAATGGAAGATTGCCGCCGGGCGTCTCCGCTTGTCAAGGGGGGTCCGCCGGTGGCCGACGTCCGCCCCGGGGAGGGGGGCCCGAAAAGCGGTGCCGCGCGTTAGGTTGAGCGCGTGCGATTGAAAGTGGAGTTCACGACCGAGCCCTTCGACCTCGACGAGGCGCCGGCGCATGCCCTGGCGGCGCGCGAGGTCCTCGACGCGGCCGAGCTGGACGCCGTGGACGTCGGCCCGTTCGGCAATACGGCGGAGGGGGGCGCCGATGCCGTGCTCAGCGCCGTGGACTCGCTGTTGCGCAAGTCCCTGGACGCCGGGGCCACGCGGATCTCGCTCCAGGTGAACGTGGTCGGGGAGGGTGATCGGTGACCGGGGACGAGCCCTTCATCACGGCCGTGAAGCCGCTGGTCGACGCCATGGGCGGGGAGATGCTCCCGCCGGACGAGGCCGGTGCCGACGATGTCGTGCTCGCCTGGGAGGGCGTCGACGTCGTCGCCGTACGCCTGCCGCAGCTCGCCGACTCCCTCGATCACATCCTGGCCGCCATGGAGCGCAAACAGGGCAAGCCCCTGGCCGACCTGGACCGCAAGGCCAAGCAGGAGGTCGTGCGGATACTGGAGGCGCGCGGCGCCTTCTCGGTACGGCACGGCGTGGAAACGGTGGCCGGCGCGTTGGGCGTGAGCCGCTTCACGGTCTACAACTACCTGAACAGAGAAAAGGAAGCCTGACCCCACCCGGGCCCCCGCAGCACCCGCGTCGCCCACCCGTGGCCGTACACGTCTCCTCCGCCCCGGCCCCTCCCTGCCCTCGGGGCCACCCCGTCCCGGGCCCCGGCCGGCCGGCGAGGGCACCACGCCCGTTCGGCTCGGGTGGGGGGCGGTCCTACACGCGTCGGCCCCGCCCGACAGGAGGAGCGCCCCGCGGCGGCTCGCCTCCGGCCTGGCCCCCGCGCCGCCCGGCCGGGGCCGTGGCCGTGTCTCCTCGCCTCGGCTCGCCCGCCCCTGGGCCCTTGCTCCGCCCGTGGCCGTAGCCGCGCGGTTCCTTCGCCCCAGCCTCACGCCCCTCCGGGCCCCCGGGCTGTCGCCGGTCTGGTCCGCCTCGTTCAGAGGATGGGCCCGCCTCGGCCGGCCCATCTGTTACGCCGAATTTTCAACAAAGTGTTGACGCGGTGTTTTCGAGGGCGTTAGCTATCGGCAGCCCGTTCAGTACGAAGGCCGTTCGCGGCCACGGAGGCTCCCGTGACTTCGACATCCACGCCCCCGGGGCTGGCCCGGTTCAACGCCCTGGAGGAGCAGGCGGCCTACGCCGTCCTCCACGAGGCGTGCGCCTCCTCCGCGTGGGTCGGGCGACTGCTCGGCGCCCGTCCCTACGCCACCGTCGAGGACCTCTACGCCGCCGGCGACGCCGCCATGGCCGAGCTGACCGTCGCGGACCTCGAGGAGGCGATGGCCGGGCATCCGCCGATCGGCCGGCCCAGGCCCGGTGACCCGACCTCCGCCCGGGAGCAGCGCGGCATGGCCGGCGCCTCCGAGGAGCTGAGGGCGGAGATGCTCGAACTCAACCTGGAGTACCAGGAGAAGTTCGGCCACGTCTTCCTCGTCTGCGCCACCGGCCGGACCGCCGAGCAGATGCGCGACGCGGTCAAGGAGCGGATCGGCAACGCGCCCGAGCGGGAACGGGAGATCGTCCGCACCGAGCTGGGCAAGATCAACCGTATCCGACTGGCCCGACTCGTCGAAGAGGACGCCTGACACCATGAGCACCAGCACCACCGCCTCCGTGTCCACGCACATCCTGGACACCAGCATCGGCCGCCCCGCCGGGGGCGTCGCCGTCCGGCTCGCGGCCCGCAGCGGCCGGGCAGCGGACTGGCAGGCGCTCGGCGGCTCCGCGACCGACGCGGACGGCCGGTGCAAGGACCTGCCGGCGCTGCCGGAAGGGACCACCCACGTACGGCTCGATTTCGCCGTGGAGCCGTACTTCGAGAAGAAGGCCGAGGCGCAGCAGGACGCCCCCGCGAACCGGGACAGCGGACCCGGAGTGTTCTTCCCGGAGGTGGCGATCACGTTCGCCGTCGTGCCGGGCGAGCACTACCACGTACCGCTGCTGCTCAACCCGTTCGGCTACTCCGTATACCGAGGGAGCTAGCTAAATGACACTCAATTCCCGCCCTGCCCGCCCCGTGCTGCTGGGACAGAACCAGTACGGCAAGGCCGAGAACCGAGTCGTGAGGATCACCCGGGACGGCGCCACCCACCACATCAAGGACCTGAACGTCTCGGTCGCCCTCTCCGGCGACATGGACGAGGTCCACTACTCCGGCTCCAACGCCCACGTCCTGCCGACCGACACCACCAAGAACACGGTGTACGCGTTCGCCAAGGAGCACGGCATCGAGTCGGCCGAACAGTTCGGCATCCACCTCGCCCGGCACTTCGTGACCAGCCAGGAGCCGATCCGGACGGCCCGGATCCGCATCGAGGAGTACGCCTGGGAGCGGATCGAGACCTCCGGCGCCGACACCGACGCCGGCTCCCGCGCCCCCGGCGCGGACGAGGCCAGGCACTCGTTCGTGCGCCAGGGCCGCGAGACCCGGCTGACACAGGTCACCTACGACGGTGAGAGGTGGGAGGTCGTCTCCGGCCTGAAGGACCTGGTCGTCATGAACTCGACGAACTCGGAGTTCTGGGGTTACGCCAAGGACAAGTACACGACCCTGAAGGAGGCCTACGACCGCATCCTGGCCACCGAGGTCTCCGCCCGCTGGCGCTTCGGCTGGAGCGACGACGGGCAGCCGATGCCCGACTGGGAGGAGTCCTACGACCAGGTGCGCGAGCACATGCTCCAGGCCTTCGCCGAGACGTACTCGCTCTCGCTCCAGCAGACCCTGTACCAGATGGGCGCGCGCATCATCGACAACCGCGGCGAGATCGACGAGGTCCGCTTCTCGCTGCCGAACAAGCACCACTTCCTCGTCGACCTGGAGCCCTTCGGGCTGAAGAACGACACCGCCGACGGAGCGGTGTACTTCGCCGCCGACCGCCCCTACGGCCTGATCGAGGCCACCGTGCTTCGGGACGGCTGCGAACCGAGGATCCCGGTGGACCTCAGCAACCTCTGACCCGCCCCCGGTCGGCATCTTTTCGGCACCCGTGGCCGGGGAACACAGGTTCTCCGCCTCCCCGGCCACGGCACTCAAAAATCCTAGGGTCCTGCCGTGCCCTCTCCCCACAGTCCGCTGAGCGAAAAGGACGAATCATGGCAGCAGCCCAGCGCATCGTCATCGAGAACTGTTCCGTCGCGACCGTCGACGACAACGACACGGAGTACGCGAGCGGCCACGTCGTCATCGCCGGCAACCGCATCGAGGCCGTCGGGGCGGGCAGGGCCCCCGAGGGCCTGGAGAACGTCGTACGCCGTATCGACGCCACCGGCCACCTGGTGACCCCGGGGCTGGTCAACACCCACCACCACTTCTACCAGTGGATCACCCGCGGCCTGGCCACCGACCACAACCTCTTCGACTGGCTGGTCGCGCTGTACCCGACCTGGGCGCGCATCGACGAGCCGATGGCCTACGCGGCGGCGCAGGGTTCGCTGGCGATGATGGCCCGCGGCGGTGTGACCACCGCGATGGACCACCACTACGTCTACCCCGAGGGCTCCGGAGACCTGTCCGGCGCGATCATCCGCGCCGCCCGCGAGACGGGCGTCCGCTTCACCCTCGCCCGCGGTTCCATGGACCGCGGCAAGTCGGACGGCGGGCTGCCGCCGGACTTCGCCGTGGAGAGCCTGGAAGGCGCCCTCACCGCGACCGAGGAGACCGTCCGGCAGTACCACGACGCCTCCTTCGACGCGATGACCCAGGTCGCCGTCGCCCCCTGCTCGCCGTTCTCCGTGTCGACCGACCTGATGAAGCAGGCCGCTGAACTGGCCCGCCGTCTCGGCGTACGGCTGCACACGCACGGCTCGGAGACGGTGGAGGAGGAGAAGTTCTGCCACGAGCTGTTCGGCATGGGCCCGACCGACTACTTCGAGTCCACCGGCTGGCTCGGCACGGACGTGTGGATGGCGCACTGCGTCCACATGAACGACTCCGACATCGCCGCCTTCGCCCGCACCGGCACCGGCGTCGCCCACTGCCCCTCCTCCAACGCCCGTCTGGCGGCCGGCATCGCCCGGGTCCCCGACATGCTCAGGGCGGGCGTCCCGGTCGGCCTCGGCGTCGACGGCACCGCCTCCAACGAGTCCGGCGAACTCCACACCGAACTGCGCAACGCCCTCCTCATCAACCGCCTCGGCGCCCACCGGGAAGCGGCCCTCACCGCCCGCCAGGTGCTGCGCCTGGGCACCCACGGCGGCGCCCGGGTGCTGGGCCGCGCCGCCGAGACCGGCTCCCTGGAGCCGGGCAAGCTGGCCGACCTGGTGCTGTGGAAGCTGGACACCCTCGCCCACTCCTCCATCGCCGACCCGGTGACCGCGCTGGTGTTCGGCGCGGCCGCACCGGTCACCGCCTCCTTCGTGGACGGACGCCAGATCGTCGAGGACGGCCACCTGCTGACCGTCGACGAGGACGCGATCGCCCGGTCCACCCGGGACGAGGCGCGGCGGCTGGCGCGGATCGCCGCGCGGTGACCGCTCCTCGACGCACCACCTCTGCGCCGTAACTCCTTCTCGTTTTACGGCACTTGATCTCCGGTCGGGAGGGACGGCTCCCGACCGGCGGCCGTGGGCCCGAGCGGGGTCCATGGCGGCCGTCTCCGGGGCGCGCGTGAACGCGTGCGCCCCGGAACGGTCCCCGCGGGCCGTCGACGGCGAGGATCGTCCTCGACTCGGGCATCTCCACCGGCTGTGTCACAGCGGTCGTCCTCAACCTGGTCTTCAACCACCTGGGCCGGGGCCAGGAGGCACGGGAGGTGCCGCATCCGAGGGAGGCGGGGGAGGGGATCGCGGCCGTGCACTGAGCCCGGTGCACTGAGCCCGGTGCGGTGCCGACGCCTCGTGGCCACCGCCCGGTTTCTCAGCCGAGGGGCCGGCGGGACTACAGGCCGAAGAGGCCCAGGTCCTTCGCTAACTCCTCGAATATCTCGCGCGGGTCGGCGACCATCCTGCGTTCCGCGAGGTCCAGCAGTCCGCCGACCGCGGTGATCTCGGCGGCCACCGTGCCGTCGGTCTTGCGTATCTCCTGCAGGATCCGGAAGGTCTTGCCGCCGCCCCACTCGAAAGCGCAGGTCACGTCGACCTCGTCACCCGCCAGCAGTTCGCGCCGGTAGCGGATGGTCGTCTCCAGCGCCACCGGGCCGACCCCCCGGCCCATGAGCTGGGCCTGGCTCACCCCGGCGGCCTGGAGCAGCGACCAGCGGGCGTGCTCCGCGTAGTTGATGTACACAGCCTGGTTGAGGTGCCCCTGCACATCGGTCTCGTATCCGCGGACGGTCACTCGCACGGAAAACGGTTCGCTCACGACTTCCCCTTCTCGTGTACGACACACTGCCCCCTGATCCTGGCACGCCGGTCACACCCGCCGCGGGGACGCCAGCAGATACCGCGCCCTCGTGCGCGGCTCCGTGTACTCACCCGCCTGCCAGCCCGCCCGCTCCAGCGTGGCCGCGCAGGCACGCAACTCCTCCCCCTCCGGCGCGTGCACCGCCACCGCCTCCGGCTGCGGGGTCGCGCGCACCCGGTAGCCGTCGCCGTCCGGACCGGCCGGGTGGTGCCCGGCCGCTTCCAGGGCGAGCGCGGCGGCCCGCACCAGATGCGTGCGCTCCCAGCCGCACGGCCGGTCGGTGGCGCCGTCGGCGTTCGTCATCCGGCGCAGCTCCAGCAGCCCCTGCCAGGCGCTGAGCACCTCGCGCCGCCGGGCCGGCCCCGAGTCGTACGGCTCCTCGGCACCGCCCACCCGTGCCGCGAAGCCCCCGCTCGCCGGGGCCCGTGTCACCGGCTCGTCCGGCGCGGGCACGGCCTCCCGTATCCGATGCCCCGCCGGGGTCAGGAAGTGGTCGTGCGGCGGTCGCGGGTGCCGGAAGGCGAAGCCCCGCTTCACCAGCGCCGCCAGCTGTGCCTCGGAACCCCGAAGCCGCCCGGTGACCGGATCGGCGGCGTCGATCACCCGGCGCTGCGCGGCGGTGGGCGGACGGGTCACGGCGTACTCCTCTCCGACGGTCGGACGGCCCATTCGAAGAGTACGACCCGCCTCTGACAGCCGGGTCAGGACCGGGTGGGCGGCCCGATGTTCCAGCCCGCCACCACCGGCCGTCCATGCTCCGTGCCCAGGTGGCACAGCGTCCCGGTCGCGAGCTGGAAGAGCGCGCCGGCCGAGGGCGGCAGACCGAGGCGGCGGGCCGTCAGGACCCGCAGGAAGTGCCCGTGGGCGACGAGCAGGACGCCGCCCTCGCTCCCGGTGCGGGCGGCGTCCACCCCGGCCAGGACCCGGTCGGCGCGCTCCCCGACCTGCTCGGGGCCCTCCCCGGGGTGGTCCGGCGGACCCGGCGCGACCCCGTCCGTGAACAGGAACCAGCCCGGCCGGGTGCGCTGGATCTCCGCCGTGGTCACGCCCTCGTACCCGCCGTAGTCCCATTCCCGCAGGTCCTCGTCGACGCGGGCGTCGGTGACCCCGATGAGCCGGGCGGTCTCCCGGGCCCGTCGCAGGGGGCTGACGAGGACGGCGTCGATCCGGTGCGAGCTGATCAGGGGCGCCAGCCGCCGCGCCTGCGCCCGCCCGTGCTCGGTCAGCGGAAGGTCCGTCCAGCTCGTGTGCTGTCCGGACCGTGACCACTCGGTCTCACCGTGCCGCACGAGAAAGAGGTCACCCACGTCAGCGCCCTTCCCGTTCGTCTGCCAGCACGGTGCCACAGCACGGCCGCCGCCCGCGGGACCGACTCGGCCGTACGGTCGAGCCGCTGACAGTCACCCGAGGGCGACCTCGCACCAGACCGTCTTGGTGTACGCGTCGCCGGAGGTCGTTCCCCAGTGGGTGGAGAGGGCCTCGACGAGGACGAGCCCCCGGCCGGAGTCCGATTCCGGGGACGGCGACGGGAGGTGGCCGGGGGCCGGAGGGCGGCGGTCGGGACGGGTGTCCGTGACCTCGATGCGGAGGGCCGGGTCCGCCGGGTGCAGGGTGAGGCGGAGCCGGAAGTCACGGCCGCTTACCCGACCGTGCAGGGCCGCGTTGGTGGCGAGTTCGGCCACCAGGAGGGTCGCGGTGTGGTGGGCCTCGGTGTCGTACGGCCAGCCCCAGCTGTGGAGCCGTTCGGCCGCGAGGCGGCGTGCGAGGCGGGCGCCTCGGGGAGTGGCCGAGAGGCGGATCGTGAACCGGGGGGTGACCACTGTGGGGGCAAAATCGGCGTTCATGTCACTGAGCGTGGTCGCGCGACTCTACGCTGACCAGTGACGACGACGGTACGTGGCGTCACTGTCCGGGAGCTGTGCGGCTCTGTCCGGACGGTGTGGCGTTGCGCCGTGCGACGGCGGCGAGTTGGGTACGGGCGGCACGTGGAGGTGTCCGGGCGTGGGTGTGACGGGGCAGGGGCCGCAGGGTGGCGACGGGATGGAGCCGTACGGGGCGGACGACGAGGAGTCGGCGGCGGTCCTGCGGACGGTGGGCAGGGTCGTCAAGACGTGCCGCGAGCGGAAGGGGCTCCGCCAGACCGAGTTGGGAGCGGCGATCGGGTACAGCGAGGAGCAGGTCTCGTCGGTGGAGCGGGGGCGGCGGGCGCCGAGCCCGGCGTTTCTGGACGCGGCCGACGGGGTGCTGGACGCGGGTGGGCTGATCGCCGGGCTGAAGAAGGACGTGGAGGAGGCCAGGTATCCGAAGAAGGTGCGGGATCTGGCGAAGTTGGAGGCGGAGGCGGTCGAGCTATGCGCCTACGCCAACTCCGTCGTCCACGGCTTGTTGCAGACGCCGGAGTACGCGAGGGCGTTGTACGGCATGCGGCGTCCGCCCTTCGCCGAGGAGGAGGTCGAGCGCCTTGTCGCCGCTCGGTTGGCACGGCAGGGGGTCTTCGATCGGCAGCCCGTCCCCGTCTTCAGCTTCGTCCAGGAAGAGGTGACCCTGCGCCGCCCGCTCGGGGGCAGAATGGTGATGCGGAAGCAGCTCGAACACCTGTTGGAGGTTGGTCGGCGACGGAACGTGGAGATCCAGGTGATGCCCACGGACCGCGAGGACCACGCCGGTCTTGCGGGGTCACTTCAGCTGCTCCGGCTCAGGGACGGGGACACCGTGGGACACAACGAGGTCCAGCTCACCAGTCGGCTGATCTCTCATCCCAAGGAGGTCCAGATCCACGAGATCCGCTATGGCATCATCCGGGCCCAGGCCCTCACGCCCCGTGAGTCGCTGGCCTTCATCGAGAAAGTGCTGGGAGAGACATGATGACCAACCCCTCGACGGGGAACGGTTCCGTGCTGGAGTGGTTCAAGAGCAGCTACAGCACGAACGACGGCCCAGAGTGCGTGGAGGTCGCTTTCGCCCCCAGGACCATCCACGTACGGGACTCGAAGCACGTACACGGCCCCCAACTCGCCTTCGGCACCCGGCAGTGGGCCGACTTCCTCTCGTACGCCGCTACTGGCGGTACCCGCTGAGGAACCGCCCGATCCGCCCGATCGCCGCCTCCAGGTCGTCCACGTACGGCAGGGTGAGGATGCGGAAGTGGTCGGGGGCCGGCCAGTTGAAGCCGGTTCCCTGGACCACCTGGATCTTCTCGCGGAGCAGCAGGTCGAGGACGAACTTCTCGTCGTCGTGGATCGGGTGGACCTTGGGATCGAGGCGCGCGAAGGCGTACAGCGCGCCCTTCGGCTTCACGCAGGACACGCCCGGGATCTCGTTGAGCTTCTCCCAGGCCGTGTTCCGCTGCTCGTACAGCCGGCCGCCCGGCAGGGTCAGCTCGCGGATGGACTGCCGGCCGCCGAGCGCGGCCTGGATGGCGTACTGCGCGGGCGCGTTGGCACACAGGCGCATGGAGGCCAGCATGGTCAGGCCCTCCAGGTAGTCGCGCGCGTGCTGCTTGGGGCCCGTCACCACGAGCCAGCCGGAGCGGAAGCCCGCCACCCGGTACGTCTTGGACAGGCCGCAGAAGGTCAGGACCACCAGGTCGGGGGCGAGCGCGGCGGCCGAGTGGTGCACGGCGTCGTCGTACAGGATCTGGTCGTAGATCTCGTCGGCGAAGACCATCAGGCCGTGCCGGCGGGCCAGGTCGAGGATGCCCTCGACGATCTCCTTGGGGTACACCGCGCCGGTGGGGTTGTTCGGGTTGATGATGACCACGGCCTTGGTGCGGTCGGTGATCTTCGAGGCCATGTCGGCCAGGTCGGGGTACCACTCGGCCTGCTCGTCGCAGAGGTAGTGCACCGCCTTGCCGCCGGCGAGGGTCGTCACCGCCGTCCACAGGGGGAAGTCCGGGGCGGGGACGAGGATCTCGTCGCCGTCCTCGATCAGCGCCTGGACCGCCATCGAGACCAGCTCCGAGACGCCGTTGCCGAGGAAGACGTCGTCGACGTCCACCTCCAGGCCGAGGCTCTGGTAGCGCTGGGCGACGGCCCGGCGGGCGGAGAGGATGCCGCGCGAGTCGGTGTAGCCGTGCGCCTGCGGGAGCATCCGGATCATGTCCTGGAGGATCTCCTCCGGCGCCTCGAAACCGAACAGGGCGGGGTTGCCGGTGTTCAGGCGCAGCACGCTGTGGCCCGCCTCCTCCAGCGCGTTGGCGTGCTCGATCACCGGGCCGCGGATCTCGTAGCAGACCTCGCTGAGCTTGTTCGACTGCCGGAACTCCATGCGCGCTCGCCCCTCCGGTTCGGTGTGATGCTTGGTTTTACCAAGTCCCAGCTTGGAAAGTCCAACGACATGTCTAGACTGCGGGGCATGTCACCTCGCCGAAGCTACGACCAGTACTGCTCCGCGGCCCGTGCGCTCGACCTGGTCGGCGACCGCTGGACCCTGCTGATCGTCCGGGAACTGCTGGCAGGCCCGCGCCGTTACACGGACCTGCACGCGGACCTGCCCGGCGTGAGCACGGACGTACTCGCCTCCCGGCTCAGGGACATGGAGCGGGACGGCCTGTCGACACGGCGCAGGCTGCCGCCGCCCGGTGCGGCCTACGTCTACGAACTCACCCCGCGCGGCCGGGAGTTGCTGCCCGTGCTGCAGGCCCTGAGCCGGTGGGGGCAGTCGGAGCTGGGCGAGCGGCGGCCCACCGACGCCGTGCGCGCCCACTGGCTGGCACTTCCGCTGCTGCGCCGGCTGGAGGGGGAGGGGCTCGTCGAGATCCGGCTGGACGAAGGGGTCTTCCACCTCCACGTGGGCGTCGAGGACGGTCCGGTGTACGGCGACGGGCCCGCTCCCGGGGAGCCCGACGCACGGCTGGTCATGGATGCCGAGACCTGTGCGGCCGTCGCTCGCGGGGAGTCGGGTCTGACCGACGCGGTGCGGGACGGGCGCGTCGCCGTCACCGGCGACGGCACCCTCGCCAAGGCGCTACGGGAGGCATGAAAAAGACCCGCCGCACCAGGGCGACGGGTCTTTCGGCCGGTGGTCAGGCGCCGGGCGGCACCCGCGAGGGCCGCCCCGAGCCGCGCGTCAGCGCGTAGCCGCCGATCCCGGCCAGCGCGGCCAGAACGCCGCCCGCCCCGGTCCACACCCAGCGGTCGGTCCACCAGCCGGAGGACCAGCCGTCGGCCGGCTCGATGCCGGACAGCACGGCAGGCTTCTTGCCCGAACCGTCCGAACCGTCCGAACCGTTCTTGCTCTGCCCCGCCGTGACGGCGATGCCGGGAACCAGCGGCTCGGCCAGCGACCCGTCCACCGCCGCCGAGCCGCCGATGTCCTTGGAGTCCACCCGGACCTCGGCGCCCACCGGCAGCCCGAGGTCGGCGGAGCGCAGGTCCACCACGGTCAGCCGGACGTAGTACGTGCCCGGCAGCGGGTCGTTGGCCCACGGCTCCGACCAGGCGCGCACCGTGCGCAGCACACAGGCCAGCTCGACCGAGGAGACGCCCTGGGCCGCCGTACGGGTCTGGGCGCCGTACTGGCAGGACTGGCGGCGCCGCAGCCCGTCGTACACGTCGAGCTGCCAGGTCTGCGCGGAGTGCGCCTCCGGCAGCTTCACCGTGGCCTTGACGGTGGGGCGCCGGCCGGCGTCCGCGGGGAACGACCAGTACAGGTAGTCACCGGTGGAAGCGCTCGCGGTGGCCGTCTGCCCCTGGTCGATCTCGGTCGCCGTACGGAAGGAGGTGCCGGCCTCGGTACGCGCCTTGCCGTCGCCGGACGGACTCGGGGAGGGGGAGGAGTCGGCGGCGGCCGGCCCGGCGGCCGCCGCGAGCGTCAGCAGGGCGGCACTCATGAGGCGTACGAATCGCATCAGTTGGTCCTCCAGACCGCTACCCGCCAGCGCGACAGCCAGCCCCACAGCAGACCGGCCAGGAAACCGGCCAGCACCAGCGCGCCCAGCAGCCACCAGCCGCGGCCCAGACCGAAGGAGGCCACGTCACTCGCCTTGCCCGGACCGTCCACCACGTCCACGGTCAGCTCCAGCGGCAGACCCGGGGTGGTCTTCACGCCGGACGCGGCGGAGAAGGAGTTGGTCACCTGCAGGCAGACGGTCTCGGCGCCCGCGTTGTCGTCGTCGCTCTCCGGCCGGGGATAGCGCAGCCCCGTCGAGATCACGTCCGTACGGCCGGTGCCCGCGGCCTCACCACGGACGATCTCGCGCCCGTGCACCGTCACGGCCCGCAGCAGCACCCCGTAGTCCGGGCCGACCGCGCGGTCGGCCGCCACGCTCACCGAGGAGCGCAGCTCCTGGCCCGGCTTGACGTCCACGCGGTACCAACGCTGCTGCCCGAACTCCTCGCGGTCGGTGTACAGCCCCGAGGTGAGGGCCGGCGCGTCCGCGCACCCGCCGGCGCCCTCGGTGGCCACCGGCGTCACCACCGGATCGGCCGCCCGGTGCACCAACTGGCCCACCCGGTCGCTGAGTTCCTCCTTGTGCTGCACGGAGGTGTAGGTGCCGCCGGTCGCGTCCGCGATGCAGCTGAGCTGGTCGCGGGTCTTGGCGTCCGGCACCAGGCCGAGGGTGTCGATGGTCAGCCCGACGCCCTTGGCGGCGATCTCGCGGGCCACCACGCACGGGTCCAGCGGCTGACAGGTGTCCTCGCCGTCGGTGATCAGGACGATACGGCGGGTTCCGTCGCCGCCCGAGAGATCGCCGGCCGCCTTCTCCAGCGCGGGTCCGATCGGCGTCCAGCCGGTCGGCGCCAGCGTCGCCACGGCGGTCTTGGCCTCGGTCCGGTTCAGCGGGCCGACGGGGTAGAGCTGCGCGGTGTCCTTGCAGCCCGTCCGCCGGTCGTTGCCGCGGTAGTCGGCGCCCAGCGTGCGGATACCCAGCCGCACCTCTTCGGGTGTCGCGTCCAGCACCTCGTTGAACGCCTGCTTCGCCGCGGCCATCCGCGACCCGCCGTCGATGTCCCGCGTGCTCATGGAACCGCTGACGTCCAGTACGAGTTCCACCTTCGGAGCGGCTTGGCCGCTGTCGTCGGCGACCGCTCCGGCGGGGAACGCGAACCCGGCCGTCAGGGCGGCGAGCAGAGCACAGACGCCCGCCGCCAGCCGTTGTCTTGTGATCATCGGCGGATCCTATTGATCAAATGTGCCGTGCTCCAAAACGAGCGGGTTGGGCAGACTGGCCCACTGGTCACCGGGGGGCCCGGGGGACAGCCGCATCAGCGTCAGCGCCTTCGTGGGCAGCGGGCGTTCGCGCAGCGCGGCCAGGTCGGCGGTCGCGGGCAGGTCCGGTACGGCCGCCGCCAGGGCCGCGCCCAGCGCCGGGCCCGAACCGGCGGTACCGGCCAGCGCGCCCGCCACCAGGGAGCCGAACAGCTTGCGTCGCAGGGTCGTTTCGTCGTCCGTGACCAGGCGGCCCGTCAGATCGGGCGGGGCGATGCCGTGCCGGGCGAGACGGGCTGGGCTGACCCGGATGTCGGCGAGGTCGCGGTAGACCAGGCGCAGCGGGGTCCCGTCGGCGGACAGGACGACGAGGAGGTTCTGGCCGTGCGCCTCCAGGGCGACGCCCAGGTCCAGCAGGCGCAGGCCCACCGAGAGGGCGAGGCGGGTGAAGCCGGCCAGCCAGGCCGGTGAGCGCGCGAGACCGGTGGTGGCGACGGCGGCCACCGGCAGGATCCGCTCGCCCGGCGCCGCGTACACCTCGGGCGACTCGCGCAGCACGGCCGCCAGATCGGCGGAGCCGGCCGTCACCGCGCCGAGCGTCCGGGTGATGTGCAGCAGGCCGTCCGTGCGGGCCGCCAGGTCCTGCGCGAACTCCGACAGGGTCGCGGACGCGCCCACCGAGTACGGGGAGATGTCCCGCACGGAGGAGGTCAGCCGGGCGCTCAGCGCCGTCTTGACATGCGGTCCGCCGGGCAGGGCGAGCGTGCGCAGGGACATCAGCGGGTGCGCGTCCGCCCAGCTCGCGGCCGGCCGCTTCAGCACATGGGCCGCCTGCCACGGGTGCACCGGCACCAACAGCCGCTCCCCGTCGCGCAGTTCCGCGGGCCACACACCCGTCAGCAGGTACTCCGTCGCCGCGACCGCCATCGTCCCCAGCCGCACCACCGGCCGGTGCTCGGGGCCGTAGGCCAGCTGGTCCGCCACCGAGAAACCGGGCCGGGAGCGGCAGCCCGGATGGAAGGGATGCCCGTCGACCACCCGCTGCTCCCACTCCCAGTCCCGCTCGGGCCACTCCTCCGGGTGATCCGCCCGGTCGGCCCGGGACAGCGCCAACGAGGCCGTGCTGTGGTCGAGTTCGGCCGCGAAACCGGCCGAGTGCGGCACCACGAGGTCCGTCATCAGCCGGGCCGGATCGTCGTACTCCACCCCGTCCAGCTGTACGGCGGTGACGTGCGCGTCCGTCGCGTACGGATCCGCGCGCGGCCCGTGCAGCGCCCGGCCGTCGGCGAGCCACAGGGCCAGGCCGTGCGCCCCGCGCACCCGGCGGCGGACCCAGGGCAGCGGTTCGTGCGCGAGCGCCCGCCACAGCCGGGTCAGCACGGCCGCGCGGGCGCCGGGCAGCTCGGCGGTGTACCGGGGCAGCAGGCCGGGGCGCACGGCGGCCAGTTCCTTGGCGACCTCGGCCACGGCGGTCGGGGGACGGTGCACGGTCGGGCTCCTCGGGTACGGGTGGGGCGTCACGGGTGCACGGCGCCCAGGGACATACTGATCGTGATCGCCCTGTCCGCCCGCACGGAACGAATGGAACGCGTGGACCTCAAGCCTCCCAGCGACGGAGCCGACGTCGGCGCGCGCGCCGACGCGTACGCGGCCGCACCGTTGCTCAACTGCCTGCTGCGCGAGGTCGCCGAACCGCTTGCGGGCACCGGTGAGCGGCGCACGTACCGACTGCCGAGCGGCCGGCTGCTGCGGGTGCGCGGCGAGCGCAGGCCCGCCGAACCCGAGGTGCGCGCGGGCGGCGACTGGCACCGCGTCGGCCACACCGAGCTGGTCAAACTGGTCGCGGAGGAACTGCGCCGGCACACCGGACGGTCCAACGGCGACCTGCCCACCGAGATGATCGACAGCCGTGACGCGGTCGCCGCACTCCTCGCCGCCCGCTCCCGGACCACGGCGCCCGAGGACCCGTACCTGCGCTCCGAGCAGTCCCTCATCACCGGCCACCCCCACCATCCCGCTCCCAAGGCGCGCGGCGGCGGCCCGGTCGCCTCCTGGCTGCCGTACGCCCCGGAGGCGCACGCCCGTTTCCCGCTGGTGCTGCTCGGGGTGCGGGAGGACGAGGTGGTGGAGGAGGGCGACACCGCGGCGCTGGACGCCCTCGGCGGCGCGCCGCCGGGCTACCGGCTGCTGCCCGCCCACCCCTGGCAGCTCGACCTGGTCGCCCGCGACCTCGCGCCCGCCTTCGCCGACGGCCGACTGGTCCGGCTGGGCACCACCGGCTTCCCGGCCTGGCCGACCGCCGCCGTCCGCACCCTGTACGAGCCCGTCCGCGACCTGTTCCTGAAGTTCAGCCTCGACGTCCGCATCACCAACGACGTCCGCCGGCTGTGGCGCCACGACCTGCTGAGACTGCGCCGCACCGACACGGCCGTGACCGCCGCCTTCACCGGGCGGGCCACCGGGGCGGCCTGGCTGGGCGACCGCGGCTACCGCACCGCCCGTTTCGCCTTCGAGGAACTCGCCGTCCTGGTCCGTGACGGACTGCGCGACCGCCTGCCGCCCGGCGCGACCGCGCTGCTCGCCGCCGGGCTCGTGGAGGGTTTCGAGGGCAGTCCGCTCGCCGCCGCGACCGACCCGGCGGCCTGGTGGGAGGCGTATCTGCGCCAGGTCGTCCCGCCGGCCCTGACCGCCTTCGCCGAGCACGGTGTGGTCCTGGAGGCGCATCTGCAGAACACGCTGGTCGCCGTGGACGCGGCCGGCACCCCGGTGCGGGCGCTGTTCCGGGACGCGGAGGGCGTCAAGCTGCTGGCGGACGTGGACCGGGCCGCCGGCTGGGAGCGGCTGGTGTACTGCCTGGTCGTCAACCACCTCACCGAGATCGCCGCCGCCCTGGCCGAGCACCACCCCGGCCTCGACCCGTGGCCCGCCGCCCGCCGCGAACTGGCCCGCCACGACCTGCCGGAGATCCCGGTCCTGCTGGCCTCGCCCACCCTGCCCGGCAAGACGAACCTGCTGCTGCGCTGGACCGGCGCGGACGGTGCCGACGCCCGCTACCTTCCCCTGCCGAACCCCCTGGCCCGCACCTGAGGCCCGCCGGGAAAACCGGCCGGGAGGGAGACATCCTGGGGAGAGGTCCTCCCTCCACGCCCGAGGGCATTCGATGCTGTGCATGTTGTGCATTGTCTTGACGGCCGCAAGAAATGGGCCCTACATTCCTCGGCGTTCGCTCAGTGCACTGAGCATCCGCTCGGGTCCCCGCCGCATCCGCCCCCAAGGAGCCGCATCCATGCCCGCCAGCAGCCGCCCGCGCTCTTCCCGCACCCGTCTGCGCATCGCCCTGGCCGCCCTGGCCACGCTGACGTCCGCGGTCCTCACGACCCTCCCCGCGCCCGCCGCCGAGGCGGACACCGCGGCCGCCGGCCACCTCACCGGCACCCTCTCCGACGGCGCCGCCTGGGTCGCGGACGTGCCCGACCACTGGAACGGCACCCTGCTGCTGTTCAGCCACGGCTTCGGCCCCACCGTCGCCACGGACGCCCCCACCGGCGACGTACGGACCAAGCTGCTCGCCGAGGGCTATGCGATGGCCGGTTCGTCGTACGACCCCCACGGCTCGATGTGGGCCCTGAACAGCGCCGAACACGACCAGTTCGCCACGCTCGACGCCGTCACCGCGAAGATCGGCACCCCCAGGCGCACACTCGCCGTCGGCCAGTCCATGGGCGGCCTCGTCAACGCCCAGCTCGCCCGGGACGGCGGCGGGCGCATCGACGGCGCGCTCGGCCAGTGCGGCCTGGTCGCGGGCGGCACGGACCTGGACAACTACCAGCTGGACGCCGAGTACACGATCGCCCGTCTGCTGCTGCCCGGACAGGACGTGAAACTCGTCCGGTTCGGCACCGCCGCCGAGGCCTCCGCCACCGCCGACCTGCTCACCAAGGCGGTCACCACGGCGCAGGGCACCCCGCGGGGCCGGGCCCGGATCGCGCTGGCCGCCGCCTTCCTCAACCTGCCCGCCTGGTCGCCCGGGAAGGACAAGCCCGCCGCGACCGACTGGGCGGGCCAGGAGGCGCAGCAGTACGACTGGTTCGCGCAGGGCGTCCTGGCGTTCGTCGAGGGCGGCCGGTACGCCATCGAGCAGTCCGTCGGCGGCGACAACTCCTGGAACCGGGGCGTGGACTACGCCCGTCTGCTCGCCGGATCCGAACACGCGCCGCAGGTCGGCGCGCTCTACCGGGCGGCGGGCCTCGACCTGCGCGCCGACCTGCGCACGCTGACCGAGGGTGCCACGCTCACCGCCGATCCCGCCGCCGTCCGCACCGCGCAGCGGACCTCCTCGGCGGGCCAGGGCCTCCAGGTGCCGCTGCTCGACGTGCACACCACCGCCGACAACCTCGTCCCGGTGCAGCAGGAGAACCGCTTCGCGGCCCGCGTACGCGCCTCCGGCGACGGCGCGCTGCTGCGGCAGGCGTACGTCGACCGGCAGGGGCACTGCGCGTTCACCACCGCCGAGACGGTGGCCGCCCTGCACGCCCTCGAACACCGTGTGGACACCGGCCGCTGGGACGACGTCGCGACCCCGGCCGCGCTCCAGCGGTCCGCCACCGCGCTCGGCCTGGACGGGGCGGCGTACGTCTCGTACAGCCCGGCGCAGCTGACCGTCGGCCGCGACGGCCCGGAGCCGTCCGGCCGCCGCTGACCCGCGGGTTCACCGCCGCACTCCGCACCGCCGACCAGCCCCGGTTACCATGCTCACTGCTGAGCCGAGGCCGGAAGCGAGGGGCGGACGGCCGTGGAAGAGGCGGGTGGCCCGAGAACATGCTGAGAGAGGTCACCGCGACCCGCTACATCGAACCCCTGCGCTCCGGGGGCTCCGTCCCCGGAGTCGTCGAGGCCGACGACCTCGGCACCTACGTCGTGAAGTTCACCGGCTCGGCGCAGGGCCGCAAGGCGCTGGTCGCCGAGGTGATCGTGGGTGAACTGGCCCGCGCCCTCGGGCTGCGCTTCCCCGAGCTGGTCCTGGTGCGCTTCGACCCGTCGATCGCCGCGCACGAGCCGCACCAGGAGGTACGGGAGCTGCACGACGCGAGCGCGGGGGTCAACCTCGGCATGGACCTGCTGCCGGGTGCGCGCGACTTCACCCCGGAGGTCGCCCGCGCCTTCCCGGTGGATCCGCTGGAGGCCGGCCGGATCGTCTGGCTGGACGCCCTGACCGTCAACGTCGACCGTACGGTCCACAGCTCCAACCTCATGGTCTGGCCGACGCTGGGCACCGTTCCCCCGCGCCTGTGGCTCATCGACCACGGCGCCGCCCTCGTCTTCCACCACCGCTGGGACGCGTCGACGCCCGAGAAGGCGTACGACTTCCGCCACCACGCCCTCGGCCAGTACGGCCCCGACGTACGCGCCGCCGACGCGGAACTCGCGCCCCGGGTGACCGGGGAGCTGCTGCGCGCGATCGTCGCCGAGGTCCCGGACGCCTGGCTGGCCCCGGAGGCGGGCTTCGGCACGCCCGAGGAGCTGCGCGACGCCTACGTCGACTACCTGCACGCGCGCGTGCGGGCGTCCGCCGCCTGGCTGCCCACGGACTTCCCCACCCGGGAGGAACTCGCCGCCGAGGACGGCCGGCGGGCGGCGCGGACCCAGGAGGGCCGGCCCGACTGGCTCAAGCGGGTTCCCGACCTGCACGGCAAGCCGGCCGCGGAACAGGACTGGTCCGTGCACCTGGGCTGAGAACGGACCGGCCCGGGAGACCGGGGGCGAGGCCCCCGGACCCCCGGACGGGTGGGCGTCCGCCGAGCCGGGTTCAGCCCCTGAGCTGCTGGTACGCCGGCAGGGTCAGGAAGTCGGCGTAGTCGTCGTCGAGGGAGACCGTCAGCAGCAGGTCGTGGGCCTGCTGCCAGTGGCCGGCCGCGAAGGCCTCCTCGCCGATCTCCCGGCGGATGTTGTCGAGTTCCTCGGCGGCGACCTTGCGGGCCAGCTCCGGGGTGGCTTTCTCGCCGTTCTCGAACTCGACGCCCGCGTTGATCCACTGCCAGATCTGCGAACGGGAGATCTCGGCGGTGGCCGCGTCCTCCATGAGGTTGAAGATGGCGACCGCGCCGAGGCCGCGCAGCCAGGCCTCGATGTACCGGATGCCGACCTGGACGGCGTTGACGAGACCGTCGTACGTCGGCCTGGCGTCCAGCGAGTCGATCGCGATCAGGTCGGCGGCCTCGACGTGGACGTCCTCGCGCAGCCGGTCCTTCTGGTTCGGCTTGTCCCCGAGCACCTTGTCGAAGGACTCCATGGCGATCGGCACCAGGTCGGGGTGGGCGACCCAGGAGCCGTCGAAACCGTCGTTCGCCTCCCGGTCCTTGTCCGCGCGGACCTTCTCGAAGGCCACCTTGTTGACCTCGGCGTCCCGGCGGGACGGGATGAACGCCGCCATGCCGCCGATCGCGTGCGCGCCGCGCTTGTGGCAGGTGCGGACGAGGAGTTCGGTGTACGCGCGCATGAACGGGGCGGTCATCGTCACCGCGTTGCGGTCCGGCAGGACGAACTTGGCGCCGCCGTCCCGGAAGTTCTTGACGATGGAGAAGAGGTAGTCCCAGCGGCCGGCGTTCAACCCGGAGGTGTGGTCGCGGAGTTCGTAGAGGATCTCCTCCATCTCGTACGCCGCCGTGATCGTCTCGATCAGGACCGTCGCGCGGATGGTGCCCTGCGGGATGCCGAGGTGGTCCTGCGCGAAGACGAAGACCTCGTTCCACAGCCGGGCCTCGAGGTGCGACTCGGTCTTGGGCAGGTAGAAGTAGGGGCCCTTGCCGAGGTCCAGGAGGCGCTGGGCGTTGTGGAAGAAGTACAGGCCGAAGTCGACGAGGGCGCCCGGGACCTGGGTGCCGTCCGCGTCGACCAGGTGCCGTTCGTCGAGGTGCCAGCCGCGGGGCCGCATGACGACGGTCGCGAGTTCCCCGTCGGGACGCAGGGCGTACGACTTGCCGCTCGCCGGGTCCGTGAAGTCGATGTTCCGGGTGTAGGCGTCGGCCAGGTTGAGCTGCCCCAGGACGACGTTCTCCCAGGTCGGCGCGGAGGCGTCCTCGAAGTCCGCGAGCCAGACCCGGGCGCCGGAGTTCAGGGCGTTGATGGTCATCTTGCGGTCGGTGGGACCGGTGATCTCGACGCGCCGGTCGTTCAGGGCCTCGGGACAGGGGGCCACCCTCCAGGAGTCGTCCGCGCGGATCGCGGCGGTCTGGGGGAGGAAGTCGAGCGTGGAGGTGCGGGCGATCTCGGCGCGGCGCTCCGCCCGGCGGGCGAGGAGTTCGTCACGACGTGGCGTGAACCGCCGGTGCAGCTCGGCCACGAAGGCGAGCGCCGCGTCGGTGAGGACCTCCTCCTGCCGGGGCAGGGGCTCGGCGTCGACGATGGCCAGCGGGGACGGCGCTGGTGCGGACATGAGCTGTCACTTCCTTCAGCGGTGGCACCGGGTGCCAGTCGAACCGGGTACGGCGATCAGCGCCCCCGGAGCGACAGGGCGCTTCTGAACAGTGGATACTAGTTTCCTCATCGTGGAAGTTCAATGGTTTGTTGACGTCGAGATTCTTCGGGTCGAGGCAAGGTGGCGCTCGGTGTCACCCCGCTCACTCCAGGTGGACGAGGTCGGCCTCGGTGTCGATGTCGTACGGCCGCGCCACGTCCCCGCACTCCACCAGGGTGATCGCGTCGGCGTGGTCCTTCAGATAGGCGCGCGCCCCGCGGTCGCCGGTGGCGCTCGCCGCGACACCGGCCCAGTGGGCCGCGCCGAGGAGGACGGGGTGGCCGCGTACCCCGTCGTAGGCCGCCGAAGCCAGCGACCGTTCGTCGCGGTGGGCGGCGAGCACCCGGGCCAGCGCCTCGGGGCCGATGCCCGGCTGGTCGACGAGACTGACGAGCGCCGCCCGCACGTCCGTTCCCGTCAGCGAGGCGAGTCCGGCCCGCAGCGAGGAGCCCATGCCCTCGGCCCAGTCGGGGTTGTCCACCAGTACGCACCCGTCGAGGTCGGCGCGCTCGCGGACCTGTGCCGCGCGGGCGCCGAGCACCACGTGGATCCGTTCGCATCCGGCGGCGCGCAACACGCCTGCCGCGTACTCGACCAGGGGCCGGCCCCGGTGCGGGAGCAATGCCTTGGGCCGTCCGCCGAGCCGCCTGCCACCGCCGGCGGCGAGGAGCAGCCCGGCGACGGGAGGGTGTTCCCGCCGTGTCCGCTCCCGCTCGTCCTCCATGTCCGTCATGTGTCCTGCATACCTGACGCCGGGGGGAGCGGCCGGTTTCCCGGGGCTGAATTTCGGTCCGCGCTGTGGCGCTCCCGGGTCCGGGTGGCGTTTACTGGCCCGCGTCCGCGCCCGGCCGACGCCGGGGGGCGGCACGCGGGGGGCCGCGCGGCGCGGGCGTACGACGAGGGGTGAGGGGGAGGGCTGTGTTGCGGAGCTTGGGGCAGAGGCCGGTGACCGGCAGCGACGAGGACCCGCGAGTGGCGGAACTGCGGACCGCGGTGTCCCGGCTGCGCCGCGAACTGGCCGCGCACCCCGCGGAGTTCCCCGACCGCGCCATCGCGGAGGACGAACTGGCGTCCCTGGCCGCCATGGCCTCCGGCGGCATCCCGGAGGTCCCCCGGATGCGCCGCTCCTTACTGCTGATAGCGGGCGCGATCGGCTCGATGAGCGCCCTGTCCCGGGGACTCACGGAGGTCCGCGACGCGGTGGACCTGTTCGCCGAGCGGCATCGGGGCTGACGGTGAGCCCTACGAGCCCGAGCTGGCCAGCGCCTCGGACAGTTCCGCGGCCACCTGCTGCAGGACCGGCACGATCCGCTCGGTGGCCGTCTCGGTGACGCGGCCCGCCGGGCCGGAGATGGAGATGGCGGCGGCGGTGGGGGAGTCGGGGACCGATACCGCGAGGCAGCGGACGCCGATCTCCTGTTCGTTGTCGTCGATGGCGTACCCGAGGCGCCGCACGTCGTGCAGGGCGGCCAGGAAGCCGTCCGCGGTGGTGATCGTCTTCTCGGTCGCGGCGGGCATGCCCGTGCGGGCGAGCAGGGCCCGGACCTCGGCGTCGGGGACGTTCGCCAGCAGCGCCTTGCCCACGCCCGTGGAGTGCGGCAGCACCCGTCGGCCGACCTCGGTGAACATACGCATCGAGTGCTTCGACGGCACCTGTGCGACGTAGACGATCTCGTCGCCGTCCAGCAGTGCCATGTTCGCCGTCTCGCCGGTCTCCTCGACCAGGCGCGCGAGGTAGGGCCGCGCCCAGGTGCCGAGCAGCCGGGAGGCCGACTCGCCGAGCCGGATCAGACGCGGCCCCAGCGCGTACCGCCGGTTCGGCTGCTGGCGGACGTAACCGCAGGCCACCAGGGTGCGCATCAGGCGGTGGATGGTCGGCAGAGGCAGCCCGCTGGTCGCGGACAGCTCGCTCAGGCCGACCTCGCCCCCCGCGTCCGCCATCCGCTCCAGCAGATCGAAGGCACGCTCCAGGGACTGGACCCCGCCGCCGTTGGAGGCCTTGGCGGAGTCGGTGGTGCTGGCGCTGGACGTCGGCACGGCGTTCCTTTCGGGACTGGCAGGAGGCTGAAGCCTACCCGGCAGCCGGTTGACTCCCCGCTTGTACATAGCTACGTTCTGCGTGCCGGAATTCTATTTCCGCTTTGTGGAAACGTCCAGAGTGAACGTCCGGGACGCGCTGCTCAGCAGTGTGCCTCTTGACGGCGGGGGAGCGGGAGTGAAGACTCCTTCAACAGAACGTTGAATTCCGTTACGTGGGTGTAAATCCCGCTTTCCTTGAAGTAAGCCGGAAGAAGAACGGCGGCAGAGAGAGGGGTCCGGGTGTCCGACGCTGAACTGGTGCTGCGCTCGACGCGCGTCATCACTCCGGAAGGGACGCGTGCCGCCACGGTCACGGTGTCCGCCGGAAGGATCACGGCCGTGCTGCCGTACGACGCCCCCGTGCCCGGCGGCGCCCGGCTGGAGGACCTCGGCGACGACGTCCTGCTGCCCGGCCTGGTCGACACCCACGTGCACGTCAACGACCCGGGCCGCACCGAGTGGGAGGGCTTCTGGACCGCCACCCGCGCAGCGGCCGCCGGCGGCATCACCACCCTCGTCGACATGCCCCTCAACTCCCTGCCGCCGACCACCACCGTCGCCAACCTGCGCACCAAGCGGCAGGTCGCCGCCGACAAGGCGCACATCGACGTCGGCTTCTGGGGCGGCGCCCTGCCCGACAACACCAAGGACCTGCGCCCCCTGCACGACGCCGGTGTCTTCGGCTTCAAGGCGTTCCTGTCGCCGTCGGGCGTCGACGAGTTCCCGCACCTCGACCACGACCACCTCGCCCGGGCCATGGCCGAGATAGCCGGGTTCGACGGCCTGCTGATCGTGCACGCCGAGGACCCGCACCACCTGTCCGCCGCCCCGCAGCAGGGCGGCCCCCGCTACGCCGACTTCCTCGCCTCCCGCCCGCGCGACGCCGAGGACACGGCCATCGCGGGACTCATCGCGCAGGCCAAACGCCTCGACGCCCGGGTGCACGTCCTGCACCTGTCGTCGAGCGACGCGCTCCCGCTGATCGCCGAGGCCAAGGCCGAGGGCGTGCGCATCACGGTGGAGACCTGCCCGCACTACCTCACCCTGACCGCCGAGGAGGTCCCGGACGGTGCCAGCGAGTTCAAGTGCTGCCCGCCCATCCGCGAGGCCGCCAACCAGGACCTGCTGTGGCAGGCGCTGTCGGACGGCACCATCGACTGCGTGGTCACCGACCACTCGCCCTCGACGGCCGACCTGAAGACCGACGACTTCGCCACCGCCTGGGGCGGCATCTCGGGCCTCCAGCTCAGCCTCGCCGCCGTGTGGACCGAGGCCCGCGAGCGCGGCCACGGCCTGGAGGACGTGGTGCGCTGGATGTCCGCCCGGACCGCCGCCCTCGTCGGCCTCGACACCAAGGGCGCCATCGAGGCCGGCCGGGACGCCGACTTCGCCGTCCTCGCCCCCGACGAGACCTTCACCGTCGACCCTTCCGGTCTCCAGCACCGCAACCGCGTCACCGCCTACGCGGGCCGCACCCTGCGCGGCGTCGTCCGGTCGACCTGGCTGCGCGGCCAACGCATCGTGACGGACGGCGAGTTCACCGACCCGAAGGGCACGCTCCTCAACCGCCCCCACTGACCCCCCCGCACCCGCACCGGCCGGCTCCAGAAAGGACCCCCTGATCCCCGTGACGGCGATACCCAGCTTCACCGGCGACGCGAACCCCTACGGAGGCGGCGACCCGTACGCGGACTACCGCACCGCCGACTTCCCCTTCACCCAGTACGCCAACCTCGCCGACCGGCGGCTCGGCGCCGGTGTCATCGCCGCCAACGACGAGTTCTTCGCCGAGCGCGAGAACCTGCTGGTGCCCGAGCGGGCCGAGTTCGACCCCGAGCACTTCGGGCACAAGGGCAAGATCATGGACGGCTGGGAGACCCGCCGCCGCCGGGGCGCCTCCGCCGAGCACCCCTGGCCCACCGCCGAGGACCACGACTGGGCGCTGGTACGCCTGGGCGCGCCCGGCGTGATCCGGGGCATCGTCGTCGACACCGCCCACTTCCGCGGCAACTACCCGCAGGCGGTGTCCGTCGAGGGCGCCTCGGTGCCCGGCTCCCCGTCCCCGGCGGAACTGCTGGGCGACGACGTGAAGTGGACGACCCTCGTCCCGCGCACGCCCGTCGGCGGCCACGCGGCGAACGGCTTCGCCGTCCTGGTCGAGCAGCGCTTCACCCACCTGCGCGTCAACCAGCACCCCGACGGGGGCATCGCCCGTCTGCGGGTGTACGGCGAGGTCGTGCCGGACCCCGAGTGGCTGCGGACCCTGGGCACCTTCGACGTCGTCGCCCTGGAGAACGGCGGCCGGGTCGAGGACGCCTCCGACCGCTTCTACTCCCCGGCCACCAACACCATCCAGCCGGGCCGCTCCCGCAAGATGGACGACGGCTGGGAGACCCGCCGCCGCCGCGACCAGGGCAACGACTGGATCCGCTACCAGCTGGTCGCGCAGTCCGAGATCCGCGCGGTCGAGATCGACACCGCCTGTCTGAAGGGCAACAGCGCCGGCTGGGCGTCGGTCTCCGTCAAGGACGGTGAGAGCGGCGAGTGGCACGAGATCCTCCCGCGCACCCGTCTGCAGCCCGACACCAACCACCGTTTCGTCCTCGCGCGGCCGGCCGTCGCCACGCACGCGCGCGTGGACATCTTCCCGGACGGCGGCATCTCCCGCCTGCGGCTGTTCGGCCCGTTGACGGAGACGGGCGCGGCGCACCTGGCCGCCCGCCACCAGGAACTGGGCGGCTGAGGCAGTGGCTTTCCGCCGGACGGGCCGAATTCGGGCCGCCCGGCGGAACTCTTCGCGACCCCTCCCGCGTTCTCCCGGCGTGACACTTCAGCAAGAGATCGTCGGCAACGCCATGCAGATGGCGGTCGTCAACCTGCAGCCCGGCCAGACCGTCTACTGCGAGGCCGGCAAGTTCCTCTTCAAGACGACGAACGTGACCATGGAGACGCGCCTGTCCGGTCCGTCGAACGGCGACGGCCGGCAACAGGGCGGCTCCGGCGGCGGCATGGGCGGCATGCTGCGCCAGGCCATGGGCACCGCCATGCAGGTCGGCCAGCGCATGCTCGCCGGGGAGTCGATGGCGTTCCAGTACTTCAGCGCACAGGGCGGCGAGGGCACCGTCGGCTTCGCGGGCGTGCTCCCCGGCGAGATGCGCGCCCTGGAACTGAACGGCACGCGCGCGTGGTTCGCCGAGAAGGACGCCTTCGTGGCCGCCGAGTCCACCGTGGACTTCGGCATCGCCTTCCAGGGCGGCCGGACGGGGATGAGCGGCGGCGAGGGCTTCATCCTGGAGAAGTTCACCGGGCACGGCACGGTGATCATCGCGGGCGCCGGCAACTTCATCGACCTCAACCCGGCCGACTTCGGCGGCCGCATCGAGGTCGACACCGGCTGCGTGGTCGCCTTCGAGGAGGGCATCCAGTACGGCGTCCAGCGCATCGGAGGCCTCAACCGCCAGGGGATCATGAACGCCGTCTTCGGCGGCGAGGGCCTCTCCCTGGCCACCCTGGAGGGCAACGGCCGCGTCATCCTGCAGTCCCTCACCATCGAGAGCCTGGCCAACGCCCTGAAGAAGGCACAGGGCGGCGACAAACAGGGCCCGACCGGGGGGCTGTTCTCCACGAACGCGGGGTGACGCCGTGAGCCGCCGGACGGCAGGTTAACTTCCCGAAAACTCATCGGGCGTGACGGGAAAATCTTCAACTTTGTCATTGACATGCCATCGTCTACGCGCGTCATCATGAGCGCATGAGATTCCCCCCACGCGCCACTCGCATCGGCGCCGCAGCCGCCCTTGTGTCCGCCCTCCTCGTCGGCGGCGCCGTCTCCGCCACCACGGCGAACGCCGCCGCCTCGTCCGTCGGCAGCATCTGCCACAGCAGCCTGCCGTCGCAGGCCGACGACACGCTCGACCTGATCGCGCAGGGCGGTCCGTTCCCGTACTCGCAGGACGGCGTCGTCTTCTCCAACCGCGAAGGCGTTCTGCCCAGGCAGTCCTCGGGCTACTACCACGAGTACACGGTGATCACCCCGGGCTCCCCCACACGCGGTGCGCGGCGCATCGTCACCGGTGAGCAGACCCAGGAGGACTACTACACCTCGGACCACTACGCCACGTTCGACCTGATCGACTTCGGCTGCTGAACCGTCCGGCCCGACCGGTTCCAGCACGCCCGCTCCACGGCACACCTCTCGTCCCGCGGCATCCCCACGCATGGGCCGCGGGACGAGTCGTGTCCGCCCCCTGGCATCACACCTGAGTCGCCCCGCGACCGGACCCCCGCCACCTAAAGTCCACCGTGCCGCGACTTTGGTCGCCGCCCCATGCGCCGGGCGGTCCAACGGCACCCGCCCGGCCTAGATTTGTCGACCGTGAGCTATGACGAGCAGGCCCCCGCGCAGCATGCGTTCACGGGCCGCCGATGGCTGTTCCCGTCCGCGGTGATCCATGAGCTGGACCCCGCCGCCGGGCCCGCCGGGCGGCGCCCGCGCCGTACCGCGCGGGACTGGGCGGTGGACGCCAGCTGCTTCCTGCTGGCGCTCCTCGTCGGCTTCCTGGCCCTGCTGTCGCTGGGCCACGAGCGGGGCCTGTCGCCGGTCGTGGCCGCCCTCGACCCACCGATCGGCATGCTCGCCTGCGCGGGGATCTGGCTGCGCCGGCGGTGGCCCCTCGGCCTCGCCGTCGCGATGGTCCCGGTCGGCCTGGTGTCCAACACGGCGGGCGGCGCGGGCATGGTCGCCCTCTTCACGCTCGCCGTGCACCGGCCCTTCAAGGACGTGGCCTGGATCGGCGGCGTCAACCTCGCGCTGATCCCGCTCTTCTACTGGATGCGCCCGGATCCCGACCTGCCGTACGTGCCCACGGTGGTCCTCACCGCGCTGCTCACCGTGTCGGTCACCGGCTGGGGGCTGCTGGTCCGCGCCAAGCGCCAGCTGATGCTGAGCCTGCGGGACCGTGCCCGGCGGGCCGAGACGGAGGCGCGGCTGCGCGCCGAACAGGCCCAGCGGCTCGCCCGCGAGGCCATCGCCCGGGAGATGCACGACGTGCTCGCGCACCGGCTCACCCTGCTGAGCGTGCACGCGGGCGCCCTGGAGTTCCGGCCGGACGCGCCCCGCGAGGAGGTGGCGCGGGCGGCCGGGGTCATCCGGGAGAGCGCCCACGAAGCCCTCCAGGACCTGCGGGAGATCATCGGCGTACTGCGGGCGGACGAGCCGGACGAGGCGGGCCGGCCGCAGCCGACGCTGGTGGGACTGGGCGCCCTCGTCGACGAGTCCCGGGAGGCCGGCATGGACGTCACCCTCGACCACCGCGTCGCCGACCCCGCCGCCGTCCCCGCCTCCGTCGGCCGCACCGCCTACCGCATCGCCCAGGAGGCCCTCACCAACGCCCGCAAGCACGCCCCCGGCACGGAGGTCACCGTCCACGTCACGGGCAGCCCCGGCGACGGCCTGACGATCACCGTGCGCAACCCGCGCCCCGAAACCCCCGCCCGGCCCGTCCCCGGCTCCGGCCAGGGCCTCATCGGTCTGACGGAACGCGCGACCCTGACCGGCGGCCGACTGGAGCACGGCGCCACCGGGGGCGGCGGCTTCGAGGTACGGGCCTGGTTGCCCTGGGGCGGGGGCGGGGGCGGGGGCGGTGGCGGTGGAGAGGGCGGGGGCGAGGGGGCGGCCAATTCCCCGCTCGGTGGCGATCTCCCGTACCGGACTGCGTAATTCCACGGACGCGGGGCCGCGCCCTGCCCGGCGTACCGTTCGCCGGGAGGCGCACCCGGCCGAACCGTGGCCGCCCCCTGACCGACCCCTTGTCTTCCCGCGGATCGCCCCCGCTGATTGCGAGCCCCGTTCCATGATTCCGAAGTTGCCCTTGGACAGCGCCCGTTGGCATGACCTCGACGGCGTGACGGTGGGGGAGGTGAAGACACTCCTGGCGGAAATGACCTCGGCGGCCTGCGGGACCGGCGAGACCGGCGGGACGAGTGAGTCGAGTGGGACCGGCGAGGTCGACGCCGGATGGAGGCGGACCTGGGCGTCCGTCGCCGAGGGCCTGCTGGACGACGGAACCGTCGCCGACGGCGCCTATGCGGTCCTGCCGTACCTCGTCGAGGCGGCAGCGGCGTTGCCTCCGGGGCGGTCCGCGGACTTCTGGGTGGACCTGGGATTCATCGTGACCGCGGAGGACAGGCCCACCGTCCCGGCCGATCTGGAGGCCGGGTTCGGTGCCGCGCTCCGTCTGGCCGAGCGGGCGGCCGTACGCAGCCTCCTCGCCGCCGGCGCTCCCGCGAAGGTCTGCACCCACCTCGCGCTGTGCTGTGTCGCCTTCGCCGGTCACCACACCGCCGGAGCGCTGTGGGCTCTCCAGCCCGAGGAAAGCCACCTGCCGCTGTGCTGTCCAGGGTGCGAGGCCGACACCGAGATCCCCGAGTTCTTCGTGGACCCGGTACGGCCGCAGTCCGAGGCGCCGGAGCTGCCTGATCCCTCCCGGGTCCGTCAGGATGAGCACCCTTGGGGCGAGGTCGCCGCGGCCTTGCGGCGAGGGCCCATGCGGACAGGGGCGTTGGGGGAGGGGTGGGAGCCCTTCCTGAGGGTGGCGCACGAGGTCGCGGCGGCGGGAGTGCCGCCCGGGACACCGGGGCGGGCCGTTCTGTGCCTGGTCGCCGGCATGGTCGCGGCCAAGGGCACCCCGCAGGGGGCCGGAAGCGAACGGGCCCGCGAACTGATGTCGCTCACCGGACACTTCCGTTGCCCGCGCTGTGAGCGGACCTGGACGATCGCCGACGGCCTGACACAGGACCCGGACGGCGCGCGCCCGCAGAGCCATCTCACCCGGGCCTGGACGGTCGACGGCGGGCCGGACGCCGTGGAGGAGCCGGCGGCGGCCGGACGGACGGGCGGGGCGGCGCCCCGGCTCCGGCGCGACGGGAACGCCCTGCTCGCGGCCGACGGTACGTCCTGGGGCCGTGTCGCGGTGTTCGCCGACCCCGCGCCCGGTTCCCCCGGGGGCGTCGACTCACTGACGGTGGTGTCCCGGCCCGGCCGGCCGGCGCTCGTGGCCGGCGCCGGGGACAGCGGCCTGGTGGCCCTGTGGGATCCGGCCGACGGGCGACTTCACCGTCCCCCGCTGCCGGGACATCCTGACCGCGTCCGCTCGATGACCGCCCTGCCCCTGCCCGAAGGGAACGTCCTTCTGGCGACCGGAGGCGACAGCGGGACGATCGCCCTGTGGGATCCCGCCACCGGGCGGCCGGTCCGTGAACCGGCCGGCGACCGGCCCGGCGGGGTGACCGGGATGTGTGCCGCGACCGTGCCGGACGGCCGCGTCCTGCTCGTCACCGCCACCGCACGCGGCGCGGTCCGATTGCGTGATCCGGCCACCGGCGAGTCCGTCGGAAGCCTCAACCCCTACGGTTCCCCGATCCGGTCGATCGCCGCCGTGCCGATCTCCGCCGGCCACACGCTGATCGCCGCCGCGGCCACGGGCGGCGCGGTCCATGTGTGGGATCCGGCCGTCGACGACCCCTGGGAACGAGGCGCGGCCGTGCAGCTGGGCAAACATGCGCTCGTCGACGCCGACCACCGCGCGGCGGCCGTGGCGGCCGTGCCCACCCGCGACCGTACCCTGCTGGCCACGGCCGACGACCGTGGCGTGGTCATGCTGTGGGACCTGGCGACCGGTGCCCCGGTCGGGGACCGTCTGCCCTCCTCCACGGGCACCGCCGGCCTTCCGGTCATGACCGCCACCACCCTGCACGGCGGGCGAACGGTCCTGGTCACCGGCCGTAAACAGGGGAGCGACCTGCGGGTATGGGAACCGGAGACCGGCACGGTGCGGCACCTCGTCCTGGATGTGGCGCTCACCTGTCTGGCCGCCGCTGGTCCCGACCTGATCGTCGGACACGACCGCGGGGTCCTCAAGATCCAGCTGACCGGGCTGTGAACCGTTCCGGCGCGGTCGGTGAACCGTTCCGGCGCGGTCGGCGGGCCGGAACCCGGTCTGGACTTCGGGCCGGGGAGCACGTCAACTGAGGGTCATGACCACGATCAGAGTCCTCCTCGTCGACGACGACCCCCTCGTACGAGCCGGACTGTCCCTCATGCTGGGCGGCGCCGGGGACATCGAGATCGTCGGGGAGGCCGCCGACGGGACCGAGGTCGAGGGACTCGTGGAGCGGACGCGGCCCGACGTCGTGCTCATGGACATCCGGATGCCGTCGGTGGACGGACTCGCGGCCACCGAGCGGCTGCGCGGGCGCGCGGAAGCGCCGCAGGTCGTCGTCCTGACCACCTTCCACGCCGACGAGCAGGTACTGCGCGCCCTGCGCGCGGGCGCCGCAGGCTTCGTCCTCAAGGACACGCCGCCCGCCGAGATCGTCGCCGCCGTGCGCCGGGTCGCCGCCGGCGAACCCGTCCTGTCGCCCGCCGTCACCCGGCAGTTGATGCGGCACGCGGCCGGCACCGGCAACGGCACGGGAGCCGCGGCCGACGTACGGCGCACCCGCGCGCGCGAACGGCTCGCCGCGCTCAACGACCGCGAGAGCGAGATCGCCGTCGCCGTCGGCCGCGGACTCCCCAACGCCCAGATCGCCGCCGAACTCTTCCTGAGCGTCGCCACCGTCAAGACGCACGTCTCCCGCATCCTCGCCAAGCTGGACCTCAACAACCGGGTACAGATCGCCCTGTTGGCCTACGACGCGGGTCTCCTCGAAGATGGGACCGGGGACAGGCACTAGCGCGAGGGCGGCAGAGCATGGAGCGAGTGATCGACCTGGGAGAGTCCGGGCAGGACTTCGTCAGCGACCCGCACACGGTGTACGCGCGCCTGCGCGAGCTGGGCCCGGTGCACCGGGTCCGGCTGCCCACCGTCGACCAGCCGCACGAGACCTGGCTCGTGGTGGGGTACGAGGAGGCCCGCGCCGCCCTCGCCGACCCCAGGCTGGCCAAGGACACCACCAAGGTCGGTTTCCGCTTCCTCGACGAGGAGCTGATCGGCAAGCACCTGCTGCTCGCCGACCCGCCGCAGCACACCCGTCTGCGCGGCCTCATCACGCGCGCGTTCACCATGCGCCGGGTGGAGGAACTGCGCCCCAGAATCCAGCAGATCACCGACGAGCTGCTCGACGAGATGCTCCCGCGCGGCAGCGCCGACCTCATCGACGCCCTCGCCTACCCGCTGCCGATCACCGTGATCTGTGAGCTGCTCGGCGTCCCCGAGATGGACCGGACACAGTTCCGCAAGCTGTCCACCGAGGCCGTCGCCCCGACCAGCATCGACGCCGAGAACGACGCCTTCGTCGCGCTCCGCGACTACCTGACCGAGCTGATCGAGGACAAGCGCAGCGCCGGCCCCGGCGGCGACCTGCTCAGCGACCTGATCCGGACGACCACCGAGGACGGCGACCGGCTCTCCGCGCGCGAACTGCGCGGTATGGCCTTCCTGCTGCTGATCGCCGGCCACGAGACCACCGTCAACCTCATCGGCAACGCCGTCCTCAGCCTGCTCACCCACCCCGGCCAACTGGCCGCCCTGCGAGCCGACATGAGCCTCCTCGACGGCGCGGTGGAGGAGACGCTGCGCTACGAGGGGCCGGTGAAGAACGCGACCTACCGGTACGCCGCCGAGCCCCTGGAGATCGCCGGCGTCACCATCGCCGAGGGGGAGGCGGTGATGATCGGCCTCACCGCAGCCCAGCGCGACGGCGCCCGGTACGCCGACCCCGACCGCTTCGACATCCGCCGCGACACCCGGGGGCACCTCGCCTTCGGCCACGGCGTCCACTACTGCCTGGGCGCACCCCTGGCCCGTATGGAGGGCCGCATCGCCATCGGCTCCCTCCTGGAACGGGCCCCCGGCCTGGCCCTGGCCGGCCCGCCCGGCGCCTGGCTCCCGGGCATGCTGATGCGAGGGGTGCGCAGCCTGCCGGTCCGCTGGTAGCCCCGCCCCCACCCTGGTAGGCCCCGCCCCCCACCGAAGAACGCGGGCCCCGGGACCCGGCCCGTCGAAGAACCCGGCCCCGGCCCGTCGAAATCCGGGACCCCACCCGTCGAGGAGCCCGGCGCCCCAGCCCGCCGAGAGACCCGGGGCTCAGCCCGCTGAGGACCAGTCCCGGCCCCGGCCCGTCGAAGAACCCGGCCCCGGCCCGTCGAAATCCGGGACCCCACCCGTCGAGAAGCCCGGCGCCCCAGCCCGCCGAGAGATCCGGGGCTCAGCCCGCTGAGGACCAGTCCCGGCCGCAGCCCGTCGAAGAACCCAGGACCCGGGACCCGGCCCGTCGAGGAACCCGGCCCCGGCCCGCCCGGGGATCAGGGGCTCACCCCCCGGGCCGCAGGCGGTCCGGGATCTCCGTCAGCCGGACCGGCCGGTGCTCGCGGCGGGACGCCTCGCACGCCTCCGCGATGCGCAGCGCGTGCAGTGCCTCCCGGCCGTCGCACGGATTGGGCCGCTCCCCGCGCACCACCTCCACGAAGGCACACAGCTCGGCCTCGTAGGCGGGCCCGAACCGCTCCAGGAAGCCCGTCCACGGCTTGTCCGCAGGCGGCGGCCCGCTCGGCTCGGTCGAGGCGACCGGCGTACGGTCGTCCAGGCCCACCACGACCGTGTCCGACTCCCCGGCCAGTTCCATCCGGACGTCGTACCCGGCACCGTTCAGCCGGCTCGCCGTGGCCGTGGCCAGCGTGCCGTCGTCCAGCGTCAGCACCGCCGCGCCCGTGTCCACGTCCCCGGCCTCCCGGAACATCGCGGGCCCCGCGTCCGAGCCGGTGGCGTACACCTCGACGACCTCACGGCCCGTCACCCAGCGCAGGACGTCGAAGTCGTGGATCAGCGTGTCCCGGAACAGCCCGCCCGACAGCGGCAGCCACTCCGGCGGGGGAGGGGACTGGTCGCAGGTGGTCGCCCGCACAGTGTGCAGCCGGCCCAGCCGCCCCGAACGGACCGCGTCCCGCGCGCCCGCGTAGCCCACGTCGAACCGCCGCTGGAACCCCATCTGCAGCACCGTGCCTGCGGTCTCCACCTCGGCGAGCGCCTGCAACGTGCCCGGCAGGTCCAGGGCGATCGGCTTCTCGCAGAAGACCGGCAGACCCGAGCGCGCTGCCCGACCGATCAGTTCGGCGTGCGCCGACGTCGCCGTGGTGATGACCACCGCGTCCACGCCCCACCGGAAGATCTCGTCCATGCCCGGAGCCGCCGTCTCCCCGAGCCGGTGCGCCAGCTCCTGGGCCCGCGCGGGCTCCGCGTCCGTGAGGATCAGGGACCCGACCTCACGATGACGGCTGAGCGTGTTCGCATGAATGGTGCCGATGCGGCCCGTACCGATGACCCCGATGCGCATGGAAACAAAGTGAGGGCCCACCCCGTACGCTGTCAATGCGTATGTCCGGACAATCGAACTACACAACTTCCCGTCAACCATTCACGGGGCTACGCTCGGCCCGTGCCGAAACCAGATGTGGACCCGACCGTGTCACTCGACCTCAGTGTGGACCGAAGCTCGCCGGTGCCCTTGTACTTCCAGCTCTCCCAGCAGCTGGAGGCGGCCATCGAGCACGGCAGCCTCACCCCCGGCAGCCTGCTGGGCAACGAGATCGAGCTGGCCGCACGGCTGGGCCTGTCCCGGCCCACGGTCCGCCAGGCCATCCAGTCCCTCGTCGACAAGGGCCTGCTCGTCCGCCGCCGGGGCGTGGGCACGCAGGTCGTGCACAGCCAGGTCAAGCGCCCCCTGGAGCTGAGCAGTCTCTACGACGACCTGGAAGCGGCCGGCCAGCGCCCCGCGACCAAGGTCCTGGTCAACGCCGTGGTGCCCGCCTCCGCCGAGGTCGCCGCCGCGCTGGCCGTGGCCGAGGGCGGCGACGTCCACCGCGTGGAGCGGCTGCGCCTCGCGCACGGCGAGCCGATGGCGTACCTGGTCAACTACCTGCCGCCCGGTCTGCTCGACCTGGACACCGCCCAACTGGAGGCCACCGGCCTGTACCGGCTGATGCGCTCGGCCGGGATCACCCTGCACAGCGCCCGCCAGTCCATCGGCGCCCGAGCCGCCACCTCGGCCGAGGCCGAGCGGCTCGCCGAGACGGAGGGCGCCCCCCTGCTCACCATGCAGCGCACCACCTTCGACGACACCGGCCGCGCGGTGGAGTTCGGCGACCACACCTACCGGCCGACCCGCTACTCCTTCGAGTTCCAGCTGCTCGTACGGTCCTGAGCGGCCGGCGACCCCGGCGACCCCGGTGATCCCGGCGGCCCCGAGACGCCCGAGGGGAGCCGCCCGTCATTTGTCCGCACGTCCGGACAACGCGGCAACGAGCGGAGAGCCGCTCCGCCGCCCTGTACCGCGCCCGCTCCCCCGGTGAGGCAGAATCGAGGCCGATGAGCACCTACCGCGACCTCACCGCCCCCATCGGCTCCCGCCGGGCCCCCGTGCTGCGCACCGTCGGAACCCGTGAGCGCCGGTCCCACCTGACCGCCCCCCGCGTGCCCACGGTCGGCATCGACATCGGCGGCACCAAGGTGATGGCGGGCGTCGTGGACGCCGACGGCAACATCCTGGAGAAGCTCCGCGCCGAGACCCCGGACAAGTCGAAGAGCCCGAAGGTCGTCGAGGACACCATCGTCGAGCTGGTCCTGGACCTGTCCGACCGGCACGACGTGCACGCGGTCGGCATCGGCGCGGCCGGCTGGGTCGACGCCGACCGCAACCGCGTGCTGTTCGCCCCCCACCTGTCCTGGCGCAACGAGCCGCTGCGCGACCGGCTCTCCGGCCGCCTCTCCGTGCCCGTCCTGGTGGACAACGACGCCAACACCGCCGCCTGGGCGGAGTGGCGCTTCGGCGCCGGCCGCGGCGAGGACCACCTGGTCATGATCACGCTGGGCACCGGCATCGGCGGCGCCATCCTGGAGGACGGCCAGGTCAAGCGAGGCAAGTACGGCGTGGCGGGTGAGTTCGGTCATATGCAGGTCGTCCCCGGCGGCCACCGCTGCCCGTGCGGCAACCGCGGCTGCTGGGAGCAGTACAGCTCCGGCAACGCGCTGGTCCGCGAGGCGCGCGAGCTGGCCGCCGCCGACTCCCCGGTGGCCTACGGGATCATCGAGCACGTCAAGGGCAGCATCGGCGACATCACCGGGCCGATGATCACCGAGCTGGCCCGCGAGGGTGACGCCATGTGCATCGAGCTGCTCCAGGACATCGGCCAGTGGCTCGGCGTCGGCATCGCCAACCTGGCCGCCGCCCTCGACCCCTCCTGCTTCGTCATCGGCGGTGGCGTCTCGGCCGCCGACGACCTGCTGATCGGCCCCGCCCGGGACGCCTTCAAGCGCCACCTCACCGGCCGCGGCTACCGCCCCGAGGCCCGCATCACCCGCGCCCAGCTCGGCCCCGAGGCCGGTATGGTCGGCGCCGCCGACCTGGCCCGCCTGGTCGCGCGCCGGTTCCGGCGGGCCAAGCGGCGCCGGGTGGAGCGCTACGAGCGCTACGAGCGGTACACCCAGGGCCGCCGCGCCCAGGACACCGCGTGACCGCGGCGCTGCCCCGGCAGGCCGCACCCCACGGCGAACCGGGCCGGCCGCCCGAGGACGCCCGCCACAAGGCCCGCCGCCGCGCGCTCACCCTGCTGATCATCGGGCTGCTCATCGGCGTCCCGGCGGGCTACCTGGTGATCTCCGCCAACCAGAGCCGCAACAGCGGCAAGGACAAGGAGGCGAAGTACTCGGCCACCGGTCTCACCACGGGCTGGCCGTCCAAGGTGCAGCGCCGCCTCTACCGGGTGAACATCCCGCACCCGGCCGACCACGTCGCCTACTACGAGACCAACAACTGGAAGAGCAGCCGTCTCTACGTCCAGTTCCGCACCAACAGCGCCGGGCTGGACACCTTCCTGGAGACCCTGGACGCCACCCGCGACGACCTGAAGAAGAACGACGTCGCCATCGGCGCCCGCGACCAGAAGGTCAGCGGCTGGCACTTCACCGGGCCCGGCCCGTGGTCCGGGATGACCCACGAGCAGAAGAACCCGGCGCCCACCCAGGACGTGATCGTGAACCTGTCCGATCCGAACCTCCCGATGGTGTACGTCGTCTCCCGCACGGTCCCCTGACGGGCCGCACCCGGCGGCACCGCCGGCCGTCGGAGCCGATTGTCAGACCCCGCCCGTAGAGTCGAAGACGAATGATCCGGCGAGCGGGGCGGGAGGTGGCAGGACGTATGGACGGCACGGCCGCGGTGGCCGAGCGCACGAAGGGCTCCCCGGAGCACGGGGAGCAGTCGGTACCGGTGCGTCTCGCTGCCCTCTACCTGCCCGCGCCCCTCCCGCGCGAGGGCCGCGTCGCCTTCTGGGACCCCGACGGGGCCGCGCTGCCCGACGGCGCGGCCGGGCCGGGAGGCGCGGGGCGCCACGAGGAGCTGACCGTCGTACGGCGCCATGGTGCGGGCGTGCGCCGCAGGCGGGTGCCCGCCCTGACCCTGCCGCTGGAGGCGGCGCTGCCGCTGCTGGTCCGGGCCCGGCGCGATCCGGCCGCCCACCCGGCCACGGCATGCTGGGGCGCCGCCGCCCTGCACGCGCTGCGGCTGGCCGCCCGTGGCCGCCTGCTGCCCGGCCTGACCCCGTCCGGACACGACGCCTGGCGGGCCGGCCCGCTGGAACCAGCCGACATCGCCCATCTGCGCGCGGTGGCGGCGGCCCTTCCCCCCGAGGGCCACGCCGTACCGCTGCCGGGCCCCGGCGCGCTGCGGCTGCCCCAGCCGGAGGCCCTGGTCCGCGCCTTCCTGGACGCGGTCGCCGACACCCTGCCCCGCACCCCGGCCGCGCCCCACACCTCCGGCAGGCCCTTCGCGGCCCGTCGACCCCAGTACCTGCCCGACGCCCACGAGTGGGCCGCCGAGGTCGCCGCCGGCATGGACGCGGGCGTGCGGATCTCGCTCCGCCTCGACCTGTCCGCGTACGACCTCTTCGACGCCGGCGCAGGCCTGGACCGGGCGCGTGGCGCCGGCGCGGCGATCGTCCAGGTGCACAGCCTCGCCGACCCCACCCTGGTGGCTGACGCGGCGGCCCTTTGGGCGGGCGACGCCGACGCGGCGTTCGGCCCCCGCGCGCGCGTGGACGCCGCCCTGGCCGTCCGGCGCGCGGCCCGGGTGTGGCCGCCCCTGGACCGGCTCGCCGAGCAGGACGTGCCGGACGTCCTCGCCCTGTCCGAGGAGGAGCTGGGCGAGCTGCTGGGAGTGGCGGCCACCCGGCTCGCGGCGGCCGGGGTCGCCGTGCACTGGCCCCGGGACCTGGCCCAGGACCTCACCGCGAGCGCGGTGGTACGGCCCGCGCCCGGCTCGGCGACCGACGGCACGGGCTTCTTCGAGAGCGAGGAACTGCTGCGGTTCCGCTGGCAGCTGGCGCTCGGCGGGGACCCGCTGAGCGAGGCCGAGATGGACGCCCTCGCCGAGGCGCACCGGCCGGTCGTCCGGCTGCGCGACCGCTGGGTCCTCGTCGACCCTGCCCTGGTCCGCAAGGCCCGCAACCGCGAACTGGGCCTGCTCGACCCGGTCGACGCGCTGTCCGTTGCGCTCGCCGGCACAGCGGAGGTCGACGGTGAGACGGTCGAGGCGGTGCCGGCCGGGGCGCTGGCCGCCCTGCGGGACCGGCTGACGGCCGGCCTGCGACCCGCCGAACCCCCACCGGGCCTGAAGGCGACCCTGCGCGACTACCAACTGCGGGGCCTGGCCTGGCTCGACCTGATGACCTCCCTCGGCCTGGGCGGTTGCCTCGCCGACGACATGGGCCTCGGCAAGACCGTCACCGTCATCGCCCTGCACCTGGCGCGGGCCCGCACCGAGCCGACCCTGGTGGTCTGCCCCGCCTCCCTGCTCGGCAACTGGCAGCGGGAGATCGCCCGGTTCGCGCCCGGCGTGCCCGTGCGCCGCTTCCACGGCCCCGACCGCACCCTTGACGCCCTGGACGGCGGCTTCGTGCTCACCACGTACGGCACGATGCGCTCCGCGGCCCCGCACCTGGCCGAGCAGCCCTGGGGCATGGTCGTCGCCGACGAGGCGCAGCACGTCAAGAACCCGTACTCCGCCACCGCCAAGGCACTGCGCACCATCCCGTCCCCCGCGCGCGTGGCCCTCACCGGAACGCCCGTGGAGAACAACCTCTCCGAGCTGTGGGCCCTGCTCGACTGGACGACACCGGGACTCCTCGGCCCACTGAAGTCCTTCCGCGCCCGGCACGCCCGAGCGGTGGAGAACGGCGAGGACGCGGAGGCCGCCGCCCGCCTCTCCCGGCTCGTCCGCCCGTTCCTCCTGCGCCGCAAGAAGTCCGACCCCGGCATCGTCCCCGAACTGCCGCCCAAGACCGAGACGGACCATCCCGTTCCGCTCACCCGGGAACAGGCCGCGCTGTACGAGGCGGTGGTGCGCGAGTCGATGCTGGCCATCGAGACCGCTGAGGGGATCGCCCGCCGGGGCCTGGTCCTCAAGCTGCTCGGCGCGCTCAAACAGATCTGCGACCACCCCGCGCTGTACCTGAAGGAGGACGCGCACGCCGACCGGCTGTCCGCCCGGTCCGGCAAACTCGCGCTGCTCGACGAGCTGTTGGACACGGTGCTGTCCGAGGACGGCTCGGCGCTGGTGTTCACCCAGTACGTCGGCATGGCCCGCCTCATCACCGCCCACCTGACCTCCCGGGCGGTCCCCGTCGAACTGCTGCACGGTGGCACCCCGGTACCCGAACGCGAGCACATGGTGGACCGCTTCCAGGGTGGTACGACCCCGGTGCTGGTGCTGTCGTTGAAGGCCGCCGGCACGGGCCTGAACCTCACCCGCGCGGGCCATGTCGTCCACTTCGACCGCTGGTGGAACCCGGCCGTCGAGGAGCAGGCCACCGACCGCGCCTACCGCATCGGGCAGACCCAGCCCGTCCAGGTGCACCGCCTGGTCACCGAGGGCACGATCGAGGACCGTATCGCCGAGATGCTGGAGGCCAAGCGCGCCCTCGCCGACGCCATCCTCGGCTCCGGCGAGTCGGCCCTCACCGAACTGACCGACCGTGAACTGTCCGATCTGGTCTCGCTGCGCAGGACGTCATGACGGCGGGGGAAGAGCGTCCCGGCGACGCCGCCCGACGGGCGCTGCGGGAAGCGCGCGGGCGGGCGAGCGGGGCGGGGGCGGAGCCCGCCGGAGAGGGGCCCGAACACGGGGCCGAGCCTCCGGCGGAGCCGCCTCCCACCGACGGACCTCGCCCGGGCGACGCCGCCCGGGCGGCCCTCCGCTCGACCGCGTCGGCCCGCCGGAGCGAGAACGGCGGCGACGCCCCCGCGACGGGCGACCCCGGCCGGCCCGGGGACGTCGCCCGGGAGGCCCTGCGGGCCGCCCGTCGGGGGACGCGGCGGACCGACGCGCCGGGGCCGGACGCCCCACCGCCGTCCCGTAGTTCCGGTGGTGACGAGGCCCGCGCTGCCCGCGTCCGGGCCGCCCGGGACATGCGGCAGTTCCTCGCGGACGCGTTCCGGATGCCGCCGACGCCGACGAAGGACCCCGACCCGCAACCAGAGCGACCCACCTCGAACCCTCACGGTGCCACCCAGCCGGACCACCCCGCGAAGGGTGCCGACGCCGGCACCGGGGCAGGCTCCGAGGCTGGGGCCACAGTGGAGGCCGGGGCCGGGGCCGGGGCCGGAACCGGCACGGAGGCCAGGACCAGGGCCGGGAGGGAGGCGGGTACCGGGTCCGGGACAGAGACGGGGACCGGGGCCGGGACTGAGACCGAAACCAGGAGCTGGACGAGGACCGAGACCGGGACCAGGGACGGGACGACGACGGAAACCGGAGCCGGGACGAGGACGGAGGTCGGGGGCGGGACGAGGACGGAGGTCGGGAGCGCGGGCCCGCTGGTTCCCGTCACCATGGCCAGTCCCCAGCGCGACAGCGACCTTCGGCGTACCTTTGCCGCCTTTCCGGGCCGGGCCTTCGGCGAGGGGCCGGCGTTCGCCGAGAGCTGGTGGGGCAATGCCTGGGTCGGCGCGTTGGAGCAAGGTGCGCTGGACGTCAAGCGGCTGGCGCGGGGGCGGGGGTATGCCGAGCAGGGCAACGTGGACGCGATCACCGTGACGCCGGGACTCGTGCTGGCGTACGTGCGCGGCAGCCGCCCCCGGGCCTACCGCGTGCAGGTGCGGCTGCGGACCCTGGAGGACGCCGACTGGGAGCGGTTCCTGGACGCCGCCGCCGACCGGCCGGGCCACATCGCCGCGCTGCTCGACAAGGAGCTGCCCCAGTCCCTCGCCGACTGCGGAGTCCCTCTGCTGCCCGGCCCCGGCGACCTCGCCCCCCGGTGCAGCTGTCCCGACTCCGGGCACCCGTGCAAGCACGCCGCCGCCCTCTGCTACCAGACGGCACGCCTCCTCGACGCCGACCCGTTCGTACTGCTCCTGCTGCGCGGTCGCGGCGAGCGCGAACTGCTCGACGCGCTGTCCCGCCGCAGCGCCGCCCGCGCGGCCCGTGCCGCCCGGGAACGGCAGTCGGAGGCCCTGCCCGGCGTACGGGCCGCCGAAGCCCTCGCCCCACGCCGGCTCCCGCCCCTGCCACCGCCGCTGCCGATGCCCCCGCACCCCGAGCAGCCGCCGGTGTACCCGGCGGCACCCGGCGGTCCCGACCCCTTCGCGCTGGACCAGCTGGCCACGGACGCCGCCGCCCGCGCCCACGCGCTGCTGGCCACCGGACGCGACCCCGTCGGTGAACTGACACTGTGGCAGGACGCCGTACGCCTCGCCGCGGCCCGCCCAGGGTCCGGCCTGACCGCCGCCACCCGCGCGCTCTACGCCACCCTCGCCGCCGCCACCGGCCGCACCCCGGCCGACCTGGCGCGCGCGGTCGCCGCCTGGCGCCAGGGCGGCCTCGCGGGGCTCTCCGTCCTCGAAGAGCCCTGGGACCCGCCGGCCGGCCGATTCGACCGCGCCCGGCCCCTCCTCCTCGCCGCCGACCTCCCGGCCTTCCGCCCCTGGCGCAACCACCTCACCCATCCCCTCGGCCACATCCAGCTCCGCCTGGGCCGCGACGGCCTGTGGTACGCCTACGAGTCCGAGCCGGGACGAGACGACTGGTGGCCGCGCGGCACCCCCGACCTGGACCCGGTGGGCGCGCTCACCGAACTGGGCACCCCCGACGAGAGCCCCTGAGCCCAGGGACGCTCCGGCCGCCCGTCACACCCCACCCGTGCGCCCTCACCCGTCCGCCGGGCGCACCGGTGACGTCTCCACGCGGATCACCATGTAGGTCTCGCCCTCCCTCGGCGGCCGCGTCCAGGAACGGGTGGTGAAGGTGTGCAGCCGCCCGTTCACGAGGGCATGACGCGGCAAGGACGCACCGAACTCCCCGGCCACCGCTTCCAGCAGCGACCGCTCCACCTCGGCCCCGTCCCCCGGGGCGCCGAAGAACCGGGAACCCCAGCCAGCGGGTCTGCCGCGCGGCCTCGTCGTCCTCGCCCCGCGACTCGCCGTCCGGCAGCGAATCCGCCCACTCCCCGCTCCATCTCAGCAGGAAGGAACGCCAGTTGAACGCCGTGGTGTCCGTCATACGCCCGATGCTGCCACCTGCCACTGCCATCGAGAGGGGCAGCGGGTCCCGTCGGTCAGCCGGCCGTGCGTATGGCGGACAGGGACCGCCCCTGCCGGCCGGCCGCGTCGAAGTTGCCGGGCGAGAGCCACTCCCGGAGCGCCTTTCCGACCTGCGGCCACTCGGAGTCGGTGACGGAGTACCAGGCGGTGTCCCGGCTGCGGCCCTTGTACACCACGGCCTGCCGGAAGATCCCCTCGAAGGTGAAGCCAAGCCGCAGCGCCGCCTTCCGCGAGGGCGCGTTGAGGCTGTCGCACTTCCATTCGTAGCGCCGGTAGCCGAGCTGGCCGAAGACGTAGGACATCAGCAGGAACTGTGCCTCCGTCGACGCCGGAGTCCGCTGGAGCAGCGGCGAGAACGCCACGCTCCCCACCTCGACGACGCCGTTGGACGGGTCCTGGCGCATCAGGGAGAGCGTGCCCACCGCCTTGCCGGTGCCGAGGTCGACGACCGCGTAGTGCAGCGGGTCGTCCGCCCGCGTCACCGTCTCCACGTACTCGCGGTAGTCGTCGCGGCGGTCGAACGGGCCGACCGTCATGTACGTCCAGTCCCTGCCGTCCGGCGCGAGGGCGTAGGCGGAGTACAGGTCGTCGGTGTGGCGGTCCGCGTCCAGGGGTTCCACCCGGCAGAGGCGGCCTTCGAGGGTGACCCGCGCGGGCGCCGGACGGGGCGTCCAGCCGGGCAGCGGTTCGCCGATGGACTGGCCGTATGCGTTCAGACGTGCGGACATGTTCTTCTCCCGGTGCGTGGCGGTCCCCGCCAGCCTAGGCGGCAGCTTGATCCGGAACTCAGCGGACTGACGCCGGAAGCGGCCGCGGCCGTCTGAAGGGCACCTGGGCGGACCTGGTGCGGCGGGTGACGAGGCCGACGAACACTGAACCGGCCCCGTCCATGCGCACGGTCCGCTGTGTGTCAGGGCACAGCGGGCCGTGGTCGTCGCCGACGGGCAGACCCTTCAGTCGACGTTCACGATCTTCCACAGCTGGCTGTCGGCGTTCGTGTCCGTCGTCTGGACCAGCTGCGTGCCTCCGGAGGACACGTCGAGCAGCTTGCTGCTGTTCACATTCTTGATCTTGTAGTAGCCGTTTCCGGTGGCGACCAGTGTCCAGCGCTGGTCCGCGACGTTGTTGTCGGACGACTGGACGATGTTCGCGCCGTCCGTGGTGGCGGCATTGACGACGTCCATGAGCAGGTCGCTGTTCCGGCTGGCGATCTTGTAGCTGCCGTCACCCACCGGGACGAAGCGCCAGTTCTGGTTCAGGGCTCCGGTGTCGCTCCACTGGATGACGTCGGCCCCGGCGGACTTCGATCCGCCCGAGACGTCGACCGTCTTGGAACTGCCCCTGTTGACGATCTTGTAGTTGGCGTTCGTCGCGGGGAATCCGATGGAGGCGAACGCGTCCAGTGCGCAGACGGTGCCGGACGAGGCGGTGTTCTTCGTGCCGGTGCACACCACCCTGATCGTGTGGGGGCCCGCCGCGAGGTCCGTCTTCTCGAACAGCGGCACCTGCTTCGTCACCGTCGAGGCATAGGCGTCGATGCCCGCCTGGGCGAGGGTGCCGTCGAGGTAGACGGCCACCTTGCCCATGTTCGGCTGCGTCATGCCGAGGTACCGGACGCCCGAACCGGTGAACGAGAACTCGGCGTAGTTGCCCGCGGTGCTGGTGAACTTCTCCGACCCGTTCATGTCCTTCGTGTCGTTCCAGTTCGACCAGGTGCCGGAGTAGGTCACGCCGGCCGCCTTGTCGTCGACGTGGTTCCAGCGCTGCCGCACGAGCGCCTTCGACGCGGCGGACGCGTTGCCCTGGGCATCCACGACGTAGAGGCGGTAGTCACCCGCCGTCTGCGGGACGTTGATGGTCGTCGAGGTGCCGCTCGCGCTGGTCATGGTGGGACCGGCGGCGAACGTCGTCGTACCGGAGGGAGCCAGCCAGAGTGCCTTGGTCGAGTCTCCCGGGCTTCGCACCGGAATGGTCACGTCACCCTTGCCGGTGAAGACGCCGGCGGGCAGCGCGTAGTCCTGCGGGGTCGTGTTGCCGGCCGGGACGATGTCCCTGTAGGCCGCTTCCAGGCCCGCGTTCACGGCGATGCCGTACGCCTGCGACGGCCACACGTTGTCCGAGTACACGCGCACGTTGTCGATGGTGCTGTTCGGGACGCTGTTGTCGAAGATCGTGTTGCGGGGGCCGTAGTTGTCGGTGACGGTCAGGTGGTTCTGCCGGCCCCAGGTGCCGGTGTTCATGACCCACATGACGTTCGGGTCCACGTCGAGGACGTTGTCGTGCTCGTTGATGTAGGCGGAGCCTTCGTCGGGGTGGATTCCGTACCTCTTGCCGGCCGGCTCACCCTGGATGAAGTTGTTGCTGATCTCGGTGCCCGGCTGGCTGCCCAGCGTGTAGATGGGAGCGGAGTCCTGGAGCACCTGCATGGTGTTGAGGAGCTCGTTGTACTTGACGGTGTTGTTCTTCGCCGTCGTGGTCGGGGTCCCGGGATAGATGGACCCTGACGTACCGTCGAAGTTGTCCCATCCCCAGCCGAGCGTGATGCCCGCCCACGGGGACTTCTCGATCCGGTTGTGCTCCAGGTCCAGGGTGTCGGCGAAGTACGCCGACACAGGGCTGGAACCCTGGAACAGGACCGCGCTGTCGTAGAGGTAGTTGTCCGTGACGGTGATGTTCTTGCAGACGCCCTCGACGTTCACCGGGTACTTCTCGTGGGGGGCGCCCGGGTCGGGGTCCGCGGCGCCGATGTACACGTGCTGGGGGTGTCCCACGGTGATGGCGGATCCGGCGATGTCATTGGTGAAGTCGCCGGTCAACTGCGAGTTCGACACGTCGTTGGCCAGGGTGATTCCGTCGGCGCCGGTGTGCTGCACCGTGTTGCGCTGCAGGGCGATCCCGTCGGCGCTCTCGATCTGGATGGCCGCCGGCGGCAGGTCGACGTTCCGGTACGAGTAGCTGTGGAAGTTCTTCGTCGTGTACACGTTCGTGCTGGCGTTGCCCTGCTGGCCCTGCCGGAAGAAGGAGTTCCCCACCTGGACCAGGTTCCAGTCGGAGTGCTCGACCGTGAGACCGGAGAGGGTGATGTTCTTCGCGTGGCCGGTCGTGGACGTGCCGGCGATCTTGATGATGGTGGACACGTTGTTCGGCGCGAAGACCTGCGCCGTCGTCATGTCGTCGGAGCCGGACTTGTAGTAGTACAGCGTGTGGGTGGACTTGTCGAAGTAGAACTCGCCCGGCTGGTCCAGGAACTCGTACGCGTTCATGAACGTCTGGGTGCCGGTGGCCTGGAAGTTGCCGTTGAACGCGGCCTGGGCTATCGCCGCGCCCGGCTCCTGGAGCGTGGCCACGCGGTTGGCGCCGTCCGAGCTCGTGGTGACCTGGCTGACACCCACGATCGCCGTGGTCCAGGTCGTCGCCGTCCTGATCTCGACGTCATCCTGGTTGGACGCGATGGCGGGCAGGTCGGAGAGGCTGTACTTGATCTGGTCGCAGGTCGTCTTCGGCCCGTCCCAGGCCCAGGAAGGCTGGGGGCTCGGGAAGTTGTAGTTCGCGTGGCATCCGGCCGAGTTGATCGTCTTCGAGGCCATCCGGGCGCGCTTGCCGTTGACGTAGAGCGCGCGGAGCTTGTCGGCGCGGTCGAGAGTGGCCTTCCAGATGTTCCCGCTCTGCTGTGTCCAGCCGGTCACCTGAACGCCTCCGTCCAGGACCGGCTTCTCGCCCGGGTAGGCGGCGTAGACGACATGGTGCCCGTTCGTGCCGGAGTCGGCCGAGGCGAAGTCGATGGTGCTGCTCACCGGATAGGTGCCGCCCCGGAGATAGACGTCGATGTCTCCGGTCATGTTGCTGTTGACCGTGCGCACGACGTCCCGGGCGTGCTGCAGGGTCTTGAACGGCGCCGTGATCGTGCCGGCGTTGGAGTCGTCACCGTTCGGGGCGACGTAGTACGTCGCCTGGGTGGCGGCCGAGGCCGGGGTCGGCGTGGTGAGGGAGGTCAGCAGGGCGGCGGAGAGAGCCGTCGCGAGTGCCGCCGGCAGGAGACGGCGGAGGGAGGCGGCCGCATGTCTGCCCCTCCTGGTGGTTCTGATGGTCGGACTGGCGTACATGGGGCGGCTCCACGGGGGTGGTGTGTGCGGTTGATGCGGCCCAGGGGTGGTGTCGGTACGGGGTGGTGCGGATACTCAGTGCGTCTGCTCTGAGGGATGCGAGGGCGGGCGGCCGTCGCCGCTCGCGGTGGGCGTGTCGGCCCTGATCAGGCCCTGCGCACGCAACTCGTCCCAGAGGCCGTCGGGGACGGGCCGAGCGTGCAGTTCGACATTGCGCCGGACCTGTTCCGCGGTGCGCATGCCCAGGGTGACGTTGACGACGGAGAGGTGTGTCCGGGGGAAGGCGATGGCGGCGGCCGGCAGGGTGGTGCCGTAGCGCTCGCAGACCTCGGCGACGGCCGACGCCCGGTGCACCAGGTCGGTCGGGGCGTCCTGGTAGTCGTACTTCATTCCCTCCCTCGGCCGGCCGCTCCTCGGAGAGCAGACCGGAATTGAAGACGCCGACCGCCACGACGCTCTTGCCGTGGGTCCGCGCGGCGGGCAGGACGTCGTCGAGGGCGGACTGGTCGAGCAGGGTGTAGCGGCCGGCCAGCATCACCACGTCGGCGGCGGTCTCCCGCAGGAAGCGGGCGAGCATGGCGGACTGGTTCATGCCGGCGCCGATCGCTCCGATCACTCCCTGGTCGCGCAGTTCGGCCAGGACGGGCATGGCCTCGTCGGCGGCCTGGCGCCAGTGGTCGTCGGGGTCGTGGAGGTAGACGATGTCGAGGCGGTCCAGGCCCGTGCGTTCCAGCGTGTCCTCGATGGAGCGCAGCACACCGTCACGGCTGAAGTCCCACTGCCGAGGCAGATCGTCCCGGACGACGAAACCCTGGTCGTCGACGCCCCGCGGCCGTTCGTCGGGGACCAGCAGACGGCCCGCCTTGGACGAGACCACGTACTCGTCGCGGGGCCGGTCGCGCGGGTCAGCGCGAACTGGGCGTTGAGGTTGACCTGGAGCACCAGCTCCCAGTCGGCGTCGACGTGTTCGGCGGCCGGGGCGCGACAAATCGTGCCCGCGTTGTTGACCAGGATGTCCACCGGACGCTCCCGACCCGCGAGGTCCCTGCCCAGCGCCCGGACGGCCTCGGGATCGGCGAAGTCGGTGCGGATCGCCTCGAAAGCGCGGCCCGCGGCGACGACGTCCTTCTCCACCGCGCTGCCGGACTCCTCCAGCGAGGCGCTCACGCCGATGACGTCCGCGCCGGCCTCGGCGAGCGCGCGGGCCATGGCCCGGCCGATGCCGCGCCGCGCGCCCGTGACGACGGCGAGCCTTCCGGTGAGGTCGAAGGCGTTCATACGGCGGCCTCCTGGGCGTCGCCGGCGCAGTCCACCAGGATCTTCATCACGCCGCCGCCGCCCTCCAGCGCCTCGAACGCGGCCGGCGCCTGGGCGAGCGGCACGACCTCGCTGATCAGCCGGTCGGCGGGAACGGTGCCGTCGGCCACCAGGGCCACCGCCTTCTCGAAGTCGGAGCGGTCGTACAACCGGGCTCCCACGAGGGTGAGTTCACGCCAGAAGAAGCGGTGCAGGTTCACCTCGCGGGGGCGGGAGTGGATCGCGACCAGGCACAGTCGGCCGCGCACACCGAGCACCTCGACCGCGGTGTCCACGCCCCCCGCGGCGCCGGACACCTCGAAGGCGACGTCCGCCCCCGCGTCCCCGGCCCACTGACGGACCGGTTCGGCCAGGTCCTCGGTGGCGGGATCCCACACGGCCAGCCCCAACTCCTCGGCCAGCAGCCGACGGTGGGCGCTCAGCTCCACCACCCGGACGTCCGCCCCGGCGGCCCGGGCCACCAGTGCGATCAGAACGCCGACCGGGCCGCCGCCGACCACGACGACCCGCTCGCCGTCGCGCACCTGGGCCCGGCCCACGTCGTGCACGGCGACCGCGGTGGGTTCGACGAGCGCGGCCCGGTCCAGGGGGAGGGAGTCGGGCAGCCGTATCAGGGCGGAGGCGGGCACGGTCCAGCGCTGCTGCATCGCGCCGGGGGAGTCGATGCCGATGAAGTCGAGGTGCTGGCAGATGTGCTGGTGTCCGGCGCGGCAGGCGGGGCAGGTGCCGTCCCAGCGCAGCGGCATCACGGTGACCGCGTCGCCGGGCCGCCAGTCCGTCACGTCCGGACCGCAGCGCACGACACGGCCGGCCATCTCGTGTCCCAGGACGGCGGGAGTGGTGACCCGGGCGTCCATGTCGCCGTGGAAGATGTGCAGGTCGGTACCGCAGATACCGACGTAGGCGGGGGCCAGCTCCACCTCGCCGGGGCCGGGCGGCGCGGTGGGGGCGGGCGCCGTGTCCAGGGTGCGCGCGGACAGGTATCGGGCGGACAGGTATCGGGCGGACAGGTATCGGGCGGGCAGGCGGGGGGCGGGTAGTGTCATGGGGGTCAGGGTCCCTTCGGCGCGGACCGGAGCACGCGCGGGCCGAGGCTCGGCATGCGTGGTGGTGTGTCCCGCGCGGGTTCGGTGCGCTGTGCGGTGCGGCGGGGTCAGGTCGTCGGTGCGGTGGCGCCGCCCTCCCCGGCGACCGGGGAAAGGCCGTAGAACGCGGTCGCGGTGCCGGCGAGGAGCGCGTCGACCTCGCTCCCGCTCCAGCCGGTGAGCAGCTCGTCCACGGTGGCGGCCCACCGGTTCCAGCCGCCCGCGAGGTTGGCGACCGGCCAGTCCGAGCCGAACATCAGCCGGTCGGGGCCGAAGGCGGAGAGCAGCACGTCCCAGACGGGGCGGATGTCGGCGGTGGCCCAGTGGGTGTGGTCGGCCTCGGTGATCAGTCCCGAGACCTTGCACCTCACGTGCGGGTGCCCGGCCAGCAGCCGCGTCCGGCGTTCCCACTCCACGAGGTCCTGCCGGGCGATGTCCGGCTTGCCCGCGTGGTTGAGGACCTGGGGCAGGTCGGGGAAGCGTTCCGCGAGCCGGATCGCCTGGTCGAGCTGGTGGTCGCGGACGAGCACGTCGTAGCGCAGTCCACGATCCCGGGCGGCCCTCAACCCGCGTTCCACATCGGGGCGTTGCAGCCAGTTGGGATCGCTCTCGCCCTGGACGAGGTGTCGCAGGGAGCGCAGGTATCCGCCGCCCGGCCCGGCGATCAGCTGGTCGAGTACGTCACCGATGGCCGGGGACGTCAGGTCCGCCCAGCCGACCACGGCCTGGATCAGCGGCTCCCGCTCGGCGAGCGCGAGCAGGTCCTCGGTCTCGGTGACCTCCGCGATGCACTGGACGACCACTGTGCTGTGCAGCCGCCGGCCCGCGACGGGGTGGGTGGCGGTGGTGCGCAGGTCGTCGGGGGTGAAGGTGCGGCGGATCGACGCCACGGCGGGGTCGTCGAGCCAGGGTTGCGGACGAAGGGAGAGGTCCCACAGGTGGTGGTGGGCGTCGACGAGCACGGGTGCGTTCACGGGCTGATCCAAGTCGGGTCGGTGCGGGCCGGGTCAGGCGGTGGCGTCGTCGCCGGGCGGGCTCAGGTGCCAGATCTCGGGCAGCTCGCTCCACTGGCGGCCCTCGCCCCGGTCGGGCCAGGGTTCCTGGCACGGGTCGGTGAGCTTCCACCACCGCTGGGTCTCGGGGTCGGCCTCGATGGACGCCATGTCCGCCTCGAAGTCCTCGCCGTGGTACTCCATGTAGGCGAAGAGCACGTCACCGTGGAGGAAGATGCTGTAGTTGCGGATGTTGGCCCGGAGCAGGGCGGCTTCGACGCCGGGCCACACGGCGGAGTGGAGCCGGAGGTACTCCTCGCGGTGTTCGGGACGGAGCCTGATGGTCTGGGCGATGCGCTTCACGCCGATTCCCCTTGCGTGTCGGTGGAGTTGGCCTGCTCGGCGGCGGTGTCGAACGGCGTGCGGTAGCTGGGTGTGCGGGTGCGCAGCCCGAGCCGCAGGGTGAGCCGGATGCGGGTGGAGGCGGGCAGGCGGACCGTCAGGTACGGTCCGTCGCACGGGACTTCGGTCTCGGTGACCACCGGCTCGGTGTGGCCGTAGTCGTACATGTCGCCGATCCAGCCGTCGTCCGCGCAGGTCGTGTACCGGACGCCGGTGATGGTGTGTTCGGCGAACGCGCCCGCCTGGACGATGACCACGCGGTCCGCCTCGGGGGCGAGGTTGACCAGTTCGACGGTGGTCGCCTCGGGGTCGATGGAGGTGACCAGGGCGGCGACGTCCGCGGGCAGGCCCGCCCGGCGGGCGTCGGCGTCGTGGTAGCGCAGCCGCGCCTGCTGCAGCCCGCCCTGGTACATCACCTGAGGGCCGCCCCAGGTCAGCTGTACCAGGGCCTCGGTGGCCACCGGGTTGCACTGCTGCCAGACGTGGATGTCGGCCTCGGGCACGTCCAGGTCGCGGTAGCGGTCGATGCGCCGCAGCCGGTGGCGGACCTGGGCCTGGGCGGCGGCGAGGATCCGCTCCGGGTAGCCGGGGTCGTCGCCGGCGAGGAAGGCGAACCACGCCTTCTCGTGGCCGGACTCCTCCTTGGCGCGGAACGGCCGCACGGTGCGCCAGTCGATGCCGTCCGCCTCGCGCAGCCGCTCCAGCCGGGCGCGGTCCGCCTCCGAGGAGGTGTGGTGCCACAGGGCCACCGGCACGGGGGGTGTCGACGGGTTGTAGTCGAACCAGCCCGAGTCGTTGTGCCGGAACGGCAGGTGGAGCGTGGGCGTGTGCTGGTCAGGCCCAAGTTCCGCCACCCACTTGGAGGGCAGGCTCGAGTCGGCCTCCGTGTGGGGCATGACCTTGCCGCGGTCGATGAGGGCGTCGAGCGAGGTCGCGACCATGGAGAGGTAGTCGTCGTCCCCGGTGACCGTCGCCGCGGCGAGCGCCGCCACGCAGGCCGCGTGACCGACGCTGTGCCAGCCGTGCGGCCAGGACCAGCCGTAGTGGCCGCCGTACCAGCGGCCTTCCAGCAGGCTGCCGACGACCCCGTCCGGGCCGACGTTGTCCGGGATCAATCCGCCGTGTTCCCGGGTTCGTTCGCGCCAGGCGCCCACGTACTCGACGATCCAGTCCCGGTAGCGCTCCTCGCCGGACAGGATCCAGGCGTTGAGGACCAGCCCGGCAGCGGCGAGGTTGAGCGCGGTGTCGCCCACGCCCATGCGGTCGCGCATCTGGTCTCCCAGGCGCGGGTCCGCGGAGAGCGGGAAGGGGCCGCCCTCGGCCTCGGGGATCCAGTCCAGCGGGAAGCCGTAGGTCTCCGCCTCCTTCGGCAGCCAGGGATACACGTCACCGTCGAAGAGACCGGTGCGCTCGGGGTCGCTGCCGTTGTGCGGGCGGGTGATGACGCGGTGCTCGGGATCGTAGTTGCCCTTGGCGGGGTCGACGTACAACTCGGCGAAGCGCAGGGCGCGCTCACGCCAGCGGTCGGGGGCGGCCATGCTGAGGAAGTAGAGCAGGAGCAGGCTTTCGCCCTGGTGGAACCAGTCGTAGCCGCGCTCGTACTCGTCGCGCAGCATGTCCAGTTCGGTCAGCTGCCTGGTGACGCCCTCCCAGTGCTGCTCGCTGGCGGGCAGGAGGTCGTCGGCGCCGCCGAGGAGGTACAGCTGGGGCCAGTTGAAGAACACCTCGTAGAAGTCGTCCACACCGTCGCGACTGGTCAGCCGGCCGTGGTAGTTCAGCCGTCCGTCGGGGCCGGTGAAGTCGCGTTCGAAGCGGCGCCAGGCATGGTCGAGCAGGTCGAACAGGGCGCGTTGGGCGACGGCCCAGCCGGGTGGTTCGAGCAACGGGACCGTGGCCTGGACCTCGGGCGCGGCGGCGGGCCGGCCGGCGGCCGGGGCGTCGTCCTCGGATGCGTGGGGGTGAGGGCTGAAGGGCATGAGAGCTGTCACTCCTTGGTGGCGCCGGCGAGCATTCCGCTGACCAGGAAGCGCTGGGCGAACAGGAACACGACGAGTACCGGTGTGATGGCGACCAGCGTCGCCAGTGCCAGTTGCGGGCGTTGGATCGCGAGGTCGCCGACGGTCGGGTTGAACGACGGCACATTGCTGAGCAGACTGCCGACGCCCACCTGGATCGGCATCTGGCTGCTGTCGGGCAGCATCACGTACGGCAGGAAGTAGTTGGTCCAGTTGGCGACGAAGCTGAAGAACCCGACCAGCGCGATCACGGGTGTCGCCAGCGGCAGGGCCACATGGCGGAAGACGCCGAACTCGGAGCAGCCGTCCATGCGTGCCGCTGCGAGGAGGTCCTTGGGCACGGCGGTGGTGAAGTAGATGTACGTCAGGTACACGCCGAACGGGTAGAACGAGTACGGCAGGATGATCGACCACATCGTGCCGATCAGGTGCACCGCGTTGATCTCCAGGAACAGCGGCACCACCAGCGTGGCGTTCGGCATCAGCATCACGACCAGGGTCGCGATCAGCAGCGTACGGCGGCCGCGGAACTCGGTCATCGCCAGCGCGTATCCGGCCGGAACGGCCAGGCAGAGCGTGATGACCAGCGAGATCGCCGCGTAGACGGTGGAGTTGCGCAGCCACAGCAGGATGGCGTCGTCCTGGAAGGCGGTGAGCGCGTGCCAGTTGGCCGTCAGCGCGTGCCAGGACCCGAAGGACAAGGGGTTGTCGTGGACCAGCTGCTGGTCGGTCTTGGTCGCCGCGAGCAGCAGCCACAGCACCGGCAGTACGAAGAACACCACGAACACGGTGAGCACCGAGCCCGCCAGCAGCCGGGACGCCATGTGCCGCGGGGGCCGGCCGCGGTGCCGTCGGGTTCGGCTCATGACGTTCGGACCCCTTCCGGTGCGGGGCGCGGCGACAAGGGGAGTGGGGCGTGTGTCAGTCGGCATCGAAGAACCCCGATCGTGCTACGAAGACACCGGCGACCGACACGCTCACGACCAGGAGCTCCACCGAGACCGCGGCCGCGCCGTTGATGTTGTTCATCTGGAAGGCGAAGTCGTACGTCAGCTGGTTGAGCGAGTAGTCCCGGCCGGCCACCCCCGTGCTGGCGAGGGAGAGCAGCTGCGGCTCGACGAAGAGCTGCGCGCCGCCCGCGAAGGCCAGGATCACCATGTACACGATCCACTTGCGGAGCATCGGGATCTGCACCCGCCAGGCGGTCTGCCAGCCGTTCGCGCCGTCGATGCGCGCCGCTTCCATGACGTCCTTGGGGATGTTGTTGAGCGCGCCGTACATGACGACGATCCAGCCGCCCGCACCGGTCCAGAACGCGATGATCGTGAACAGCAGCGCCAGACTGCCGGGAGCGATCACCTCGCCGAAGGTGTGGAACCCCAGCGTCGCCAGCAGTGAGCTGACCGGGCTGACCGTCGGGTCGAGCATGAACAGCCACACCAGGACGCTCGCCGCTCCGGCCAGCGCTCCGGGGATGTAGTAGAGGAAGCGCAGCGCCTGGCTGACCGGCCCCGAGGACAGCCGGTGCAGGAGCAGCGCCAGGACCACCACGAACACCACGAGCGACAGGAGCCAGAAGACCAGGTACAGCGCCACGTGGCCCAGGGAGTCGGCGAAGCGGAAGTCCCGGGCCGTGGTGACGAAGTTGGAGAAGCCGGTGAAGACGCCCCCGGCGTCGGTGAACGCGAAGTAGATCGCGTAACCCGTCGGAAGGACGCCGAAGGCGATCAGCAGCAGTACGTAGCCGGCGACGAATGCCATGCCGGCCCGGCTCTGCCGGGAGGTGCCGCGACGGCGCCCACGGACAGAACCGGCCGAGGAGGGTGTGAGCGTCACTGGGAGACCTGGTATCCGTCGGACTTGGCGTACTTGACGATCGAGTCCTGCCAGGCCGGCAGCAGCGACTCGATCGTCTTGCCCTGCGTCAGGCCGGGCTTGACGGTGGCGGCCCAGATCGCCTCCTGGCTGAACTGACCCGAGCCCCAGCCGGACCACACCTGCGAGGAGGCGTCCTTGAGGGCCGTGAGGTCGCCGGCGAAGTACCCGGAGACGGCCTGCGCCTTCAGCCAGGTGTCGGCGGCGGGCGCGTACGCCGGGAAGCCGGGCGCCTTCTCGCCCTGGTAGGCGTTGTCGGTGGTGACCCACTTCAGGAAGTCGGTGGCCGCCTTGATGTGGGTGGAGTGCTGGGACAGCAGCCAGGTGCCGCCGCCGACGTTGCCGGTGGACGGCGAGGTGTCCCCCTGCCACTGCGGGATGGGCGCCACCGCGATCTGCTTGGCCGGGGTCTTGAGCCCGCTTTCGAAGACCGCGCCGCCGTACCAGGCCGGGCCCGGCATGAGCAGGACCTTGTGGGCCTCGTTCTTGGCGAAGTCGGTGCTGAAGACGCCGCTGATCGACATCGACTTGTCCTTGATCAGTACGTCCAGCAGCTTGGCCATCTTGGTGCAGGCCTCGCTGGTGGTGTTGACCGACACGGCCTTGGGGCCGGTGATGTGGTTGGCGCCGCACTTGCTCGCCCACAGGTAGATCTCGGGAGTGAAGGTGTCACCCGCGTCGCCCACGAGGTAGCCGGGGTGCTCCTTGGCGACCTTCTCGCCGAGCGCCTGGTACTGCTCCCACGTCGTCGGGACCGTGTAGCCGAACTTCTTCAGCAGCGGCGCATTGTACCAGAGCACCGCCTGGGAGAGGTCGTTGCGCAGGCAGTAGAGCGTCCCGTTGACCGTGCAGACGTCGTTGGCGCCCTTGGCGAACCCGCCCAGCGTCGCGTCCGGGATCAGGCCCTTGTTCAGCGGCGCGGCGAAGCCCGCGGTGACGGCCCAGCTCGCCTCGTTGTTCTGGGAGCTGAAGACGACGTCCGGCCAGCCCTTGCTCGTGCGGTTGAACAACTGGACCTTGGTCTGGAGGTAGTTGGACCCGTTGGCGTCGCCGTCGTAGCTGACGATGTGCAGCTTCACGCCCGGGTGCGACGCCTGGTACTGCTTCGCGGCGGCCATGCGGGTCGCGTCCACCCAGACGGTCAACGCACCGTTGTCCTGGGCGGCTTGGGCGAATCCGTCCTTGTTGGTCGTGCCGGTGGTACCGCCGCTGCCGCATGCGGTCACCGTGAACAGCACGGTGGCGGCACAGCCGGCCAGCAACGCGGCACGTCTCCTGCTGGTCCCTGTCTCCTGGTCGGCCGAACGCTTGTAGACGGACATGAGCGACTCCACTGGGTTTCCACGAGGGCTGCTGACGGCTCTGTCGTTACCGCTGCGGAAGAAATTAGCCGCCATATCAAAGAGGGAGTCAAGGGGTGTGTACGGCCTTTTTTCGGGGTTCGTTGTCCGGGTCAAGGCGACTATCCCAGGCCGTTTATCAGCGTAAATGCGAATGAAACCTATCAAGTTGCACACAGATTCAGGATCAAGGTCTCGTCCGGATGAGTACGACTCATATGCGTCTGAGGTACGATGAGCGCGGCTTCAGGACCGATAGGTCCCCCTCGTCGCAGTCACCCGGAGGCAGGACACATGAAGGACACGCCCGCCGTGGCGGCAGTGGTGAACGGCGCGGACGAGCGGCGCGACTACCGGCCCGGGTACGAGGTCGTGGCGGAGCGGATCCTCGAGTTCATCGCCGAGGCGCGTCTGGTCCCCGGCGACCGGATGCCGACGGAGAACGACCTGGCCCAGCAGCTGGACACCAGCCGGGCGGTGGTCCGGGAAGCCGTGAAGATACTCTCGGCACTCGGCCGGGTCCGGGCGCACAAGGGACGCGGACTGTTCGTCGCAGACGACGACGGCATGCTGATCACCAGCCGCTGGGGCGGCTTCTTCCGGCCCGTGGACCTCGATCACGTGCTCATGCTGTTCGAGTTCCGCAGGGTTCAGGAGACGGCCGCCGCCAGGCTCGCCGCCACCCGGGCCACGCCCGCCGAACTGCGCACCATCGAGGTCGCCATGCGGCAGTGCCGGCACGGGTACGCCCATGGTGAGGTCGACGTGTTCAACCAGGCGGACGACGACTTCCACGCCGCGGTGGCCGCGGCCTCGCACAACACGTTCCTCGGCAGCGCGGTGCGTGACGCCCGCCGGCTGCAGCGCCAGTCCAGCGCGATCGGCATCCACGACGCCTTCGGCGAGGGCACCGCGGCCGCGGTCGAGGAGCACGAGGCGATCTACCGCGCCATTCGCGACGGCCGGCCCGACGAGGCGGCCGAGGCCACGGCCGTACACCTGGACCGGACGCTGGAGGACTACCGGCGGGAGATCCAACGGCGCCTGTTCGGCTGACCCTCCCGCCAGGACACGCCGCAGGGCGCCGTACCGCGCCGCGGTACGGGCCCTGCGCACGCCGGTCACAGGGTCACGAGTTGCCAGTCCTGGTTGGCGCCACCGGCGACCGGCCACTGGATGACGGCGGCACGGTCGTCCGTCGACCCGCCCGCGACGTCCGCGCACCAGCCGGTGCGGACGTTGACGAGGCGGTAGAAGCCGCTTTCGGCCGACGGGACCAGCTTCCAGCACTGGTCGTCGCCGCCGTTGTCCTGCTGCTGGACCAGCGACGAGCCCTGCGTGCTGTCGGCGCTCTGCAGGACCTTGCCGCTCTTGATGTTGCGCAGCCGGAAGGATCCGTCGGTGTTCGGCAGGAGGGTCCACTGCTGGTTGGTGCCGCCGCCGTAGGGCCACTGGATGAGGGTGGCGCCGTCGGCGGTCGAGGCGTCGGCGACGTCCAGCGCCTTGCCGCTGTTGCGGTTGATCACCTTGTAGGTGCCCAGGTCGGCGCTGAAGGGCCGGTCGTAGACCTCCAGGTTGCGGATGGACGCCCACGCGCCGGCCGGCAGCCCGGTGACGGTGACCCGGACGTACCGTGCCTGGGCCTGGAACACCACCGTCTGGACCTGGCTCGTGCCGGCGGTGGCGGTGTTGTCGGCGAGCATGGTCCAGGTGCTGTTGTCGGTGGAAGCCTCGATCTTGTACCGGTAGTTGGTCTTGTCCAGTTCCCAGGCGATCCGGGTGCCGGTCAGCGAGCGCGTGGAGCCGAGGTCGACCTTGAGCCAGTGGCCGGTGTTGCCGTCGTTCGCGCACCAGCGGGTGGCGGTCTCCCCGTCGACCGCCTTGGCCGCGAGGTTGCCCTTGGACGTCTCCTGGCTGTCGGCGGTCACGGTCTTGCCGGCGGCGATGTCGGCCGGCTGCACGGAGCGGTCCAGGGTGACGCCGATGACGCTGTCCTGGGGGTGGGTGGTGCGGTCGATGCCGGTGACCGTGACACGGCCGCCGCTCGCGACCGAGAACGGCAGGTTCGCGCCGGAGCGCACGTCGAAGACGCGGGTGACCTGGGCGTCCCCGATGGAGGGGGTGGTGAAGGCGGTGCCGCTGTAGCCGGGCAGGAGATGGACGTAGAAGGTGCTGTCCTTGTAGGTGAAACCGTACTGGCCGTCGACCGGATTCCACGGGCCGCCGCGGGTGCCGTACACAGACTGGCCGCAGGCGCTCATGAAGGTGCCGATCTGCCGCAGCAGGTTCGCCTGGTCGGCGGAGACCGTGCCGTGCCGGTCCGGACCCACGTTGACCATCGCGGTGATGTTCCGTACCCAGCAGTTGACCAGGATGTTCATGGCGGTGCCGTAGCTCATCACGGGCACGGAGGGCTTGTAGCCCCAGGCGCCGCCGACGGTGAACACCTTCTCGACGAGCCTGCCGGTACGGATCGCCCCGCTCGGGACCGAGGGGCCCTCGTCGCTGTCGTAGTCGCCTGCCCAGCCGGAGCGTGAGGTGGCGACGATGTCCGGCTGGTGCTTGCGGACCATGCCCATCAGCCCCAGCGGCTTGCCGCCGGCGTCGGTCTCGCCGTACACGGCGTCCACCGGCCACTGGTTGGCGGGGTCGCGGAACTGGCCGGGCTCCCAGAAGAACGCGCCGTCGGCGTCGGAGCCCTGCTCGGCGATCCAGCCGCCGTCCCACCACAGATCGTCGATCACGCCGTACTGGGTGACCAGCTCCTTCACCGACTCGTACACCTCGGTCTTCATGATCCGCGCGTTCTCCTTGTGCGCCGGATCAGTGGTGTAACCCCAGGGGTTGGCCGCGCAGTTGGTGCCCGTCACGTCGTAGTAGCCGGGGTAGCGCCAGTCGATCGGCGAGTAGTACAGGCCCACCCTCAGCCCCGCCGCCCGCACCGCCGCCACGTAGTCCTTGACGAAGTCCCGGCTCAGCGGCGCCTGCCCGGAACTCCAGGCGTTGGGATGGTTCAGCGGCCACAGCGCGAAGCCCTCGTGGTGGCGGGTGGTCAGCGTCGTGTACTTCGCCCCGAAGTCCTTCGCCAGCTGCGCCCAGGCCGCCGGGTCGAAGGCGTCCGCGGTGAACTGCTCACTCGTGGCGTCGGTGACGAACTTGCGGTAATTCGCCGGTGTGATCGCCGCACTGTGCATGTACCACTCACCCTGGGCCGGGCCCGAGTACACACCCCAGTGGATGAACATCCCCAGCTTGGCGTCCTGGAGCCACTGGACCTTGGAGTCGGGCTGCTGCTCGACGCCCATGTCGACCTTCGGGATGCGCAGCGGCGGAATGGGCAGGGGCATGGCGGCCGTGGCCGCGTACGCGGGCGTCGCCATCACGGCGGAGCCGACAGTGGCAGCCACCGTCATGGCCGCCATACCGGCCAGAACGGATCTGCGAGAGATGGAGTCCGGCAACGTGGTTTCTCCTGTTCGGGCATGAGGGAGCAGGGTTCGGCGGCGGGGACGTCGGGCCCGGCGCCGACGGGGCTCGGTCGGCGTGTCCAGGGCTCCGGGAGGTGCTTGTCGTTTCCTCGCTGCACCTACAGACATGGGATGAATTAACGGGTGCGCGTGGGTCCCATGTCTAGTCTCGTGCCGGAGGTTTTTGGGAAGCGCACTTCGTGTCCGGCGAGTAACTTCGCAGCCATGGCCAAAGATCGGATGTCTGAAGGCGCGGGTATGCGACTTCACCTCGGCGCGACATCTCCTTCCTCGCCGGTGCGGTCGCGCTCGCGCGTGAGTCCCTCCATGGGTCCCTCCGCATCCCCTCAGGGCTCGATCGCAGGTTACGAATCCGTTTCGGATGCTTGACGGCTACCTTCTGACTGCGTAGACATGTCAGCGCAGTCATACAGCGCCGGCCGACATCGGTCACGACCTGGGAGACACCATGAGGCGAGCGGCAGGACGGGGCGGGGGTTCCGGCGCACCGCGCAGCGTGGACGTCGCCCAGCTGGCCGGCGTCTCGCAGAAGACGGTTTCCCGGGTCTACAACGACGAGCCGTACGTCTCGGCGGAAGTGCGTCGCCGCGTTCTGGAAGCCGGTGAGGAACTCGGCTACCGCATGAACAACGCGGCCCGCGCACTGGCCTCCGGACGCACCCGCTCCATCGGTGTGGTGACGCTGGGCACCGCCCTGTACGGACCCGCCTCCCTGATCATGGGTGTCGAGCGCGCCGTACGGGACACCGGGTACGCCCTGCGCGTGGTCAACACCGTGGAAGGCGATCCGACGGGCGTCGCCGGTGCCGTCGACTCGCTCCTCGACCAGGGCGTGGACGGCATCGTCATCTCGGAGCCGATCGACGACGGACACGGCGAGGGCCTCTCCGCCCGCGGCGACGTGCCGGTCCTCGTCCTCGGGGCGCCGCCCCTGCCCACGCCCAGAACCCTCGCAGCCGGCGTCGGCGCCGATCTGATGGCGCGCACGGCGACCGAGTACCTGCTGGAACTGGGGCACGAGACCGTCCACCACCTCGCCGGCCCGCAGCGCTGGTACGCCGCCCGGGACCGGCTGGAGGGCTGGCGGTCGACGCTCGCCGCGCACGGCAGGCGGATACCGCCCGTCGTGGAGGGCGACTGGTCCGCCTCGACCGGCTACACGGCGGGCCGTGAACTGGCCGCCGACGGCGACCTGACCGCGGTGTTCGCCGCCAACGACGACATGGCGATCGGGCTCGTCCGCGCGCTGGCGGAAGCCGGCCGACGCGTGCCCGAGGACATCAGCGTCGTGGGCTTCGACGACATCCCCGTCGCCGCCTATGTGACCCCTCCGCTCACCACGATGCGCCAGCCCTTCGACACCGTGGCGCAGGAGGGGCTCAAACGCCTCGTGCACTCCATCGAGAACCCCGACGCGCCCCCCTTGCCGGCCGGTGAACCACCGGTCGACCTGGTGATCCGCGCCTCGACCGCACCCCCGCCGTCCCGGCGGACCCCGGGCCGCGGCCGGTCCGTCGCTCCTTCCCCGAGTGGGGGCCGGTCCACCCCGCCCCTGGGCGGAGGTGCACCCGTTCACAACTGACCGTCATCGACCGACCCCCGTGTCAGCCGCCCCCACCGGGCGGGAATCGTGAGGCGAGCCGCCCCACCGGCCACTGTTCCCGCTCCCTCGCCCCGTAGCAGCGCCGCCGCACGGTGCGGATCCCAGGCGCTGAGCGCCGTCTACCTCACAGTTCTCCGCTCCACCCGCGCCCTTCCGCCCACGGACCTCCCCTCGACAGCAGGCGGTTCTCCCACCGGGCGGTGCAGGCGAAGACGTGTATCCACGCCCTGCCGGTCGCACTGTCCGGCCGCCACGTCCGAGCCTCCTGTCACCCCATCACCCTCATCCCGCACGCCTGTGCCCGGCGTGCCCTTCCCTCAGCCATCGGCGGGAGTTCCCATGCGCAAATCCGACTCCACCCCCAGCCAGTCCCAGATGAGCCGTCGGCTCCTCCTCACCGCCGCCGGAGCGGTCTCGCTGGGTGCCGCTCTCACCGCCTGCGGCGGCGGTGGCGGCGGCTCCGCCTCGTCGTCCGCCAAGCCGGTCAGCCAGGCCGACATCGACAAGGCGATGAAGACGCCGACCGAGCTGACGTTCTGGACCTGGGTCCCGGACATCGACCAGGAGGTCGCGCTCTTCGAGAAGAAGTACCCGGCCATCAAGGTCAAGGTCGTCAACGCCGGCCAGGGCGTGCAGCACTACACGAAGCTGCGTACGGCGATCAAGGCCGGCAACGGCGCCCCGGACCTGGCGCAGATGGAGTACCAGGCCATCCCGACGTTCACGATCACGGACAGCCTGCTCGACCTGGCCCCCTATGGCGCGGCCAAGCTCAAGGACCAGTTCGTCGACTGGACCTGGGGGCAGGTCACCGGCTCCAAGGGCGAGATCTGGGCGATCCCGCAGGACACCGGCCCGATGGGCATGCTCTACCGGGCGGACATCTTCGACAAGCACGGCATCCAGCCGCCCCGGACCTGGGACGACTTCGCCGCCGCCGCGCGCAAGCTGCACAAGGCCGACCCGAGCGTCTACCTGACCAACCTGGCCGGCAACGAGGCTGCCGCCTGGCACGGCCTGCTCTGGCAGGCGGGCGCCAAGCCCTACGCGACCGCCGGCAAGGGCGACGTCACCATCGACGTGGACGACGCGATCTCCAAGAAGCTCGCCACCTACTGGGGCGGACTGGCCCAGGAAGGCGTGATCGGCGTCGAACCGGACTTCACCGACGCCTGGTTCTCCGCGCTCAACAAGGGCAAGTACGCCACCTGGATCACCGCCGCCTGGGGGCCGGTCTTCCTCGCCGGCTCGGCGAAGTCCACCGCGGGCAAGTGGCGGGCCGCCCCCCTGCCGCAGTGGGACGCTTCGAAGCCCAGCTCGGGCAACTGGGGCGGCTCGACCAGCGCGGTCATCAAGGAGACCAAGAACCCGATCGCGGCCGCGGTGTTCGCTCAGTTCCTCAACAGCGACCCGGCCAGCGCGAAGCTGTTCAACACCAAGCAGTCGTTCTTCCCGGCGACGAAGCAGCTGCTCGCGGACGCGTCCTTCACCGCCGACGCCCCCTCCTTCTACGGCGGCCAGAAGGTCAACCAGGTGTTCGCCGACGTCAGCAAGACGGTCAGCCCCGACTTCCAGTGGCCGCCGTTCCTGGACCAGGCCGTCACCGACTGGACGGAGACCGTCGGCACCGCTCTCACCAGGAAGAAGGACGCGGTCGCCGCGCTCGGTGCGTGGCAGACGCGTCTGACCACCTACGCCAAGGCCCAGGGTTTCACCGTCAAGTCCGCTTGATCTGCGGCGGGTTGCTTGCCGATGCCGTCCCGCGTCGGCACGTGACCCGCCCCGGCCAGCCCTTCCCCCAAGAAAGGCCCGATGATGACTGCCACGACCGTGGCCTCCACCGAGGAGCCGCGCCGAGCGGGGCCCGGGCGCCGCCGCCTCGGTGGCCTGCGCCAAGGCGCGGCAGGCCCGCTGTTCGTCGCACCGTTCATGGTGCTGTTCCTGCTGATGTTCCTCGCCCCGCTCGGCTACGCCGCCTACCTGAGCCTGTTCCAGGAGAGGCTCATCGGCGGGAACGCGTTCGTCGGGCTGGACAACTACCTGACGGCCCTGAAAGACCCCCTCCTGCGGGAAGGGGTCGTACGGGTCGCGGAGTTCTTCCTGATCCAGGTCCCGCTCATGCTGGTGCTGGCCCTGGTCTTCGCGCTCGCCCTCGACAGCGGCCTGCTGCGGCTCGGGCGGGTGATCCGGCTGGGCATCTTCGTGCCCTACGCGGTTCCGAGCGTGGTCGCCACCCTCATGTGGGGCTACCTCTACGGGCCGGACTTCGGGCCGTTCGCCCAGCTGAGCCGGAAACTCGGCCTGCCGGTGCCGCACTTCCTCAGCGACGGATGGCTGCTGGGAAGCCTGGCGAACGTCGTGACCTGGGAGTTCGTCGGCTACAACATGATCATCCTGTACGCGGCCCTGCGGACCGTTCCCACGGAGCTGTACGAGGCCGCGGCGATGGACGGCGCCGGCGCCTGGCGCATCGCCTGGTCCATCAAGCTCCCCGCGCTGCGCCCCGCTCTGCTGCTCACCCTGCTGTTCTCCGTCATCGGCAGCTTCCAGCTGTTCAACGAGCCGAAGCTGCTCCAGCCCATCGCGCCCGACGTCATCGACAACTCCTACACCGCGAACCTCTACGCCTACTCCCTGGCCTTCACCGGGCAGCAGGTCGACTACTCGGCCGCGGTGTCGTTCTTCCTCGGCCTGGTCATCGTGATCTTCTCCTACGCCGTCCTGTTCATCGCGAACCGCAGGAGGACCCCGTGACGACCACGACGCCCCCGTCCACGTCCCGGCCGGCCCGGCGCGCGGCCGCGACCGGCACACCACGGACCGCCCTCGGCCGGCGCCGGCGATCGGCGGGTCGCCGCAGCACCCCGCTGACCATCGTCATGCTGGCCGTCCTGGCGTACTTCCTGCTGCCGCTGTTCTGGCTCGCCGTCTCCTCGACCAAGAGCACCCAGGACCTGTTCACCAGCTTCGGCCTGTGGTTCTCGCACGCGCCGCAACTGCTGGAGAACGTCCACGAGACGCTGACGCACGACGACGGCGTCTTCCTGAACTGGCTGCTCAACACGGTCCTGTACTCCGTAGGCAGCGCACTCGGCGCCGCGCTCCTTGCCGCCGCCGCCGGCTACGGCTTCGCCAAGTTCCGGTTCCGGGGCAACAACGCGGCCTTCGTCCTGGTCCTGGGCGCCGTCATGATCCCGACGACCGCCCTGGCCATCCCCACCTATCTGCTCTTCGCGAAGGTGGACCTCGTCAACACCCCCTGGGCCGTCGTGCTGCCCTCGCTGGTCAGCCCGTTCGGCCTCTACCTCATGCGGATCTACGCCGCGGACGCCGTCCCGGACAGCCTCCTGGAGGCCGCGCGCATCGACGGCGCCGGGGAGCTGCGCATCTTCTGCACGATCGCGCTGCGACTGCTGGCCCCGGGCCTGGTGACGGTCGTGCTCTTCACCCTCGTGGCGACCTGGAACAACTACTTCCTGCCGCTGATCATGCTGAACGACCCGAAGCTGTATCCCGTCACGGTCGGCCTCTCGTCCTGGGCCTCCCAGGCCTTCGGCGGCGGCAGCGGCGCGAACGGCAACATGCTCGCGCTCGTCGTGACCGGGTCGCTCATCTCCATCATTCCGCTCGTAGTCGCCTTCCTGCTCCTGCAGCGGTACTGGCAGAGCGGCCTGGCCGCCGGCGGCGTCAAGCAGTGACGCCCGGACCCACCCCCCAATCACTCCTCGGAGGTTCCCCCATGGCGGTTCTGCCCGCCCGCGTCCTCTTCGGTGCCGCGTACTACCACGAGTACACGCCCGCCTACGACCCCGAACTGCGGCCCGACGAACGGCTGAAGACCGACCTGGACCTGATGGCCGAGGCGAACTTCACCGTGATCCGGGTCGGCGAGTCGGTCTGGTCCACCTGGGAGCCCGAGAACGGCCGCTTCGACCTCGACTGGCTCCAGCCGGTCCTGGACGGCGCCCACGAGCGCGGCATCTCCGTCATCCTGGGCACCCCGACCTACGCGGTTCCGCCGTGGCTGGCCCGCCAGTACCCGGAGATCACGGGGGAGCGGCGGACCGGCCGACGCATCGGCTGGGGCGCACGCCAGGAGGCGGACTTCACCCACCCGGCCTTCCGTTTCCACGCCGAGCGGGTCATCCGGAAGATCGTCGCCCGGTACGCCGACCACCCGGCGGTCATCGGCTGGCAGGTCGACAACGAACCCGGCCTGCACCTCTTCCACAACCGCGGAGTCTTCCAGCGCTTCGTCGACCACCTGCGCGAGAAGTACGGCGACGTCGAGACCCTCAACCGCGAGTGGGGCCTGGTCTACTGGTCGCACCGGCTGTCCGACTGGTCCGACCTGTGGACCCCGGACGGCAACGAACAGCCGCAGTACGACGTGGCCTGGCGGGAGTTCCAGGCCCGGCAGGTCACCGAGTTCATCGGCTGGCAGGCGGACATCGTCCGCGAGTACGCCCGTGACGGGCACTTCGTCACCACCTGCATCTCCTACACCCGCCAGGGCGTCGCGGACGACGAACTGGCCGCGCGGCTCGACATCGCCTCCGGCAACCCGTACTACGACATGCAGGACGGCCTCCTGCTGCCCGACCCCACCCCGGAGGAGCACGAGCAGGTCTGGAAGACGACCGGGGTCTGGTCGATGTACCAGACCGCGGACTGGATGTACTCCTCGCGCCAGGAGCCCTTCCTGGTCACCGAGACCAACGCGAACTCCATCGGCTACGCCTGGGACAACCGGCCCGGCTACGACGGCCAGTGGCGCCAGACCGCGTGGGCCCACGTCGCCCGGGGCGCGCGGATGATCGAGTACTGGCAGTGGCAGACCCTGCGCTTCGGCGCCGAGACCTACTGGGGCGGTGTCCTCCCGCACAGCGGACAACCCGGCCGCACCTACGCCGAGATCGCCCGCCTGGGCACCGAGTTCGACAAGGCCGGTCCGCTCGTCGCGGGGCTCGAGCCGGACGCCGACATCACGATGGTCTACTCGATGCCGAGCAAGTGGCTGATGCAGAAGTACCCGCCGCTCGCCAAGCCGAACGGCGAACCGGACCCCGCCGCCTACCACCGCATCTTCGACCCCTTCTACCGGGGCGCCTTCGACGCCGGCCGCCAGGTGCGGATCGTGCACGTCGCCCAACTGGTCGAGGACACGGCACCGGAGGAGGCCGCCCGCCGCCACCCGGTGCTGGTCGTGCCGGCGCTGTACATCGCCACCGACGCCGCCCTCGACTGGCTCGCCGCCTACGCCCACGCGGGCGGCCACCTGGTCCTGGGTCCCCGCACCGGATACGCCGACCACGAGGCCCGCGCCCGGATCGAGAGGGCCCCCGGGCGTCTCGCCGAGGCCGCGGGTGTGCACTACGACGAGTTCAGCAACCTGGTGGGAGCCGTACCCGTCCGCGGTGTGGACGGCAGCCCGCTCCAGGTGCCCGCCGACGCGACGGCGACGCGCTGGCTGGAGGGCCTCACGCCCGTCGACGCCGAGACGCTGGCCTCCTACGAGCACCCGCACTTCGGTCGCTGGCCCGCCGTCACCACCCGTCGGCACGGCGCCGGCCGCGTCACCTGCGTGGGCACGGTCCCCGGCCGTGACCTCGCCCGGTCACTGGCCGCCTGGATGGCGCCGGACCCGCGCGGCGGTTGGCGGGACCTGCCCGGGTCCGTGACCGTCACGACCGGGACCTCACCGGACGGGCGTCACGTCCACATCGTCCACAACTGGAGCTGGGAGCCCGCCCGGGTCCCGGCCCCGGTGAACCTGTCCGACGTCCTGAGCGGCGACGACGTACCGGCCGGTGCGGAGGTGGACCTGGGCCCGTGGGACGTCCGCGTCCTCGTCGCCGAGCAGGACGGCACCACCCCGGACGCCTGAGCGGCGGCCGTGATCGTTCCTGAAGGAGGAGTTATGCGGAGAAGAACCCTGGGCAGGGCGCTGGGCACCTTCGGCGCGGCGGCCGCGCTGCTGGCCGTCCCCGCGGCCGGCGCACAGGCGTACAACCCGACCGGCGGGATCCTCTACCAGCTCGGCGGTGATGCGTGCCTCAAGGGCCGGGGCAACTGCGCGGTCTACCCGAAGACGGCCCAGTTGCCCGGCGGGCGGCTGGTGGCGTCGTTCGAGAAGTCCACCGTCGTACCGAAGTCGGGCAGCGCCGACGGGCAGACCCTGCCGGTCTACAAGAGTGACGACGACGGGACGAGCTGGCAGCCGCTGTCCGAGGTCAAGGCACCGGCGTACCTCTCCAAGGACCCCAAGTACGCGCGGTACACCAGCAACTGGACCAACCCGTACCTCTACGTGCTCCCGCGGAGCGTCGGCAAGCTGAAGGCCGGCACGCTGCTGCTGGCGAGTGTCGTCTCCGGTGACGACTCCTACTACAAGGAGCACAAGGCGGCCGACCCGAACTGGACCCCGTCCAACGACGGCGACCGCAGCGACCTGGCGATCGCCCTGTACGCCAGCACCGACCAGGGCGGCAGCTGGAAGGTCCTGGGCGTCGTCGCGGCCGGAGGATGGCAGGGCGGCAGCGCGGGCGCGGTCGGACAGAACGTCGCCGCCGCCAACACGTACCGGCAGGTGGACCCGCTGTGGGAGCCCTACCTGATGGTCTACAAGGGCAAGCTGGTCTGCTACTACTCCGACGAGAACGACTACGTGGGCTTCGACCCGGTCAGCGGCGTCCCGAAGAAGGACCCCGCGAACGACACGGCCACCGACTCGCACGGCCAGATCCTCGTGCACCGGACCTGGGACGGCGGGAACACCGACTGGAGCGACCCTGTCGTCGACATCTCCGGGTCGGTCCAGGACATGGGCGGCGGCAGGAGCGAGATCGGCGGCGGCCGGCCGGGCATGACCAACGTCGTCCCCACGTCGGACGGCCGGTGGATGATCACCTTCGAGTACTGGGGCGGCGGGGCCAACACCCGGTACGCCATCGCCGACGATCCGCTGAAGTTCTTCCGCGGCAGCCAGACCGGCATGTCGGTCGGCTCCCTCCCGGTCGTCGCCGGATCCCGTCCGCTCGCGGGCGGCGGCAGCCCGGTCCTCGTCCGGCTGCCCGACGGGCGTCTCGTCTACAACGCGGCGAACAGCTCAGACGTCTGGGTCGACGAGAGCGGACGCAGTGACGGCGTGTGGACGGAGTACCAGACGACCTCGCCGGCCGGCTACAGCCGAGATCTCCAGTACGTCGACGGCACCGGCCGCATCGCGATCCTCAACAACCAGGGCACGTCCACGATCGCCTACGCCGAGGTCGACCTCGGCGACTCGGCCGGCACCTACTACCGGCTGGTCAACCGAAAGACCGGCCAGGTGATCGGCACCGGCAACAAGACCGACGACGCCAACCTCGGCAACGCGGACACGCCGGACGTGGTCCTGGAGGACGCAGGAGCGGCGGCCGACCCTGACACCCAGCAGTGGCACGTGGTGAGTGAGCCGAACGGCGGCACGACCCTGCTGAACCGGTCGGGGGGCCGCGCGGCGGCCATCTGGACGGGCAACGCCACGGTCGGCCAGCGCATCGGCCAGTGGGTCGACAACAGTTCCACGGGCAGCTGGAACCTCGCCAAGACCGCCGACGGCTACTACAAGCTCCAGGCCGTCAGGAACACGAGCCTCTACCTGACCGGGGCGTCCACGGGAGCACCGCTGACCCTGCAGAACGCGGCAGACGACGGTTCTCAGGAGTGGAAGCTCGTCACCGTCCGCTAGGCCCGCGGCCGGGGCCCGGCGACAACGCCGGGCCCCGACCTGACACCGTCCCAGGGGCACACCGTAGGCCTGCCCGTTGACCCGAACAGCATGCGAGTCACCGAACAGAAAGCGGTGTGATGGCCAACGCCGAGAACAGCCCACAGACCAGTCCCGAGACGTATGTCGTCGGGGTCGACTACGGAACGCTCTCCGGACGGGCCGTGGTGGTCCGAGTCTCCGACGGCAAAGAACTGGCCGTCGCCGAACACCCCTACGCCCACGCCGTCCTGGACCGGGCGCTGCCCGACGGGACCCCGCTGCCGCCCGACTGGGCCCTCCAGGTGCCCTCCGACTACATCGACGTACTGCGTCACGCCGTACCCGAGGCCCTGGCGCGCTCCGGTGTGCGACCGGAGCAGGTCGTCGGCATCGGTACCGACTTCACCGCCTGCACGGTGCTGCCGGTGCTGGCGGATGGCACACCGCTGTGCGAACTCCCCGAGTACGCCGCCCGCCCGCACGCCTACGTCAAACGAGTACAACACCGGCCGCGTCATCGTCGACCTGCTCAAAGACGACCGGAAGGCGGTAGAGGTCCCCGCCGCGCTGGTAGCGGGCCACGGGCCCTTCACCTGGGGGGCCACCGCCCGCAAGTCCCTGGAACACGCGATCGTCTGCGAGGCCGATGCCCCTATGGATGTCAAGCCGCGATACTGCCGCGGACAGGTAGCGGAGCGGAGGCGATGGCTCGGTGGATTTCGCGGGCGACGTACCTCT
>NZ_JBIAGM010000017.1:0-187829 GCF_042869815.1 Streptomyces sp. NPDC006739
GCGAACAAGCCCCACGGGGCTCCCTACGTTGTCTAGGCCCACCGTCAAGCATCACCCGGGACAGAAACGTCAGGCATCAGCTGGGATCCGACACGGTCGGGTGGGGCTTGAAGGCGTATGCACAGGCTGGGAGTTCAGCGCTCTGACGGTGTGCGCGCGGCAAGAAGATCACTGGTCGGATCGTCCATGTGATGCGAGTACGGTCCTGGGTGACAGTGACCGAGCAGGGCTCGGAGCGCAGCAGGGCATGGCGTGTTGCTATGCGGCCTTGGTAGAGCCAGGCCCATGCTTGGTCGGAGGCGTCGGGGTCCAGGGCGGGTGAAATCGTGCGGAGTGTGACCGCGACCCACCTGTCTGCCTGGGGTGCCGAGTAGGCGTCGAAGGATGCTTGGAGTGCCGGCTGTTCCTGCTCGGTGATGTCTTGGGTCCAGCACTCGCACCAGTAGCCGCGGAGGGGTTCCTTGGTCAGCACGGGTGCTCCCCCCTCCGGGCATCTGTGAAGAGCTCCGCGGTGACCGTGTGGCCACCGTTGCTGTCGTGGACGACGACTCGGTGAGCGATGACGCCGACCATGCCCAGGCCTCGGCCGTGCTCGGCGTCGTCGGCCTGGTCCTCGACCTTTGGGGCCGTGGGGGCGCCTCCGTCGTCGGTGACCGACAGGGCGATTACCTGCGGGGAGACGGCGAGGGCCAGGTGGAACCTGCCGGATTCCAGGCCGCTGGCGGTGTGGAGGATCGCGTTCGCGCTGAGCTCGCTGACGATCAGTTCGGCGTCTTCGGCTAAGGGACATCCGCGCAGGATGTCGCGGGTCCATCGGCGGGCTCTGCTGACCTCTTCGGGAAATCCTGGGCAAGTGAGCCCCCAGACCCGGGCGCTACTCGTATACTCGTGCATACAAGTTCCTTCGTGCTGGTAGGCCGCCATGTGCAGCGGGTTTGGGCTAGACGAGTTTCACGCCGTCGTGGGCGCGGATGGCGGGCGGCGACGCTGCGTCCATGGCGTCCAGGACGCGGATGGCGTACGCCTCGTCGGCGAGCCCGGTGACTTCTTCGCGGGTGGCCCAGCGCAGTGCGCGGGTCTCGTCACCGGTGGTGGGGCTGCCGTCGGACGCCTCGCAGCGGAAGACCAGCGAGACGATCAAGCCCTTCATGTTCTTGTAGACGCCGGTCAGGGTCGCGGATGGCGCGATCTTGATGCCGGTTTCTTCGAGGACTTCGCGCTGGAGGGCCTCGGGGATGGTTTCCTCGCGCTCGAGGACGCCGCCCGGGGGTTCCCACTTGCCGTTGTCGCGGCGCTGGATCAAGAGGGCCCGGCCGTGGTCGTCGATGACGACTCCGGCGACGCTCACGGAGTGCGGGCGTTCTGTGCTCACGTTCCTCGGCCCTCTCGGCTGGCTAGGCTCTCCACCGTAGCAACACCACTCGCCCACTCGTCTAGATACCTAAAGGAGTACGCGTGAGCCCTCTTCCTTCGGGCCTGCTCGGTGATCTCGACCCCACGAGCGATCGTGCGGTCTTCCGGCAGATCGCCGACCAGCTGCGTGAGGCCATCGACCGTGGGCGATTCCGCGAGGGCGAGAAGCTGCCCTCCGAAGCCGACCTTGTCGACCACTTCGGGGTTTCCCGGATGACGGTCCGCAACGCCTTCTCCATCCTCCAGGGTGAGGGCCTGGTGCACGCCGAGCACGGCAGAGGAGTCTTCGTACGACCACGACCGCCCGTGAGGCGGCTCGCCTCGGACCGCTTCGCCCGGCGGCACAGGGAGCAGGGCAAGTCCGCGTTCATCGTGGAGGCCGACGCGGCCGGCAGTCACCCTCAGGTCGACAGCCTTGAGGTGAAGGAGGAGAAAGCCAGTCAAGACATCTCCACCCGCCTCGGGTCCGTGCGGCGTGTACTGGCTCGTCGGCGCCGGTATCTCCTCGACGGACGGCCGGTCGAGTTCGCCACCTCCTACCTCCCGCTCGACATCGCCCGCGGAACCCCGATCGCCGAACCCAACCCGGGCCCCGGCGGCATCTACGCCCGCCTCGAAGAGCTGGGACACCGCCTCGACCACTTCGAGGAGGAGATCCGCGCCCGGATGCCCTCGCCTGCCGAGGTGAAGACGCTTCGGTTGGCCGCCGGCGTCCCGGTCATCCATCTCATCCGGACCGCCTTCGACACCGAGGGGCGAGCCGTGGAGGTCTGCGACACGGTGATGGCTGCGGACGCCTACGTCCTCTCGTACCAGCTTCCGGCGACCTGATCGTCCCGCTTTGCGGTGGTGCGCGGGGACGCTTCTCCGAGCTCGTACGCCCCAACACGCTTACTCGTATAGACGAGTGGGCAAGTTGTGTGCCAAGGTGATTGCGTGATCCCGGCCAAGGGATCCGCAGAACCCATCTTGTATAGACGAGTAGATAGGAGTGCGCCTTGCGCACCATCCGAGTGGAGACCTCCGGCGCGACGATCCTCCTGACCGAGGCCCCTGAGCCGAAGGTCCGCGACCGGCAGACCGGCGAGATCGCCAAGGACGCCAACAGCGGCGAGGCGCTGATGACCATCGGCGTGGTCTACATCGAGGACGGCGAGTCGTCCCTGTTCAAGGTCACGGTTCCGGAGGGCGGCATCTCCGAGGGGCTGACCCTGGGGGCGCCGGTCTCGCTGCCGGGTCTCGTCGCCCGGCCGTGGGAGTCCGTCTTCAACGGTCAGCAGCGCCACGGCATCGCCTACCGGGCCGCCGCCGTCACCCCGGCCGCCTTCCCGGCCACGACCGGGGCCGCAGCCTGATGTCCGACCTGACAACGCTTCTCGAAGTGGGTGGTCCTGTCGCCGCGCTCGGCGGCGGGGCCGCCTACGCCCGGGCCAAGCACCCGGCGGCGTACTGGTCCACGGTCGGACTGCCGGTGTCCACGGTCCGGCTGCTCGGCTCGTACGGCTCGGTCATGGAGGCCTGTGGGCTGACCGTGGCGCCGTCCCGGCTGCGGATTCTCGCTGTGAAGGCCATGACCCGGCGTGAGGTGAGGCCTGTACCGCCGCGCCGGGGCCTCATCCGGCCCACCACGACCGGGCTGAGGCTTCGCCTCCGTCTGGCGCCGGGCCAGGAACCCGCCGACGTCGCCGCCTCGGCCGAACGGCTGCGGCACGCCTGGGGCGTTCACGCCGTGTACGTCACCACGGTCAAGCCGGGGGTCGTCGAACTGCGGCTCGTCGGCTACGACGTTTTACGGCGGGTGCGCATGCCGCGCAAGGTCGCGGACGGCTTCCTCAAGGTGCCGGTCGCACTGCGAGAGGACGCCACACCGTTCGTACGCGACTACCGCACCATCCCCCACCAACTCACCCTCGGCGCCACCCTGTCCGGCAAGTCCATGTACCTGCGCCACCTCATCGCCGGACTCGCCCCTCAGCCCGTCGCCCTGGTCGGCATCGACTGCAAGCGCGGCGTTGAACTGGCCCCCTTCGCACCCCGGCTCTCGGCACTCGCCACCGACCCGGAACAGGCGGCCGAACTGCTGCCCGTGCTGGTCAAGGAAATGGAGGACCGATACGACCTGATCAAGGCCCGGCAGGGCATAGCCCCGGGCACGCCGGACGAGGAGATCACCTCCGACGTCTGGGGGCTGCCTGAGCACGAACGCCCGGTGCCCGTCGTGTTGTTCGTGGACGAGGTGGCCGAACTCTTCCTCGTCGCCACGAAGAAGGACGAGGAACGCCGCGACGAGATGGTCACCCAGCTCATCCGCCTCGCCCAGCTCGGCCGCGCCGCCGGCATCTACCTGGAGGTCTGCGGGCAGCGCTTCGGCTCCGAACTCGGCAAGGGCGCCACCATGCTCCGGGCCCAGCTGACCGGCCGTGTCTGCCACCGCGTCAACGACGAAGCCTCCGCAAAGATGGCCCTCGGCGACATCGCCCCCGAAGCGGTCCAAGCCGCCTGCTCCATCGCGCCCGAACGGCCCGGCCTGGCCGTAGCAGGCGACACCTCCGGCGGCTGGTCCCGCATCCGTACGCCGTACCTCTCCCTCGGCGACGCCGCCGAGACCTGCCGCGAGTCGGCCCACCTGCCCGACCTGCCCGCGCTGAAGCCTTTCCGGCCCGACGTGCCGGTACGCCCGACCGAAAGCGCGCCTCCAGTGGTCCTGCCCCATCCGGTGACCGACTGACCTTCCCCTGTCCGACTCCGGAAGGAGCCGCATCATGCGTGCCCGCCTGGTCCGTGTCGACGCGGTGCTCGTCCAAGCGCTCATCGCCGCCGCGCTGTCCTTCGCTCACCTGCACGACGTCGCCGTGGCAGCCGGACAGGACGGCTGGAAGGCGTGGGCCTACCCCGTCTCCGTCGACCTGCTGCTCGTCGCCGCCTGGCGTCGACTGCGCTCCGGCAACGGCAAAGCGGCGGCCTGGTGCTGGTTCGTCGTCGCGCTCGTCGCCTCCCTCGGGGCCAACGTCGCCACCGCCGGCCTCCTCGACCTCGGCAACGTCCCGGCCTGGCTGCGCATCCTCGTGGCGGGCTGGCCAGCCATCGCCTTCCTCGGCGGAACTCTCCTCGCTCACGCCTCGCCCAAGACGGACCCCGACCGCGAGGCCATCGAGGACCAGGACGACGAGCCCGAAACCACACCCGAACCGAGCCCTCAACCCGCCATCGAGGCACCGCCCCAGCACTCTCCCGTACCGGTCCCGTCCGCCCTGGTCGACCACGCCCGCAAGGTCGCCGCCGAACATCGCGCCCGTACCGGCGCCCCGATCGACACCCCGACCCTCCGTGCCCGCCTCGGCGTCCCGGCACCTATGGCCGAAGCCATCGCCGCCCACCTCTGAAAGGAGACCGCGTGACCGCCAACCGCCGCTTCCGTGACGTCACCCGCATCGGCCCCGTACAGGTCGGCACCGCCTACGACAACCGGGGACGCGAGAAGCACACCGCCGCCTGCACCGCCCCGCGCTGCGGCTTCTCCGCCGACTACGACAGCCGCGCCGCCGCCGAACTGGCCGCCCGCACCCACCGCTGCGCCGTTCGCTGAAAGGACCTCGGACACCGTGACCGTCAGCCTGCCGCTCGTGTTCGTCCTCGGCTTCTTCGTCTGGGGAGCGATCAAGTTCCTCGGCGTCCGCCCCTGGATCGTCATCCTGATCGCCCTCTTCGGCTTCTGGCTCTCCCACACCTTCTTCGCCCCCGCCATCGAATCCGGCACGCGTACCGGCGTGACCGTCATAAACGGCTCACATGCCTAGACGAGTAGATAAGGAGATCGTGACCCGTGTTCCTGCCCAAGTACCCCGACAGCCCCACACCGCCGCCCGCGCACACCCACGCCCCTACCGACCCGGCCCCCGCACGGCGCACGCTCCCGCCGGTGTCCATCAGCACCGGAGCGATAGCCGCCGTCATCACCGGCGGCGTGGTCCTCACCGCGCTCCTGGCCGCCGTCGCCGTCTCAGCCATCTCCGTGGCCATCGCCGCCGTGGTCCTGCGCTCCCTGTTCCGTGAGCAGCACCGGCGCTGACCGGCACCTGACCTCCGGGGCGGCGCGACACGGCCAAGCATCCGCCGCCCCGGGGTCCATCACTCCTGACCGAGCCCAGTCAGAAGGAGACCGCCATCTTCACCCGCACCACTGCGCCACCGCTTCAGGAACTCGGCAACCTGGCCTCGGACGGCACCCTGCCCGGTATCCTCCGCCAGCTCTCCGGCCTCGGCGGCTGCACCCACCCGATACGCCTCGACGGCCACCGCACCGAGTACGACCTCGACACCACGACCGGCGAGATCGGCTCCGTCGTCCACCACATCGACTCGGCGAACCTTCCCGCCGGACAGCTCCTCGTCCGCTGCAACAACCGCCGCACCACCCGCTGCCCGGCCTGTGCAGAGGTCTACCGCCGCGACACCTTCCACCTGATCACCTCGGGCCTGCGCGGCGGCAAGGGCACCCCCGAACACGTCGCGGCCCACCCGCGCGTCTTCGCCACCTTCACCGCGCCCAGCTTCGGCCCGGTCCACAACCGGCCCACCGGTCCGGCCGGCACCGTGCGCCCCTGCCGCTGCGGCACCCGCCACGACCAGGACGACGACGCGCTAGGCACCCCGCTCGACCCGGACACCTACGACTACGACGCGGCCGTGCTCTGGAACGCCCACGCAGGTCCCCTCTGGAGGCGCTTCTCGACCTACCTCCGCAGGGAGGTCGCCAAGCGAGCAGGCCTGTCCCAACGCCGATTCCGCGAACACGCCCGCGTGTCCTTCGCCAAGGTCGCCGAATACCAAAAGCGCGGCGCCGTCCACTTCCACGCCGTCATCCGCCTCGACGGCCCCACCGGTGGCGACACCCCACCCCCGGCCTGGGCAACCGCCGAGCTGCTGACCGACGCCATCCGCACCGCCACAGCCAAGGCCCGTGTGGACGGACCGGTCATCGACGGCCGAGCCCACGCCTTCACCTTCGGCCGCCAACTCGACCTCCGCACCATCCGCAGCGCTGACTTCAACGACGGCCAGGAGCTGACCGAACGAGCCGTCGCCGCCTACATCGCCAAGTACGCAACCAAGGGCGCCGAAACCGCGACAGGCGCCCTCGACCGACCGCTGAAGTTCGCCGCCGAACTCGCCCAGCTCGACATCAGCGACCACGCCCGCCGCCTCGTCCGCACCGCCTGGACCCTCGGCGCCCGCAAGGACCTCGAACACCTCCGGCTGCGCGCCTGGGCCCACATGCTCGGCTTCCGCGGCCACTTCTCCACCAAGTCCCGCCGCTACTCCACCACCCTCGGCGCCCTCCGAGACGCACGCGCCGAATGGCGCCGAGCCCAAGCCGCAACAGCGGACGGGACCGAGCCCGACACGACATACGTCCTCGCGCACTGGGTCTTCGCCGGAACTGGCCTCTCGGACGCCGAAGCCTGGCTTGCCGCATCCCTCGAACCCGCCCCCGGAACGGAAGGAGAGCCGACCCATGCATGACGACGAGCTGTTGACGGTGCCGGACGTGATGGAGCGGCTGAAGCTCGGCCGGTCCACGGTCTATGACCTCATCCGCTCCCGTCGGCTGCCCTCGATCACCATCGGCCGGTGCCGCCGCATTCCGGCGCGGGCTGTCCGCGAGTACATCACCAACGAACTGGAGGCAGCTGCCTGATGGCCCAGCAACGCAAGCGGAACCCCAACGGCGCTGGCACCATCACCAAGCGCAAGGACGGGCGTTTTCACTGCGCGGTCTACGTCCTCCAGCCGGACGGCACACGCGCCCGCAAATTCGCCTCCGGCAAGACCTGGGCGGAGTGCGACGCCAAGCGCCGGGAGCTGCTCGACAAGGTCGACCAGGGCGTGCCCGTGCCGACCCGCTCGGCCAAGCTCTCCGAGTGGCTGCCGTACTGGCTGGACAACGTCATCAAGCCCCGGCGGAAGCTCAGCACATACGACAAGTACGAGGCGCACGTGCGGCTTTACCTGGTGCCCCTGCTCGGCGCCAAGCGGCTGGAGTCCCTCGGCGTCGCCGACGTGCGCCGGTTCCTCGTCCGCCTGGAGAAGGAGACCACCGCCGCAACCGCCAAGGAATCGCACCGAGTTCTGCGGTCGGCCCTCTCGTCCGCCTGCCGCGAGGAACTGATCACCCGCAACGTTGCCAAGCTCGTCGAGCCGCCCCGCACCGACAACAAGGAACTGCATCCCTGGTCCCTCGACGAGACGCTCGACTTCCTCGCGGCCTCCCGCAAGGACCCGCTCTACGCGGCCTTCGTCCTCGCCATCGCCATGGGCCTCCGCCGGGGCGAGATCGTCGGCCTTCGCTGGTCTGACCTCGACCTCGACAACCGCGTCCTCTACGTCCGCCAGCAGATGCAGCGCCGCCGTGGCGTCCTGTACGACTACGACCCCAAGAGCCGCCGTCGCCGTGCGGTCCCGCTTCCCGCCCTCTGCATCGCGCCCCTGCGCTGGCACCGCATGCGGCAGGCAGCTGCCCGTGCCAAGGCGGGGGAGAGCTGGCAAGAGTCCGCCTACGTATTCACCACCCGCACCGGCCGCCCAGTCGAGCCACGCAACCTCTACCGCTCCTTCACCCGCGTCGCCCAGTCCGCCGGCCTCCGCGTGATCCGGCTGCACGACGCCCGGCACGGCACCGCGACCCTCCTCACGGCGGCCGGAGTCGCGCCCCGCGTCGTGATGGAGATCCTCGGGCACTCTCAGATCAGCATCACCATGGACGTGTACACGCACGTCGTGCAGGACACGCAGCGGGAAGCCATGAGCCACATGGACCGCCTCCTGCGGAAGAGGCCCCGGTCGTGAGTGACCGCCCCCGTTGATGTCAAAAGTAGATGTCAAAGGCCCCGGACCATGATCGGTCCGGGGCCTTTTGCCTGGTGCCCCCGGCAGGATTCGAACCTGCGACACCCGCTTTAGGAGAGCGGTGCTCTATCCCCTGAGCTACGAAGGCGGGGGCTTGTAGAAAACCTTGTTGAAAATCCAGGGTGTGGATCTTCGACGAGGCGTACAAGCCCGCTGGTCAGACAGGATACGACGCCCTCCGCAATGTCACCTGGGCAGACAACGCCGCGTACCAACGACTGACCAGGGACAGCCTAGCGGATGCCCGGCGGCGAGGGTCCTCTGTTCAGGGGCAGGGGAACGGGGTGGCGAGCTTGAGCGTATCTGACCTGCGGTTTCCTTCGCTTGCAGCCGAAGATCGGTGACTGTTGAGGGCCAGGAGTCGACTGCCGTTGGAGCGTTCCGCTCCCTGCGTCAGCTCATGGCGGCACTTGGCGGCGCCTTGGTGGCGTCTGGCATGACGGGCTGCCCAGTAGTTCGTTGAGGAAGGGCCACTTGCGATGCGCGGTGGCACGAGCTGTCGTCTCGCTGGTGCGGTAGTCGGGCGAGGCTCGGCGTGCAGGGCGCGTCGCAAGGCGGACCGGCATCAGGCTACGCAGGGAAGATCACATAAGTCTGCGCTGCCGTGCGTGTCCCACCGCAATGAGTCAGCCACCGTCGACGTAAGCACGTGCGGCGACCATGACGTCCTTGAAGCGCCCCTCAGCGATCACCGTAAGAGGGGCCTCGTCCTCGAGTTGGGGGTTCATCCCGATCATCCAGGCACGTGCTGTGTAGAGGCTCTCAGCGTCCTGGATGAGTTGGAACACCTGCAGGGCGGCGCGGAGACGGTCTTCGGCGTCCTGACGTGGTGCTGAATCGCCCGAAGCCCACTTGCCGACCTGTCGGGGATCGTTGATGTTGGTGATGCGAGCGGTCAGGCGCTGGCCGAGGTTGTCCTGCAGGAATCGGGCGATGTCCGCGATGGACATGCGTACCGTGGTCGCGTGGGCTCGCTCGGCGCTTGCCGCGCTTTTGGCGGCTGCAGGATTGTTGGCTGTGGTGGCCATGGCATTTCCTCCCTCGTGTTCTGACTGCACGCCTGGCCGGTGGCCGACTGGTCGCGTGTCAGGCAACGGGTGCAGGACTTGATTGCGGACAACTCGGCCTGCCGCACGTCCGATGGAGTGCAGCTGCGGGCTCGGCGCCGCTGACTGATGTGACGCTTCTGAAAGGTGGATCCGCGGGGAAGCGTGACCTCTGCGGATCAGGACGGCGCTAGATGCCTGTGGTCAGCATCGCTGCATGCCGGTCTCGGAGACAGATCCGGTGCTGGGCTGACTGAGGGGGTGCAGGCTGTGCAGGAGCTTGTTGCGACGCCAGTTGCTCGGCTGGCTGGCCTGCGGAGCGCCGTCAGGAGGTATCAGAGCGATCGCAGGTGCGGCGATGGCGGCTGCTGGTAACTGGTGGCTGACTGTGTTCATGGTCCCTCCCCAATAGTTCATGAGTTAAGGCTACCCAGAATCCACCTCTAACTCCACCGTTTTTGCGCTAACTTCTGCCGCCTGAAGGTACGTCAAGATCAGTTCATCCAAGCGAGGTTGGGGTGCTGACGTGCAGCTTCGCTCCACCCTGTTGCCTGATGGCGTCAGGTGGGCACTGATGTTTTCCTTCGTTTGGGCTACGCCGCTGATGGAGGTTTCAAGGTGGATACGAGTGGGAGGATGCGAGTGGGGTGTCGCGGCGTCAGCGGATGACGAGCCCGTACTCGTCGGCGACGCTGCGCAGCCCCTCGGTCTCCGGCCAGAGCGGCTGCCGCTCCACCTCTTCCAGATCGACATCGCTGAAGATGGCCCAGCACTGGCGCATCCCGAAGCGGGAGCGGTAGGCGATCCCGTGGATCAGCCGGCCCTGTTGCGGGTCGCGCTGTGCGATGGCCCAGGCGGCGATCTGGCGCGTCACCCGGCGGTTCGTGCCTTGGATGTGTTCGGCGGTCAGGTCGGTGATGCCGAACTGCGCCAGCTCTTCCTTGAGCTCTCTCGACAACGTGCGTTGCGTCTGCTCGGTGTCGACGTCCAAGAAGCGCGCCTCCTTGGCCGGCTGTAACCGCACCAGCGTGTGCCGGGTGCGCCAGTCCTGGGGAAGGTGGCCGGGCCTCATGAAGTAGGGCTCGTTCCAGTCATCACCGATGAATTCACGCAGTTCGGGATCCACACGGAAAGGAGCCAGCGCCTCGGCGAAGCACCCGTCGAGATCGGAGGCGCAGTACAAGGTGCCGTAGCTCACCAGGCTCCACCGGTTGCCCCCCGAGCGGCTGTCGTCTTCCCGGCTGATCTTGTTGTACTTGCGTGGGTTCTCCGCCTTCCCCAGGCGCCACACCCCGTGTTCCGGTGCCGGTATGAGACTTGCCTCTAACGGTGTGCCCTCACTCATGGGCGGCTCCTCGCTCAGGTACGAACTTGCACGTGTCGGTTCTCGGGTCTGGCTCGTTGCTCGCCTTGTGCGCGGCAGGTACAGGTGACGGCACGCACTGACGGATGTCCGGGCGTCTGAACGCAGCCGAACGATCATTTTCTGCTGCTGGGCAGACGACGGCGACTGGTCCTGCCGATCCCATGAGGGGCGCACGAAGGATTTGAGGGGGCGCACGGCCTATTTCGTAGGCGACGGGTCCTCCAGGTCCAACTCGAGAACGGCGACTCCGGCCTCTCCCGCCATGGCGAGGACGACCTTGTTGACGTCGCTGGAGGGGCGCACGGACAGCGTGTGCACAGGAGCTCCCGTGACCAGCTGCAGGACGCAGCAGAACGTTGTCGCATCCCAGACCCGGATCGTGCCGTCGCGAGAGGAGCTGGCGACGTAGGAGCGAGCGACATCGGCGGACGTTGTCCAGGTCGCGATGGCCTCGACGGTGGCCGTGTGGCCTCGAAGAGGCTCGCCGATGGGTTCGAGGGTGCGCAGGTCCCACAGGCGCACCGTGCGGTCATCTCCACCGCTGGCGAGGAAAGGCGGCAACGGGGAGGTGCCCGTGTTGATGGCCACGGCATTGATGATCCCCTGTCGACAGGAGAGGACATTTTTGGGCGCATGGTCCGTGGCCGCCCACAGGCGCACCGTCCCGTCAGCACTGCCGGAAGCGAACCAGTCCGCGCTGACTCCGTCGGACGCCGCCGCTACGGTTCGGACCGTGTAGGGATGCCGCCACTGCTGTAGCGGTCGTTCTCTGTCCAGGTCCCAGAGCCGGACTGTGAAATCGTCGCCGCTGATGGCCAACCGCCGTCCGTCGCAGGCTGCAGTCGAGGCGAGGACGTGTATGGGCCGGGAGTGCCCCTTGAGAAGGACGCCGGCAGCAGCACCGCGTACAGGGTCCCAGGATCGGATGCTGTGGTCGGATGCCGCCCAGAGGAGCAAGTGCCGGCCTTCGTGCTCCGGTGCCCAGTCGAGGGCAGACGAGGCATGCTTCGAATCCCTGCCGAACGAGCCGGTGACCGCCCCGGTGACGGTGTCCCGGACCTGGGTTTGCGCGGTGCTGTAATTGACGGCCAGGAGCGGTGTGGCAACAGACTCCGGAGCGAGTGCCGCAGCTACGGCGGCGGGGGCTGTGGCGGTGCCCCGAATCGCGTGGCGGACGGCATGCGTGTCCCAGAGCCGGACGGTGTTGTCCCGAGCGGTGGAGGCGAGTCGGTCGCAGTCGTCGGCCGGGATCGTGCGCAGGGCTGTCACGGCGTCCGTGTGTCCGGTGAGCTGACCGGTCCTGTGCCTGGTGTCCATGTCCCACAGGTCGATCGTTGATCCGGAGCCGGCCGCGGCGAGCAGGTCCGAGCCGTCGACGCGCAGTGCCGCCAGGGCGATGACCGGCTCTCCCTCCCCTCGGAAGACGGCTTGGAGGCCTGAGGCCGTATCCCACAGGGTGATGGAGCCGTCGCTGTGGCCGGTTGCGACCCAGCCCGGCACGGTCGTTTCGGTCAGGCACCTGACCGGAGCGCCCACAGGGTACTCATGCAGCAATCGATGATCCGCGGTGTCCCACACTTTCAGCGTGTGGCCGGCACCGACCAGCAGCTGCCGTCCGCCGGGGTCGACAGCGAGGCCCAGCGCGAATGCGGCCTGTTCCAACGGATGAGCGCTCATGTCGGCCAGGTGGAGTTCCTCCGAGTGCTCGCGCCAGACTTTCACCGCGCCGCCACCGTTGACCGCTGCCACAGTCAACATCCCCGCGTCGTCGCGGTATCCGGTGACAGCAGCGGTCCAGGTACGCCCCCCGAACGTCATGTGGTCAAGCAGGGTCCCCCGGACCGTGTCCCAGACGCGTACCGTGCCGTCGGTGCTGCCGGAGACAAGCGCTCCACCGCCGGTGGAGTGCGCCACGAAGAACAGGCATCGCACGTCGCCGTCGTGCGCGGCAATCCGATCCCCTACAGGTGTACCGGTAGCCGTGTCGATGAGCTCGATGCCGCCCAACTCGAGGCCCACAACAAGCAGTTGCGCTCCACGGGGGCCTTCGGCCGTGGCCAGCGACAGACTGCGACGGTTGAGCGTCGCGAGCACGTTGGAGGGGGGTGCCCATTGTGACCAGAGGACACACAGGCGGGAGCCCGGGAATTCCGCGGCCTCCTGAGGCAGGTCCTGCCGGGGAACACCGGGAAACCGCAAGGCCGTGTAGGCCAGATGCAGACTGGAGCAGCGTGAGGGGAGATCCGCGTCCTGGACGTAGGGCTCGATGGCAGCCCATGCCGTGAGCCATTCCCGGTTCGCACGGCGTGCGTGCGGGGGGCCGAGAAGTCCCCGGACCCCGTCGCCGGGGACCCACGGCAGCAGGCCAGGCGGCACGTGGCTGTCATCCAGAGCCTCGCCGAGCGCGGCATGGTGAGCCAGGTGCCGGGTCAGATAGGGGTGCGGCACGGTCACCGCATCAGGCTTGACCAAACGCGCCAGTGCGGCCGCGATGCGTGCATGGGCCTGCTGCTCACCGGTGTCGGCGCTCCTCTGCCGCTCATCCGGATTCATCCAGGGTCCCCCTCGTCTCCTGCGGCGGCTGAGGCCACTGGCGCAGCATCACCCCGAGTTGCTCGTGGGCGGGTCGGTACACAACGTGGTCATCCTCGATGTCATGCGTGAGGTATCCGGCAAGCCGGCCTTCGAGGAGCCGTCGGATCTTCTCGTCGGCGTGATCGATACGGGCCTGCAGCAGCGCTGAAGCCACGGCCGGCCACACCTGGGCCCACGGCATCCCGCGCCCCAGCCCGAACGCGGTGGCGCGCAGCAGCGCGAGCGCCTCCTCCCGGTTCAGGCCGTCATCGCCGACCTGGTTGAGATCTTGCTCGAACAGCCCCACGGTGCCCCGGTCGAGCCGTGCGAGCCACAGCTGGTCGCGGAGCAGTGTGACTCCGTCGCCGCGACGCAACTGTTCGGCGGCCAAGCGGGCGTCCAGGAAAGACCGACCTGCATGACGTGCCACTCGCTCCGCTGCCGAGGCGATCCCCTTCGGGTCGGTGTCCCACGGTGCCCCGGCCAATAGCGCAGTCACGTAGGCGGCGATGTCCGCCTGCACCCCCTCTCCATCCGTGCGCACCACCTGCGCTGCCGGGAAGGCGAGCCGGAGTTCCTGCACCAGCCCGGGCACCCCGGTGGCGTCGGCTGCCCCTGGGGTGCCTGGGCTGGTACTGCGGACCCCGATGAGGAGACGTAGGCCGCTGGGGCCAGAGGGCGGTTGGGCCGACGTGGAGTCGGCAGCCTGGGCGGGGATGGAGATTCTGTCCGCCACACCGGATCCGCGGGCATAGCCGGCGAGAGGCACGAGAACATCTCGGATGCAGGCACCAGCCTCCGGGGATTCGTCGAGGCCGTCGACGACCACTGTGACCGTGCCCTTCTGACGGGAGGTGAAGAAGGCGCGCAACCCTTCCTGCCACTGCCGCAGAGCATCTGCCGCAGGTTGTGCGCGGTCCCGCTCACCGCCCAGTCGGGTACCGATGGCTTCGATCAGGCTCAGCGGCCCGCGGTTACGAGCCGACACCGCCACGTGGATCGATCCCTCGTCCGGGACGGTGTCAGCGGGCGCCTTGCTCACCGCCTCTGCGTAGCGAGGTGACGCCCGGAAGGCGGAATCGCTGAGCGTCACCGCCCGGGCCAGAACCGCGGATTTCCCACTGGCGGCGGTGCCGGTCACGATGAGGACGCCAGCGGGACCTTTGACGAAGCTCGTCAGCCGGCGGTTGAGTTCCTGGCGACCGGAGAAGTACCAGCCGGGATCGTCGCGGCTGGCGCGGCCGCTGGCGCGGTCCAGCCAGTACTCCAGTTCCTCGGGAGTGGCTGCGACCTCCTCTCTGGCTTCTGTGACCACCTGCGGTTTGGGCCGGTAGCCAGGGTTGGGCAGGGTGGGGATCGGGGTGCCGAGCTTGCCTTGGAGGACCGTTCGGGGACCCGCGAGTGAGAGGTCCCGTTCTTCGTTGAGTCGGTCGGTGGCCTCCTCGACGGCCTGCATGAATTCGGAGATCGACAGGTATGGACGGGCGATTCCGGCCGCGTCCTGAAACCACTCGAAGGCCATGCGCAGGACGACGGCGAACTCGCGGCCCAGCACCGGGGAACGGGCCCCCGTTGTCGCCACGACGTTCAGCGCCCTTCCCGGCGACCCTGGCCGGACGAGGTCGCGGGCCAGGGCCCTGAGCTCTACATCGATGCCTTCCGCCTCACAGGCGTTGACGATCACGAGTACATGGCGGGCCTGCGAGTCGAGAGCCGCGATGACAACCTCGTTCGTCGGCATGCCCGTCGCCGGCAGCCGATCGGTGTCCGTGCTTGGCAGGAGCAGGAAGTGTCTGGTGGATGTGCCGACAGCGCCGTGTGACGTGACGTAGAGGACCAGCGCTTCGTCTTCTGCCGCGTCCCGGATGCCGGAGGTGTGCAAGAAACGTTCCACATCGTGACGTTCCTCCGGCGCACGCAGAATGGTCTGTACAAACCCTTCGCCCGGTTCCGGTCCTGCCTTCCACCACGCGGTCACGACCGACAGCTGTTCCTCGATCGCCTTGGCGAACTCAGGGTCCCCGTCCTCCACCGTCACGACGACCAGTGAGCCCGCGGCCGACCCTGCGCCCTCTTCGCTCTTCGACGGATTGACCTGCCCGACTAAGCCAATCTCCCCGTGCTCCCCCTGCATGTTCTCTATTGTTCACAGCCATGAATCGCCACGGGCCAGAACCTGCGAACTCCTCCGCCGCACCAGCAGTGACCGCCGACGTCACCCAGGACGCCGTTGTCATCGTCCCGGGCATCATGGGCAGTGAGCTCTACGACACCGTCACCCGGAAGACCGTCTGGGGCTTATCCGGCGTGTCGTGGCTCCTGAAGGCCTGGACACGGCCCAAGGGCCTCGAGCCGCTGCGCCTGACTCCGGAGGAACTGGAAGGCAAGACCACCCGGATCAAGCCCACACAACTGATGCGCCACTCGTCCTGGACTCCCTACCTCCAGGGGTTCGAGCCCTATACCAACCTGATCAACGCGGTCCAGGGCTGCGTCGCCGATCCGGCCGCGGTCCTGGAGTTCGCCTACGACTGGCGTCTGCCCGTCGCCGTCAACGGCCACCTGTTGGCCGAGGCTGCCCGCCGCCACCTGACCGCCTGGCGACTGCATCCTGCCCACGACGCCGCTCGGCGCAACCGTGTGGACGAACGTCCGGCACGCCTCGTCTTCGTCGCTCATTCCATGGGAGGCCTCGTCACCCGGGCCGCCCTCGACGCCCCGCACGACGGCGCTCTGGGCGACGACACGCGCGCCGTACTCACCCTTGGTACGCCCTTCTACGGTGCGGTGAAGGCAGCCGCGATCCTCAACTCCGGGCGCGGTGCCCCAGTCCCGCTCCCGCACCGGCAACTGCAGTCCATCTCAGCCACCATGCCGGGCCTTCATGACCTTCTTCCGCAGTACACCTGCCTCATCGACGGGAACGATGCCCGTCGCCTCACCCCCAGCGATGTGACAGGCATCGGAGGCAATGCCGAACTCGCCCAGGCGGCAGTCGAGTTCCAAGAAAAGCAGGCCAACGTCAGGTTGCCCGGGCACTGGGCGGTGGCCGGCACCAACCAGGCCACCATGCAAAGTCTCACGATCCGCGGCGGTGTGGTTCACCCGCATCACCACGGAGTCCGCCAGCACACCAGTGGTGACTTCATCCGCGACTCGCGCGGCGGCCTGAGGTTCTATGACGTCAAGGGTGACGGCACCGTCTACAAGGATTCCGCAGCCGTCGGACCCGCTGTCACACCACTCCCGTTACAGCATGGAGCCGTTGCTTCCGATCGCGTCGCGCTCAAGGCCGTAGCGGAAATACTGCGGGACGACGAACATTTGGGCCCGCCTCAGGGCGCCCCCGGCTGCGGACTGGACGTTCCCGATCTGGTAGAAGTCGGAACCGCTTGGAGTATCACGCTCAGCGGCGTGGATTCCTTGGCCGGTCTCCGGTGCGAAATAGCCGACCTTGCGGAGGGGAACCCGCAGGTCATCAAAGCAGGCTGGGGTGACGGGCAGATCAAGGCCAGGATCACCGTGAACGTGCCGGGCTTGTACCGTGTCACCGTTCGCACCATTGACGGCCACACCATCACCCAACTCGTCCTGGCCAGTGAAGCCGGAGCCATGAGGGAAGTGGAATAGGAGCCGGCCTCGCGAACAACGTGAGTACCCGATCCCCTGGGTGCGCATTCCGTGGGCAACGCGCCCCGACCTGCAGGGTCAGGGGCGTTCCGCGTGGGTGAAGTGGGCGGCCGTGTGCAGGTCGGTCTGGATGCGGTCGGCCGTTGCGCGGAGTTCGGGCAGGAGGTCGCTGACGCAGTCCGCCAGGCTGCGGCGGGCCGCGTGGGTGGCGATATTGACCGCGGCGACCGTTCGGCCCGCCCGGTCCCGTACCGGCACGGCGACGGAGCGCAGGCCCGATTCGAGTTCCTCGTCCGCCAGGGCGTATCCCTGTGCGCGGACCTGGGCCAGCGCCGGTGGGAGGGGGCCGGGTGCGTCGGCGAGGAGCACTCGGCCCAGGGAGGTCGGACCGGCGGGCAGTCGTGTTCCCACGGCGATGCGCACGGTCAGGACCCGGCCGGCGGTGGCGGCCGCCGTGTACTGGATCTCCGCGGCCTCGGTGGCCGTGTCCGGGCCCGCTCCCCGCGCCCCTACCAGCACCGCCATGGCGGCCGACTCCCCGACCCGCCCCGCCAGCTCCCTCAGGTGGGGTTCTGCCAGGGCCGCGAGGGTCAGTCGGGAAAGCGGGGGGAAGCCCAGGTCCAGGACCCGGGGTGTCAGGGTGAAGGCACGGTCCTCGCCGGTGGAGACCAGGCCCAGGTGTTCGTGGGTGATCAGTGCCCGGCGGGCCGTCGCCCGGGTCAGGCCGGTCGCCTGGGCCACCTGGGTCAGGGTCAGGGACGGGCGGCCCTCGCCGAACGCGGTGAGTACGGTCAGGCCCCGGGCCAGCGACTCCACGAAGTCCCGGCCCAGCTCGTGCTTGGAGGCCGTCGTCCAGGTCGCCAGTCCCGCCGGGGCCGGTCCGGCCTGGGGCGGCGGGGCCGTGCGCAGGTCGGCCTCCATCGCCGCCACCGCCGTACGCAGCGGGGGGAGCAGGGTCTCCACCAGGTCGTGCGCCGAGTGCCGGCTGGTGTGGCTGACCACGCTCGCCACGCACGCCACCCGGCCCGTGCCGGACTCGCGCACCGGCACGGACACCGCGACCAGCCCCGGTTCGATCATCTGGTCGTCCACCGCCCAGCCGTCCCGCCGGGCCTGTCCGGCCCGTCGCTCGAAGTCGTCGGGGAGGGACGGGTTCCGGGCCGGTACGGCCGGGAAGGCGGCGTCCGAGGGGTCCTGGGCGCGTCGTCGACGCCAGCGTTCCCACTCCGCGTCCGTCCAGTGGGCGGCGAACAGCGGCCCCGGCGCGGTGCGTTCGGCGGGCAGCAGGTCACCGATGCGGAAGCTCAGGGACATCGCGCGGCGCCGGGTGGCCTGGTGGATGAACCGGATGCCGTCGAGGTCGGCGACCGCGAGGGACACCGACTCGTCCAGGTCGTCGGCGAGGGCGTCGGCGCGCGCGTCCAGCAGGGCGGGCAGGCGCAGGGCGGACAGGTAGGCGTTGCCCAGCTCCATCACCCGGGGGGTGAGGATGACGTCCCGGCCGTCGAGACGGACGTACCCCATGCGCGCGAGGGTCGCGGTGATCCGGTCGACCGTGGAACGCGCGAGTCCGGTCGCCCGTTCCAGCCCGCTCGCGCTCAGGGTGCCCTGGGCCTCGGTCAGCCGCCGTATCAGGCCGACTCCCCGCACCAGCGGCGCGACCGCCTCGGCCGGCGTCCCGGGTCCGTCCGAGGTGGCGTCCGTGGTGGCGTCCGGTGCGGTGTGCGCGGGCATCGATTCTCCGATACGGGATCCAGGGCACGCCTACGGTAGACCGCGCCCCGTCCGTGCGCCCCCTCCGCCCACGGCGCCGCCCTCGGGCCGGTCCGTCGCGGTCGTCTATCCGCGCGTCACCCGCACCCTGTAGTTCCCGTCCGCATCCGCCGACAGCACCTCGACCGTGATGTTCCGGTGCGGGTCCTTGAAGCTCTCGCCGGGGGTGAACGGCGCGTCGGAGAGTTCCGCGTGGACGTTGGGGCTGCGGGTGCAGCCGCCGCTTTCGCGGTGGGAGTCGTAGACGGTGATCGGGCCGCGGCCGGTGTCCACGCGGGCGTCGACCTTGTAGATGAGGATGCCCGGACGGCACACGGCCTCGTCGTTGCCGCCGGGCGCGCGCAGCTCCAGCGCGTACCCCTCGTGCCCGTCGATCGGTATGAACACCAGCTTCTGCCCGCCGGTGCGGTACAGCGGGGTCAGCGTGTACTCGGTGCGGGTCCCGCGGGCCGCCGCGCAGCTGACCTGGGAGGCGTCCAGCCAGCCCAGTTTCCACTTGTGCCAGCCGAGCAGGTCGTTGTCGGCGCCCCAGTCCTCGCTCATGATGTCCCAGTGGCCGACCGCGCCCCCGCCCTCCTGGGTGTAGAGGTCGGGCAGTCCGAAGGTGTGGCCGTTCTCGTGCGGCAGGACGCGGTAGCCGGTCCTGGGGTAGGAGCCGGAGCCGTCGTCCTGGCGGGAGTAGACGAAGGACGCGTTGGCGACGGGGACGCCGTCGGCGGTGGGGGCGTCGGCGTTGCCGGCGAAGGTCACCGACAGCACGGTGTCCAGCGCGGAGGGGCCCGCGTTCGGTGTGATCAGCACGTTGAGCAGGTCGTACGACCCGAAGTCCACGGACGGGTCGGCGGCGGCGACCAGGTCCTGGACCAGTTGCCGGTAGCCGGGGTCGAAGGGGGCGCCGCGCTCTATGCCGTACGCCTTGAACGGTTTCGGCATCCGCAGCCAGCTGGTGATCGGCGTCTCGGGGCGGTAGTCGAGCCGGCCGTACGACGCGGTGCGGAACCATTCCTGGGTCTGCGGGAAGAACTCGTGGAAGCGGTCGAGGGCGCTGCCCCGGCCGGGTGCGTCGGAGAAGTCGACCATCAGGGTCAGGGCGTGGACGGTGCCGGTGGAGTGGGAGTAGCCGCCGGGCGTCGGTATGCCCTCCGTCATCTGGACCTCGGGCCCGCCGCTGATCAGGCAGGGGGCGAGCGCTGTGGCGCGGGCCAGGGCGACCGGCCCGGCACCGGTCGCGGGGTTCGCCGTGAGGTGCCCGGTGCCCGCCGAGGTGCTGACCGCGAAGGTCAGGGCGGTCACGGAGGCGAGGGCGGCCGCACGGCGGGCGCGTATCCGGCGGCGGGGCGGTATGCGGCGGCGGCACGGTATGCGGCGGCGGGGCGGCTGCGGCTGCATGCAGGGACCCTTCGCTCCACGGCAGCCACCGGTGTCCGGCTGCACCCTTGCGCTCACCCTGTGTCGGCAGGACCGGGGGCGCGCGCTGGGGGAGCCGATCGTGCGATCCGCTTCGGGCGGACGTGTGAGCCAGGTCACGTGAATGTTTTTCGGTGCGGGAAATAACCGGGGATCCTCTCCCCGTTTAGACCTGTGTCCGAGCGAAACGGGGAGGACTTCCCCGGATCCTCGACCCGCGACCCTGGACCCGAGACCTCGACCCGAGATCACTCGACCCTCGGCCCCGATACACAAACCGACCAACAGGAGCAGGAGTTCACCGTGCAGACCGCCGAACCCGTAGCGCGCAAGGCGTCCCGGCCGCGCGCCGACGCCCTGCGCAACCGGGAGCGGATCGTCAGCGCCGCCCGCGACATGTTCGTCGAGTACGGCCCGGACGTGCCGCTCGACGAGATCGCCCGCCGGGCCGGTGTCGGCAACGCCACGGTGTACCGCAACTTCCCGGACCGCGAGGCCCTCGTCCGCGAGGTCGTCTGCTCGGTCCTGGACAGCACGGTACGGGCCGCCGAGCAGGCCCTGGCCGAGAGCGGCGACGCGTTCGAGGCGCTGGAGCGCTTCGCGCACGTGGCCGCCGACCAGCGGCTCAGCGCCCTGTGCCCGATGATCTCGTGCAGCTTCGACGAGCACCACCCCGACCTGGAAGCCGCTCGAGAACGCGTCGAGCGGACCGTCGCGGAGGTCATGAACCGTGCCAAAGTGGCCGGACTGCTCCGCGCCGACGTCGGTGTCGGTGACCTGATGGTCGCCATGGCGCAGCTCAGCCGGCCGCCGGCGGGCACGGCCTGCTTCAGCACCGACCGCTTCGTCCACCGGCATCTGCAGCTGTTCCTGGACGGGCTGCGGGCCCCGGCCCGCACGGTCCTGCCCGGCACGGCCGTGACCATGGAGGATCTGCGCCAAGCCTGACCGATGAGTTCGCAGCCGTACTCCGGTCTACAGACCTGAGCCTCCCGACTTCTCACCACCTCCCGACTTCTCACCACCTCTCAACTCCGCACCAGCTCTCAGCCAGTCCCCCAAGTCCCGAAGTGGGTACATCCATGTCTGAAACAGCCTCTTCGAAGGCTCCGGGCGCCGCCGACGCCAACCGCTGGAAAGCGCTCGTCTTCATCGCGCTCGCCCAGCTGATGGTCGTCCTCGACGCCACCATCGTGAACATCGCGCTGCCCTCCGCCCAGCACGATCTGGGCATATCCGACGGCAACCGGCAGTGGGTGGTCACCGCCTACGCCCTCGCCTTCGGCGGTCTGCTCCTGTTCGGCGGCCGTATCGCCGACCTGTGGGGCCGCAAGCGTGCCTTCGTCCTCGGTCTGACCGGCTTCGCCGCCGCCTCCGCGCTCGGCGGTGCCGCGACCACGGGTGCCATGATGTTCGGCGCCCGCGCCCTCCAGGGTGCCTTCGGTGCCTTGCTCGCCCCGGCCGCGCTCTCCCTGCTCGCCGTGATGTTCACGGACGCCAAGGAGCGCGCCAAGGCGTTCGGCATCTACGGCGCGATCGCCGGTGGCGGCGGTGCCGTCGGCCTGATCCTCGGCGGCTTCCTGACCGAGTACCTGGACTGGCGCTGGACGTTCTTCGTGAACATCCCGTTCGCGATCGTCGCCGCGGCCGGCGCGTACTTCGTCATCCGTGAGCCCGAGGGCGGCCGCAACCGCTCCGCGCTCGACATCCCGGGCGTCATCCTGTCCACGCTCGGACTGGTGGCCCTGGTCTACGGCTTCACCCGCGCCGCGTCCGACGGCTGGAGCGACTCCCTGACCGTCGGCATGTTCGTCGCCTCGGCCGTTCTCCTGCTCGCCTTCGTCCTCGTCGAGTCGAGGGTCCGGGCCCCGCTGCTGCCCCTGCGCGTGGTCACCGACCGCAACCGCGGTGGCATCTACCTCTCGCTCGGCCTCGCCGTCATCGCGATGTTCGGCCTCTTCCTCTTCCTGACCTACTATCTGCAGGTCGTGAAGGGCTACACCCCGGTGAAGACCGGGTTCGCGTTCCTGCCGATGATCGCGGGCATGATCACCGGTTCCACCCAGATCGGCGCCCGGCTGATGACCCGGGTCCCGGCCCGGCTGCTGATGGGCCCCGGCTTCCTGGTCGCCGCCACCGGCATGCTGCTGCTGACCCAGCTGGAGATCGGCTCCTCGTACGCGGCCCTGCTGCTGCCGGCGATGCTGCTGCTCGGCCTCGGCATGGGTACGGCGTTCATGCCGGCCATGTCCCTGGCCACCCAGGGCGTCGAGCCCCGGGACGCGGGTGTGGCCTCCGCGATGGTCAACACCTCGCAGCAGGTCGGCGGCGCGATCGGCACCGCGCTGCTCAACACCATCGCCGCCTCGGCGACGACCTCGTACGTCAAGGACCACATCGCGACCGCGGCCGGCAAGCCGCAGCAGCAGCTGGTCCGGCTGGAGGGCATGGTGCACGGCTACACCAGCGCCATCTGGTTCGCCGTCGGCATCCTGGTGGCGTCCGCCGCGATCGTGCTGACGCTCGTCAACGCCGGCCGCCCGGGCGGCACCGCGGTGGCGTCCGGCAACGGGGAGAGCGACGGCGTCGAGGACGCCGTGGCGGTGCCGGTGATCGCACACTGACCCCGGCACGACCCTGGGCATGACCCCCCGATGACCCTCGGGTCATCCCTTCGGGACCATCCGTACGTACGGGGAAGGGGACGCCCCGTACGTACGACTCCGCGGACCTGCCCCGGCTACCGCAGCCAGGGCAGGTCCGCACCTGCTTCGTTCGGCTGCAGGCCCTCGGCGACGATCTCCATGATCTCGCCGAGGGTCTTCTGCTGTTCGGGCGTCAGCCGCTCGAACAGCGCCTGTCGTACGGCGTCCACATGGCCCGGCGCGGTGCGCCGCAGCACCGCGTGGCCCGCCTCGGTCAGCACCGCGAACTGGCCCCGCTTGTCCGAGGGGCAGTCCTCGCGGCGGACCCAGCCGTTCTTCTCCAGGCGGGCGATGGCGTGCGAGAGCCGGGAGCGGGTGATCTTCGACTTCATGGCCAGCTCGGTCATCCGCAGCCGGCTGCGCGGTGCCTCGGCGAGCCCGACCAGCAGGCCGTAGTAGACGTGCGGCATGCCCGCGTCGCGCTGCAGCTGACGGTCGAGGTGGTCCTCCAGCAGGGTGGTGGCGTGGAGGTACGAACGCCAGACGCGCTGCTCCTCCTCGGAGAGCCAGCGGTGCCGTGCGGCGGAATCAGGTGCCGTATTCATGTATCCCACTGTACGAGGCCTCTCCTTGAAACTTAAACAAGTGGGGCGTAGAGTGTTGACGTAAAGCTTGAGACTTAAAGCAAGTACGGGAGTCGCCGCCATGTCCGCCGCAACGCAGGAGCGCATGCCCGCCCTCTACCTCAGCCACGGTGCCCCGCCGCTCGCCGACGACGCCGTCTGGCCCGGCCAGCTCGCCGCCTGGGCGGCGGACCTGCCCCGCCCCAAGGCGATCCTCATGGTCTCCGCCCACTGGGAGGAGGCCCCCCTCGCCCTCGGCGCCACCAGCACCGTCCCCCTCGTGTACGACTTCTGGGGCTTCCCCGAGCACTACTACCAGGTGAAGTACGAGGCCCCCGGCGCCCCCCGGCTCGCGGACGCCGTCCGCAAGCTGCTGCGCGCCCCCGGCACCCCCGTCCAGGACATCCCGGACCGCGGCCTGGACCACGGCGCCTACGTACCCCTGGTGGAGATGTTCCCGGACGCCGACATCCCTGTCCTGCAGATATCGATGCCTACGCTCGATCCGGTGCGTCTGATGGAGATCGGCCGCAAGCTCGCCCCGCTGCGCGACGAGGGCGTGCTGATCGTCGGCTCCGGCTTCTTCACCCACAACCTGGCCGCCCTCAGGTACGCCGGCGGCGGCGTGCCCACCTGGTCCTCCGAGTTCGACGACTGGGGCCGGCGCGCCCTGGAGAACCGTGACTGGGACTCCCTGCTCGCCTTCCTCGACAAGGCCCCGGCCGGCCGTTACGCCCACCCGCGCACCGAACACTTCGCCCCGCTCTTCGTCACCATGGGGGCGGCGGAGGCCGGCGGGGAACTCGACGCGCAGAAGTCGGTGATCGACGGATTCTGGATGGGGATGGCGAAGCGGTCGGTGCAGTTCGGCTGAGCGTGGGTCTCAGCCGCGCGTCACAGCTCCTTCTCGTACCAGGCGACGTCCCAGTACCGTCCGAACTTGCGGCCCACCTCCCGGTACGTGCCGACGTACCGGAAGCCGAAGCGTTCGTGCAGCCGCGTGGACGCCTCGTTGGGCTGGGCGATGCCCGCGTAGGCCCGGTGCAGGTCCTCGTCGGCCAGGGCCGCGAAGAGGGCCTGGTAGAGGAGCGTGCCGATGCCGCGGCCGCCGGCGTGCGGAGCGACGTACACCGTCGTCTCCACCGAGGTGCCGTAGGCGGCCTTCGGGCGATGAGGACTGGATGTGGCGTAGCCCAGAATCTCCTGTGAGTCCAGGTCCACGGCAACCATCAGCCGGTGGGGGCCGTCTTCCGGGTGGGAGAGCAGCCAAGGGCGGCGCTCTTCCGGAGTGAAGACAGCGGTATCGAACGTGATGGACGTCTCACGTACATAGTGGTTGTAGAGATCGGTGAGGGCTTCGAGGTCATCCTCGACCCCCGGCCTGACCTGCACCTCCGTACGCTCCGACAACATCACGCCTCCCCTCGTGGCGGCACAGGGTACTGCATGATCAGAAAAATCAGGGGCAGGTTGGGAATTCTGTCCGGATTCCAGTCGTTGTTCCATTCGGATGCAGGGCACTCGAGGAGAGTCCCGGAAGAGTCCCCGTGAGTGCCGAGCGTTCGTAAGGACCAGCCGCCCAGCCCACCATCGCAAGGGAGCACGCATGGCAACCCGTGCCGTCGCCCGTCGTCAGTCCGCCCGTGGGGGCACCTCCCAGGCCTTCGGCTCTGGGGGAGAGACGGCCGACTCGGCAAGCAGTGTTCGCGCCCGTGGCGTTCGCAGCCATGGCGGCGAGATCGCCGATCGTGATCTGGTCGGCATGTATCTCGACGAGATCGCGCGTACGCCGCTGCTCGACGCGGCCAAGGAGGTCGAGCTGTCCCAGACCATAGAAGCCGGTGTGTTCGCGCAGCAGGTCCTCGACGGCGAGGAGCAGTCCGCCACGGACGCCAGCCGCGAGGAGCTGGAGGCCCTGGTCGCGGCCGGTGAGCGCGCCAAGGACGTCTTCATCCGCTCCAACCTCCGGCTGGTCGTGGCGGTGGCCCGGCGCTATCCGCGCAGTGGCCTGCCCCTGCTCGACCTGATCCAGGAGGGCAACGCCGGTCTGGTGCGCGCGGTCGAGAAGTTCGACTACCGCAAGGGCTTCAAGTTCTCCACGTACGCCACCTGGTGGATCCGTCAGGCGATCACCCGCTCCATCGCCGACCAGTCCCGCACCATCCGGCTCCCCGTCCACCTGGTGGAGGAGCTGGGCCGCATCCGGCGCGTGCAGCGCGAGTTCAACCGCGAGAACGGCCGTGAGCCGGAGCCCGCGGAGATCGCCGCCGAGCTGGGCGCGACCCCCGAGCGGGTCGTCGACGTGCTCGACTGGGCCCGTGACCCGGTCTCGCTGAACATGTCGGTGGACGACGAGGGCGAGACGCAGTTCGGCGACCTGCTGGAGGACACCTCCGCGGTCTCGCCCGAGCAGTCGGTGCTGACCCTGCTGCGCAGCGAGGAGCTGGACGACCTGATCGGCCGCCTGGACCAGCGCACGGCCTCCATCATCAAGATGCGGTACGGCATCGAGGACGGCCGGGAGCGCACGCTGACGGAGGTGGGCAAGGAGCACGGCCTGACCCGTGAGCGCATCCGTCAGATCGAGAAGCACGCCCTGTTGGAGCTGAAGAAGCTGGCCCGCCAGACCGGCTTCGACGCGGCGGCGTGACGACGGGCCGACCGCGTACGCCCGGTGGCGAAAGACGGCGCAAACATGGCGCTGAACGATCGCTTCAACACCCTGGGCCCAGGGAACAACCCTTCAGGGCCCAGGAGTCGGGCCCCCGCATACTCTTCCTGAACTTCCCCGAGCCACGTCCCGGCGCACACCCCCCCGGCGCCGGGACGCTCCCGGAGTCGGGTTTCGGCGCCTACCCCCCCCGGGCGGCCGGAGCCCGACTCCTTTTTTCCGCACTCACGTCCTGTTGCAGGCTTTCGCCGCCCGTTTCCGGCTTCACGGCACGCTGGAGCGGCGGGCCACCCCGTACCTGAACCCCGGGGTGACCCGCCGAATGGCAGATTCTGCCACAGCGGCATAGCCTGCCGACGTGAGCACCCCGAGCAGCAGTTCCCTCACGGAGCGCCGCAAGGCCGAGACCCGGATGGAGATCGCCCGCGCGGCGGCCGGCCTCTTCGTGCGGCAGGGACTGCGGGCCACCCGCGCCGAGGACATCGCCCAGGCGGCCGGTATCGCCCCCCGCACCTTCTACCGCTATTTCGCCACCAAGGAGGAGGCGGTCGCCCCGCTGTACGCGGCGGGCGCCCAACGCTGGGTGGAAGCGGTCCGGGAGGCTCCCGCGTACCTCTCCGTCCCGCAGGCCCTGGAGCACGCGGTGAACCACACCCTCACCCCTGGCCTCGGCGTCTCGCCGGCCTCCTGGGAGTGGGTCCGCACCCTGGTCCACCTGGCCGATTCGAGTCCGGCGCTGCGCAAGGTGTGGGCGGAGGTGTGCCAGACGTCGGAGCGCACCCTGGCCGAGATCCTCAGGTCCCGCACCCACGGCGACAACGTTGCCGCCCCGGCCCCAGCACCGGCCTCAGCCCCGGCCCCGGCCCCAGCCCCGGCCCCGGCCCCGGCACCGGCCCCGGCCCCGGCCCCGGCCCCGGCACCGGCCCCGGCACCGGCCCCGGCCCCAGCCCCGGCCCCTGCTTCAGTGACCACCCCGGCCCCCGCCGCCGCCCCCGAGCCCCGTTTCACCGCGGCGATCGCCTGCGCGGCCATCCGGGTGGCGGTCGAAACCTGGTCCGCCACCACGGCTCCGCCCTCGGGACCGGAGGGCCCGGCGGCGGCGGCCCTGCGGAACCTGCGGGCGCTCCGCGATTTCGAGTGGGGCGAAGGGCTGTAGCCGAGGCCGCCGGCCGACCGCGGCGGCGCTCAAGCACCCTGCGCCGCGGCACTCAACCGCGCCCCCAACTCCCTTACGGAAACCACCAGTTCCGCAGGCTCTCGGACGACGAACGCGCACCCCGCCATCGCCAGCCGCACCGCCAGCCACTCCATCGGCTCCCCGCTCGACCCGCGCAGCACGCAACCCCCCTCCGCGTCCGGCTCCGGCGCCCCCCACCACCCCGGCACCCGGGCGGCGACCACCTCCGCCGGTGCCGCGAACCGCACGTCGAACTCGTAGGTGCCACCGCCACGCCGTTGCAGCGAGCGTCGCAGGAACTCCGCCGCGCTCCCCGTCGGCAGCTCCCGGGGAGCGAACCGCGCGCCGGTCGCGAACGGCGCGCTCACCCGGTCCACCCGGAACGTCCGCCAGTCCCCGCGATCGAGGTCGTACGCGACGAGATACCACCGCCGCCCGGTCGACACGAGCCGGTACGGCTCCGTCAGCCGCCGCGACTCGCTCCCGTCCCCGGCCCGGTAGGCGAACCGCAACCGCTCGTGCCCCGCCACCGTCGACGCCATCACGGTCAGCGTCTCCGGCGCGATGCTCGCCCCGTCCCCGCTGGTCAACGGTGTGGTCGCGGCCTGCAGTGTGGCCACCCGGTGCCGTAGCCGGGCCGGCAGCACCTGCTCCAGCTTCGCCAGGGCCCGTACCGACGCCTCGTCCACGCCCTCCAGCGCGTGCCCCGCCCCGGCCCGCAGCCCGACGGCGATCGCCACCGCCTCCTCGTCGTCGAGCACGAGCGGCGGCATCGCCTTGCCGGCGACCAGCCGGTACCCGCCGTCCGCCCCCATGCTGGCCTGCACCGGATAGCCCAGCTCCCGCAGCCGGTCGATGTCGCGCCGCACGGTACGGCGGGAGACGCCGAGGCGTTCGGCCAGCTCGCCGCCGGGCCATTCGCGAGGGGTCTGGAGGAGGGAGAGAAGTTGGAGGAGCCGAGCCGGAGTGTCCGTCGTCATGACCGCGAGCATGCCGTACAACTAGGACACGATCTGACCTATACGCGTCCTACCTTGAGGACATGACCTCCACCGAACCCCTCCCGAGCGTTCAGCCGGCGGCGGGCGACCGCCGTCGCTGGTTCGCCCTCGCGATCGTGATGACCGCCGCCTTCATGGACCTCGTCGACGTCACGATCGTCAACATCGCGATCCCCTCGATCCAGAAGGACGCCGGCGCCTCCTTCAGCCAGATCCAGTGGATCACCGCGGGTTACGCGCTCGCCTTCGCGGCCGGGCTGATCACCGGCGGCCGGCTCGGTGACATCCACGGCCGCCGGCGCCTGTTCCTCGTCGGTATCGGTGGCTTCACCCTCGCCTCCGCCCTGTGCGGCTTCGCCGCGAACCCGGAGATGCTGGTCGCCTCCCGCATCCTGCAGGGCGGCATGGCGGCGATGATGGTGCCGCAGGTCCTGTCGATCGTGCACGCGACCTTCCCGCCGCACGAGCGGGGCAAGGTGTTCGGCCTGTTCGGGGCGATCGTCGGCCTGGGCGCGGTCTCCGGTCCGCTGCTCGGCGCGCTGCTGACGGAGTGGAACCTGTTCGGTCTTCAGTGGCGGCCCATCTTCCTCATCAACCTGCCGGTCGGCGTCGTCGCCTTCCTCCTCGGCCGCCGCTTCATCACGGAGTCGAAGGCACCCCGGGCGCTGAAGCTGGACCTGGTGGGCGTCGCCCTGGTCACCCTCGGCCTGCTGATGCTGCTCTACCCGCTCACCCGGGGCCGCGAGCTGGGCTGGCCGCTGTGGGGGTACGTCTCGATGGCCGGCGCGCTCGTCGTCTTCGCGGCGCTGGTGGCCTACGAGCGGCGCAAGGCGGCCCGTGACGGCTCCCCGCTGGTCGAGCTGTCCCTGTTCCGGGTGAAGAGCTTCGCCGCGGGCATCGCCGTACAGACCGTCTTCGGTGTCGCGCTCGGCGTCTTCTTCCTGGTCTGGACGCTGTACATGCAGATCGGCCTGGGCTGGAGTCCGCTGCGGGCCGGTCTGACCGGTGTGCCCTTCTCGATCGCGGTCTCGGTGGCGGCCGGGATGTCCGTGCAGAAGCTGGTCCCGCGCTTCGGCCGCAAGGTGCTCCAGGCCGGTGCGCTGGTGATGGGCGCGGGCGTGCTGATCTACCTCGCCGAGGCGCGCCACTACGGCCTCGGCATCGCCTCCTGGCAGATGGCGCTCCCGCTGGTCGTGATGGGCGCCGGCATGGGCCTGATCGTGGCCCCGCTGACCGACGCGGTGCTCTCGGACGTGCCGCGCGAGCACGCCGGTTCCGCGTCCGGCCTGATCAACACGGTGCAGCAGATGGGCAACGCGCTCGGGCTCGGCCTGGTGTCCGTGGTGTTCTTCGGGGTCATGGGCGACCGGCTGACGCCCGCCGAGGTGGGCCCGGCCTTCGTCAACGCCTTCCAGCACGCGCTGGTGTGGGTGGCGGCGGTCATGGGCGTGATCTTCCTGCTGATGTTCGCCCTGCCCGGGCGGCCGGCGCAGCACGTGGAGGGCGCCGGGGCGGACGTCCCGGTGGAGGAGAGGGAGCCGGAACTCGTGGGCTGAGCCGGCGAGTTCCCGAGTCCCGAGTTCCCCGGTCCCTGAGTATCCGGGTCCGCGAGTCCTTCCGTGAGGGGCCCGGCGCCGAGTGGCGCCGGGCCCTCGGTCTTTTGTCGGTCCCCGTCCGGAAGTCCGTTCATGCCCGAATGGAATCCGTACCTGTTTACTTTTCGGACATCCGGGCGTAGCCTCCGAGGCGAAACCACAAGTTCGGGCATGACTCGGAGGTGAACGGACATGTACGCACCCGAGCGGCAGCAGGAGATCCTCCGCATCGCCCGCGACGGCGGCCGGGTGGACGTGCTGTCGCTGGCCGAGGAGTTCCAGGTCACCGCGGAAACGATCCGCCGGGATCTGAAGACCCTCGACCGCGCGGGTCTCGTCCGCCGGGTGCACGGCGGTGCCATACCGGTGGGACGCCTCGACTTCGAGCCGGATCTCGCCGAACGCGAGGGCACGGCCGCCGACGAGAAGGACCGCATCGCCAAGGCGGCCCTCGCCGAGCTGCCGGCCGAGGGCACGATGGTCCTCGACGCCGGTACGACGATCGCCCGCCTGGCCGGGGCCATCCCCCTGGAGGCGTCGCTTACGGTCGTCACGCACTCCCTGCCCATCGCGGCCCGTCTCGCCGACCACCCGGGCATCCAGCTCCATCTGGTCGGAGGCCGCGTACGGCACCGTACGCGCGCCGCCGTGGACGCCTGGGCGCTGCGCGCGTACGGCGAGATCCGGGCGGACGTGCTCTTCATCGCCGCCAACGGCTTCTCCGCCGACCACGGTCTGACCACCCCGGACCTGGCCGAGGCCGCCGTCAAGCGGGCGGCGATGGCCGCCGCCCGCCGCGTGGTCCTCCTCGCCGACTCCGCCAAGCACGGCCAGGAGCACTTCGCCCGCTTCGGCTCCCTGAGCGACGTGGACCTGCTGATCACCGACAGCGGGCTGAGCCCCGAAGACGCCACCGCGATCGAGCGCGGCGGCACGGAAGTAGTGCGCGCATGATCCTCACCGTCACCCCCAATCCGTCCCTCGACCGCACCTACGAGGTCCAGGCACTCAAGCGCGGCGAGGTCATCCGCGCCGAGACCGAGCGCATGGACCCCGGTGGCAAGGGCGTGAACGTCTCGCGCGCCGTCACTGCCGCCGGGCAGCGCACGGTCGCCGTGCTGCCGCTGGGTGGTGCGCCGGGCGCACTGGTGGCGGACCTGCTCGACGCGCAGGGCATCGAGGTCGCGCCGGTGCCGGTCGCCGGAGCAACCCGCTCGAACATCGCGCTGGCGGAGGCGGACGGGGTGCTGACGAAGATCAACGCGCCCGGTCCGGAGCTGTCGGCCGAGGAGCAGGAGCTGCTCCTGGAGACGGTCAGGGCGCAGTCGGGCGACGCGGACTGGATCGCCTGCTGCGGGAGCCTGCCGCGCGGCCTCGCGCCCTCCTGGTACGCCGAGGTCGTCGCGCGGGCGCACGCCGGGGGCGCGCGCATCGCGCTGGACACCTCGGGGCGGGCGCTGCTCGAAGCGCTGCGCGAGCGCCCGGATGTGGTGAAGCCGAACGCCGAGGAGCTTGCGGAGGCCGTCGGACGGCCCCTGGCGACCGTGGGCGACGCGGTGAAGGCGGCCGAGGAACTGCGCGAGATGGGCGCGCGCGCCGTCCTCGCGAGCCTGGGCGCCGACGGGCAACTGCTGGTCGACGACGCGGGCGCCTGGTTCGGCAGCGCGCGCGTCGACGCCGTCCGGAGCAATGTGGGTGCCGGCGACTCCTCCCTCGCCGGTTTCCTGATCGCGGGCGGCAGCGGCCCGGAGGCCCTCGCCTCCGCCGTGGCCCACGGCGCGGCGGCCGTCCGGCTGCCGGGCAGCGTGATGCCCACCCCGGACGACCTGGACCTGGCGGCGGTGACGGTCACGGCCCGGGTTCCGGTGGACCGCGAACTGACGGAGCCGGTGTCATGACCGCCCGACCCACCGAGCGCCGTACGGCGGCCGCCGCCTCCGTCCCCGCCTCCCTCACCCCCTCCCCTCACAGCAACCCCGTCCCCACCCTCGTCCCCACCCCCGCCCACCCCGCTTCACGGGCGATACGCGTGCGAAGGAGCCCGCGATGAGCGACATGATCACCGCGGACCTGGTCGACCTCGACCTGTCCGCCGATACCAAGGAAGCGGCGGCGCGCGCCCTCGCCGAGCGCATGGTGGCCCTGGGCCGGGTGACCGACCTGGACGGCTTCCTCGCCGACGTGGCCGCCCGCGAGGCACAGATGCCGACCGGTCTCGACGGCGGCATCGGCATTCCGCACTGCCGCAGCGCCCACGTCACCGAGCCGACGCTCGCCTTCGGGCGCAGCGCCGCGGGCGTCGACTTCGGCGCGCCGGACGGCCCCGCCGACCTGATCTTCCTGATCGCGGCCCCGGCGGGCGCCGACGACGCCCATCTGACGATCCTGTCCTCGCTGGCCCGGCAGCTGATGAACGCCGAGTTCACCGACGCGCTGCGGTCGGCGGGCGACGCGGCCACGGCGGCCGCGCTGATCCGCGGGGACGAGACGCCGGCCGAGGCGCCTGGTTCGGCCGAGGCGCCCGGTTCGGCCGAGGCGCCTGGTTCAGCCGAGGCGCCTGGTTCGGCAGGTGCCGCCGGTGTGGCCGGTTCCGATGACTCCGCTGCGGCGTCGGCGGCGGCCTCCGCCGACGTCGCAGCGGGCACCACCCAGGAGGAGGCGGGCGCGAGCCCGCGCCCCTTCCGCGTCGTCGCCGTCACCTCCTGTCCGACCGGCATCGCCCACACCTACATGGCGGCCGAGTCCCTGGAGAACGCGGGCCGTGACGCGGGCGTCGAGGTCGTCGTCGAGACGCAGGGCTCGGCCGGTTTCACCCGGCTCGACCCGGCGGTGATCGCGGCGGCGGACGGCGTGATCTTCGCGCACGACGTCCCGGTACGCGAGAAGGACCGTTTCGCCGGCAAGCCCACCGTGGACGTCGGTGTGAAGGCGGGCATCAACCGCCCGGCCGAGCTGATCTCCGAGGTCCGGGGCAAGGCCGCGCGCGGTGAGGTGACGGCTGCTGCCGCTTCCGGTGGCACACCGGTCGAGCGCGCCGGTGACTCCACCGAGGGTTACGGCACCAAGCTGCGCAAGTGGCTGATGTCCGGCGTGAGTTACATGGTCCCGTTCGTCGCGGCCGGCGGTCTGCTGATCGCCCTCGGCTTCGCGATCGGCGGCTACAAGATCAACAAGGCGCCGTCGGTCATGGACCACTTCGTGTGGACCCAGACCGACAGCTGGGGTGCGCTGCTCTTCCAGATCGGCGTGGTCTCCTTCGGCTTCCTGGTCCCGGTCCTGGCCGGTTACATCGCGTACGGCATGGCGGACCGGCCCGGTCTGGTGCCCGGATTCGTCGGCGGCGCGATCTCGGTGACCATCAACGCGGGCTTCCTCGGCGGCCTCGCGGCCGGTCTGATCGCCGGTGGCGTGGTGCTGGCCATCCAGCGGGTCGGTATCCCTCCGGCGTTGCGCGGCATCATGCCGGTGGTGGTGATCCCGCTGATCTCCGCGGCGATCGTCGGGTTCCTGATGTTCGTGGTGATCGGCAAGCCCATCGCCTCCGCACAGAAGGGCCTGACCGACTGGCTGAACGGTCTGACCGGCACCAACGCCGTCCTCCTCGGCGCCCTGCTCGGCCTGATGATGTGCTTCGACCTCGGCGGCCCGGTCAACAAGGTCGCGTACACCTTCGCCACGGCGGGCATCGCCGTCTCCAGCCCCAGCGACTCCGCGATGAAGATCATGGCGGCGGTCATGGCGGCCGGTATGGTCCCGCCGCTGGCGATGGCGCTGGCCACCACCGTGCGCGGCAAGCTCTTCACGCAGACCGAGCGGGAGAACGGCAAGGCCGCCTGGGTGCTGGGCGCCTCCTTCATCTCCGAGGGCGCCATCCCGTTCGCCGCGGCGGACCCGCTGCGGGTGATCCCCTCCGCGATGGTGGGCGGCGCGATCACCGGCTCCCTGTCGATGGCCTTCGGCGCCACCCTGCGCGCCCCGCACGGCGGCATCTTCGTGGTCCCGCTGATCGGCAACCCGTTCCTCTACCTGCTGGCCATCGCGGCCGGCGTCGGCGTCACGACGGCGCTGGTCGTCCTCCTCAAGGGCATGCGCAAGCCCGCCCCGGGGGCAACGGCCGGCGAGTCGACGACGGGCCCGGCCACCCCGGCCAAGGGGACGAAGCAGCCGGTCGCGGCCTGACCGGCCGCCCCTCTTGTCCCTTTGGCGCGCTGTGAGTTGTTCACGGCACCTGCGAGATACGTCACGGTCCGGGACCAAAGTCCCGGACCGTGGTGTCTACTGGAAGACATGCCTGACCACGTCTCGACCCTCCAGCTGGCCGGCGGGGCCGTCCTCACCGTGGCCGCTGTCGCCTGGCTGATCGGCGTGACCCATCTGCTGCGCCGCGTCCGCCGCGAGGCCATGACGTGGTACGCCAGCTCCGCGCTTCCCACCCTCCCCGCACTCCCGCGCCAGCGCCGCCCCGGCCCCCCACGCGAGGCCGTCGAACTCACCCCGGCGGAACAGGACGCCTTCGCGGGCCTGCTGCGGCAACTCGACCGCCCCTGACGGACACCGCAGACCGCCCCGGGCTCGCCGACCGCACCACCGGGCCGGACCGGCCGGGCCGGGTCACCGGACCTGCCGCGCCGCCCGCCGCTCCATGGCGTCCCGCGCCGCGCTCTCCGTCGCGTACACCTCGCACATGTGCCGTCCGTCCGGCGTCGCCGTGTGCTCGACCTCCCACAGGGACAGCTCCCGGCCGTCGGACAGCAGGAACGCGTGCTCGTAGAGCTGGAAGCTCAGCCCGGCCCGGCCGGCCCGCCCCGGCCGCCCGAACGCCTGGGTGATCTGGTGCGCCGCCGCCGTCGCCAGCAGCGCCGCCGTCTCCCCGTCCGGCCGGTCGGCGTTCTCCGCACGGCGCAGCAGCCTGCGCGCGTGGTCCGCCGAGTCGTCGGACGCGTACACGTGCCGGGGCTCGGGGATCGACGACAGCTGCATCAGCACCGGCAGCTCGAAGTCCGGAGTGTCCGGCGGCAGCGGCAGCCGGGCGGTGGCCGCGCGCAGCTCCTCCTCGTCCACATACACCTCGTGCTGCGGGTCGCCGCCCGGCACGGTGTTGTGGACCAGCTCCCACAGCGTGACCGCGGCGCCGTCGGCGAGCAGCCAGGTGTGCCGGTACGTCTCGCGGTGCAGGCCCGAGCTGTGGTGGGCGGAGTGCAGCGAACTGTCGTGCGCCAGCGCGCAGTCGAGGCGCTGTATCGCCTCGTCGGGCAGTTCGAAGGAGTTCAGGGCACGCCCCAGGAGCCGCGTGAGGTGCTCCTCCGGAGACTCCGGCGACTCCGCTGGTTCGTACGCTGCCGTCTCGTACGGAACGCTCAAGGCTTCTCCCGGCGTTGCTGCATGTCACCTTGTGGGTGCATACCGTAGCCCCTCGGTCGGACATCATGTCCGGGAACCGAGAAAACGTACGCCGGGAAAACGCGCGGGCCGCGCGAAGAATTCCCGCGCGGCCCGATCATCCGTCAAAAGCTGCCGGTCAGGCGGCACTTCCGGCGGTCCACTCGCTCCAGGGCAGGTTCCAGCCGTTGAGCCCGTTGTCCGGGGCGACGGTCTTGTCGGGGGAGTGCTCGACGATCACCACGTCCCCGATCAACGAGTTGTCGTAGAACCACTTCGCGGTGGTGTCGCCCTGCGCGCCCTGGACGTCGGCGAGCCCCACGCAGCCGTGGCTGGTGCCCTCCCGGCCGAAGGGCGGGTTGCTCGGGCTGTACCAGTAGTTGCCGTGGATGAAGGTGCCGGTGTCCGTCAGGCGCATCGCGTGCGGCACGTCGGGGATGTCGTACTCGCCGCCGAGGCCGACCGTCCGGCTGTCCATGCGGGTCTGCGTGAACTTCTCCGAGATCACCATCTGCCCGTTGTAGGTGGTGTGCTGCGGGCTGCCCGTGGAGACCGGGATCTTCTTGACGGTCCGGCCGTCGCGCACCACGGTCATGGTCTGCGTGCCGGCGTCGACCGTGGAGACCTGCGAGCGCCCCACGGTGAAGGTCACCGTCTTCTTCTGCACGCCGTAGACACCGCCGGTGCCCTGTACGCCGTCCAGGTCGATCTTCATCGTGACCTTGGAACCGGCCTTCCAGTACGTCTGCGGCCGGAAGTCCAGCCGCTGCGCCCCGAACCAGTGCCCCACCACCTGCTGGCCGCTGCTGGAGCTGACCGTGATGTGCGACTGCACGGCCTTCTTGTCGCTGATGGCCTTGTCGAAGGTGAACGACACCGGCATCCCCACGCCCACCGTGCTGCCGTCGTCCGGCGTGTAGGTCCCGATGAAGCTGTTCGCCGTGGAGACGGTGCTGAAGATGGAGTTGGCCGCAGCGGTACGCCCACCCGCGTCCTTCGCGGTCGCGGCTATCTCGTACTTCGTGCCGCGCTGCAGCCGCTCCTTGGGCTTCCAGCTGCCGCCGTCCGCCGACATCACCCCCGGAACGGCCTGACCCGACCCGGCCACGGTCATCTTCACGTCGGTCAGCCTGCCGCCGCTGACCTCGACCCCGGTCGCGTTGACGGACGCGTTGGTCGAACCGTCCTTCGCCGAGATCACTATCTTCGCCGTGGACGTCCTGACGGAGTCGGTGCGGCCCTTGCCGCCCTTGCCGTTCTCGTCGGTGGCGTTGGCGCTGCCGCCGCAGGCGGTCAGGGTGAGGGCGCCGACCATCAGGGCGGCACAGGCCCCCAGTACGCGCCGCGCTGCAATGTCCGGCGTTGTCACGGGCTGCTCCAGTCTCATGTCATGTGGGTGATCCGCTCCAGTGCGTGGAACAAGAGGCGACCGGTGCGCGCACAGGTTCCCCCCGTTCCCGTTGAACGCCATCACGTGACGAAACCGCGACAATCCCTCAGGTCACCGGCTCCCGTACAACTCCTCGTACGACGGCCACACCCCGCCCGGCCCGTCCACCGGCCCGGCGGCACGCACGGCCCGCACGATCGCCCGCGTCACGACGTCCGCACCGGCCGCGAGGACGTCGTTGAACGCGAAGGGCCCCCCGGCGTCGAGCGGACGCTCCCCGGTGGCCAGCGTGAACACCGTGTCCCCGTCGTGCAGCAGGTGCACCGGGCGTACGGCGCGCGCGATGCCGTCGTGCGCCGTGCCGGCCAGCTTCTGTGCCTGGGCCTTGGTGAGGTCGGCGTCGGTACCGACCACCGCGAGCGTCGTGTTGAGCGGAGGGGGAGCGTTTCTCGGGACTGTCTCGGCCCGACGCCTGAGCGCGGCCTGGTGCACGGGCTCCGGCGGGTACTCCACGCGCCCCTGGAACAACTCCCCGTACAGCACGCCCGTCTCCGGGTCCAGCACCGATCCGGCGGCGTTGGCGACCACCAGCGCGCCCACGGTGATCCCCGAGCCGAGCACGGTGCTCGCGCTCCCGACCCCTCCCTTCAGCCACCCCACGGCGGCCCCCGTGCCCGCCCCCACGCACCCCTGCGGCACCGGCGCGCCCGGCACGCTCGCGGCGGCCGCCTCCACCGCCGCCCGCCCGGTCGCCGCGTCCGGCCGGGCCCGGAAGTCGCCGCCCCGCCCCAGGTCGAAGACGCAGGCGGCGGGCACCACCGGTACGACGTGCGCCGGATCCGTCCCCACCGGCACCCCGCGCCCGCGCTCCTCCAGCCAGGCCATCACCCCGGACGCGGCGTCCAGCCCGTACGCGCTGCCGCCGGTGAGGACCACCGCCTCCACCTTCTGCACCAGGTTGCGCGGGTCCAGGGCGTCGGTCTCCTTCGTCCCCGGCCCGCCACCGCGCACGTCCACGGCGGCGACGGCACCGCCCTCGGGAGCCAGCACGACCGTGGTGCCGGTGAGCCAGCCCTCGCCGCGGCGAGTGGCGTGCCCCACCCGCAGCCCGGTGACGTCCGTCAATGCGTCAACAGTCATGGGGGCCAGTCTGGCCCAGTCCGCGGCGCGCCCGGCCGAGCCGGCGACCGGAGCCGCTCCCCTGGGGCGGCGATCACCAGGAGCCGTACCCTTGACGCATGAGCACCGCCCCCGAATCCCGCCCCGACCCCACCCCGGAAGCGGCCCGCGAGCGCGAGCCCGAGCCGCGCTCTCCGAAGCCCGCGCTGGTCTTCGACGACCCGCTGAGCCGGCCGTCCTCGGACGACACGGACCGCGGGTGGGGCGAGGGGGCCGACGGCGACAGCGCCGCCGACCTCAGGCGCTTCCTCGACGAGAAGCCGCCTCACCACATCTAGGGCCTGTCGCCCCAGCGGGCGTCGTGGCCGGTGCCGCCCCGGGCGACCAGCGCGTCCCGGATCTCCTTGAGCACCTCCAGCTCGGTCACCTCGACGACCTCGCGCGTGCCCTCCCGCGCCCGCTTGCGGGCCTCCTGCCGGGCCAGGTACTTCGACATCGGCAGGACCATCAGGAAGTAGACGACGGCTCCCGTGATCATGAACTGGAGCGTGGAGCCGAGCACCGAGCCCCACATGATCTGGATGCCCTTGGTCCCCTTGCAGGACGCGCTCAGACACGAGCTGTAGTTGTCGAGGTTCGTGGTGCCTATCGCGCCGACCAGTGGGTTGATGATCCCCTTCACCACCGAGTTCACGATGTTCGTGAAGGCGGCGCCGATGACCACCGCGACCGCCAGATCGACGACGTTGCCGCGCATCAGGAAGGCCTTGAAGCCCTGCCAGACGCTCGCTTCGTTCTTCGCGCTCACCTAGGGGACTCTCCTCGCGTGCAGGTGTGGAACAAAACGCTCCGCAACCTACGGCACGGCTCGGCACAGTGTCACCGCCAGCCTCGCCGTCGCACTCACGCCGACGAGCCGGGCCGCCGTCGAGCGCGGCACCGAGAGCACGACCAGCGCCCCGCTCTCGGCCGTTCCGTCCACCGGTTCCGGCAGCCGACTCACCCGCGCCGCACGCGCGACCACCCGGGCGTCCCGGCCGGTCGAGGGGTCCTCGGCGGCGATGACGTCGACCCGGTCGCCGGGGCGCAGCAGACGGACGGTGGCGGCGTCGGCGATCCGCACCGGCGCCGTCACCACGTCCGGCGCGCCGGATCGCCGTACCGGCTCGGCGACCGGGTGCCCCCGGGGCCGTTCGGCGCGGGGCGGATCCGTCGCGGTGTGCGGCCCCGCCGCCACCAGCGCGGCCGCCGTGACGGCGAGGCCCGCCGCCAGCGCCCGCCTGCGGTGCCGTACCAGCCGCCGCAGCCCGTACCGCCCGCCGCGCACCCGCACGGGCGCGAACTGCGGGATCTCGCGAGTCGCGGGGGCGTCGGTGCCCAGCGGGCGCGGGAAACGGAAGGGCGGCGCGAGGTCGGAGAAGGACGGAGGCCGGGACCGGGAAGCGAACGGAGACGGATGCGGGGACCGGGCTGGATGCGGGGACGGCGGGGAGAACGGCATCGGGGACCACCACCTGCGACGAGGATTTCGGCTTGCGATGCCACGATGAGGCATCGCGCCGCTTCCCGCCGGAGCCGGTGGACGACGCACGTCCTGTGGACAACTCGCCCACTCGAACGGGACGTTCCGCCCCTCGGCGAGACCTGCGCCGGCCCGCTCCCCGCGCCGCTACGGCAGCTCGAAGCCCGGATCCATCCCGCCGAGCGCGCTCGTGCACAGGCAGTCCCGGGCGTCGTTCTCCGGCAGTGCCGCCACCGCGTCGAACAGCACGCCCCGCAGCCGGTCCACATTGGCCGCGAAGACCCGCAACACCTCGTCGTGCGAGACGCCCTCACCGGTCTCCGCCCCCGCGTCGAGGTCGGTGACCAGCGTCAACGACGTGTAGCACAGCTCAAGTTCACGGGCGAGCGCCGCCTCGGGATGGCCGGTCATGCCCACCACCGACCAGCCCTGGGCCTGGTGCCACAACGATTCGGCACGGGTCGAGAACCGCGGCCCTTCGATCACGACGAGGGTGCCGCCGTCCACCGGCTCCCAGTCCTGCCCGCGTGCCGCCTTCAGCGCGGCGGCCCGCCCGGCGGGGCAGTAGGGGTCGGCCAGGGAGACGTGCACCACGTGGGGCACCGTGCCGTCGGGCAGCGGCAGTCCGTCGAAGTAGGAGTTCGGCCGGGACTTCGTACGGTCCACCAGCTGGTCCGGTATGAGCAGGGTGCCCGGCCCGTACTCGGGGCGCAGACCGCCCACCGCGCACGGGCCGAGCACCTGACGGGCCCCGACGGACCGCAGGGCCCAGAGGTTGGCCCGGTAGTTGATGCGGTTCGGGGGCAGATGGTGACCGCGTCCGTGCCGGGGCAGGAAGGCGACCCGCCGGCCGGCCACCTCGCCGAGGAAGAGGGAGTCGCTGGGCGGCCCGTAAGGGGTGTCCACCTGGATCTCGGTCACGTCGTCCAGGAACGAGTAGAAGCCGGAGCCGCCGATTACACCGATCTCCGCGTTCGCCATGTCGTGAGCCATGTCGTGAACACTAGCTGGCCCCGAAAACGCCGGGGAGCCGGTGCCGGGGAACGCCCGAGACCCCGCCGTCGCGGGGACGGCGGGGTCTCGGGGAGGTGTCTCAGGCGGCGGAGCTGCTGGTGGAGCTCGACGACGAGGACGACGACGAGGAGGAAGACGACGTCGACGAAGACGAAGGCTTCGAGTCGGACGACGGCTTCGACTCGGACGACGAGCCGCTCGACGGCTTCGACGCCGGGCTGCTGCTCGACGAGGAGGAGCCGCGGCTGTCGTTGCGGTAGAAACCGGAGCCCTTGAAGACGATGCCGACGGCCGAGAACACCTTCTTCAGGCGGCCACCGCAGTTGGGGCACTCGGTCAGGGCGTCGTCGGTGAACTTCTGCACCGCCTCGAGGCCCTCGCCGCACTCGGTGCACTGGTACTGGTAGGTCGGCACTGTCTTCCTCCTGGCACTCTCACTCAATGAGTGCTAACGACGATCCATAGTGACGTATTCCGGGGGATCAGTCCACTGTCAGCGGCACTCGGTGACCGACGCCACGTGCGACCGTGCGGTTGCGGGACGGTGTGACCAGCAGCGAGCGCAGTGCGATCAGGGTCGCCAGGGCGAGTACGGTACCGGCCATCGGCACCAGGAATCCGGCACCGTTCCACCAGCGGTCCTCCAGCTGTCCGGCGACGGTGACCGCCGCCGCCTGGCCGAGGGCGACCGCGCCGGTCAGCCAGGTGAACGCCTCGGTGCGGGCGCCGGCCGGGACGAGATTCTCGACCAGGGTGTAGCCGGTGATCAGGGCCGGTGCGATGCACATGCCGACCAGCAGGCCGAGGGCGGCCAGGAGGAGCACCGAGTGCGCCGTCCACAGGGCCGAGGCGGTCAGCGCGAGTGCCGTGTAGCCCAGCACCAGGCGCCGCTGCGGGGCGGCCTTCCAGGCGATCGCGCCGCAGACGATGCCGGAGAGCATGTTGCCGGCGGCGAAGGTGCCGTACAGGACGCCGTTCAGGCCCGGCTCGCCGATCGACTCGGTGAACGCGGCGAGTCCGACCTGCATCCCGCCGAAGACCGACCCGATCCCGAGGAAGGTCACCACCAGGACCCGTACTCCGGGGACGCGCAGTGCGGAGCCGCCCTCCACGCGCGCGTGCCCGGCACCGTCGGTCACCGGCGGCTGGGTGCTCTTGCGCGCGGCGAACAGCAGACCGCCGACCAGGGTCAGCGCCGCCTCCGTGACCAGGCCCGCGGCCGGCGCCACGGTGGTGCACAGGGCGGTCGCGAGCAGCGGTCCGAAGACGAAGGTCAGCTCGTCGGTGACGGACTCGAAGGCCGCGGCGGTGGGCATCAGGGGAGAGTCCTGCAGCAGCACGGCCCAGCGGGCCCGCACCATGGGGCCGATCTGCGGGACCGAGGCGCCGGTCGGCACCGCCGCCGCGAACAGGGCCCACAGCGGCGCGTGCGCCAGGGCGAGCGCGGTCAGCGTCAGGCCCGCGACGGTGTGCACGAGCACGCCGGGGACCAGGACCGCCCGCTGTCCGTAGCGGTCCGCGAGACGGCCGCTGTAGGGCGCGAACAGTGCCATGGAGACGCCGGTGGCGGCCGCGGCGGCGCCGGCCGCGCCGTAGGAGCCGGTGGTGTGCTGCACGAGCAGCACGATGGAGAGGGTGAGCATCGCGAACGGCTGGCGCGCCGCGAAGCCGGGGAGCAGGAACGTCCAGGCGCCGCGGGTGCGCAGCAGCCGGCCGTATCCCGGGCGGGGCGAAGCCGCCGGGGTCTTCGACGGCTCGGTGGTGACCGTGGATTCCACGGCCCGTGCCTTTCTGCCGCCTGGTAGCGCGCCCGTGCGGGGGCGCCGAGAGCTGTCCTCTTGCGCGGAACTGCGGTAGATGCCGGTGCCCGCCCGCGGGGGGCCCGGCCGCCATACGGTCGCGCCAGCTCTGCGTCAGGCAGAGTTGGTCCGATCAGGTTTGCGGTTCCTTCATCCTACAGGGATCAAGGCCGCGTACACCTGTGAAAACGAGCACCATGGCGCCGTTCACCTGGGATTGGCGCGGGTGTGAACCGTATGAAACGCACCCTTAACGTACGCCCGCGCCCGCACCGTTCGTCCCCAGCCAGCCGGCCAGCTTGCCGCCGAGCGCCACCGCGCGCAGACGGCGTTCCGCGGCGTCCCGGACGGGGTCGGTGGCGACCACCAGGAGCTCGTCCCCGTGCCGCAGCACCGTCGTGGGCCCCGGAACAAACGATTTTGCGTCACGTACGACGAGCGTGACGGCGGCGCCGGCCGGCAGCCGCAGTTCGTTGACCTCCACGCCGTGCATCCGCGATCCCTCGGGTATGGAGACGGACAGCAGATGCCCGCGCAGCCGCTCCAGGGGCGCCGACTCGATGCCGAGGTCGGCCGCCTCCCCCTTCTCGCCGAGCCGCAGCATGCGCGCCAGCCAGGGCAGTGTCGGGCCCTGGGCGAGGGTGTAGACGACGACCAGCACGAAGACGATGTTGAAGATGCGGTGGCTGGAGTCGACGCCGTTCACCATGGGGATCGTCGCCAGGATGATGGGCACGGCGCCGCGCAGACCGGCCCAGGACATCAGGAGCTGCTCCTGCCACGGCACCCGGAAGGGCGCCAGGCTGGCCACCACGCTCAGCGGTCGGGCCACCATGGTGAGCGCCAGTCCGATGACCAGGGCCGGCCATATGTCGTCGCCCAGCTCGTGCGGGGTGACCAGCAGGCCGAGCAGGACGAACATGCCGATCTGGGCGATCCAGCCGAGTCCCTCGGCGAATCCGCGGGTGGCGGGCCAGTGCGGCAGCTTGGCGTTGCCGAGCATCATCGATGCCAGGTAGACGGCGAGGAAGCCGCTGCCGTGCGCCAGGGCGCCGGCCGCGTACGCGGTGACCGCGATCGCCATCACCGCGATCGGGTAGAGGCCGGAGGCGGGCAGAGCCACGTGCCGCAGGCCCCAGGAGCCGAACCAGCCCACCGCGCAGCCTATGGCCGCGCCGATGGCCAGCTCCAGGGCCGTCTCGCCGAGCAGGACGTACCAGTGGGCGACCGGGCCGGCCGTGGAGAAGGCGACGACCAGGATGACCACGGGGGCGTCGTTGAAGCCGGACTCCGCCTCCAGGGTGCCCGTCACGCGCGCGGGGAGGGGTATTTTGCGCAGCACCGAGAACACCGCCGCCGCGTCCGTCGAGGAGACCACCGCCCCGATGATGAGCGCCTGCCGCCACTCCAGCCCGACCAGGTAGTGCGCGCCGGCGGCCGTGACGCCGACGCTGACCGCGACCCCGGCCAGCGCAAGGACCGAGGCGGAGGCGAGGACCGGCCTGATCTCGTTCCACTTCGTGCCCAGACCGCCCTCGGCCAGGATCACCACCAGGGCGGCGTACCCGATGACCTGGGTCAGCTCGGCGTTGCTGAAGTGGATGTCCCCGATGCCGTCCTGGCCCATGAGGACACCGATCCCCAGGTACACGAGCAGGCTGGGGAGCCCGCTGCGCGAGGAGATCCGCACCGCCGCGACGGCGACGAGCAGGACGACGGAGCACGCGAGCAGGAGCTGGTTGAGGTGGTGGACAGTCAGCGGCGGTTCCCTTCCTTGGCTCGCGCGCGGGCAACGCGCGGGCTCACGTACACAAGACCCGAGGCTGCGGCGCACCGCACCCAAGTACTTCGTTACCTTACCTAACTCTTGACGCTTTCTTGACGCTCGGCGAGGCAAGATCGAACGCTCGTGCGCGCCGGTTCCCGACTCCGCGTCAAGTGGCTCGGGGCCCTGCGCCTATGGTTGCTCCAGCGCTCATTCATAGTCACAGCCCGACCTGCCGCTCGCGTTAGGACAGCAAGGACAGCGATGCCCCCCAACACCACCGCCACAACGGGTGACAAGCCCGGCAAGTCCGGCAGGAAGAAGGGGCGCAAAGCCCGTCTGCTCGTGCTGGTACTGGTCCTGGCCGTCATCGGAGGCATCGCCTACGGCGGGTACTGGTCGATCAGCACCGTGCGCGCCTCCTTCCCGCAGACCAAGGGTTCGATCACGCTCGCCGGCCTGTCGGGACCGGTCGACGTGAAGCGGGACGGGTACGGGATCCCGCAGATCTACGCCTCCTCCGACGAGGACCTGTTCATGGCGCAGGGCTACGTCCAGGCGCAGGACCGGTTCTACGAGATGGACGTGCGCCGCCACATGACCTCCGGGCGCCTGTCGGAGATGTTCGGCAAGAGCCAGGTCAAGAACGACGAATTCCTGCGCACCCTGGGCTGGGACCGGATCGCCCGGCAGGAGTACGACACCAAGCTGTCGGCCTCCACCAAGAGGTACCTCCAGGCGTACGCCAAGGGTGTCAACGCCTACCTCCGGGGCAAGGACGGCAAGGACATCTCCCTGGAGTACGCGGCCCTCGGGTTCACCAACGACTACCGGCCCGGCCAGTGGACCCCCGTCGACTCCGTCTCCTGGCTGAAGGCGATGGCCTGGGACCTGCGCGGCAACATGCAGGACGAGATCGACCGCGCCCTGATGACCAGCCGCCTGGGCCCGCAGCAGATCAAGGACCTCTACCCCGAGTACCCCTACAGCCGCAACAAGGCGATCGTCCAGGAAGGCCAGTACAGCGAGCTGACCAAGACGTTCCAGCAGGGCGGCACCACAAGCGGCTCTCAGGGCACGAGGGGCACCACCGGCTCCACCGCCTCCTCCGCGGCCGGTTCGGCCCTCACGAGCCAGCTGGGGGGCCTCTACGACGTCCTGGACAACGTCCCCACGGCGGTCGGCGTGAACGGCCAGGGCATCGGCTCCAACTCCTGGGTCGTCGCCGGAAGCCACACCATCACCGGCAAGCCGCTGCTCGCCAACGACCCGCACCTGTCCGCGTCGCTGCCCTCCGTCTGGTACCAGATGGGCCTGCACTGCCGCACGGTGTCCAGCAACTGCCCCTACGACGTCACCGGTTACACCTTCGCGGGCATGCCCGGCGTGATAATCGGACACAACGCGGACATCGCCTGGGGCATGACCAACTCCGGCGTCGACGTCACCGACCTCTACCTGGAGAAGCTCAGCGGCGAGGGCTACCTCTACGACGGCAAGGTGCGGCCCTTCACGACCCGCGAGGAGACCATCAAGGTCGCCGGCGGGGCGGACAAGAAGATCGTCGTACGCCAGACCGCGGACGGCATGCCGCTGCTCTCCGACCGCGACGACGAGCTCGTGCAGGTCGGCAAGAAGGCCACCGTCAACACCGCCGCGCCCGACCGCGGCGACGGCTACGGCATCGCCCTGAGGTGGACCGCGCTCGACCCGGGCACCTCCATGGACGCCGTCTTCGCCCTCGACCGGGCGGCCGACTGGAGCGGCTTCCGGGCCGCCGCCGCCCTGTTCGACGTGCCCTCGCAGAACCTGATCTACGCCGACACCAAGAACCACATCGGCTACACGCTGCCGGGCAAGATCCCCACCCGCTCGTCCGTCGACGACGGCTCCATCCCGGCGCCGGGCTGGAACTCCAAGTACAAGTGGACCGGCTTCATCAAGCAGGACGAGCTGCCCTACGAGTTCGACCCCAAGCGCGGCTACATCGTCACCGCCAACCAGGCGGTCGTCGACAAGGACAAGTACCCCTACACGCTCACCACCGACTGGGGCTACGGCACCCGCAGCCAGCGCATCTCCGACCTGATCGAGTCCAAGATCAAGGACGGCGGCAAGATCTCCACCGACGACATGCGCCAGATGCAGCTGGACAACAGCAGCGAGATCGCCAAGCTGCTGGTGCCGACCCTGCTCAAGATCAACCTCAAGGACAAGGACGTCCGGCAGGCGCAGAAGCTGCTGGAGGGCTGGGACTACACCCAGGACGCCGACTCCGCGGCGGCCGCCTACTTCAACGCGGTCTGGCGCAACATCCTCAAGCTCGCCTTCGGCAACAAGCTGCCCAAGGAGCTTCGGGTCGAGGGCCAGTGCCTGTGGGTGGACAAGATCGACAGCACCGGCCCGCTGGACGACGACGCCAAGGTCCGCGAGTGCGGCCAGCGCGCCGCCGACCAGGCGCAGCCGGACGGCGGCGACCGCTGGTTCGAGGTGGTCCGCACCCTGATGGACAAGCCGGACAGCGACTGGTGGAAGGCGCCGGCCGGAGTCGGCAACCGCCCCAAGGCCGACAACCGCGACAAGCTGTTCGAGCGGGCCATGATCGACGCCCGCTGGGAGCTGACCGCCAAGCTCGGCAAGGACATCGACACCTGGAGCTGGGGCCGGCTGCACCGCCTCTTCCTGAAGAACCAGACCCTGGGCACCGACGGCCCCGCCTTCCTGCAGTACATCCTCAACCGCGGTCCCTGGAAGCTCAGCGGCGGCGAGGCGACGGTCGACGCGACCGGCTGGAACGCGGCCGGCGGCTACGGCGTCGTCTGGGTGCCGTCGATGCGGATGGTGGTCAACCTCGACGACCTCGACAAGTCGAAGTGGATCAACCTCACCGGCGCCTCCGGACACGCCTTCAGCGCCCACTACACCGACCAGACCGACAAATGGGCCGAGGGTGAGCTGCTGCCCTGGTCGTTCTCGGCCAAGGCGGTCGACGGCAGCACCAGCGACACGCTCGTGCTGAAGCCGTGACCGCCCCCGGTCGGCCGGACCGCGGCTGACCGTCGGGAACGGGCCTCCACGCGCGCGTGGAGGCCCGTTCCTCATGTGGGCCGCCGGAAGCCGGGTCCCTCAGAACCGCCGGACGCCCGACGGGGTCACCACCGCCCGCACCGGCCGGTCGTGCCCCTCCACCGGGACACGCTCGACGACCTCCGTGTCGTACAGCAGCACCACCAGCGCGGGGCGGGCGCCCGCCCGCTCCAGACGCGCCAGCACACGGTCGTACGACCCTCCGCCGCGCCCCAGCCGCATCCCGCGCGCGTCCACCGCGAGACCGGGCAGCAGGACGACGTCGGCGCCGAGCACGGCGTCCGGGCCGAGGTGCTCCCCGGACGGCTCGAACAGCGCCATCCTCCCGCCGTGCCGCACCCGCGCGAGCGAGGCCGCTCCGGCGTACACGCCCCAGTCCAGGTCGTTGTCGGGGAGCAGGGCGGGGAGCAGGACGCGTACGCCCCGCGCGCGCAGCGCGTCGAGCAGCGCGAACGTGCCGGGTTCGGCGCCGACCGAGACGTACGCCGCCACCGTGCGCGCACGCACCAGTTCGGGCAGCTCCAGCGCGCGCACGGCCAGCGCGGCGCCCGCCTCCCTGACGACATCCGCCGTCAACCTGTTCCTCACCGCGAGGAACTCCCGCCGCAACATCCGCTTGTCAGGCTCGTCCACGCGTCCGTCGTGTTCCACAGGTCGTCCTCGCGCCTTTCCCCAATGTGCTCATATGAGGGCCAATGGACCGGAGCCACAGATTCACCGCCAAGGCACCGGATATGGTTGCGGCCATGACTCAGTCGCACCCCAGGATCAGCAAGGCTGTCATCCCTGCGGCAGGCCTCGGCACCCGGTTCCTGCCGGCCACCAAGGCCACTCCCAAGGAGATGCTGCCGGTCGTCGACAAGCCCGCGATCCAGTACGTGGTCGAGGAGGCCGTGTCCGCGGGGCTCGACGACGTCCTCATGGTCACCGGACGCAACAAGCGCCCGCTGGAGGACCACTTCGACCGCAACTACGAGCTGGAGTCCGCCCTGCAGAAGAAGGGCGACGCGGGCCGGCTCGCCAAGGTGCAGGCGTCCAGCGACCTCGCGACCATGCACTACGTGCGCCAGGGCGACCCCAGGGGCCTCGGGCACGCCGTCCTGTGCGCCGCCCCGCACGTCGGGCAGGAGCCCTTCGCGGTCCTCCTCGGCGACGACCTGATCGACCCCCGCGACCCGCTGCTCCAGCGCATGATCGACGTCCAGGAGCGGCACGGCGGCAGCGTGATCGCGCTGATGGAGGTCGCGCCCGAGCAGATCCACCTCTACGGGTGCGCGGCCGTCGAGTCCACCGAGGACGGCGACGTCGTCAAGGTGACCGGTCTGGTGGAGAAGCCGGACGCGGCCGACGCCCCGTCCCACTACGCGGTCATCGGCCGGTACGTCCTCGACCCCAACATCTTCGGCATACTGCGCAAGACCGAGCCCGGCCGGGGCGGCGAGATCCAGCTCACCGACGCGCTCCAGCAGCTGGCCGAGGACGAGAAGGTCGGCGGCCCCGTGCACGGTGTGGTCTTCAAGGGCCGCCGCTATGACACCGGTGACCGTGGCGACTACCTGCGTGCCATTGTCAGACTCGCGTGCGAACGTGAAGACCTGGGCCCGGACTTCCGGACCTGGCTTCGCAGTTACGTAGCCGAGGAGATGCAGCAACGTTGAGCAGCGCCGTGACCCGCCCCGCCGGCCCGGACCGCCTGTGGTCGGTGGACGAGCACCTGGAGGACGTCCTCACCACCGTCCGCCCCCTCGAACCCATCGAGCTGCAACTGCTCGACGCCCACGGGTGCGTCCTGGTCGAGGACGTCATGGTGCCGGTCTCCCTGCCGCCCTTCGACAACAGCTCCATGGACGGGTACGCGGTACGGGTCGCGGACGTCGCGGGCGCGAGCGAGGAGTTCCCGGCCGTCCTGGACGTCGTCGGGGACGTCGCGGCGGGTTCGGCCGGCCGGGTCCGGGTCGGCCCCGGGCAGGCCGCCCGCATCATGACCGGCGCACCGCTGCCGCCCGGCGCCGAGGCCGTCGTTCCCGTGGAGTGGACCGACGGCGGGCTCGGCGAGGGGCCGGTCAGCGGGATGCGGGCCCGCAGTCTCGCCCCCGAGGGCGCCACCGGGCACGTGCGCGTGCACCGGCCGGCCGAGGCACGCGCGCATGTGCGCGCCCAGGGCAGCGACGTGAAGGCCGGCGACCTCGCCCTGGAGGCCGGCACGATCCTCGGCCCGCCGCAGATCGGGCTGCTCGCGGCGGTCGGCCGGGGCACGGTGCGGGTGCGCCCGCGCCCGCGCGTGGTCGTCCTGTCCACCGGCAGCGAACTCGTCCAGCCGGGCGAGGAGTTGGCCGCCGGACAGATCTACGACTCCAACAGCTTCGCGCTCACCGCCGCCGCCCGGGACGCGGGCGCCATCGCCTACCGGGTGGGTGCCGTGGCCGACGACGCGGAGACCCTGCGGTCCACCATCGAGGACCAGCTCATCCGCGCCGACCTGCTGGTCACCACCGGGGGCGTGAGCGTCGGGGCGTACGACGTCGTCAAGGAGGCGCTGGCCGACGCCGGCGACGAGGACGAGCCGGGCGGCGGTGTCGACTTCCGCAAGCTGGCCATGCAGCCCGGCAAGCCCCAGGGCTTCGGCTCCATCGGCCCCGAGCACACGCCCCTGCTGGCCCTCCCGGGCAACCCCGTGTCCTCCTACGTCTCCTTCGAACTGTTCGTCCGCCCCGCGATCCGCACCCTGATGGGGCTGCCGGACGTCCACCGGCCCCGCACCACGGCGACGCTCAGGGCGGAGAAGGCGCTCGGCTCGCCGAAGGGGCGCAGACAGTTCCTGCGCGGGACGTACGCCGACGGTGAGGTGACCCCCGTCGGCGGTGCCGGCTCCCATCTGGTCGCGGCGCTCGCCCAGGCCGACGCGCTGATCGTCGTCCCCGAGGACACGGAGTCCGTCGAACCCGGCACCGAGGTCGAGGTCGTCCTGCTCGGCTAGCCGACTTCGGGCCCCCAGGGCGCCCCCCGGGGGTCCTGACCCGGTGGGCGCGCCGACTTGGCGGTACCGTGTCGCGCACAGCAGGCCCGTGCGCCGCACCGCGACGGGCCAGGACCGGGAGCGCCAGACAGCATGAGTACGCAGGACCGACTGACGCACATCGACGAGGCGGGCGCGGCCCGCATGGTCGACGTATCCGACAAGGACGTGACCGCGCGCACCGCCCGCGCCAGCGGCCGTGTCCTGGTCTCGGCCCGCGTGGTCGAGCTGCTGCGCGGCGAGGGCATGCCCAAGGGGGACGCCCTGGCCACGGCGCGCATCGCGGGCATCATGGGGGCCAAGCGCACCCCGGACCTGATCCCGCTGTGCCACCCGTTGTCGGTCTCCGGTGTGAAACTGGAACTGTCGGTCGCGGACGACGCCGTGGAGATCCACGCCACCGTGCGGACGACGGACCGCACGGGCGTCGAGATGGAGGCGCTCACCGCGGTGTCGGTCGCCGCGCTCACCGTGGTCGACATGGTCAAGGCGGTCGACAAGGGAGCGGTCATCACGGACGTACGGGTGGAGGAGAAGACGGGCGGCAAGTCGGGTGACTGGAGCCGGGCATGACGTATCGCGCTCTGGTGGTCACCGCCTCCAACAGGGCCGCCGCAGGTGTCTACGAGGACAAGGGCGGCCCGCTGGTGGCGGCGGGCCTCGAAGCACTCGGTCTCGCCGTCGACGGGCCGCGGGTGGTCCCCGACGGTGATCCGGTCGAGGCCGCGCTGCGGGCCGGCGCCGAGGCCGGGTACGACGTGATCGTGACCACCGGCGGTACCGGCGTCTCGCCCACCGACCGCACCCCCGAGGCCACCCGCGAGGTGATCGACTACGAGGTCCCGGGCATCGCGGAGGCCATCAGGGCGTTCGGACGGGAGAAGGTACCCACCGCCGCGCTCTCCCGGGGCCTGGCCGGAGTGGCGGGGCGCACCCTGATCATCAATCTGCCGGGTTCCACCGGCGGGGTGCGGGACGGCCTGGCCGTGCTGGAGCCCCTGCTGGTCCACGCCGTCGAGCAGATCCGCGGCGGCGACCACCCCAGACCCGCCGCCACCTCCGGGGGTGCGAGCTGAACAGCCCATCCTGGCCCGTCGTGCTGGCGGACGGCGATGTCGTCCTCCGGCCGATAAAGCTGCGCGACCAGCGGGCCTGGCGCGAGGTGAACCGGCGCAACCGGGACTGGCTGCGGCCCTGGGAGGCGACCATTCCGCCGCCCACGCCCACCGGGCCGATCGCGCACCGGCCGACCTACCGCCAGATGGTCCGGCATCTGCGCTCCGAGGCGAACGCGAGCCGGATGCTGCCGTTCGTCATCGAGTACCAGGGGCAGCTGGTCGGACAGCTGACGGTGGCCGGCATCACCTGGGGGTCGATGTGCTCGGGGCACGTCGGGTACTGGGTGGACGAGGCGGTGGCGGGCCGCGGGGTGATGCCGACCGCCGTCGCGCTGGTGGTGGACCACTGTTTCCGCACCGTCGGCCTGCACCGCATCGAGGTCTGCATTCGGCCCGAGAACCGGCCCAGCCGCCGGGTGGTGGAGAAACTCGGATTCCGGGAGGAGGGGCTGCGGCCGCGTTATCTGCACATCGACGGGGCCTGGCGCGACCACCTCGTCTTCGCGCTCACCGCGGAAGAGGTACCCGAAGGGCTGCTCGCGCGCTGGCGGCGGGCACGATCCGAGGAGAACAGCCGGCAGAACCCCCAGGGAAATCCCGCATAGCCATAAATTGAATGCGTGTTCGAAATTGATCGGCCGATGACCGCCTCGGGGCATTCCCTTCACGGCTCGGGCGGTCTGGTGATCACATCGGTCGCAAAAAAAGCTAGAAATATCAGCCAGATCGTGCGACACACCGGCCCAATTGGCGGATGGCCTCACGCAAACCCCTCTACGGTGTGAGACGTGAGCAGCAGCGGCCTCATCTACGCAATCATTGTCGGGGCCTGGGCCGCCTACTTGGTGCCGATGTGGCTCCGTAGGCAGGACGAGCTGAACGAGGCCCGTCCGACGGAACGCTTCAGCACCGCCATCCGGCTGCTGTCCGGACGGGCGGGGATGGAGCGTCGGTACGCCAGGGACCTGCGGGCGCGCTCCACCCAGGAGGGGGAGCGGGACGCCCGGGAACCGGACGCCGTCACCGACTCGGTGGACGTCCGGGCCTTCGCCATGCCCCCGACGCGCCCTCAGGTACGGCCGGACACCGAGCCGGAGGCGCCCGGCCGCCCGGAGCCGGCGCGCGACAAGGCGGTCCCGCCGAAGTCCAAGTCCCCCTCCGTGCCCGCGCCCAAGTCCCGCTCCGGGTCCGTGTCCCAGTCCGTCTCGGTGCCCGCGCAGAAGAGGGCGCCGGAAGCACGGCGCTCGTCCTCGGCGCAGGCCGCCGCGGCACGCGCCCAGCGCACGAAGGTACTCGCGCGCCGTCGACGCACAACTGTGCTGCTCTTCCTGGCGTTCACGCTCGGTGCCGTGGTCGCCGCCGTCGGCGGCCTCGCGTTCCTGTGGGCGCCCGCCGTGCCCGCCGTGCTGCTCAGCGGGTACATCGCCTATCTGCGCTCCCAGGAACGCCGCCGCTTCGCCTACCAGATGGACCGCCGGCGCGCCGAGGTCGCGGCACAGCGCCTCAGGGAGCGCCAGCCGCGCAGGCGTGCCTCCGTCGACGCGGGCCCCGGTGCCGACGAAGCGGACGAGGGACCGGCGCCCGAGACCGACCCCGGCCTCCTGGCGCTCGCCGCGGACCGGCGCGCCCTCGTCGAGCAGACCGATCACGCCGAGTGGGTCGACCAGCAGCGTGAGCGCCGGCAGCGGCCCGGGCACGGCGACAGCTGGGACCCGGTGCCGGTGCCGTTGCCGACGTACGTGACCGCGCCGGTGGCGCCGCGCGCGACCTCCGGCGTGGACCTCGGGGCGCCCGACGCCTGGAGTTCGGCCCGGTCCAGTGCGGTCGTGCCCGAGCAGGAGACGCCGTCCGCGCCGGAGGCCGGGGCGGAGGAGGCGGCCGCCGCGGCCGGGGACCGGCCGGCGGACGGCCGCAGCGACGCGCGCCGCGCCGCCTCCGCCCGCCGGGCCCGCGAGCGCGGCCGCACACCCCTGTTCGACCAGTACGAGGACGGCGAGCGCCCGCGCGCGGCCAACGAGTGACTCCACCGCACTTCGCCACACTGCCCGCGCGAGCCCCGGGGAGCCGCCCCTGACCAGTCAGGGAACGGATTTCCAAGCACCCCGACCGGGATGCTAGAGTTTCACTCGTTGCAAGGGCCTGTGGCGCAGTCCGGTAGCGCACCTCGTTCGCATCGAGGGGGCCAGGGGTTCAAATCCCCTCAGGTCCACGCATCATGAAGCCCCGGTCGGCGGAAGTCGACCGGGGCTTCAGCATGTCCGCGGTGTCTACAGCCGCTTCGCGAAGCAGCGGCTCTCCTCGTGGAAGCGGTAGTAGCCGAACTTCTCGCACGGCTCGTACCCGCAGGACGTGTAGAGGGCGATCGCCTCCGGCTGCTTGGTGCCCGTCTCCAGGACCATGCGGACGCGGCCGGCCGTGCGGGCGTCCTCCTCCAGTGCCGCGAGTATGCGGCGGGCCAGACCCCGTCCGCGCATCCCGGTGACCACGAACATGCGCTTGATCTCGGCGTCGCCGTCCTCGTTGCCGTCACCGTTGCGGTCCTGGCCGCGCCAGCCGCCGGTGGCCACCGGGCGCTCGCGCTCGTCGTACGCGATCAGGTACACGCCCCGGGGCGGATCGAAGTCGGCCGCGTCGAGAGCGGTGGCGTCGCCGCCGTCGCCGTAGCGCAGGTGGTATTCGGCCTGGACCTCGTCGTTGAGCTTGACGGCGTCGGGGTGATCGAAACGAACACGACGAATATGCATGCTGGTTATCGTACTTCTATGCAGGGACAGGGAGGGGAACTGGTCCAGTGTGCCGGTATCGTGCCCTGGTGCTGACTGTGACCTCGGTGAATGTGAACGGACTGCGGGCCGCCGCCAAGAAGGGCTTCGTGGAGTGGCTCGGCCGGACCTCCGCGGACGTGGTGTGCCTCCAGGAGGTGCGGGCGGAAGCGCACCAGCTGCCCGAGCCGGTACGGCGGCCCGACGGATGGCACGTCGTGCACGCCCCCGCCGCCGCCAAGGGCCGCGCGGGCGTCTCCCTCTACGCCCGCCGCGAGCCCGACCGCGTCCAGGTCGGCTTCGGATCGTCGGAGTTCGACGCCGGCGGTCGCTACGTCGAGGCCGACCTTCCCGGCGTCACCGTCGCCTCCCTCTACCTGCCCTCCGGGGAGGTCGGCACCGAGCGGCAGGAGGAGAAGGTGCGGTTCATGGGCGAGTTCCTCGCCTACCTCAAGGAGCTGCGGGAGCGGGCCGCCGCCGACGGGCGCGAGGTCGTCGTCTGCGGCGACTGGAACATCGCCCACCGGCAGGCCGACCTCAAGAACTGGCGCGGCAACACCAAGAACTCCGGGTTCCTGCCCGAGGAGCGGGAGTGGCTCGGCAGTGTCCTCGACCCGGCCGCCGGCGGATACGTCGACGTCGTACGCGCCTTGCACCCGGACGTCGAGGGGCCCTACACCTGGTGGTCCTACCGTGGGCGGGCCTTCGACAACGACTCGGGGTGGAGGATCGACTACCAGGTGGCCACGCCCGGGCTCGCGGCCCGGGCCGTCAAGGGCTTCGTGGAGCGGGCGGCCACGCACGCCGAGCGGTGGTCCGACCATGCGCCGGTCACCGTCGTCTACGACCGCTAGGCCGACGGCGGGTTCGACGGCGGGTTCGACGGCGGGTTCGACGGCGGGTTCGACGGCCGGGGCGGAATCCGGCAGGGGCGTGCGGCGGCCGTGTTCACGCCCGCTCGCGCAGCTTGCGGTCCAGGGCCAGCGAAAGCTCCGCCTCCACCACACTGGTGGCCAGCGGTCGCAGGCGTTGCAGGTCCTCCTCGTGGGCGTGGCGAAGGATCAGGGCGGAGAAGAGTTCGGCCATCGCGTCGGCGTGCTCACGGACGCGCTTGCCGGCCGCCAGGACCTCGGCGAGCGGGATGCCCTCGCGGACCAGGGCGGAGGACACGTCCAGCAGCCGGCGGCTGATGTGGACCAGCTCGTCGCCGTCCGTGCCGAGGTAGCCCAGGTCCATGGCCGCGGCGAGGTTCTCGGGGGTGACCTCGCCCTCGAAGCGGGCGGCGAGTTCCTCCGGGGTGAGGCGGACCGGCTCCTCCTCGGTGGGGCCGCCGACGCCGAGCAGGTCGGCGACGTCACGGCCGTGGTCGAAGGCCTCGGCCAGCTCGGCGATGCCGCTCAGCGTGTGGCCGCGCTCCAGCAGCGCCGAGATGGTGCGGAGGCGGGCCAGGTGGTGGTCGTCGTACCAGGCGATACGGCCCTCGCGGCGCGGCGGCGGGATCAGCTTGCGCTCCCGGTAGAAGCGCAGGGTGCGCACCGTGATGCCGGCGAGTCCGGCCAGCTCCTCCATGCGGTACTCACGCTTCTCGGTCACGCCCGCAGCCTATGTTGTACCGCCGGTAACTTCCCTCTCCCCACCCCTACCCATCGGTACGGAGCTGCTCTACGCTCCGATTGCGCCAGCGTTCACTGGCATGGTCACGCGCGAAAGGGATCGGGATGACCGAACACGAACACGAGCATGTGCGGGTGGCGGTGATCGGGTCCGGGTTCGGCGGGCTGGGGGCCGCCGTGCGGCTGCGCCGGGAAGGCGTCACCGACTTCGTCGTCCTGGAGCGGGCGAGCGCCGTCGGCGGCACCTGGCGCGACAACAGCTACCCCGGGTGCGCCTGCGACGTACCGTCCCACCTGTACTCCTTCTCCTTCGCGCCCAATCCCGAGTGGCCACGCGCCTTCTCCGGGCAGGAGCACATCCGCGCCTATCTGGAGCGCGTCACCGACGTCTTCGGGCTGCGACCGCACCTGCGTCTCGACTCCGAGGTGAAGCTGATGCGCTGGGACGCCGAGCGGCTGTGCTGGCACATCGAGACCACCCGCGGACCGCTCAGCGCCGATGTCGTCGTCTCCGCCACCGGGCCGCTGTCCGATCCGAAGATCCCCGACATCCCGGGGCTGGCCTCCTTCCCCGGCAAGGTCTTCCACTCGGCCCGCTGGGACCACGACTACGACCTGCGCGGCAAGCGGGTCGCCATGGTCGGCACCGGCGCCTCCGCCATCCAGATCGTGCCGGCCATCCAGCCCGAGGTCGGCCGCCTCACCCTCTTCCAGCGCACCCCGCCCTGGGTGATGCCCCGCGTCGACCGCGCCATCAGCGGCGCCGAGCGCCGGCTGCACCGACAACTGCCCTTCACCACCCAGGCGCGGCGCGCGACGCTGTGGGGCATCAGGGAGTTGCAGGTCCAGGCGTTCACCAAGCACCCCGACGCACTCGGCCTGGTGGAACGGGTCGCCCGGCGCAACATGGCCCGCGCCGTCAAGGACCCGGCCCTGCGCGCCCGGCTCACCCCCGACTACCGCATCGGCTGCAAGCGGATCCTGCTGTCCAGCTCCTACTATCCGGCGCTGGCCCGGCCCAACGTGGACGTGGTGGCCGCCGGGCTCAGCGAGATCCGCGGGTCCACCGCCGTCGCCGCCGACGGCAGCGAGGCCGAGGTCGACGCGATCATCTTCGGTACGGGCTTCCACGTCACCGACATGCCCATCGCCGAGCGCGTGGTCGGCGCGGCCGGCACCACCCTCGCGGAGGCCTGGAAGGGCGGCATGCAGGCCCTGCGCGGCGCCTCGGCCGCAGGCTTCCCCAACTGGCTGACGATCATCGGGCCCAACACCGGCCTCGGGAACTCCTCCATGATCCTCATGATCGAGTCGCAGCTGAACTACCTGGCCGACTACCTGCGCCAGCTCGACGTCCTCGGCGGACGCGCCGCGCTCGACGCCCGCCCCGGTGCCGTACGGGCCTGGAACCACAGGGTCCAGGAACGGATGAAGCGGACCGTGTGGAACACCGGCGGCTGCACCAGCTGGTACCTCGACGCGAGCGGCCGCAACACCACCATCTGGCCCGGTACGACGGCGGAGTTCCGGCGGGCGACCCGGCGGGTGGACCTGACGGAGTACGAGGTGCTGCGCGGCCCGGGCCAGGACCCCGCCGGACGGCGCACGACCACCTCCGGCGAGAAGAGCGAGGCCACCGCATGAGCCGGCTCACCCGCACGGACACCGGCGCCGGGGCCGTAGCCGGGGCCGTCGCCCCGCCCGCGCCCGCGCGCGTCCTCACCGTCGAGTCCGCCGACGGCGCCCGGCTGCATGTCGAGGTGCACGGTCCGGACAACGCGCCCCCGGTCGTCCTCGCCCACGGCTGGACCTGCTCCACCCGCTTCTGGGCGGCGCAGATCAGCGAACTGGCGGCCGACCACCGGGTCATCGCCTACGACCAGAGGGGCCACGGACGCAGTCCCGCGAGCCCCGCTTGCACCACCGACGCGCTGGCGGACGACCTCGAGGCCGTGCTCGCCCACACCCTCGCGCCCGGGGAGAAGGCCGTGGTGGTCGGGCACTCCATGGGCGGGATGACGGTCATGGCCGCCTCCGCCCGGCCCCGCTTCCGCGAGCACGCCGCCGCCGTCCTGCTGTGCAGCACGGGCAGCGGGCGGCTGGTCGCCCAGGCGCGCGTAGTGCCGCTGCCCGCCGGGCGCGTACGCAGCTGGATGACCACGCGCATCCTCACCTCGCGCGCCCCGCTCGGGCCGGTCACGCCGGTAGCGAAGCGCATCCTCAAGTACGCCACCATGGGCGCCGGTTCCGCCCCGCACCTGGTGGAGGCGTGCGCGCGGATCGTGCACGCCTGCCCGCGCGCCGTACGCCACAGCTGGGGGCGCGTGCTGGCGGCGCTCGACCTCGACCACGGCGTACGGGATCTGCGGGTGCCGACGGCGGTGATCGCCGGAACCGCCGACCGGCTCACGCCCCCGGCGCACGCCCGCTCGCTCGCCGCCGAACTGCCCCACTGCGTGGGCCTCACCGAGCTGCCCGGACTCGGCCACATGACCCCGGTCGAGGCACCGGAACTGGTGACCGCCACGATCCGGGAACTCGTCACCACGTACACCGGGAAGACCGGGCACACCGGAGACACCGGGAACACCGAAGCCGTGCGGGCCGACCGGACGGTCAACGAGCAGGTCAAGGAGGGCGCATGAGCAGGGTGAGCCTCGAAGGGCAGGTCGCCGTCGTCACCGGAGCGGCGCGCGGAGTCGGCGAGCTGCTCGCCCGCAAGCTCTCCGCGCGGGGTGCCAAGGTCGCGCTGGTCGGCCTGGAGGAGGAGGCACTCAAGGAGGTCTCAGGGCGGCTGCACGGCGACAGCGCCCACTGGTACGCCGACGTCACCGATCACGAGGCGATGACCCGGGTCGCGGCGGAGGTCAAGGAGCGGTTCGGGAAGGTCGACATCGTGGTCGCCAACGCGGGCGTCGCGACCGGCGGTCCGTTCGTGGACTCCGATCCGCAGGCCTGGCGTCGGGTGATCGAGGTGAACCTGATCGGTTCGGCGGTCACGGCCCGCGCGTTCCTGCCGGTGCTCGCCGAGAGCCGTGGCTATCTGCTCCAGATCGCCTCGCTCGCGGCGATCACCCCGGCGCCGATGATGACGGCGTACTGCGCCTCCAAGTCGGGTGTGGAGGCGTACGCGCACAGCCTGCGCGCCGAGGTCGGCCACCAGGGCGTGCGCGTCGGCGTCGGGTACCTGTCCTGGACCGACACCGACATGGTGCGCGGCGCCGACCAGGACGAGGTGATGCGGGAGTTGAGGCAGCGGCTGCCGTGGCCCTCCAACAAGACCTACCCGCTGGGCCCGGCGGTGGACCGGATCGTGGCCGGGATCGAACGGCGGTCCGCCCATGTGTACGGGCAGTGGTGGTTGCGCGGGATGCAGGGGGTGCGCGGATATCTGCCGGCCCTCATCGGCACGGTCGGGCAGCGCGAGATGAGGCGCTTCGCGCCCCGTCTGCAGGGGATGCGTTCCGGGCTCGTCGGTGCGGGCGGGGCGGCGGACGAAGCGGCCAGGGCTACGCACCGTAACTGATCGACATGCGCTCCGTGTTCGCCCGTGTGAACCTGGTCGAGGCCCCACCGAGGGGCCCAACCCCCCACTCACCTTGGGAGTGAACCCACATGGGTATGAAGGACCAGTTCCAGGAGAAGTCGAACGAACTGCGTGAGCGCGGCAAGGAGAAGCTCGGCCAGGCCGGTGACAAGGCCGGCCGGCGTGGCGAGCAGCCGCAGACGCCGCAGCGCGGTCAGCAGCAGCCGCAGCGTGGCGGCCAGCAGCAGGGCCAGCGTGGTCAGCAGACGCCGCGTGAGAACTTCCGCGACATCGAACGATGACGTGGGGTGCCCCTCTCTCCGAGGGGCACCCTGCGTTTGCCGTCCCGTTCGCCGTCCCGTTCGCCGAGCCGTTCGCAGTCGCCGTTTACTGACGCGGCGGCAGCTTCGGGCGGGAGCGGTCCGGTACCTCGTGGTAGCCGGGGGGCGTCGCGGCGGGCTGGGTGGTCAGGAGGTCCAGGGCCAGGAGGACCGCGTCGTCGAGCTGGGCGTGGCGGCCCTCGGCCCAGTCCAGGGGGGTGCGCAGGATCTCCAGGTCGGGGGCGACGCCGTGGTTCTCCACGGACCAGCCGTAGGCGTCGAACCAGGCGGCGTTCATCGGCACCGTGATCACCGTGCCGTCGCCCAGCCGGTGCCGGCCGGTCATGCCGACCACCCCGCCCCAGGTGCGCTGCCCGACCACCGGGCCGAGCCCGAGCAGCTTGAAGGCGGCCGTGATCATGTCGCCGTCGGAGGAGGTCGCCTCGTCGGCCAGCGCGACCACCGGCCCCCGGGGCGCGTTCGAGGTGTAGGACACCGGCTGGGCGTCGCGCGTCAGGTCCCAGCCGAGGATGGTGCGGGTCAGCTTCTCGATGACCAGTTCGCTGATGTGGCCGCCCGCGTTGCCGCGCACGTCCACCAGCAGCGCGGGCCGTGAGACCTCCATGCGCAGGTCGCGGTTGAACTGGGCCCAGCCCGAGCCGCCCATGTCGGGGATGTGCAGATAGCCGCACTTGCCGCCGCTCACCTCCCTGACGACCGCCCGGCGTTTGGCCACCCAGTCCTGGTAGCGCAGCGGCCGTTCGTCGATGAGCGGGACGACGGCGACCCGCCGGGCCGGCCCGAACCCACCGCCACCCCCGCCCCCTTCACCACTCTCGGCGCCCTCCGTGCCCTCCGTGCTCTCGGCGCCCTCCGTGCTCTCGGCACCCCCCGTGCCCCCCGTGCCCCCCGCGCCCTCCGCGCCCTCCGCGCTCTCGGTGCTCTCGGTGCTCTCGGAGCTCTCGGCGCCCTCGGCACCCCCCGCGCCCTCGGCGCCCTCGGCACCACCCGTGCCCTCCGCACCCCCCGCGCCCTCGGCGCCCTCGGCACCACCCGTGCCCTCCGCACCTCCCGCGCCCTCGGCGCCCTCCGCACCCCCCGCACTCTCTCCGCCCTTACCGTTCTCCGCGCCCTTACCGTTCTCCGGAAGAGCGAACGTCAGCTCCACCGTCGTACCGCCCGCGCCCGCGAGCAGTGGATAGGGGCCCGCCACCGGGTCCACCGGGCGGCCGTCCACGTGGGTGAGGACCGCGCCCTCCCGGATCCCGGTGCCGGCCAGTGGTGAGCGGGCCTTGGAGTCGGAGGAGTCGCCGGACAGGATGCGCCGGACCGTCCAACCCCCGTCCCGGCGTACCAGGTTGGCGCCGAGCAGGCCCTGCCAGCGCTGGTAGTGCGGCGGGCCCTCGTTGCGGCGGGCGGCGGTGACGTAGGCGTGGGAGGTGCCGAGTTCGCCCAGCACCTCGCGCAGCAGGTCGGCGAACTCGTCGGGGGAGGCGACCCGTTCGACCAGCGGGCGGTACTGGTCGAGCACCGCCTCCCAGTCGATGCCGCACATGCCCGGATCCCAGAAGTAGGCGCGGATGATTCGGCCGGCCTCGTCGTACGCCTGGCGCCACTCGGCGGCGGGGTCGACCTCGTGCAGGATCCGGCGCAGGTCGATCCAGGTCGTCGTGTCGCCGTCGCCGGACTCGGTCGAGGGCACCGCCCGCAGGTCGCCCTCGTCGACCACGACCAGCCGGGTGCCGTCCCCGCTGACCGTGAACCAGTCGAGGTGGTCGACGAGTTCGGCCTTCTTCGCCTTGGTGATGTTGAAGTACTCCAGGGTCGGCCGCCCGCTGGTGTCGGCCGGGTTGACGAAGGTCTCGCCGAGCGCGCCGGAGATCGGCCAGCGCAGCCAGACCAGCCCGCCGCCCGCCACCGGGTGCATCGCCGAGTACTTGGAGGCGGTGACCGGGAAGGGGGTCACCCTGCTCTCCAGGCCCTCGACCTCCACGGTCACCGTGCTGCCGTCGCCGGGCTCCTCGTCCTCCAGGGGGTCGAGTCCACCGGCGGCGGGGCGGCCGTCCGGGCTGAGGGCGAAGGGGGAGGGGGTGGCCGAGGAGAGCGGCACCAGGTACGGGCGGCAGCCCAGCGGGAAGGAGAGGTCGCCGGTGTGGACGTCGTACACCGGGTCGAAGCCACGCCAGGACAGGAAGGCGAGGTAGCGGCCGTCGCGGGTGAAGACGGGGTTCTCGTCCTCGAAGCGGCCGTTGGTGACGTCGACGATGTGCCGGTCCTTGATGCGGGCGAGCTTGATCTGCCGCAGCGAGCGGCCGATGCCCGGATGCGACCAGGTCAGCCAGGCGCCGTCGGGGGAGAAGGCGAGGTCGCGCACGGGGCCGTTGACCGACCGGATCAGCTCGGTGACGCGGCCCTCGGACTCCGGGGCCGGGTCCTCCGGCACGTCGATCAGCAGCAGCCGGCCGTCGTGGGTGGCGAGGGCGAGGCGTTCGCCCTGCGGGTCGCAGACCAGTTCCAGCACCCGGCCCAGCTCGCCCGAGGCCCGTCTGCGGGGCGGGCGGTCGCCGGTGGCGCGGGGGAGGTGCGCCAGCTCGATCGCGTCCTCGCCCTCGGCGTCGGTGACGTAGGCGACCTGCCCGGTCGAGCCCAGCATCTCCGGGAGCCGGATCCGAACGCCCGGTGTCTCGGTGATGGTGCGGGCGGGGCCGTCGCGGTGGGTGAGCCAGTAGAGGCTGCCGCGTACGACGACGGCGCTGGCCCGGCCCGTCTCGTCCACCGAGATGCCGTCCACGTGCTGGGCGGCCGGCACCTGGTAGCGGCGGCGCCCCGCTCGGGGGCCGCTCAGCCGGATGTCGAGCCGGCGGGGCACCGACCCGGCGGACAGGTCGTCCACCAGCCACAGGTCGCCCGCGCACTGGTAGACCACCCGGGTGCCGTCGCCGGCCGCGTGCCGGGCGTAGAAGGAGTCGTGGTCGGTGTGCCGGCGCAGGTCGGAGCCGTCGTACGCGCACGAGTAGAGGTTGCCGATGCCCTCGTGGTCGGAGAGGAAGGCGATCCGGCCGCCGACGAACATCGGGGAGTGCAGATGCCCGCCGATGTCCGGGAGCAGCCGCTGCCCGTGCAGCCAGAGCCGTCCCGTCGCGCCGCCCCGGTACCGCTTCCACGAGGCGGGTTCGTGCGGTGGGGTGCCGGTGAGCAGCAGGGTCCTGTGCTGTCCGTCGACGTCGGCGACCTGGATGTCGGAGACCGGGCCCCAGGGCAGCTTGCGGCCCGGGTCGCCGTCCGTGGACACCTTGTAGGCCCAGGTGTAGTAGGAGAAGGGCTCGCCGTGCGAGGCGACGGCGAGGATGTCGCCCTCCGGGGTCCAGCCGCAGACCTGGGTGTCGGCGCTGCCCCAGTAGGTCAGCTGCCGCCCCGGCCCGCCGTCGACCCCGACCAGGTGGATCTCGGGCACGAGGCTGCGCCAGCTCGTGTAGGCGATGTGGCGGCCGTCGGGCGAGAAGCGGGGGTGGCCGGTCTTGGTCCGGTCCACGGTGAGCCGCCAGGCGCGGCCCGGGCTGTCGAGGGGGGCCAGCCAGAGGTCGTCCTCGGCCACGAAGCACAGCAGGTCGCCGCTGAGGTGCGGTAGGCGCAGATAGCTCACCTACCCATGCTTTTCCGGGGGATGGAGCGCAGCAACTCGTGCGGGTGCGGCACCTCGGGGGAGACCGTGAGCCAAGACACGTACGAAACAGTTTCGTTTCGGACGCTGGTGCGCTACATTCGTGTCGTACGAAGCCGTATGCCATCCGGAGCGGCAACCGAGCGGGAAGGTGAGGGACATGACCGAGGTCGCCGCCGCGCGTCGCAGCCGGATCACGCCCGAGCGTGAGGCCGAGCTGTACGAGGCCGTGCTCGACCTGCTTCGGGAAGTCGGCTACGACGCCCTCACCATGGACGCCGTGGCCGCCCGTACCCGGTCCAGCAAGGCCACGCTCTACCGCCAGTGGGGTGGCAAGGCCGAGCTGGTCGCCAAGGCGGTGCGGCACAACAAGCCGGGCGGCTCCCTGCTGGGACTCGACACCGGGTCGCTCAGAGGCGATCTGCACGCCCTCACGCTGCGCTCCGACGACTGCGAGATGGAACAGAACTCCGCGCTGATGCGGGGCCTGGCCATGGCGATCCACGGCAACCCGGATCTCCTCAAGGCGTTCCGGGAGCACCTCATCGAGCCCGAGATGGCGGAGTTCCGGCGCATCCTGCAGCGCGCGATCGACCGGGGCGAGGTCCGTGCGGACAACCCGGCGACCGAGTTCATGGTGCACATGATGGTCGGTGCGTTCGCCGCGCGGACGCTCATCGACGAGCAGCCGCCGACACAGCGCTTCCTGCTCTCGTACATCGACGCCGTCGTCCTCCCCGCATTCGGCGTCACCGGCTGACCCGTCCCGCCATCCGGGCCGCCCTCACCACCTGAACCATCCCCACCCACACCTGTACCTGACGTCACCGCTCACGTCGTCGGGCCGATCACCCCTGCCCCAAAGGGTCGATCACCCTGCCCTGAACCACCCCACGACCTGACCGGGAGTACGACCTCGTGGCCACGTTCCTGTACAAAATGGGCCGACTCGCCTTTCGGCGACGGCACTTCGTCGCCCTGATATGGGTGGCGCTGCTGACCCTGGCCGGCGTCGGCGCGGCCAGCGCCCCCGCCGCCGGCAACACCTCCTTCTCCATCCCCGGAACCGAGGCCCAGAAGGCCTTCGACCTGCTGGAACAGCGCTTCCCCGGGATGAGCGCCGACGGCGCCACCGCGCGGGTCGTCTTCAAGGCGCCGAGCGGCGAGAAGATGACGGCCGCGGCCAACAAGGCGACCGTCGAGAAGACCGTGCGGGAGCTGAAGGACGGCTCCGAGGTCAGCTTCGTCGCCGACCCCTACACCGGGCACGCCGTCAGCAAGGACGGGACGATCGCGTACGCCTCGGTGAAGTACGAGGTCTCCGGCATGCAGCTGAAGGACTCCACCCGGGAGGCCCTGAAGGCGGCGGCACAGGACGCGCGGAACGCCGGACTGACCGTCGAGGTGGGCGGTGACGCGCTCACCGCCACGCCCGAGACCGGCTCCAGCGAGGTCATCGGCATCGCGATCGCGGCCGTCGTCCTCGTCATCACCTTCGGCTCGCTGCTCGCGGCCGGCTTCCCGCTGCTGACGGCCCTCATCGGCGTCGGCATCGGCGTCTCCACCATCACGGCCCTGGCCGGCGCCCTGGACCTGGGGTCCACCACCTCCACCCTGGCGTCGATGATCGGCCTGGCCGTCGGCATCGACTACGCGCTGTTCATCGTCTCCCGCTACCGCGCCGAACTCGCCGAGGGCCGCGAACGCGAGGAGGCGGTCGGACGCGCCGTCGGCACGGCGGGCTCGGCGGTGGTCTTCGCGGGCCTCACGGTCGTGATCGCCCTGGTCGGCCTGTCGGTGGTCAACATCCCGATGCTCACCAAGATGGGCATCGCGGCGGCGGGCACGGTCGCCATCGCCGTACTGATCGCCCTGACGATGATCCCGGCGCTGCTCGGGTACGCGGGCCGCAAGGTCAAGCCGGCGGGCGAGAAGAGCAAGCTGCTCGGCGGCGGCCGCGGGCCGAGGAAGGCGGACCGCCCCAACATGGGCACCCGCTGGGCGAGCTTCGTGGTACGACGCCCGGTCGCCGTACTCCTGCTCGGTGTGGTCGGCCTCGGCGCGGCGGCGGTCCCGGCCGCCTCACTGCAGCTCGGCCTCCCGGACGACGGCTCCCAGCCGACGTCGACGACGCAGCGCCGCGCGTACGACCTGCTGTCCGAGGGCTTCGGACCGGGCTTCAACGGGCCGCTGCTGGTCGTGGTCGACGCCAAGGACAGCACCCACCCGAAGGCCGCCTTCACCAAGGTCCGCGACGAGATCAAGGGCCTCAAGGACGTGGTGACGGTGGCCCCGGCCGCGCCCGACAAGGCCGGCGACACCGCGACGATCACCGTCGTCCCCGGCTCCAAGCCGTCCTCCACCACCACCGAGGACCTGGTCCACGCCATCCGTGACAAGGGCGCCGGCATCTCGTCCGCCACGGACGCGAAGCTCTACGTCACCGGCTCCACCGCGATGAACATCGACGTGTCGCAGAAGCTGAACGACGCCCTGGTCCCGTACCTGGTGCTGGTGGTCGGCCTGGCGTTCCTGCTGCTGATCGTGGTCTTCCGCTCGGTCCTGGTCCCGCTGAAGGCGGCCCTCGGCTTCCTGCTGAGCGTGATGGCGGCCCTGGGCGCGGTGGTCGCGGTCTTCCAGTGGGGCTGGCTGTCCGGCCTGGTGGGCGTCGAGGAGACCGGCCCGGTCATGTCGATGATGCCGATCTTCATGGTGGGCGTGGTCTTCGGCCTCGCGATGGACTACGAGGTCTTCCTCGTCACCCGGATGCGGGAGGCGTTCGTCCACGGCGAGAAGCCCGGCCAGGCGGTGGTGACCGGCTTCCGGCACGGCGCGCGGGTGGTCACGGCAGCCGCCATCATCATGATCGCCGTCTTCTCGGGCTTCATCGGCTCCAGCGAGTCGATGGTGAAGATGATCGGCTTCGGCCTCGCGGTCGCCGTCTTCTTCGACGCGTTCATCGTCCGCATGGCGATCGTCCCGGCCGTCCTCGCCCTGCTCGGCAAGCGTGCCTGGTGGCTGCCGAGGTGGCTGGACCGCGCGCTGCCCAACGTGGACGTGGAGGGCGAGGGCCTGCGTACGGCGCGGGACCGCGAGAACACCGGCCCCGACGAGGACCGGGAACTGGCACACGTCTGACGCACCGCTTCCGGCACGGACCGGCCGGTGAGGACTCCGCGACGACGGAGCGTCCTCACCGGCCTTCCGTTCCCCCGCGCGGGGACCTCGCCCCCTCGCCCGTCCCGCGCGCCTGCCGCTGACGTGCCGGTCCATGACCACGCCATCCACATCAGGAACCCGTCCCGCCGGCGTGCGCGAGCCGAGCGCGTGACGCCGCTGGTCGCCTCCGCCGTTCTGCTCGCCGCCGTCGCGCACGCCAGTTGGAACGCGATCGCCCACCGGATCACCGACAAACTCGTCGGGTTCGCGCTGATCTCGGGCGGCGGGGTGCTGACCGGGCTGGCGCTGGCGCCGTTCGTGGCGTTCCCGGCGGCGCCCGCCTGGCCGTATCTGCTCGTCTCCGCGTGCGTGCACATCGTCTGCTACACCCTGTTGACGACCTCCTTCCGGCTCGGTGACTTCGGGCAGGCCTACCCCCTCGCGCGCGGCACCGCGCCGCTGGTGGTGACCGTGCCGGCGGCCGTGTTCGCGCACGAGGTGCCCGATGGCTGGGCGGCCGCCGGGATCGCCGTGTCCTGCGTCGGGCTGACCGCAGTGAGCCTGTGGGGGCTGCGCGGGCACCGGCCGGACCGGGCCGCGATCGGCGCGGCCCTCGCGACCGGTCTGACGATCGCCGCGTACACGCTGATCGACGGCCTGGGCGTCCGCGCCGCCCACTCCCCGCTCGGCTACATCGCCTGGCTGATGGCATTCAGGGCGTCGTCATCCCGGCCTTCCTGTACGCGCGCGTGCGGGGCGGCATCGTCCCGCTGCTGCGGCCCCACGTCCCGGTCGGCCTCCTCGGCTCCGTGCTCTCGGTCGCCGCGTACGCCCTGGTCCTGTGGGCCCAGACGCGCGCCGAACTCGCCCCGGTGGCCGCCCTGCGGGAGTCCTCGGTCAAGTCGGGTTCATGCAGTAATAACTTGGCTGTTCAGGGATGCTGAGAGCCTGCCATCATGTCCCGCGCCACCCGGCCGTGCACAAGCAGCCCTCACCGGTGCACGAGCGCGGCGGATTCGCAAGGTCAGTACGCGTGAGCAGCGGTGACCTCGGCGGAGCGGGCGAGGGCCTGTTGGGCGTCCGAACCGCGCAGCGCCAGCAGGGTGAGGGCCAGTGCGTCAACCACGACGAGGTGAGCGAGGCGCCCTGCCACGGCTTCGAGGCCGAGAGTGAGGTCCTGGCCGCCGGCAAGTAGCGTGCACTGGCTGGTCTCGGTCAGCGGCGAACGGGCATAGCTGGTGAGCGAGATGACTGTGGCTCCGCGCGTGTGGGCGCGTCGGGCGGCGTCCACGGTGGTTCGGGTGGCGCCGGTGTGGCTGACGGCCAGGCAGACGGCATCCGAGGGGAGCAGCGAGGCGGCTACCTCGGCGGTGAGTGGGTCAGTGGGGGCGTCGACGGCGCAGCCCAGGGCCCTGAGGCGGTAGGCCGCGTCGGTGGCCACCGCGGTGGACAGGCCAGCACCGACGACCAGGATCCGGCTCGCGCCGTGCAACGCCTCGGCAGCAGTGCGCAGGCCGTCGGGAGAGACTGTCGCGGATAGCCCGTCCAGGGCCTCCCGTGCCGCTTGCACGGTGTCGGCCAACGCGCGGGAGGTGGGATCGGCGCCTGCCGGCGTGGTGGGCCGGGGCGACTCCCGGACTGCGATGATCTTCACCTCCTGATAGCCGCGGAAGCCCAGCCGCTGACAGGCGCGGACCACGGAGGAGGGCGCTGTGTGCGCCATGGCGGCTACGTCGCTCACGCTCAGCCGCACCAGTTCAGGTCCCTGGTCGAGCAGGACCTGCGCGACCCTTGCCTCCGCGTCGCGCAGTTGCGGCAGTCGGGCGCGTACGTGGGCCGCTAGATTCCGCACGTCAACGGTCCGTGCGTCGGTAGAAGCACTTCCGATCAGGGAATGATGTTCCATGGCTGTAGCATAATGCGGAATTCAATTCCCTGACGCTTCAGCTTCTGGAACGGTCGACGCTCATGAATGTGTTCATGCAAGCCGGCACTGCCGTGCCCGTAGTGGTGCTGACCGCAGCGGTGCTGCACGCCGGGTGGAACGCACTGGCGCACGCGATTCCGAACAAGCTCGCCGGCTTCACGCTGATCAACCTCGTCTTCGTCGGCGTCAGCGCGATCTGGGTCAGTTTCACCCCGCTCCCTGGCTCTGCTGCGTGGCCGTTCATCGCGGCGTCAGCCCTGCTCCAGGTGGCCTATCAGACGCTGCTGCTCCAGGCTTACAGGCTCGGTGACTTCGGTCAGATGTACCCGGTCGCGCGCGGCGTCGCACCCCTGCTGGTCGCCGTCCTCTCGGTGAGCGTTCTCGGCCAGGAGCTGTCAGCCCCCGAACTCACCGGCGTCCTGATCATTTCAGCCGGGCTGGTCGCCCTCGCTCTGGCGGACGGCTTGCCGGACCGCGCCCAGTTGCCGGCACTGACGGCTGCCCTCGGCACCGGCGTCATGATCGCCTCATACACAATCGTCGACGGTACGGGCGTACGGCGCTCAGACAGCGTCTTCGGCTACATAGCCTGGAGCTTCCTGCTGCAGGGCATGCTCTTCTGCGCCGGTGCCTTCGTGCTGGGCGGGCGCCGCCTGTCCGCCCGGCTGCGCGACGCCCCGATGCGCGGACTGACTGGTGGGGTGCTCTCACTGACCGCGTACGCGCTGGTGGTATGGGCGCAGGACCACGGCGACCTGGCGTCCATCGCCGCACTCCGCGAGACAAGCATCGTCATCGCCGCGCTGCTCGGTACCGTGTTCTTCCGCGAGCGACTGGGCGGCCGACGGCTGGCCGCGAGCGTCACCGTGGTGGCCGGCATCGCCGTGCTCCAGCTCGCGCACACCTGAACGTCCGAGCCGACTGGCTGCCCGAGCTGACCTCGGAGAACGCGTCCAACACGCCCGTGCCGAGCTGTCGGTGTCGGGCTTGTGCCGGACTGTCTGAGCTGGTGCTCGCCCCTGCGCGAATCTTCGGTCAACCCGTGTTGATGCGGTAACAACCCGGTCGGGGCGCGAGGTCGTAGAACTGCGGCAACAGGGCCTCCCGGATCGCGCTGATGGCCTCGGACAACCCCGCCCACGGCTCCTGCGGCATGAGTGGATCCCCCTGATCTGCTGTGGTGACGTCAGGTGGGCAGAGTAACGGCTGACGACCAGAAGAATGCCCCGGAACGGCGACCTGTCATATCATCAGGACACCGGCACAGCAGGGCGCTCACACAACGGGCGTCGCGATGCCCTGTGCAGCCCCCGAGACCGTGGCGAACCGTGAGCGCGCGCCTGTCGCCGCGCTGCACGAGGATCGGGTCAAGCCCGCTCATGCAGTAATACCCACGCAGGTCAGGGCTCGCCCCAGGTGACGGGGCCCTCACCCCAGCGTGAGCCATCGGATGCCGGATCGGCTGACGTCCGATGCTTCCTCCTCGGAGATCGGCTCGCGTCCGGTGGCCTTGCGCAGGGAGCGAAGTTGATCCCAGCCCAGCTTCTCCATTGTCGCTGCCCCGTCCGGTCCGAACAGAAGCTCCTGCACCAGATCTGCGGCAGGGGCGGTCAGCCACGGTTCGCGCCCCAGGGCGTCGGCGAGGTCCAAGCCGTGCACGGCGACCTCGACCACGCGCGTCAGCAGGAACTCCGACAGGAGCATCGGATCGCCGTGCCGGGTGCGGACCACACGCCCTTCGGGTGCGGACCGGCACAATCGGTCCACCTGTTGCCACATGGCGTTGAAGTCGTCGGCGAGCGCGGCGCCGTTGAGCTGTGTGGCCGCGTGGTCTTGGGCCAGGGTGATCCGGGCCGCGTTGGTGTCTGGAGCGAAACGGTCGTCGGGTCGGTAGTAATCCACCGCAGAGACTTCGGCGCGGGGCGGTGCAGACGCGGCCAGCATGCCTGGCAGCCAGGAAATCACCACCCGGACATGAGCCAGCAAATCGCTCACGTCCCACGGTGCACACCGCGTCGGCAGACGCCATTCGCCCGCCGAGACCCCCGTCATCACTCGCGCAAGCTGCTCCGCCTCAAGACGAAATGCTTCAACGACCCGCCCGTGATCCATGCCGATCAAGCTACCCGGCCAGAACTGGTGCAGCAGCAGACCGCAAACGCGCTCCGTGTCCTCGGTACGGTTGGCTGTGTACGCGAGAAACGAAACGGGTCGCTTGTACGCGGCTGCGGTTGTCACTTCGCACCCGTTGCGTGATCAATGTCCCTGAGTTCGGCGAGCCACTGCGGTCGTCCTCGCGGGCCGAGTGCGGCCGCCGGTCGGCACTTCTCCAGGTCGTCGGACTCGCCCTGCTCTGGGCCTTCTGCCTGAACCAGCGGTCTCGTCCGTCCACGCGTCAGGACGGTCCTTGTGCGAAAGCCGCCGGCGAGAAGGTGAAGGCCACGTATGTGCGTCCGCCCGCCTGGAAGTGGGCGTCCTCGGCCATCCCGTAGTGCCGGTGCACGGCCAAGGAGCGCTCGTTGGCTGTCTCGACGAACGCAACAGCGAGGTCGAAGTCATCCATCAGAGCGTGACTGAGCGCCGTGAGCAGCTTCGTCAGCACCCCACGCCCTTGGAAACGTTCGTCGACCGCGACGGGGCCGTAAAGGAAGAGCCTGCCCAGGTCGCGTCCGTCTGTCGCCTTGGTGACGGCCGCGACGGCTGCCGCAGCCGGGTGCTGTGGCGGGAACCAGCCCGGCTCGCTCGTGATCGCGAACCCGGCGAGTTCCCCCGCGGCATCGGCGACGAAGATGCCTGGGCCATCCTGGAAACGCCTGAGGAGTTCGCCCGTCAGGTTGCCCTGCACAAAGCCTCGACGCGCCCGTTCCTCATCGCTGAACCCCACTCCGCGGGCCTTGTCCATCAGGGACAGGATCGCTGCGTGATCTTCGGGACGGGACCTGCGCACATTGATCGTCATATAGCAGACACTACGCAGAGACGTAGGCGCCAGACCCTGCGAACGGTGCCATCCCGTGACGGGGCCCTATACGAGATCGCCCAGGTCAAGCCCGACGATCCCACCTCCGGACCGCGGTTCGCCGCGTGCACGCTGACATCGATCATCGTCGGGCCGCGATCGGCGCGCTGTTCTTCAAGGAGCGGTTCGGTGCTCCCCGGGTCGCCGCCGCCGGGCTGCCGGTCGTCGGGATCGGACCGATGCCGCACGCCGGATGAGCGGGTGCCGGGCCGGTGCCGACGTGACGTCCCGCGAGCCGAGGAGCACCCTGGAAGCAACGGCTGTGGGAGGTGGTCATCATGACGGACACGACGGGCACGACAGGCACGATGCACAGCGCCGTGGGATGGCACGTCGAACTGGAGTTCCTGGAGGACGACGAGCACACCCGCGCGGTCGCCCTCGTCCGGCTGCCCGACGGCAGCGAGGTACGGTCGCACGGGCATGCGAGCCGGCATCACACCGACGTCAATCAGCCGCGCGTCGGCGAGGAGATCGCCGGGGCGCGCGCCCTCAACGAACTGGCCATGGAGCTGCTGAGCAAGGCGCACACGGAGATCGACGCGGAGTCCGGGCGGACCTCGCACACCATCAACGTGTGACGGGCCGGGACCCGGACTCGTCCCCAGACGCCGTGCGTACCGCCCGCACCAGCGCCTGCGCCCTCGGATCCGCCGTCACGCTCTCGCGGAACCCGTTGGTGACATAGCCGAAGGCGATGCCCGAGTCGGGATCGGCGAAGCCGAGGGCGCCGCCGCGGCCCGGGTGACCGAAGGAGCCGGGGGAGAGCAGCGGGGACGCGCTGCCGTGCAGCATGTAGCCGCAGCCGAAGCGGGTACCGACGACGAGGACCCGGTCCGGACCGGCGGACTGCTCGGCGCGGGCCAGTTCGGCGGTGTCCGGGGTGAACAGCCGGATGCCGCCGTCCACCTCGCCGATCAGCGACGCGTAGAAGCGGGCGAGGCCGTCGGCGGTGGCGATGCCGTTCGAGGCGGGCAGGGCGGCTGCGCGGTAGGCGGGCGCGTTCTCGTCCGGGAGCGGGGTGATCGCGGCGAAGGCGCGGCGGGTGAGCGAGCCGGGATCGGCGTAGGCCTCGGTGACCGCCCGCTTCGGGCGGGTGCGCAGGGCGCCGGCCGTCTTGGGGGCCGCCACCGGGCCGACCCTGCCGACCCGGCCGGTCTCGGACTCCGGCAGGCCCAGCCACAGGTCGGCGGCGAGCGGGCCGGTGATCTCGTGCGCGATCCACTCGCCGATCGGCCGGCCGGTGATCCGCCGCACCAGCTCGGCGGTGAGCCAGCTGAAGGTCTGCGCGTGGTAGCCGTGGTCCGTGCCGGGCTCCCACACCGGTGCCTGCGCCGCGACGGCCGCCGCGCCGAGGTCGGGGTCGGCCGCCTCGGCGGGGGTCAGCGGGCGGTCCAGGACCGGGACGCCGGCGCGGTGCGCGAGCAGGTGCCGGACCAGGGTGCGCTCCTTGCCCGCCGCCTTGTACTGCGGCCAGTACTCGCCCACCGGCGCGTCCAGGTCCAGCTGCCCGCGCTGGTGCAGCAGCAGGAGTACGGCGGCGGCGACCCCCTTCGTCGCCGAGCGCACGATCTGCGCCGTGCCCGGCTGCCAGGGCGCGGTCCCGTCGACGTCCCGGGTGCCGGCCCACAGGTTCACGACCCGGTGCCCGTCCCGGTAGACGGTGACGGCCGCACCCCGCTCGCCGAGCTGCGCGAAGTGCGCCGCGAACGCCTCCCTGACCGGCTCGAAGCCCTCGGCCACTGTGCCGTTCACCCGTACGTCCACGCCGGATCCCTCCCCTTCGCTTGCGACAGCAAGTGAAACACCGGGGGACGGCCTTGGATTCCTCGGGGTTCAGCCCAGGACGATCGTCACGTCGATGTTGCCGCGCGTCGCGTTGGAGTACGGGCACACCTCGTGGGCCGCGTCCACCAGCTTCGCCGCGACGTCCGCGTCGAGCACCGGCAGGGAGACGCTCAGGGCGACCGCGAGGCCGTAGCCGCGGTGCTTGTTCGGGCCGATGCCCACCTTCGCGGCGACCGTGGAGCCGGTCAGGTCGAAGCCGGCGCGGTTGCCCACCAGGATCAGCGCGTTGTGGAAGCAGGAGCTGTAGCCGGCCGCGAACAACTGCTCCGGGTTGGTGCCGTTGCCGTCCCCGCCCAGCGCCGGCGGCATCGCGACCTTCAGCTCGATCTCGCCGTCCTGACTGGTGACGTACCCGTCCCGGCCGCCGTGGGCGGTGGCCTCGGCGACGTACATGATCTTCGTCGGACGGGTGTCGACGCTGGTGCCGTCACTCATGGCGGGCCCTCCCCCGAAACAGGCGTGCACAAATACATCGTGCACAAGGTACTGGCTGGTAGGTCAGTTGTCCCCATCAGGGGGTGGCAACCCGGGGTAACACGAGTTCAGCAGGTCAGCGAGTGGTCTCCGCCGCCGCCCCCGCCCGCTGCGCGAGCCGCCACAGCTCCTCGCGCAGCCGCGCGATCTCCTGGGCGCCGAGGCCCGTTGCGGTGAGCAGTGCGCCGGGTACGCGCGCCGCGCGCTCCCTGAGTTCCTCCGCGCGCCCGGTGGGCGCGACGAGCACCGAGCGCTCGTCCAGCGCCGAGCGCTCCCGGCGCACCAGACCCGCCCCCTCCAGCCGCTTCAGCAGCGGCGACACCGTGCCGTAGTCCAGACGCAGGGCCGAGGCCAGCTCCTTCACCGTCGTCTCGCCGCGTTCCCACAGCACCAGCAGCACCAGGTACTGCGGGTAGGTGAGCCCGAGGTCGTCGAGGAGCGGGCGGTACGCGGCGGTCACCGCGCGCTGGGCGGCGTACAACGCGAAGCAGAGCTGCTCGTCAAGGAGCAGTGACCCGGACTCCTCTTGATGTGTCACGCGCCCATTGTCACGGACCGCGGACGACGGCGGCGGCCGGTACGGAGACGGCGGTAAGACGCCGCGGCGAGCGGGATCCCCGAAATATGGCACATTGGAGAGGAGGCGGACGCACAGATTCCGCACAGGTCACTGAGGGTAAGGGGCCGTTCGATGTCTGTAGTCGAGCAGTACGCGCGAGCCCACATCGTCACGGACGAGGATCTCCTGGAGGACCCGGCGGTCCCCGTGGTCCTGCGCTACGACTCCGAGGCCGACCCCCGTACGGTCCAGGTGGGGCTGCCGGGCACGCACGAGTGGACCCTGTCCCGGTCGCTGCTGGAACAGGGGCTGCGGGCCCCGGCCGAGAGCGGCGACGTACGGGTGTGGCCGTGCGGGCGGGTCCAGGCGGTGGTGGAGTTCCACTCCGCGCAGGGCGTCTCGGTGGTCCAGTTCGAGTCGAAGGCCCTCGTCCGGTTCCTGCGGCGCACCTACGGCCGCTGATCAGCCGCCCATCTTCAGCAGCGCCGCCACGATCGGCCCCGCCGTGTCGCCGCCGTGGCCGCCCGCCTCGACCACACCGGCCGCCGCGAGATCACCGTGGTAGGCGGTGAACCACCCGTTGGGCTTCTTCTGGCCGTCGACCTCGGCCGAGCCGGTCTTCGCGCCGTAGTCCGGACCCGCCAGACCCGCCATCGCCTTGGCCGCCGTGCCGTACGCCGCCGTGTACTGCATGACCTCCTTCAGCTCGGCCTGCGTCTTCGCCGACATCGTGCGCGAGGCCTTGGCCAGCGTGCGGTGGTCCACCGTCGGTGAGACCAGGTACGGCTGGTGGAAGGTACCCGTCTCCACCGTCGACGCCACCGACGCCATGTTCAGCGGGTTCATGCGCACCCCGCCCTGCCCGATCAGCGAGGCGCCCATCTGGGCGCCGCTCTGCACCGGGACCGAACCGTCGAACGTGGGGACGCCGATGGCCCAGTTGTCCATGCCGAGGCCGTAGACCTCCTGGGCCTCCTTCGTCAGGTCGCCGTTGGACAGCTTCGGCGCGAAGTCGATGAAGGCGTTGTTGCAGGAGGCACCGAAGCTCAGCTTGAAGGTGCCCTTCTTGATCTCGGAATTGGCGTCGTTGTGGAACGTCCAGCCGGCCAGCTTGTACGTCTTGGGGCACGGGTGCGACGCGTCGGGGGTGATGAGCCCCTTCTCGAACAGCATCGTCGAGGTCACGATCTTCATGGTGGAGCCGGGCGCGAGGGAGCCCTGGAAGGCCGTGTTGAAGCCGTGGCCGGCGTTGGCCACCGCGAGGATCTCACCGGTCGAGGGCCGCATGACCACCACCGACGCCCGGGCCTGCTTGCCGACCTGCTGCTCGGCGGCGGCCTGGAGGGTCGGGCTGAGCGTCGTCCGTACCGTGCCCGGCGTGCCCTTGCTCAGCTCGACCAGCGTCTTGTCGGGCAGCTGGGCCTTCTGCGACGCCTTGCCGCGCACCACGCGCAGCTCCACGCCCGCCCGGCCGCCCGCCGTCTTGCCGAACTTCTCCCGCAGCCCGTCCAGCACCGTGCCCAGCGAGGGGTACCTGGCGGCCGTGATCTCGCCGCCGTCGCGGTCCAGCGCCTTGATGGGCGGGGTGCCGGACTCGCCCGTGACCAGCGTGTCGCCGTCCTGGAGATCGGGGTGGACGACGGCGGCGTGCCAGTCGACGAGCGCCTTGCCGTCGCTCGCCCGGCGCACGACGGTGAGCGAGCTGCCGTACGCGAGCGGCTTGCTCAGGCCGTGGTCCGACACCGTGGCCTTCACGGAGAAGGGGACCTTGGCGCCCGCGCGGGTGCCGGGGGTGAGGGTGACGTCCTTGAGGTGGGCGTCCTTGGTGTAGCCGGTGAGCAGCGCGGTGGCGGCGGCGGAGTCGTCGGTGGCGGCCGCCGCCCCGGTCACGTCGCCGTGCTGCCAGGCCGTCAGGAAGCGCGCGGAGACCGTCCGCACCTCGGCCGCGGACGGCGGACCGGTCTTCACGGCCTTGTGGTCACCCGCGCCCGAGGGCTGCGCGTCGGCCGACGCGCCGCCCCCGTACAGGGCGTAGACGCCGAGGCCGGCGCCGCAGACGACCATGGTGATCATCCCGCCGAGCACGGCGGGCCTGGTCTTCCGTTTCCGTCGCTCGGCGACGCGCCTTCTGTTGCCCACAGCCTTCGTTCCTCCGCGAAAATCCCCAGGGTCCCCCGCCGGCCCTCGTAGCTCTCACACACCCCAACGACGGGCCCCACCCTAGAGTCCCTTCCTGTACGAGTGACTTCAGCGGGCAGTCCGTAGCACGCTTGCGACAATCGGACCGGCCGCGTCGATGCCGTGGCCGCCGTCCTGGGCCATCGCGGCGGCGGCGACGTCGTCGCGGTAACCGGCGAACCAGCTGTTCGACCTGGTCTGGCCGTCGACCTCCGCCGAGCCGGTCTTCGCGCCGATGCTGCCGCTCAGCCCGGCCATCACGCCGGCCGCGGTGCCGCTGGTCGCGGTGCGGTTCATCATCGCGCGCAGCTGGGCGACCGTGCCGGCCGACAGGCCCCCGGCGGTGGCCAGGTCACGGCCGTCCAGCCGCTGCGGCACGATCACCGGCTGCCGGAAGGTGCCCGTCATCGCGGTGGCCGTCACCGACGCCATGTTCAGCGGGCTCATCTGCACCTGGCCCTGGCCGATCAGGTTGGCCGCGGTGTCCGGGCCGCCGGAGGCGGGGACCTTGCCGTCGAAGGACGGGATGCCGACCTTCCAGTTGTCCTGGCCGAGCCCGAACCGCTGCTGCGCCTCGTTGGTGAGGGAGTCCACCTTCACCGAGTCGGCGTACTTCACGAAGGCGGTGTTGCAGGAGCGGGCGAAGCTCTCGGAGAGGGTCGCGTGCTCGTCGGGGGCCAGACCCTTCAGGTTGCTGAAGGTCTGGCTCTGCCAGGTCGCGGTCGGCGGACAGGGCGCCGGGCCGTTCGCCGTGGTGAGGCCGTCGTCGATGAGGGTCGCGGCGCTGATGATCTTCATGGTGGAGCCGGGGGCCAGCTCGCCGAGGAAGGCCGCGTCGAAGCCGTCGCCGCGGTGGTTGGCCACGGCCAGCACCTCGCCGGTGCTGGGTTTGACGGCCACCACGGACGACTCCGGGTACTTCCTGACCGCCGTCTCCGCCGCCGCCTGCGCGCTCGCGCTCAGGGTCGTGCGCAGCTTGCCGGCCCTGCCCTCGGCGAGGGTCAGCAGCGTGGTGTCGGCCTGGCCCTCACCCTGGTGGTGGATCACCAGTTCGATCCCGGCGCGTCCGCCCGCCTTGGACCCGTACCGGCCGCGCAGCTCGTCCAGGACGGGACCGAGGGACGGGTACCGCTCCTTGGTCAGCACCTGTCCGTCGCGGTCCACGGCCTCGATCGGCGGGCTCGCCGCCGCGCCGGTGACCAGCGTGTCGCCCGTGCGCAGCTGCGGGTGGACGACGGAGGGCCGCCAGTCGACCAGCGCCCGGTGCGTGGTCCGGCCGCGCACGACCGTGAGGCTGCTCTTGTAGTCGAGCGCCTTGGACTGCCCGCCGTAGGACACCGTCGCCCGCACCGTGAAGGGCACGGTGGTGCCGGTGGCCGCTTCGGGCGTGATGTGTACGGCGGTGATGTGCGCGTCCCCGCCGTAGTCGCTCAGCAGGGTGCCGGCCGCCGCGGCGTCGTCGGTGTACGACGCCGCCGTCGCCGCCTCCCCCTTCTCCCAGGCCGCGAAGAACTTCGTCGTCGTCTCCCGCACCTCCGAGGCGCCGGGCGGCCCGCTCAGCACCTTCACCCCGTCGGCCCCCGAGCCCCCGGTGCCGGACAGCGCCGACATGAGGTTGTAGGCGCCGTACCCGGCCCCACCCACCATGACGGCGCAGACGCCTCCTATGACGGCGCCCTTGACTCCCTTGCGCATCGCGCGTTCCCCTCCCCGTTCGGCCCTGCTCGCGTATTGTGAACGCGTTCAAAAACAGGTCCTGGGGACGCACTGTATGCGCTTGCCGTGTCTGCTGTGACGAGGTTGCCGATTGTTGTCCGAACGGAGACGTTCTCAGACCCAGGTGTCCAACCACATACGTGAACGCCAGGAGTCGATCGGGATGGCCGTCCCGGTGTACAGGGGCCAGAAGTAGATGAAGTTCCAGGCGATCAGCAGCACCAGCACGCCCGCGCCCGCCGCGCCGACCACACGGCGGGTCTCGCTGGAGCCGGGCGGGCCGACGATCGCGCCGATCAGCATCGCCACCGCCAGACACAGGAAGGGGATGAAGACGACGGCGTAGAAGAGGAAGATCGTCCGCTCCTGGTACATGAACCAGGGCAGGTAGCCGGCCGCGATGCCGCAGGCGATGGCGCCGGCCCGCCAGTCACGGCGCAGCAGCCAGCGCCACAGGACGTAGAGGATCGCGAAGCAGGCCGCCCACCACAGCAGCGGTGTGCCGATGGCCAGGACCTCGCGGGCGCACTTCTGGCCCGCGTCCGCGGGGCAGCCGTCGGCGCCGGGCGCGGGGGACTCGTAGTAGTACGACACCGGGCGGCCCAGCACGATCCAGCTCCACGGATTGGACTGGTAGGTGTGCGGCGACGACAGGTGGACGTGGAAGTTGTAGACCTCGTGCTCGTAGTGCCACAGGCTGCGCAGCCAGTCCGGCAGGAACGTCCAGTGGCCGCCCTTGCCGTCGGTGGCCGCCCAGTTGCGGAAGTAGCCGCCCGTGCCGTTGGTCGGGGAAAGGATCCAGCCGAGCCAGGAGACCAGGTAGACGGCGGTCGCCACCGGGACCGTGGCCAGGAAGGTCAGGCCCAGGTCGTACTTGAGCACCGCGGCGTACGGGCGCCGGGCGCCGGCCACCTTGCGGGCGCCCACGTCCCACAGCAGCGCCATCACACAGAACGCGGCCAGGATGTACAGCCCGTTCCACTTGGTCCCGATGGCCAGACCGAGCAGCACACCGGCCGCCCAGCGCCAGGGACGCCATCCCGGGCGCAGGGTGTCGCCCACGTCCCCGTCCGGCCGGACCCGGCCGTCGGCGTCGGCCGGCAGCGCGGCGGCGAACCGCTCGCGCGTCCGGTCGCGGTCGACGACCAGACAGCCGAAGGCCGCCACCACGAAGAACATCAGCACGCCGTCGAGCAGCGAGGTGCGGCTCATCACGAAGTGCAGACCGTCCACCGCCATCAGCGCGCCGGCCAGGCAGCCGAGGAACGTCGAGCGGAACATCCGGCGGCCGATGCGGCACAGCAGCAGCACGGACAGGGTGCCGAGCAGCGCCGTCATGAACCGCCAGCCGAACGGGTTGAACCCGAACACCAGCTCGCCCAGGCCGATGACGTACTTGCCGACCGGCGGATGCACGACGTACGCCGCGTCCGCCGGGATGGTCAGATGGCCGTGCGTCTGCAGCACCAGATCGTTGGCGTTCTTGTCCCAGTTGACCTCGAAGCCGCGGTGGACGAGCGCCCAGGCGTCCTTGGCGTAGTACGTCTCGTCGAATATCACCGCCCTGGGGCTGCCCAGGTTCCAGAACCGCAGGAGGCCGGCCATCAGCGTCACCAGCAGCGGGCCGACCCAGCCCGACCAGCGGACGACGCGCCGGGCCAGGGCCGGCGGCACGCCCAGGGAGAGCCACAGGCGCGGGCTCGGCTCGGCGTAGGGCGGCACCAGCCGGTCCCGTACGTCGCCGCCGGCCCCCGGCGCGGCCGGGCCGGCCGACGGGGCCGGTGAGGGCGCCGTGTAGCCGAAACGGCGCAGCCGCTGCTGCCACGCCGGCCGCTGGTCGTGCGGTGCCTGGCCCTGCCGGGTGTCCATGGAGGACGCGGTACTGGTCACCGCGCCATCGTAGGGAACCGTGCTGTGTGAGTCCCGTGCATGGGCGGTACCGGTCGGGGGCGCGGGCGCGTCCTGGGAGGATGGGGAGGTGACTGGAACCCTTGTTTTGGCGGGCACCCCCATCGGCGACATCGCGGACGCGCCGCCCCGGCTGGCCGAGGAACTGGCCGGCGCCGACGTCGTCGCCGCCGAGGACACGCGGCGGCTGCGGTGGCTCACCCAGGCGCTGGGCGTGACGCCCAAGGGGCGGGTGGTGTCGTACTTCGAGGGCAACGAGGCCGCGCGCACGCCGGAACTGGTCGAGGAACTGGCCGGCGGGGCGCGCGTGCTGCTGGTCACCGACGCCGGTATGCCCTCGGTGTCCGACCCCGGGTACCGGCTGGTCGCAGCGGCCGTCGAGCGGGACATCCGGGTCACCGCCGTACCGGGGCCGTCCGCGGTGCTCACCGCGCTGGCGCTGTCCGGTCTGCCGGTCGACCGGTTCTGCTTCGAGGGCTTCCTGCCGAGGAAGGCCGGGGAGCGGCTGTCGCGCCTGCGCGAGGCCGCCGGGGAGCGCCGCACGCTGGTCTACTTCGAGGCCCCGCACCGGCTCGACGACACCCTCGCCGCCATGGCCGAGGTCTTCGGCGCCGACCGGCGGGCCGCCGTCTGCCGGGAGCTGACCAAGACGTACGAGGAGGTACGGCGCGGCCCGCTGGCGGAGCTGGCGCGGTGGGCGGCCGACGGGGTGCGCGGCGAGATCACCGTGGTGGTGGAGGGCGCCCCGGAGCGGGGCCCCGAGGAACTGTCCGCCGAGGAACTCGTCCGCCGGGTGCGGGTGCGCGAGGAGGCGGGGGAGCGGCGCAAGGAGGCCATCGCGGCGGTCGCCGTGGAGGCCAAACTGCCCAAACGGGTGGTGTTCGACGCGGTCGTGGCGGCCAAGAACGGCTGACTCCCCAGGGCCGCGACGGCGGAGCCGGTGTGAAGGGACGGCGAAGTGTTGTGAAGGGGCTCACACCCCCTCTGAGCAGGTCTCTTCTCCCATGAGCGAGCGCCCCATGAGGGAGCAAAGCACAGTCGCCGAAGGCAAAGCGCGGACCCCGCCGAGAAGGGCGATTTGGCAAGCAGAGTCCAAATCGCCTCCAACACTCGACAGGCCTGGTGCGCTCCGGCCGGGACAGGCGTCCACTGGTTCACAGGGACGCACCTGTCCCTCGCCCCCAAGGGGAGGAGCTGGCATGAGTGAGATCGCTGGGCAGCAGACCGGCCTTCGCGGTACGGCCACGGCCGTCGTCAACGAGTCGTATTCCTTCGCCTGCATGCGGTGCGGGCACGGCTGGGAGCAGTCGTACGAGATAGAGCACCACAAGGACGGCGACGGTCATGAGTTCGTCCTCTACGTGGCCGAGGGTCAGGTCGTCCCGTCCCCGCTGAGCCGGCCGGCGTGCCAGAACTGCGACGGCCACGTGGTGCGGATCATGCGCGCGGGCCAGGTCTCTTCGGTACGCAGCGCCGGGCAGCGCCACCACGCCGAGGCCCCGCAGGCCGGGCCGGCCGAGGCGCCCGGGACGTCCGGGGCCCCCGCCGACGCCGGGGAGCACCACCACTGGCATCTGTCCGATCTCCTGCATCCCTTCCAGCGCAAGGCCGGCTGAGCCGAGCGCCCGGCGGGCGGGGCATGTCCCTTTCGTAGGATCGGGACATGCCTTCGAACGCCGACAAGAACGCGGCACCGCCGCTCCCGGAGACCCTCCGGGTGCCCGTCGCCGACTCCCACACCCACCTCGACATGCAGTCCGGCACGGTCGCGGAAGGCCTCGCGAAGGCCGCGTCGGTGGGGGTGACGACGGTCGTCCAGGTCGGCTGCGACCTCAAGGGCTCGCGCTGGGCCGCCGAGACGGCCGCCGCGTACGACGGCGTCCACGCGACCGTCGCCCTGCACCCCAACGAGGCCCCGCGCATCGTCCACGGGGACCCCGACGGCTGGTCGAGGCAGGGCGCCCGCGAGCCGGGTGGCCAGGCCGCGCTGGACGAGGCCCTCGCCGAGATCGACCGGCTGGCCGGCCTGCCCCAGGTCAAGGGCGTCGGCGAGACCGGGCTCGACCACTTCCGCACCGGTCCCGGAGGCAAGGCGGCCCAGGAGCGGTCCTTCCGCGCCCACATCGAGATCGCCAAGCGGCACGGCAAGACCCTGGTCATCCACGACCGCGACGCGCACGCCGACGTCCTGCGCGTCCTGAAGGAGGAGGGCGCGCCCGAGCGCACGGTCTTCCACTGCTACTCGGGCGACGCCGAGATGGCCGAGGTCTGCGCCCGTGAGGGCTACTTCATGTCCTTCGCCGGGAACATCACCTTCAAGAACGCCCAGAACCTGCGCGACGCCCTCGCGGTCGCCCCGCTGGAACTGGTCCTCGTCGAGACCGACGCGCCCTTCCTGACCCCGGTGCCGTACCGGGGCCGGCCCAACGCCCCGTATCTCGTCCCCGTCACCGTCCGGGCGATGGCGGCCGTGCGCGGCATCGACGAGGACGCGCTGGCGACGGCCCTGGGTGCGAACACGGCTCGCGCATTCGACTACTGACCGTTATTGATACGGGTATTGATCGTTACTGAACGTCAGGACGGTCGTCCGTTCGAGGCACAACGGTCCGTAGTCGCGTCGCTTTGGAGAGTGACGTCCGCTCCGCTAGGTTCTGGGGGCCCGATCCGGACCCCCTCAGGCCCTCTGGAGCGTGTCGGCGTGAGCAACTCGCGGTACGAGACGTACGAAACGTTCGAGCCCCCCGGCCCGGACGCCTGCGTGCACGGCGCGGCGACCCTGCCGTACGGCATGTACGAGGACACCTACCAGCCCGCCTACGAGGCGCAGGCCTACTTCGTCCCCGAACCGGTGCTGCCCCCGCCGCGCCGGTCGCCGGCCCTGCCCGCCGACGAGGAGCCGGAGCCGCGGGTGCCCGGGGCCCGGGTCGCCGCCCGTGCCGGCCGGCGTGCCGCGCGCCGGCGCCGGGCCCGCCCCGCCGAGCGCTCGGAATCGGCCGTGCGCCGGCTGCTGCCGCAGGCACTGGTCGTCGCCTTCCTCGCCGGCGGCACCACCGCGTTCGTCGCCAAGGACAAGGCGGTCGAGCTGAGCGTCGACGGCAGGCCGCGCACCCTGCACACCTTCGCCGACGACGTCACCGGACTGCTGGCCGAGGAGGGCGTGCGGGTGGGCGCGCACGACCTGGTCGCGCCCGCCGCCGGTACCGCGCTCGCCAGCGGGGACGAGGTCGCGGTGCGCTACGGCCGCCCGGTCCGGCTCACGCTGGACGGTGAACGGCGCGAGGTGTGGACGACGGCGCGCACCGTGGACGGGGCGCTCCGGCAGCTGGGGGTGCGCCCGGAAGGGGCGTACCTGTCGGCCTCCCGCTCGCAGAGCATCGGACGCGCCGGGCTCTCGCTCGACGTGCGTACCGAACGGGCCGTCACGATCATGGCGGACGGCCGCACCCGCACCATCCGCACCAACGCGGCCACCGTCCGCGAGGCGGTCGAGGAGGCGGGCATCACCCTGAGCGGCGAGGACACCGTCTCGGTGCCGGACACCAGCTTCCCGCGCGACGGGCAGACGGTGACCGTGCTGCGGGTGACCGGGTCCAAGGAGGTCCGCGAGGAACAGATCCCGTTCCGCACGGAGCGCTCGCAGGACCCGTCCCTGTTCAAGGGGACCGAGGTGGTCGAACGGGTCGGACAGGCCGGGCTGCGCCGGGTCACCTACCTCCTGCGGACCGTCAACGGCGTCCGGCAAAAGCCCCGCCGGGAGAAGTCCGAGGTGGTGCGCGAACCGCAGAAGCAGGTGGTGAAGGTGGGCACCAAGCCGCTGCCCCCCTCCACGCACAGCACCGACGGCCTGAACTGGCACGGGCTCGCGACCTGCGAGTCCGGCGGCCGGCCGCACGCCACCGACCCCTCCGGGATCTTCGGCGGGCTCTACCAGTTCGACGCGAACACCTGGCACAGCCTCGGCGGCAGCGGCCGCCCCCAGGACGCGCCCGCCTCCGAACAGACGGACCGCGCGAAGAAGCTGTACATGCGGCGCGGAACCAGCCCCTGGCCGCACTGCGGGGCCCGGCTGCACGGGTGAGCGGCCGAAAGGGTTCAGCACGGCCCGTACCCTTGTCCCGTGAGCAGCCCCACCCCCGACGCCCTCCTCGGCCCCGCCGACATCCGTGAGCTGGCGGCAGCGCTCGGTGTACGCCCCACCAAGCAGCGCGGCCAGAACTTCGTGATCGACGCCAACACGGTCCGCCGTATCGTCCGCACCGCCGGCGTCCGGCCCGAGGACGTGGTCGTCGAGGTCGGTCCCGGCCTCGGCTCCCTCACCCTGGCGCTGCTGGAGGCCGCCGAGCGCGTCACCGCCGTCGAGATCGACGACGTCCTGGCCGCCGCGCTGCCCGCGACGATCACGGCGCGCATGCCCGCGCGCGCGGACCGGTTCGCGCTGGTGCACTCCGACGCGATGCACGTGGCCGAACTGCCCGGCCCGGCCCCGACGGCCCTGGTGGCGAACCTGCCGTACAACGTGGCGGTGCCCGTGCTGCTGCACATGCTGGAAACCTTCCCCAGCATCGAGCGGACGCTGGTGATGGTGCAGTCCGAGGTCGCCGACCGGCTCGCCGCCGCGCCCGGCTCCAAGGTGTACGGCGTACCGTCCGTGAAGGCGAACTGGTACGCCGAGGTCAAGCGGGCCGGGGCGATCGGCCGCAACGTCTTCTGGCCCGCGCCCAACGTCGACAGCGGGCTGGTCTCCCTCGTCCGGCGCACCGAGCCGATCAGGACCACGGCCTCCCGGAAGGAGGTCTTCGCGGTCGTCGACGCGGCGTTCGCGCAGCGCCGCAAGACCCTGCGGGCGGCGCTCGCCGGGTGGGCCGGTTCGGCGGCGGCCGCCGAGGCGGCCCTGGTCGCCGCCGGTGTCTCGCCGCAGGCGCGCGGGGAGGCGCTGACGGTGGAGGAGTTCGCCCGGATCGCGGAGCACGCGGAACATGCGGTCAGCGGGGAGCACGCTGAGAACGGGGAGGCGGGCGCGTGAGCGTGACGGTACGGGTCCCGGCCAAGGTCAACGTCCAGCTCGCGGTCGGCGCCGCGCGCCCCGACGGCTTCCACGACCTCGCCAACGTCTTCCTCGCCGTCGGCCTGTACGACGAGGTGACGGTCACCCCGGCCGAGGAACTGCGCGTCACCTGCGAGGGACCGGACGCCGACCAGGTGCCCCTGGACCGGAGCAACCTCGCCGCGCGGGCGGCGATCGCGCTCGCGGAGCGCCGGGGCATCGAGCCGGCCGTGCATCTCCACATCGCCAAGGACATCCCGGTCGCCGGTGGCATGGCGGGCGGCAGCGCGGACGGCGCGGGCGCGCTGCTCGCGTGCGACGCGCTGTGGGGGACGGGCGCCACCCGCGGTGAACTCCTCGCCATCTGCGCCGAGTTGGGCAGCGATGTGCCGTTCAGTCTGGTGGGCGGCGCGGCCCTCGGGGTCGGGCGCGGTGAGCTGCTGACCGCTCTGGAGGTCGGCGGCACCTTCCACTGGGTGTTCGCGATGGCCGGGCGGGGGCTGTCGACCCCGGCGGTCTTCCGGGAGTTCGACCGGCTGGCCGAGGGGCGGGAGATCCCGGAGCCGGTGGCTTCGGCGGAGCTGCTGGAGGCGCTCGCGAAGGGTGACGTCGAGGCGCTGGCAGCGGCCGTGTCCAACGACCTTCAGCCCGCGGCGCTGTCCCTGTTCCCGGAACTGGCCCAGACGCTGGAGGCGGGGCGGGCGGCGGGTGCGCTCACCGCGCTGGTCTCCGGGTCCGGGCCCACCACGGCGTTCCTCGCCCGGGATGCCGAGTCGGCGGAGAAGGTGGCGGCGACCCTGCGCACGTCCGGCACGTGCGGGTCGGTACGGACGGCGGCGGGGCCGGTGGCGGGGGCGGCGGTGGTCTAGAGGGTGCCCGTCAGAGTTCGTCGATCGCGGTCAGATCGATGTCGATCGAGTACGGTTTGTCGACCTTGATGCGGTCACGGTGCATGCCGGTGTGGATGTATGCCCTGGTGAGCGGGTCGAGTTCGTAGACGTGGATGGCGGGCCTGCCGCTCGTGCCGTTCTCCTCGACGCGCCAGAAGTTCGAGATCCCCGCAGCGGCGTACTTCTGGGGCTTGGTCGTGCGGTCGCGGGACTCCGAGTCCGGGGAGACGACCTCGATGGCGAGGAGCACGTCCATGGCCTCGTACTTCGTCTGCCGAGAGCCCGTGATGGAGTCGGCGCGGACGACGCTGACATCGGGCTCCGGCCCATTGCGGTTGTCCAGCACGACTGTCATTTCCCGACTGACCCTGAACTCGGCGGGCACCGTCGTGCGCAGGCCGCCGACAAGCAGGTCGATCACATTGGCATGAAAACGGCGCTGCGGACTCACGAAAACCAGGCTCCCGTCGATCAGCTCGGTGTGCGGCGGGAGATCAGGCAGCGTGAACAGATCGTCCACGGTGTAGCCGTCCTGCGGCGGCACCGGCCACTGGACGCGGTGCTCTAGGGACTCGGCGGTCATGGTTCCTCCCATGGACGGGATCCTGCTGCCTGCCCTCCACGGTAGCGGCCCGTTACCGATCACGTCATCACAAAGAGTGACCGCACCCTCGCGCTCCGCCCCCCGCCCCGCAGGCCCTACGCTAGAAGGCTGACCCACGCGGCGGAGCCGCATGTCGATCCAGCCCCGCGCACAGGAGTGAAATGGCCGTCAACCTGGTCAATGTCGAGAACGTCAGCAAGGTGTACGGCACCCGTGCCCTGCTGGACGGCGTCTCACTCGGCGTGTCGGAAGGGGACCGGATCGGGGTCGTCGGACGCAACGGCGACGGCAAGACCACCCTCATCCGGATGCTCGCCAAGCTGGAGGAGGCCGACACCGGGCGGGTCACCCACTCCGGCGGACTGCGCATCGGGGTGCTCACCCAGCACGACTCCCTCGACCCGAAGGCCACCGTCCGGCACGAGGTCATCCGGGACCTCGCCGACCACGAGTGGGCCGGAAACGCCAAGATCAGAGACGTACTGACCGGGCTCTTCGGCGGCCTCGACCTGCCCGGCTTCCCGCAGGGCCTCGACACCGTCATCGCGCCGCTGTCCGGCGGCGAGCGGCGCCGGATCGCGCTCGCCAAGCTGCTCATCGAGGAACAGGACCTGATCGTCCTCGACGAGCCCACCAACCACCTCGACGTCGAGGGCATCGCCTGGCTCGCCCGCCATCTGCGCGAGCGGCGCTCCGCGCTCGTGTGCGTGACGCACGACCGGTGGTTCCTGGACCAGGTGTGCACCCGCATGTGGGACGTGCAGAAGGGCGCCGTCTACGAGTACGAGGGCGGCTACTCCGACTACGTCTTCGCCCGCGCCGAGCGCGAGCGCATCGCCGCCACCGAGGAGACCAAGCGGCAGAACCTGGTCCGCAAGGAGCTGGCCTGGCTGCGGCGCGGTGCCCCCGCACGGACGTCCAAGCCGCGCTTCAGGGTCGAGGCCGCCAACGAGCTGATCAAGGACGTACCGCCGCCCCGGGACACCAGCGAGCTGATGAAGTTCGCGTCCTCGCGGCTGGGCAAGACGGTCTTCGACCTGGAGGACGTGACCGTCCAGGCCGGCCCCAAGGTGCTGCTCAAGCACGTCACCTGGCAGCTCGGGCCCGGTGACCGCATCGGCCTGGTCGGGGTGAACGGCGCCGGGAAGACCTCCCTGCTGCGGGCGATGGCCGAGGCGGCCCGCACCGAGGGCGAGACCCAGCCGGTCGGCGGACGGGTCGCCGTCGGCAGGACCGTCAAACTGGCCTACCTCTCCCAGGAGGTCGGCGAGCTGAACCCGAACCTGCGCGTCCTGGAGGCCGTCCAGCAGGTGCGGGAGCGGGTCGACCTCGGCAAGGGGCGCGAGATGACCGCCGGGCAGCTGTGCGAGACGTTCGGCTTCAACAAGGAGAAGCAGTGGACGCCGGTCGGTGACCTGTCCGGCGGCGAGCGGCGCCGGCTGCAGCTGCTGCGGCTGCTCATGGACGAACCCAACGTCCTCTTCCTCGACGAGCCCACCAACGACCTCGACATCGAGACCCTCACCCAGCTGGAGGACGTCCTCGACGGCTGGCCCGGCTCGATGATCGTCATCTCCCACGACCGGTTCTTCGTCGAGCGCACCACCGACCGGGTCTACGCCCTCCTCGGCGACGCCACCCTGCGGATGCTGCCGCGCGGCATCGACGAGTACCTGGAGCGCCGCCGGCGGATGGAGGAGGCGGTCGCCGCCGCGTCGCCGGTCGCGCAGAAGGCCGTACCCGAGAAGAGCGCCGCCGACCAGCGTGCCGCCAAGAAGGAACTGCAGAAGATCGAACGGCAGTTGGACAAGGTCTCCGAGAAGGAGACCCGGCTGCACGCGCAGATCGCCGAGAACGCCACCGACTTCGCCAAGGTCGCCGAACTCGACGCCCAGCTGCGCGACCTGGCCACCGAGCGCGAGGAACTGGAGCTGCGCTGGCTGGAACTGGCCGACGAGGCATAGGGCGCGGCGGCGTTGCGTGCGCCGCGTGAAGGGGGCGTGAAGGCGCGTAACGGCGGTATCACGGCCCGGCTCTCCCTTGGGTACGAGGGCTGGTCCGGGCCGGTGGGCCGTCAGTTCCGGTGATAGAAAGAGCGGTCTGAGAACTGGCTAAAAATCAGTGAACGAGGGGGAAGAACGCTGATGGCTCAGCCGCCCGACCAGCCGCCGCAGTACGGCGGTCACGGAACACCGCAGGGCACACCACCCGGCGCACCTCCTCCTCTTCCTCATCAGCCGCCCCAGCCGGGTTACGGATACCCCCAGCAGCCGGGCCCGTACGCCCAGCCCGGCCCCTACGCCCAGCCGGGCCCGTACGGCGCGCCGCCCGCGCCTCCCGGACCGTACGGACAGCCGCAGCAGCCGGGGCCGTACGGACCGCAGCCCGGCTACGGGTATCCGCAGCAGCCGCAGTACCCGGGCGTGCCCGGCACCCCGCCCCCCGGCGGCAGCGGCGGCCCGTTCAAGGGCAGGACCGCGCTGGTCATCGGCGCCGCGGTGGCCGCGCTGCTGGTCATAGGCGGCACCGTCTACGCGGTCACGAGCGGCGGCGGCGACGGTCAGAAGAAGCCGGTCGCCCACCGGAGCCAGGACGACAGGCCCTCCGCCTCCGACAGCCCGGTCAACCCCGGCGACGGCAGCGGCGGCGGCTCGGACCCGGAGAACCTGAACAAGGGCCGCCGGCCCGGTGAGGCCAAGGTCCTCTGGTACAAGACCGCGCCCGACGTGCCCGGTTCCGGGGCCGGCGCGCCCGGTATGTGGATCACCGGCAAGGTGGCGGTGAAGGCGGCGTACCGGCAGGTCTTCGCCTACGACGTCGGCAACGGCGACCCGAGTTGGGCCCCGGTCACCTTCCCGCAGAAGATCTGCGCGGTCACCGGGCAGAAGTCGGCGGACGACAAGATCGTCGTGGCCTACATGAGCGGTGTCAGCGACCGCGCCAAGTGCAACCAGCTCCAGGAGATCGACCTCGACACCGGCCACCGGGGCTGGAGCGGCACGGTCGACGACGGCGGCCTGTTCGACAGCGCGATCGACATCCGACTGACCGTCAGCGGCAGGACGCTGATGGTGGGCCGCTCGCAGTCGGGCACGGCGTACGACATCGACAGCGGCAGGAAGCTGTACGACAAGAAGCAGTACGGCGCGGCCTGTTTCCCGTCGGCGTTCGCGGGCGGCACCGGCCGGCTGGTCCAGGTGGCCTCCTGCGGCGCGGGCGGCGGCGACGCGCACGACGAGATCCAGGAACTCGATCCGGCCACCGGACGGGTCCGCTGGACGCAGAAGGTGAAGAAGGGCTGGTCGGTCGCGCGGACGTACTCCGTCGACCCCCTCGTGGTCTACCTGACCAACGAGGACAAGAAGGCCTGGAACATCTCCACCTTCACCGGTTCCGGCAGGTTCCGCTCCGAGGTGAAGGTCGACGACAAGTTCGCCCCCCAGTGCGGCTGGGCGATCGACGGCGACCTCCAGGGCTGCCAGGGCGTCGCCGCCGACGCCGACACCCTCTATCTGCCGACCCAGGCGAGCACCGGCGCCAACGAGATCGTCGCCATCAGCCTCGTGGACGGCAAGGCGAAATGGCGGACCAGGTCCCCGGCGGCCGAGTCGATGTACCCGGTCGAGGTCGCGGGCGGCAGGCTCGTCGCGTATGTGCACCCGTCGTACGACGCGGGCGGCCAGGTGGTGTCGATGCCGACCACCGGTTCGAGCCACCCCACCACGAAGCTGCTGCAGAACCCGCAGGGCACCGCGCAGATCGAGGACGGCTTCTACGACGGTGCCGTGGACTGGGCCGACGGCCGCTTCTACATCTCCACCACCCAGCTGTCCGGCAACGGCGACACCAAGGCGAAGTTGATGATGGCGTTCGGCAAGTGAGCCCGGGCCGCGCGATCGCGCTTCTGCCGTCATCCCCTCCCTTCTTCCCTTCCTAGTCTTCCCGAGGTACCTCCGTCATGACCCAGCCGCCTCCGCCGCCGCCCCATCAGCCCCCGCAGCAGGGCGGTTTCGGCCCGCCCCAGGGCCAGCCGCCCCAGCAGCCCGGTTACGGCTACCCGCCGCCCGCGCCCGCCCCCGGCTACGGCTACCCGGCCCAGCCGCCGAACCCGTACGCGCAGCCGGCCCCGCCCCCCGCCGCCCCGTACGGCGGGCCGCCGGCCTACGGCCAGCGGCCCCAGCCCGGTTACGGCTATCCGGGGCAGCCCACCGTGCCCATGCAGCCGCAGCCCGGGCAGCCGGGCGGCTCGGGCAGGCCGAGGACGACGCTCGTCATCGTCGTGGCCGCGCTCGTCGCGATCGCCCTGATCGTCGGCGGCGGCATCTGGTACGCCAAGTCCTCCGGCGGCGCCGGCAAGAAGGAGAACACCGCGAGTTCCGGCGGCGGCACCGGCGGCGGGGACGGTGGCGGCACCGGCGGCCCCTCCTCCGGCGCCAAGGAGAAGGCGCCCGCCGACCCCGCCGCCAAGCTCCTCTACCAGGTCCCGATGCCCAAGGTGAACGACACCGTCGCCACCCCCGGCTCCTGGCTCACCGACAAGGTGTACGCCAAGAGCGGCGTCGCCGAGATCGTCGGCTACGACCCCACCACCGGCGGCAAGGTGTGGACGATCAAGCTGTCCGGCCCGGTGTGCGCGGCCAGCCGGGAGGTCACCGCGGACAACCTGGCGGCGATCACCTTCCAGCCGAAGATGCCCGCCAAGGGCTCCACCGCGGGATGCAGTCAGATCGCCGCGATCGACCTGAAGGCGGGCAAAAAGCTGTGGACCAAGTCGGTCGGCTCGGGTGACTTCCCGATCAGCTTCCGTAACGTCACGGTCGCCCAGCACACCGTCGCGGTCGGCAGCACCAACGGTGGCGCCGCCTTCGACATCACCTCCGGCGATGTGCTGTGGCAGCCGAAGCAGGCCGACACCTGCTACGACGGCGGCTACGCCGGCGGCGCCAAGCTGGTGGCGGTGCGCACCTGCGGTGAGTTCGACAACAAGCAGCTGCACATCCAGACCATCGACCCGAAGTCCGGGAAGGTGATCTCCGAGTACAAGATGGCCCAGGGCATCGACTACGCCAGTGTCGTCTCCACCGACCCGCTGGTGGTGGCCGCCGACGTCGGCGACAGCGCCAAGGACGGCAGCGGCATCTCGGACTACTTCTCCATCGACAACAGGACCGGCACGCTGCGCACCCGTATCTCCGCGCCGAGCGACACCTACGGCGGCCACTGCGACGGCCTCACCCGCATCGACTACTGCACCGAGATCGCCGTCGGCAACGACCGGCTGTACGTGCCCACCGAGGTGCACAACGGCACCGGCCCGGTCAGCGAGAGCAACGAGGTCATCGCCTTCGACCTGGCCACCGGCAAGCAGACCGGCCAGCGCGCCGACTCCGGCGACGGCTACACGCTCTCCCCGCTGCGCATGGACGGCGGCAACCTGATCGCCTACAAGAAGCCGCCGTACGACAAGGGCGGCCAGATCGTCAGCATCGACGGCGGCTCCTTCAAGGAGACCGAACTGCTGGAGAACCCCGCCACGCAGAGCGCCCGGGACCTGGAGTCCAGCATGCTGCCGGACATCGCGGAGTACGTCTACGCGCGGGGCCGCCTCTTCATGTCGGCCGTCTACGCCGACAAGCCGTCCTCCGGCTCGGAGAAGGAGGACCTGGTGGTCGCGTTCGGCACGGGGGGCTGATCGCGCGCGCGGCGCGCGCCCGCCCGAGGCGCGTGCCGTGCGCCCCCTTAGCGAGGGAATGCCACCAATTTCATCGATCCGGGGCACTTCTCATCGGTAGGGGCAGCGCAACGTCGAACAAGCGTGTAGCTTCCGGGGGCATGAGGGGCGGGGTACCTGGGGCTGGGGGGTTGCTCTATGGGAGTGCGGCTCATGGTGGTCGACGACCACCGGTTGCTCGCGGAGGCGCTGGCCTCGGCGCTCAAGCTGCGCGGACACCGGGTGCTCGCGGCGGCGGCGCCGGCCGCGGGCGCGGCGGAGCTGGTGATCGCACGGGCGCCCGAGGTGTGCCTGCTGGGGACGTCGGTGCCGGCCGAGCCCGGGATCTTCGACCCGGTGGTGCGGATCAAGCGGGAGCGACCCCAGGTGGCGGTGCTGGTGCTGGGTCCGGTGCCCTCGCCGCGCGGGATCGCGGCGGCCTTCGCCGCCGGTGCGTCGGGGTACGTACGGCATGACGAGCGCATCGAGGGTGTCGAGCGGGCGATCATGAAGGCCAGGGCGGGCGAGGCGGCGGTCGCGCCGCAGCTCCTCCAGGTCGCCTTCGGCGAACTGCTCAACCCCGCCGCCCAGCCCGACGACGAGGGCCAGCGCCTGCTCCAGATGCTCACCCCGCGCGAGGTCGAGGTCCTGGTCAGAGTGGCCGACGGCGAGGACACCCGGCTCATCGCGGCCGGCATGGGCATCGCCCCGAGCACGGCCCGCACCCATGTCCAGCGGGTCCTGATGAAGCTGGGCGTCGGCTCCCGCCTGGAGGCGGCGGCCCTGGCGGCCCGCACAGGCCTGCTGGACCGGGCGGTCCCCCCGCCGTGACCGGTGCCGCGGACAGGCACGCACGCCCTCCACGGCACCGATCCGGCTCGGGACCCGGGGCGCGTCACCTCGGCTCGGTCGGCTCCTGGTGGTCCGGGCCGGCCTCCGGGGGGAGCGGGGGCGCAGTGGGCCTCAGTTTCAGCCAGGCCAGGAAGAACAGGCCCAGGAGCAGCATGCCGATGCCGGTCCAGAGGTTGATGTTGACTCCCTGGGCCTTGTCGATCGCGGCCTTGGAGTCGGTGATGCCGGTGACGGTGACGATGACGCCGTAGACGACGAACAGGCCGCCGATGATGCGCCGCAGGTCGAAGATGCGGGCGGCGGTCGCCGACTTGCTCTCGAGGTCGGTGACCTCCCGCTGGACGTCCTGCTCGGAGTACCCGTGGCGGCCCAGGGGGCCGGAGTTCTCGGTCATGGTCTCTCAATCCTCCCGCGTCAGAACGAGAACGGGATGTAGCAGACGGCGGCCAGGACGACCGAGCCCCAGCCGAGCAGGGCGGGCCTGCGGTACCAGGCGTCGTCGCCGGCGGCGGGCGGCTCGGCCATGCCGGGGGAGCGGGTGCCGTAGACCAGGCCCTGCAGGTCCTCGGCCGGCTTCGGCTTCGTGAACAGGGACACCACGACCATGACGACCGCGCCGGCCACGAAGCCGGCGATCGCGGACACGAAGTTGGCGCCCTGGTCGGAGGGGATCGAGATGATGCCCTTCTTGTAGAGCACGAAGTAGTTGACCATCGCGGTCACGGTGCCGGCGAGCAGGCCCCAGAAGCCGGACCTGGCCGAGGCGCGCTTCCAGAACATGCCGACGATGAAGACGACGAACATCGGCACGTTGAAGAAGGAGAACAGCGTCTGCAGGTAGCTCATGATGTTCGAGAACGAGGACGCCAGGAACGCCGTACCGACGGAGGCGGCCACGCCGATCACGGTGATCAGGCGCCCGAAGCGCACGTAGTAGGCGTCCTCGCGGCCCTTGACGACGTAGCGGGCCCAGATGTCGTTGGTGAACACGGTGTTGAAGGACGACACGTTGGCGGCCATGCCGGCCATGAAGGCGGCGAGCAGACCGGTCACCGCGATGCCGAGGACGCCGTTGGGCAGCAGCTCCTGCATCAGGTAGGGGATGGCGTCGTTGTACTGCAGCTTCGAGCCGGGGGTGCCGATCTTGGGCACCAGGGCTGCGGCGACCAGGCCCGGGATCATCACCAGGAAGACGATGAAGACCTTCGGGTACGCGGCGATCAGCGGGGTGCGCTGGGAGGCGGAGAGGTTCTTCGCGGACAGCGCGCGCTGCACCTCGGCGAAGTTCGTCGTCCAGTAGCCGAAGGACAGGACGAAGCCGAGACCGAGCACGATGGTCAGCCAGTTGGCGCCCAGCGGGTTGACGCTGCCGATCCCGGTACCGCCCCAGGCGGTGGTGAAGTTCGCGCCGTGGGTCGCGGTGAGCTTGTCGGTCAGACCGCCCCAGCCGCCGACCTTCTTCAGGCCCAGGACCACGATCGGGATGAGGGCCGCCAGGATCACGAAGAACTGGAGCACCTCGTTGTAGATCGCCGAGGACAGGCCGCCGAGGGTGATGTACGCCAGCACGAAGGCGCCGGCGACCAGGATGGCCACCCACTGGGGCCAGCCCAGCAGCGCCTCGACGACGATCGCCAGGGCGTAGAGGTTGACGCCGGCGATCAGGATCGCGGCGAACGCGAACAGGATCGAGCTGAGCAGGTGGGCGGCCTTGTCGAAGCGCAGCAGCAGGAACTCGGGGACCGAGCGGACCTTGCTGCCGTAGTAGAAGGGCATCATCACCAGGCCGAGGAAGACCATGGCCGGGATGGCGCCGATCCAGTACCAGTGGACGGTGTACGCGCCGTACTGGGCGCTGTTGGCGGCCATCCCGAGGATCTCGGTGGCCGCCAGGTTCGCCGAGATGAAGGCGAGGCCGGTGATCCAGGCGGGCAGCGAGCGTCCGGAGAGGAAGAAGTCGAGGCTGGTCTTGACCGAGCGGCGGGCCGCGAAGCCGATGCCGAGGACGACGACGAAGTAGATCGCCAGGATCGCGTAGTCCAGCCCGTTGGTGGGGAGCCGTAGCCCCGCAGCCAGTTCTGTGGGGGCATATGTGGGGGTTTGCATGAGAACTCGCTTCGTTGCGCGAACTGATCCAGAGCGGAACCTACGCCTCCGCGTTCAATTATTGAACACTTCTGTTGGCGTTCTTTGTTTGATTGTGATGGTCCAGGGGGTGGTCGAGTGTGGTCTGTTATGTTTGATTGTGTTGAGTGATTGGGTGCGGACAAACCCTCGGGGCGACCCGGCGGTGTTGAACAAGGAGTCCGGCGTGAAGAAGACCTCGACCCGGCTGGCCGACGGTCGTGAGCTGATCTACTACGACCTTCGGGACGACACCGTGCGCGACGCGGTCGACCGTCGCCCGCTGGACCGTACGGTCACCACCTCCGAGATCCGCCCCGACGTGCTGCTCGGCGACTCGGTCGCCATCGCCTCCCACCGGCAGGGCCGCACCTACCACCCGCCGGCCGACGAGTGCCCGCTGTGCCCGACCGAGGGCGACCGGCTGAGCGAGATCCCGGACTCGTCGTACGACGTCGTCGTCTTCGAGAACCGTTTCCCCTCGCTGGCCGGCGACTCCGGCCGCTGCGAGGTGGTCTGCTTCACCTCCGACCACGACGCGTCCTTCGCCGACCTCACCGAGGAGCAGGCGGCGCTCGTCCTGGAGGCGTGGACGGACCGGACGTCGGAGCTGTCTCATCTGCCCTCCGTCGAGCAGGTCTTCTGTTTCGAGAACCGGGGTGCGGAGATCGGTGTGACCCTGGGTCACCCGCACGGCCAGATCTACGCCTACCCGTTCACCACCCCCCGCACCGCACTGATGCTGCGTTCCCTGGCCGCCCACAAGGAGGCGACCGGCGGGCAGAACCTCTTCGACGCCGTCCTGGAGCGGGAACTCGCCGGGGAGCGGGTCGTCCTTGAGGGTGAACACTGGGTCGCCTTCGTGCCGTACGCCGCCCACTGGCCGTACGAGGTCCACCTCTACCCCAAGCGCCGCGTGCCCGACCTGCTCGGCCTCGACGAGGACGCGCGCACAGAGTTCCCCCAGGTGTATCTGGAACTCTTGAGGCGCTTCGACCGGATCTTCGGCGAGGGTGAGCCTCCGACGCCCTACATCGCGGCCTGGCACCAGGCCCCGTTCGGCGCGCTGGAGGAGTTCGACGGCGTGCACCGCGACGACTTCGCGCTGCACCTCGAGCTTTTCACCGTCCGCCGCACTTCCGGCAAGCTGAAGTTCCTCGCGGGTTCCGAGTCCGGCATGAGCGTGTTCATCAACGACGTGCCGCCGGAGTTCGCGGCCGAGCGACTGCGGGAGGTAGCGAGTTCATGAGCGGGAAGTATCTGGTCACCGGCGGCGCCGGGTACGTCGGCGGCGTGGTCGCCCAGCACCTGCTGGAGGCCGGCCACACGGTCACCGTCCTCGACAACCTCTCGACCGGCTTCCGCGAGGGCGTGCCCGCCGGGGCCACGTTCATCGAGGGCGACATCCGCGACGCCGGCAAGTGGCTCGACCCCTCCTACGACGGCGTCCTGCACTTCGCCGCCTCCTCGCAGGTCGGCGAGTCGGTGGTGAAGCCCGAGAAGTACTGGGACAACAACGTCGGCGGCACCATGGCCCTGCTCGGCGCGATGCGCGAGGCGGGCGTGCGCACGCTGGTCTTCTCCTCCACGGCGGCGACCTACGGCGAGCCGGAGGAGGTCCCGATCGTCGAGACCGCCCCGACGAGGCCCACCAACCCCTACGGCGCCTCCAAGCTCGCCGTCGACCACATGATCACCGGTGAGGCCGCCGCCCACGGCCTGGGAGCGGTCTCCCTGCGCTACTTCAACGTGGCGGGCGCCTACGGCGCGCAGGGCGAACGGCACGACCCGGAGTCGCACCTCATCCCGCTGGTCCTCCAGGTCGCCCAGGGCCGCCGGGACGCGATCTCGGTGTTCGGCGAGGACTACCCGACCCCCGACGGCACCTGCGTGCGCGACTACATCCACGTCGCCGACCTGGCCGAGGCCCATCTCCTCGCGCTGCGGGCCGCCCGGCCGGGCGAGCACCTCATCTGCAACCTCGGCAACGGCAACGGCTTCTCCGTGCGCGAGGTCATCGAGACCGTCCGCCAGGTCACCGGCCATCCGATCCCCGAGGTGGTGGCCCCGCGCCGGGGCGGCGACCCGGCGGTCCTGGTCGCGTCCGCCCGAAGCGCCCACGAGCGCCTCGGCTGGCAGCCGCGGCGCGCGGACCTCGCCGGTATCGTCGCCGACGCCTGGGAGTTCGCCCAGCACATCGCAAGGGAGCAGTAGTGGGGGCACAGCAGGTCCGCGAGGACTTCGTCGAACTGTACGGCGCCGAGCCGGAGGGCGTCTGGTCGGCGCCCGGCCGGGTCAACCTGATCGGCGAGCACACCGACTACAACGACGGCTTCGTCATGCCGTTCGCGCTGCCGCACGTGGCGACGGCGGCCGTCTCGCGCCGCGAGGACGGCGTGCTGCGCCTGCACTCCTCGGACATCGAGGGCGGTGTCGTACAGCTGTCGCTGGACGCCCTCGCACCCGGGAGCGACCAGAACTGGACCTCCTACCCGGCGGGCGTGGTCTGGGCGCTGCGCGAGGCGGGCCACCCGGTCACCGGCGCCGACATCCACCTGGCCTCCACGGTCCCGACCGGCGCCGGCCTGTCGTCCTCGGCCGCCGTGGAGGTCGTGGTCGCCCTGGCGCTGAACGACCTGTACGACCTCGGTCTGCAGCGCTGGCAGCTGGCCCGCCTGTGCCAGCGCGCCGAGAACGTCTACGTCGGCGCGCCGACCGGGATCATGGACCAGACGGCGTCCGCGTGCTGCGAGGAGGGCCACGCCCTCTTCCTCGACACCCGGGACCTCTCCCAGAAGCAGATCCCCTTCGACCTGGCGGCCGAGGGCATGCGCCTGCTGGTCGTCGACACCCAGGTCAAGCACGCCCACAGCGGCGGCGAGTACGGCAAGCGCCGGGCCGGCTGCGAGAAGGGCGCGGCCCTGCTGGGCGTGGACGCGCTCAGGGACGTGCCGTACGGGGAACTGGACGCGGCCCTCGCCCGCCTCGGCGACGAGGAGGAGGTGATCCGCCTGGTCCGCCACGTGGTCACCGAGGACCAGCGGGTCGAACGCGTCGTCGCCCTGCTGGAGTCCGGCGACACCCGCGCGATCGGCCCGGTCCTGACCGAGGGTCACGCCTCCCTGCGCGACGACTTCCGCATCTCCTGCCCGGAGCTGGACCTGGTCGTCGACACGGCGCTGTCGGCCGGCGCCCTGGGCGCCCGCATGACCGGCGGCGGCTTCGGCGGCTCGGCGATCGTCCTGGCCGAGGCCCCGGACGTGGACACGATCACCAAGGCCGTTCAGGAGGCCTTCGCCGCGGCGGGCTTCACCGCGCCCCGCGTGTTCGAGGCGGTACCGGCCGCGGGGGCGCGGCGGGCCGGCTGAGGGTCTTCGTCAGCGTGTACTCCGTGATCCCCGGCGGATAGTCGGGGATCACGCACACCACCTGGTAGCCGCGCCTGCGGTAGAAGTCGGGGGCCTGGAAGTCCCAGGTCTCCAGGCGGGCGCGGCGGCAGCCCCGTTCGGTGCGGGCGATGCGTTCGGCCTTCGCCAGCAGGTGCGAGCCGAGGCCCGCGCCCCGGTGGCGGGCGTCGACCCACAGGTAGGTCACGTGCAGCCAGGCCGCCCAGGTGTGGCCGACCAGGCCGCCCGCCAGCTTCCCGGCCGGGTCCAACGCCCACACGTGCAGCGGCGCTTCGCGTTCGCCGGGGGTGCCGCGCAGCGCGGCCAGGACCGGGGACGCCGCCGTGTTGCTGTCCCGCAGGCGGGAACGGAGCAGATCGCGCCGGGCCTTGTCGACTTCCGCCTCAATACGAAACATGCGGCACACCATAAACGCGCAGGACGGCCAGTTCTGCAAATAGTCTTCCGCCGGCCGCCCTGGTCCGTACCCTGATGTGCAGTACCGGTGGGGGCCGGTGCTGATCAGGGGGCGAGACAGGCGGGTACGGCACCCGCGGTGGGGGTAGCAGTGTTCGCACGGCGGCGGCCGTGCGGTGCGTGTTGCGTCAGCCGCGGGGTGTCGTAACCGCGAGGTCGTCGTTCTCCGGGCCAGTGGGGGTTTCAGTGGTTCGCATCCGAGTCCTGGTCGTCGACGACCACCGCATCTTCGCCGAGTCGCTCGCCGCCGCCCTGGCCGCCGAGCCCGATGTCGACGTCTCCGCGGCCGGCAGCGGTCCGGCGGCACTGCGCTGCCTGGAACGCGCCGCCGCCGAGGGCCGCCGCTACGACGTGCTGCTCGTCGACGCCGACCTGGGCGGCCGGCTGCCCGGGGTGCGCGCGGCGGTGCCGGTGCGCGAGGGCAACGAGGAGGGCCTGGTCGACGGCATCTCGCTGGTGACCGGCGTCCGTTCGGCGCAGCCCGGCGTACGGATCGTCGTGCTCGCCGAGAAGGACGACCCCCGGCGGGCCGCGCTCGCCCTGCAGGCCGGCGCCTCGGGCTGGGTCGCCAAGGACTGCTCGCTGTCCCGGCTGCTGACGGTGATCCGGGGTGTGCTGCGCGACGAGACGCATCTGCCGCCCGCGCTGCTCACCGGCGTGCTCAAGGAGCTGACGGCCGCCCGCAAGCACCGCACCGAGAGCGAGCGGCTGGTGGAGTCCCTCACGCCGAGGGAGCGGGAAGTGCTCCGGTGCATGGTCGCGGGTCTGGGGCGCAAGGCCGTCGCCGAGCGGCTGTTCCTGTCCCCCCACACCGTGCGCACCCATATGCAGAACGTCCTCGGCAAGCTGGGCGTCCACTCCACCCTGGCCGCCGTGGCGCTCGCGCGGCGCGCCGGGGTGGGCCCGGTGGACCTAGCCGGGGATGTTGTCGAACGGGGCGGTCAACTGGCGTAGCAGGCCGGCCAGTTCGCTGCGCTGGGCGCGGGTGAGTTCCGCGAGGATCGCCCGCTCCTGCTCCAGCAGGCCCGCCAGTGCCTCATCGGCGCGGTCACGGCCCACCTCGGTCAGCCGGACCAGCACGCCCCGCCGGTCGCTGGGGTCGGGCAGCCGTTCGACCAGGCCCTTCTTCGCCAGCCGGTCGATCCGGTTCGTCATCGTGCCGGAGGTGACCAGGGTCTGGGTCAGCAACTGACCGGGGGAGAGCTGGTACGGCGTTCCGGCGCGCCTGAGCGCGGTCAGCACGTCGAACTCCCACGGCTCCAGCTGGTGCTCGGCGAAGGCCAGCCGGCGCGCCCGGTCCAGGTGCCGGGCCAGTCTGCTGACCCGGCTGAGTACTTCCAGCGGCTCCACGTCGAGGTCCGGGCGCTCCCGGCGCCACGCAGCGACCAGCCGATCGACCTCGTCCTCCATGACGATCAGTGTAGTGGTTGTGTCGATGTGAAGTCTCTTGATGTCGAGTTTCTCGATTCAATATCTCTTGACGTCGAGATAAATTTTCTGGGAAGGTGACGCCCATGACCCCTCACCCGACCGGCCCCTCCTGGGACCCCGCCCAGTACCTGCGCCACGCCGGCCACCGCGCCCGCCCCTTCGCCGACCTGCTGGCCCGCGTCCCCGACCTGCCCGCCGACCGGCCCCGCATCGCCGACCTCGGCTGCGGCCCCGGCAACGTCACCGTCCTGCTCGCCGACCGCTGGCCCACCGCCGAGATCACCGGGTACGACAACTCTGCCGAGATGCTCGACAAGGCCGCCGTCGAGCACGGCGGGCCCACCCCGGGCGGCGGACGCCTCGACTTCCGCCACGCCGACCTGCGCACCTGGACGCCCTCACGGCCGTACGACCTGATCGTCTCCAACGCCGCCCTGCACTGGATCCCGGGACACCTCGACGCCTTCTCCGCCTGGCTCGACGCCCTCACCCCCGGCGGCACCTTCGCCTTCCAGGTCCCCAACAACCTCGACGCACCCCTGCACGCCCTGATGCGCGAACTCGCCGCAACCGACCGCTGGAAATCCCGCCTCGCCGGCGTCCTGCGCGCCGAGGACTCCGTGCACACCCCCGGCGTCTACCTCGACCGGCTGACCCGCCTCGGCTGCGCGGCCGACGTGTGGGAGACGACGTACTTCCACGTCCTCGCCGGCGAGGACCCCGTCCTCGACTGGGTGAAGGGCACCGGCCTGCGCCCCGCCCTCACCGCCCTCGCCGACGACCCCGAGGCCCGCGACACGTTCGTGACGGAGTACCGGGACCTGCTGCGAACGGCCTACCCGAGCGCCCCGTACGGCACGGTCCTGCCCTTCCGCCGACTGTTCGCGGTGGCCCGGAAGGAGGAGTGACACCAGACGGGTGCCGGACATCGAGGCCTACGGCGCCCAGGTCACGGGCGCAGCCCGAGCATGCGTCCGACTTCCTCGTGCGGGATGCCCTCACCCAGCGTTCCCTCCGCCTTGCGCCGCAGGTCATCGGCGACGGCCAGGGCGTCCTCCAGGTCCTCCAGCACCTGCGGTGAGACGAGGAGCGCGGCAGCATGGCCATGGTCGGTGAGCGCGATCGTCTCGCGGTGGTACGCGGCGCGGCGCACGAGGTCGCCGAGCTGGGAGCGGGCGGCTGAGATGGCGATCCGAGTCATGCCGACAACGTCCCAACAAGAACAATCCGTCGATTCCCGGGTTTCACCCGTTCCGGCGATCTCAGCTCTTCCGGTGCCCGATCAGCCGCGGCTTCGGCTCCAGCCCGTCCAGGCCGTGCCACGCCAGGTTCACCAGGTGGGCGGCCACCTCCGCCTTCCTCGGGCGGCGCACGTCCAGCCACCACTGGCCGGTCAGCGCGACCATGCCGACCAGGGCCTGGGCGTAGAGCGGGGCCAGCTTCGGGTCGAAGCCGCGGGACTTGAACTCGCGGCCCAGGATGTCCTCCACCTGGGTGGCGATGTCGGAGATCAGCGAGGCGAAGGTACCCGTCGACTGGGGAATGGGGGAGTCGCGGACCAGGATGCGGAACCCGTCCGTGTACTCCTCGATGTAGTCCAGCAGGGCGAAGGCCGCCTGCTCGCACAGCTCCCGCGGATGGCCGGCCGTCAGCGAACCGGTCACCATGTCCAGCAGCCGCCGCATCTCGCGGTCCACCACCACCGCGTACAGCCCCTCCTTGCCGCCGAAGTGCTCGTACACCACCGGCTTGGACACCCCGGCCTTCGCCGCGATCTCCTCCACCGACGTGCCCTCGAAACCCCGCTCCGCGAAGAGGGTGCGACCGATCTCCAGCAGCTGCTGGCGACGCTCCGCACCGGTCATCCGGGTGCGACGCACGCGCCGCGGCTTCTCATTGCTCGGGGTGCTGCTGGGATCGGTCGCCACGGCGTCAATCATGCCGCCTCGGCCGTCTCCTTCCGGCGCCGAGAGCCGTCTTCCCCGGTGTTACGACGCGAATCGATACGCGAGCGTGACGGCCAGCGCACGTCGTACGCCCACCCGAACTTCTCGAAGACGCGGATGAACCGCGCCGAGGAGTCCACCTGCCCGCGCATCACCCCGTGCCGCGCCGAGGTCGGGTCCGCGTGATGCAGGTTGTGCCAGGACTCGCCGCACGACAGCACCGCCAGCCACCACACGTTCCCCGAACGGTCACGCGACTTGAACGGCCGCTTGCCCACCGCATGGCAGATCGAGTTGATCGACCACGTCACATGGTGCAACAAAGCCACCCGGACGAGTGACCCCCAGAAGAACCCGGTGAACGCCCCCCACCAGGACATCGTGGCCAGACCGCCGATCACCGGCGGCAGCGCCAGCGACAGCGCCGTCCACAGCACGAACTGCCGGGAGATCGCCCGGATGGCAGGATCCCTGATCAGATCGGGCGCGTACTTGTCCTGCGGAGTCTGCTCCTCGTCGAACATCCAGGCGATGTGGGCCCACCACAGGCCCTTCATCAGCGCCGGCACGGTCTCCCCGAACCGCCACGGCGAATGCGGGTCCCCCTCCGCGTCGGAGAACTTGTGATGCTTGCGGTGATCGGCCACCCAGCGCACCAGCGGCCCCTCCACCGCCATCGAGCCCATGATCGCCAGAGCGATCCGCAACGGCCGCTTCGCCTTGAACGAACCGTGCGTGAAGTACCGGTGGAAACCGATCGTGATGCCGTGGCACCCCAGGAAGTAGAAGAACACCAGCAGGCCCAGGTCGAGCCAGCTCACCCCCCAGCCCCACGCCAGCGGCACCGCCGCCAGCAGCGCCAGGAAGGGCACGGTGATGAAGAGGAGCAGCGTGATCTGCTCGATCGAACGCTTCTGCTCACCGCCCAGCGTGGCGGAGGGAGCTTGACCGTCGGGAGCCTTCCTGGCGTCTTCGATCACATCGGAACCAGAGTTCATGCGCGTCCCCTGTGGGGTCGAGGGTCTGGGCAGATGCCGGGCCGCCGGGACCGAACGGGACTCCAGCGGTATTTCCCTACGGTTCCGTAACCTACGGCGTCGTAAGTATGGCAGCGCGTCGTCCGGCGGCAAGAGCCCGAGAACCAGCGCGTCCGCGTCGCCACCTATCCTGGGAGTCGGTCGGACAGCGCGGTCCGCTCAGATTCCTTCCCGGACGATCCGGCCCGTATGCGGCATCCGCCGCACGCCGGCCGGACACCCCGGGTTCCCTCCCGGACGAGCTTCAACACTGCAAGGAGCCGCACCTGTGAGCAGTGCCGACGACCTGACCACGCGCACCACGACAACCAGCAGCGAGCTGCGCGCCGACATCCGCCGACTGGGTGACCTCCTGGGCGAGACCCTCGTCCGGCAGGAAGGGCCCGAGCTGCTCGAACTCGTCGAGAAGGTCCGCCGCCTCACCCGCGAGGACGGCGAGGCCGCCGCCGAACTGCTGCGTGGCATCGAACTGGAGACCGCGGCCAAGCTGGTCCGCGCCTTCTCCACCTACTTCCACCTCGCCAACGTCACCGAACAGGTGCACCGCGGCCGCGAACTGCGCGCCCGCCGCGCCGCCGAGGGCGGCCTCCTCGCCCGCACCGCCGACCGCCTCAAGGACGCCGACCCCGAGCACCTGCGCCAGCGGGTCGAGCACCTCAACGTCCGCCCGGTCTTCACCGCCCACCCCACCGAGGCCGCCCGCCGCTCCGTCCTCAACAAGCTCCGGCGCGTCGCCGCCCTCCTCGACACCCCGGTCATCGAGTCCGACCGCCGCCGCCACGACACCCGGCTGGCCGAGAACATCGACCTCGTCTGGCAGACCGACGAACTGCGCGTCGTGCGCCCCGAACCCGCCGACGAGGCCCGCAACGCCATCTACTACCTCGACGAACTCCACGCCGACGCCGTCGGCGACGTCCTCGAGGACCTCACCGCCGAACTCGAACGGGTCGGCGTCAAGCTCCCCGACACCACCCGCCCCCTCACCTTCGGCACCTGGATCGGCGGCGACCGCGACGGCAACCCCAACGTCACCCCCCAGGTCACCTGGGACGTCCTCATCCTCCAGCACGAACACGGCATCAACGACGCCCTGCAGATGATCGACGAACTGCGCGGCTTCCTGTCCAACTCCATCCGCTACACCGGCGCCACCGAAGAACTCCTCGAATCCCTCAAGGCCGACCTCGACCTCCTGCCCGAGATCAGCCCCCGCTACAAGCGCCTCAACGCCGAGGAGCCCTACCGGCTGAAGGCCACCTGCATCCGGCAGAAGCTGGAGAACACCAAGCAGCGCCTCGCCAAGGGCACCGCCCACGAGACCGGCCGCGACTACCTGGGCACCGCCGAACTGCTCCAGGACCTGCGGATCATCCAGACCTCCCTGCGCGAGCACCGCGGCGCCCTCTTCGCCGACGGCCGCCTCAACCGCACCATCCGCACCCTGGCCGCCTTCGGCCTCCAGCTCGCCACCCTCGACGTACGCGAACACGCCGACGCCCACCACCACGCCCTCGGCCAGCTCTTCGACCGCCTCGGCGAGGAATCCTGGCGCTACGCCGACATGCCCCGCGACTACCGCGGCAGGCTCCTCGCCAAGGAACTGCGCTCCAGGAGGCCACTGGCCCCCACCCCCGCCCCCGTCGACGCGGCCGCCGCCAAGACCCTCGGCGTCTTCCAGACCGTCAAGAAGGCCCTCGAAGTCTTCGGCCCCGAGGTCATCGAGTCCTACATCATCTCCATGTGCCAGGGCGCCGACGACGTCTTCGCCGCCGCCGTCCTCGCCCGCGAGGCCGGCCTGCTGGACCTGCACGCCGGCTGGGCCAAGATCGGCATCGTCCCCCTCCTGGAGACCACCGACGAACTGCGCGCCGCCGACACCATCCTCGAGGACATGCTCTCCGACCCGTCCTACCGGCGCCTGGTCGCGCTGCGCGGCGACGTCCAGGAGGTCATGCTCGGCTACTCCGACTCCTCAAAGTTCGGCGGCATCACCACCAGCCAGTGGGAGATCCACCGCGCCCAGCGCCGGCTGCGCGACGTCGCCCACCGCTACGGCGTCCGCCTCCGCCTCTTCCACGGCCGCGGCGGCACCGTCGGCCGCGGCGGCGGCCCCTCCCACGACGCCATCCTCGCCCAGCCCTGGGGCACCCTGGAAGGCGAGATCAAGGTCACCGAACAGGGCGAGGTCATCTCCGACAAGTACCTCATCCCCTCCCTGGCCAGGGAGAACCTGGAACTGACCGTCGCCGCCACCCTCCAGGCCTCCGCCCTGCACACCGCCCCCCGCCAGTCCGACGAGGCCCTCGCCCGCTGGGACGCCGCCATGGACGTCGTCTCGGACGCCGCCCACGCCGCCTACCGCCGACTCGTCGAGGACCCGGACCTGCCGACGTACTTCCTCGCGTCGACGCCGGTGGACCAGCTCGCCGACCTGCACCTGGGCTCCCGCCCCTCCCGCCGCCCCGGCTCCGGGGTCTCGCTCGACGGCCTGCGCGCCATCCCCTGGGTGTTCGGCTGGACCCAGTCCCGCCAGATCGTCCCCGGCTGGTTCGGCGTCGGCTCCGGACTCAAGGCCCTGCGCGAGGCCGGCCTGACCGCAACATCGGGAGGAGAGGGCGTGCTCGACGAGATGCACGAACAGTGGCACTTCTTCCGCAACTTCATCTCCAACGTCGAGATGACCCTCGCGAAGACCGACCTGCGCATCGCCCAGCACTACGTCGACACCCTCGTCCCCGACCACCTCAAGCACGTCTTCGACACCATCCGGGCCGAACACGACCTGACCGTCGCCGAGGTCCTCAAGGTCACCGGGGAGAGCGAACTGCTCGACGCCCAGCCCGCCCTCCGGCAGACCTTCACCATCCGCGACGCCTACCTGGATCCCATCTCCTACCTCCAGGTCACCCTCCTCAAGCGCCAGCGCGACGCGGCCGCCGCCGGAACCGAACCCGACCCGCTGCTCGCCCGCGCCCTGCTGCTCACCGTCAACGGAGTGGCGGCGGGCCTCCGCAACACCGGCTGACCGTTCTCGGCACGGCTGTGCCCCCGGGGCCGCACCCCGGGGGCACTTCCCGTGCGAACGGCGGGATCACTGCACCGCGAAGAAAGCCGCCGTCAGCAGCGCGATCCCCGAACCGCCCAGCACCCACGCCAGCCGCGTCAGCCGCAGCCCCCCGGCCACCACCACCGACGCCAGCAGCAGCGCGCCGCCCAGCGGAATCCACGCGAAGAGCACCCCGGCGGGCCCCGACCGCACCACCTCACCGGTACCGGGCTTCACCACCACGTCGTACGTCCGCCCCTTGCGCACCGCCACCGACCGGTCGATCACCACCCGCCCGCGCGGGCTCGCCCCCTGAGACACCGGAGCGAACGGCCCCGAGCAGGTGTTCGCATCGCAGGCGGTGACCCTGATCGTCCCCCGCTCCCGCCCCTTGGTCAGCATCACGTGCTGCGCGGTCCCCCAGGAACCCCACACCCCGGCGAACAGGATCAGCGCGGCGACCGCACCCATCACCAGGACCCGCCCGAACCGCAGCGCGATCACGGGGGCCCGGCGAGCGGTGGTGGCAGTGGCAGGCATGGCCGGGATCATTGGCCATACCCGCACGACCGGTCAACTCCAGTGGGTCCTATGCCAGGACAAGTCAGGAGTTGTAAGCGCTCTGCGCCCGCTCCAGCCCCTCCGTCACCAGACACTCCACCGAGTCCGCCGCCCGGTCCACCAAGTAGTCCAGCTCCTTGCGCTCCGCCGACGCGAAGTCCTTCAGCACGAAGTCCGCGACCTGCATCCGCCCCGGCGGCCGGCCGATCCCGAACCGCACCCGGTGGTAGTCAGGACCCATCGCCTTCGTCATCGACTTCAGCCCGTTGTGCCCGTTGTCGCCGCCCCCCAGCTTCAGCCGCAGCACCCCGTAGTCGATGTCCAGCTCGTCGTGCACCGCCACGATGTTCGCCACCGGCACCTTGTAGAAGTCCCGCAGGGCGTTCACCGGCCCACCGGACAGGTTCATGTACGACATCGGCTTGGCGAGCACCACCCGCCGGCTGTCCGGACCCGGCGCCCCGATCCGCCCCTCCACGACCTGCGCCTGGGCCTTGCCGGCCCGCTTGAACCTCCCCCCGATCCGCTCCGCCAGCAGATCGGCCACCATGAAGCCGACGTTGTGCCGGTTCATCGCGTACTCGGGACCGGGATTACCCAGGCCGACGATCAGCCAGGGGGCGCCTGCGGGGGTGGTCACGTCCATGTCTCCTTGATATGCGCCAGCCGCTGCCCCCGTACAGGGACAGCGGCTGGCGAAAACGACCGGCGCCGGGAAAACGACCAGCGCCGGGACCTGGGGGATCAGGCCTCGGCGGCCTCTTCGCCCTCGGTCTCCTCGCCCGCGGCCTCCTCGGCCTGCGCGGCCAGCACCTGCAGGACGACCGCGTCCTCCTCGACGGCCAGCGTGGTGCCGTTCGGGAGCGTGATGTCCTTGGCGAGGACGGAGGCGCCGGCCTCCAGACCCTCCACGGACACCGTCACGGACTCGGGGATGTGCGTGGCCTCGGCCTCGACCGGCAGCGCGTTCAGCACGTGCTCGAGCAGGTTGCCGCCCGGCGCCAGCTCGCCCTCGGTGTGCACCGGGATCTCGACCGTGACCTTCTCGCCGCGCTTGACCAGCAGCAGGTCGACGTGCTCCAGGAAGCCCTTGATCGGGTCACGCTGCACGGACTTCGGGATCGCCAGCTCGTTGCTCTTGCCGTCGATGTCCAGGGAGATCAGGACGTTCGGCGTACGCAGCGCCAGCAGCAGGTCGTGGCCCGGAAGCGTCAGGTGCAGCGGGTCGGAACCGTGGCCGTACAGCACACCGGGGACCTTCGCGTCACGGCGGATACGGCGGGCGGCGCCCTTGCCGAACTCGGTACGGGTCTCGGCGGAGATCTTGACCTCGGACATACGGATCACTCCTCGTAGAAAACTGGGACGGACGTGGTCACCCGGCCACGAACGGCCTGCTACGAAGAGCGCGTCGATAACGGACAGCCGAACCCCGTCAGAAACGGCGTACGGCCTCCCTCGCCGAGCAACTGCAGCAGTCTACTCGGAGAGGGAGGCCGCACCCAAAAGGATCTTCAACCCCGGTCAGGGCCGGTGCAGAAACCTCACTGCTCGTCGAAGAGGCTCGTCACCGAACCGTCCTCGAACACCTCACGCACCGCACTCGCGATCGTCGGCGCGATCGACAGCACCGTGATCTTGTCCAGGTCCCCGCCCAGCTCACCCGGCGTCGGCAGCGTGTTCGTGAACACGAACTCACTCACCCGCGAGTTCTTCAGCCGGTCGGCCGCCGGACCCGACAGCACACCGTGCGTCGCCGTCACGATGACGTCCTCCGCACCATGCGCGAACAACGCGTCCGCCGCCGCACAGATCGTGCCACCCGTGTCGATCATGTCGTCGACCAGGACGCACACCCGGCCCTTGACCTCACCCACGACCTCGTGGACGGTCACCTGGTTCGCCACGTCCTTGTCCCGCCGCTTGTGCACGATGGCCAGCGGCGCACCCAACCGGTCGCACCAGCGGTCGGCCACCCGCACCCGCCCGGCGTCCGGCGACACGACCGTCAGCTTGGCCCGGTCCACCTTCCGACCCACGTAGTCCGCCAGCAGCGGCAGCGCGAACAGATGGTCCACCGGACCGTCGAAGAAGCCCTGGATCTGGTCCGTGTGCAGATCCACCGTCAGGATCCGGTCCGCACCCGCCGTCTTCATCAGGTCCGCGATCAGACGCGCCGAGATCGGTTCACGACCACGGTGCTTCTTGTCCTGCCGCGCGTAACCGTAGAACGGCACGATCACGGTGATCGAACGGGCCGACGCGCGCTTCAGCGCATCGATCATGATCAACTGCTCCATGATCCACTGGTTGATCGGAGCCGTGTGGCTCTGGATCACGAAGCAGTCGGCACCACGCGCCGACTCCTGGTACCGCACATAGATCTCGCCGTTGGCGAAGTCGAAGGCCTTCGTCGGGACGACCCCGACACCCAGCTGCTGGGCGACCTCCTCGGCAAGCTCGGGGTGGGCGCGGCCGGAGAAGAACATCATCTTCTTCTCGCCGGTCGTCTTGATCCCGGTCACAGCACTGTCTCCTCAGAGGTGTCTCAGCTGAGTCTCCAGCGACCTCTCGGCTGGGCATGAGAGGCCGAATCAGCTGGTGGGGTGCGGGTGTGCACTTATCACGGTACGCCGAGTTCGGCGCACGCGTTTCCGGTCAGTCCTCGCTCTCGCCCCGCCGGGACGCCGTCTCGGCCGCCTTCGCCGCCGCGCTTCCCGGACGCTTGCGCGCCACCCAGCCCTCGATATTCCGCTGCTGACCACGGGCCACGGCCAGCGAACCGGGCGGCACATCCTTCGTGATCACGGACCCGGCGGCGGTGTACGAACCATCCCCGACCGTGACAGGCGCCACAAACATGTTGTCGGAACCCGTACGACAGTGCGAGCCGACCGTCGTGTGGTGCTTCTCCTGACCGTCGTAGTTCACGAACACGCTCGCCGCACCGATGTTCGTGTACTCACCGATGGTCGCGTCACCGACGTACGACAGATGCGGAACCTTCGTCCCCTCACCGATCGAGGCGTTCTTCGTCTCCACATAGGTCCCGACCTTCGCCTTCGACCCGAGCCGGGTACCCGGCCGCAGATACGCGTACGGCCCCACCGACGCCTGCGGACCCACCTGGGCGCCGTCGGCCACCGTGTTGTCCACCCGCGCCCCGGCCCCCACCTGGGTGTCCTTCAGCCGGCAGTTCGGCCCGACCTCCGCGCCCTCACCCAGATGCGTCGAACCCTGCAACTGCGTCCCCGGGTGCACCACGGCGTCCCGCTCGAACGACACGGTCACGTCGACCCACGTGGTGGCCGGATCGACCACCGTCACACCGTCCAGCATGGCCCGCTCCAGCAGCCGGTCGTTCAGGATCCGGCGGGCCTCGGCGAGCTGCACCCGGTTGTTGATCCCGGCGATCTCCCGGTGATCGGCGGCCACCGAGGCGCCCACCCGGTGCCCGGCCTCCCGCAGTATCCCGAGGACGTCGGTCAGGTACTCCTCGCCCTGGCTGTTGTCGGTGCGCACCTTCTTCAGGGCGTCGGCGAGCAACTGCCCGTCGAACGCGAACACACCCGAGTTGATCTCGCGGATCGCCCGCTGGCCGGCGGTGGCGTCCTTGTGCTCGACGATCGCGGTGACGGCGCCCGAGGCGTCGTCGCGCACGATCCGCCCGTATCCGGTGGCGTCCGGCACCTCGGCCGTCAGCACGGTCACGGCGTTGCCGTCGCCGCGGTGGGTCTCGGCGAGCTGCCGCAGCGTCTCGCCGGTGAGCAGGGGGGTGTCTCCGCAGACGACGACCACGGTCCCGCTCACCCCGCCGCCCAGCTCCTCCAGGCCCATGCGGACGGCGTGCCCCGTGCCGTTCTGCTCGGCCTGCACGGCGGTCCGCACCGCGGGGTCGATCCCGCCGAGGTGCGCGGCGACCTGCTCCCGGGCGTGGCCCACGACGACGACCAGGTTCTCGGGCTTCAACTCACGGGCTGCGGCCAGCACATGCCCGACCAGGCTGCGGCCACAGATCTCGTGCAGGACCTTCGGCGTGGCCGACTTCATACGGGTGCCCTCACCCGCTGCGAGAACGACGACGGCTGCCGGGCGAATGGCGCTCACGGGGTTGCCCTTCGGCTTTGGATGGTGGGGACATCCGCAGGATACCGGGGCGTTTCTCGGGGGAGACGAGAGCGGGCCCTGACGGTGCGTTCACCACAGTCAGGACCCGAACCGAGTATTGCTCCCCCGCCAGGACTCGAACCCGGACAGATGGCACCAAAAGCCACAGTGCTGCCAATTACACCACGGGGGATGAAACTCGAAAAACGGACATTTAGTCAGTTCGTCGAGTGGCGCCTCCTACTATGCCGTACCACCAGCCTTCGATGCGACGGTGTAGGTCGGCGCTCTTGAGTACGGCGACTCGGAGGCAGCCGTAGTAGCTGGCCAGTAGGCGAAACTCACCGGAAAAGCCTTCGCCGGCGCCCGTAGGCTGGGTGCATGACCACGACGGGGGAAGAGCACGCCGGGGCCTTGACCGGGCCCTGGTGGTGGGCGAGGTGGCGCAGTGCCGTGCTGGACGGGAGTCTGGCGCTGGTGTCGGCCGTGGAGTGCGCGGCGGAGGGTGTCCCGTTCGCCCGGGACGCGGGGATCCCGGTGTCGCTGGGGATGGTGTTCGGTCTGCTGGCCGGTTCGGTGCTGGTGTTGCGGCGGAAGTGGCCGATCGCCGTCGTCCTGGTGTCGATCGCGATCACGCCGGCCCAGATGGGTTTCCTGATGGGTGTCGTCGGGCTGTACACGCTGGCCGCGGCCGAGCTGCCGCGGCGGATCATCGTGGCGCTGGCGGGGATGTCGCTGGTCGGGATGATGATCGTGACGTTCGTGCGGGTGCGGCAGGGCATGGACAGCGGGGCTTTGACCCTCGGGGACTGGTTCGTGCCGTTCGCGTCCATCACGACGTCCCTCGGGCTGACCGCTCCGCCGCTCCTGCTCGGGTTGTACGTGGGTGCCCGGCGTCGGCTGATGGAGAGTCTGCGGGAGCGGGCGGACAGTCTGGAGCGTGAGCTGCAGTTGCTGGCCGAGCGGGCGGAGGAGCGGGCCGAGTGGGCTCGGGGCGAGGAGCGGACGCGGATCGCGCGGGAGATGCATGACGTCGTCGCGCACCGGGTGAGTCTGATGGTGGTGCACGCGGCGGCGTTGCAGGCGGTGGCGCGGAAGGATCCTGAGAAGGCCGTGCGGAACGCGGTGCTGGTGGGCGACATGGGCCGGCAGGCGTTGACGGAGTTGCGGGAGATGCTCGGGGTGCTGCGGGCGGGGGAGGGGGTGGAGCGGCGGGCCGCGCGGGTGCAGCTGGCCGCCGCGGATGTGGCCGCCGCGAGGGTCGCTGCGCGGATGGCGGACGAGGAGGGGCCGTGTCTGTCCGAGCTGGACGAGTTGGTCGGGCAGTCGGCGGCGGCGGGGATGGCGGTGGATCTGTCGGTCGAGGGGGATGTGCGGTCGTATGCGCCGGTGATCGAGCAGACGGCGTTCCGGGTGGTGCAGGAGGCGTTGACCAACGTCCACAAGCACGCGGCGGGTGCGAAGACGCATGTGCGGCTTGCGCACCGGGTGTCGGAGATCGCGATGCAGGTGGAGAACGGACCGCCGCCGGAGTCGGCGTCCGCGGCGGCGGTGGGGTTGCCGTCCGGGGGCAATGGTCTGCTCGGGATGCGGGAGCGGGTCGTGGCGCTGGGCGGGGTGTTCGTTTCGGGGCCGACGGACGCGGGTGGTTTCCGGGTGTCGGCGGTGATTCCGGCGGCGTAGCGGGGTGTGGGGGCGGGTTCAGCCGACGGTGAGGCGTACGGGTTCGACGCCGGCGACGAGGGTGGCGAGGGCTTGGTCGATGTCGGGGCCGACGTACCAGTCGCCGGTGTGGTCGAGGGTGTAGACGCGGCCCTGGGCGTCGATGGCGAGGACGGCGTGGGTGTCGGTCTCCTCGCCGAGGGGGCAGACCTCGGTGTCGAGGGCGCGGCCGAGGTCGCCGAGGGTGCGGGCGTGGTGGAGGCCGTGCAGCGGGTCGAGGTGGAGGGTGGCGGGGGCGATCTGGCGGCCGGGGCCGGTGGGGCGGATGTGGAGGCCGCCGAATTCGGCCCAGGCCTCGACGGCCGCGGGGAAGACGGTGTGCCGGTGTCCGGCGGGTGAGGTGTGCTCGCGCAGGGCGTCGGCCCAGTATTCGGCCTGCTTTATGTCCCAGCGTCCGGGGAGCCAGCCGGCGGCGCGCAGGGCGGCGTCGACGGGTACGGGGAAGCGGGTGGTGGAGCGGTCGGCGTGCATCGGCCCTTCGTTCGTCGTGCTGGTGGTGCTGGTGGTGCTGGTGGTGCTGGTGGTGCTGGTGGTGCCGTGTGCCTCGCGGTCAGGCGCGGCCGGGGGCCGGATCGACGATGCGGACGCCGAAGTGGGCGCTGAGGGCGGTGCAGGCGCGGCAGGGGGGCGCGAAGCTGCCGTGCAGCGGGTCGCCGTCCTCGCGTATGCGGCGGGCGGTGAGTTTGGCCTGCTTGAGGGCTTTGCGGGCTTCGCCGTTGGTCATGGGTCTGCGCGCGGCGCGTCTGCTGCGGGTGGCGTCGGCGGCGGCGATGTGCCGGGAGATGAGGATGGTCTCGGCGCAGCGGCCGGTGAAGCGGTCGCGCTGGGCGCTGGGGAGGGTGTCGAGGAAGTCCTGGACGAGGTGGTGCAGGGGTGGCGGCTGGTCGCCGCGGGCGGCGGTGCCGGTGAGGGTGGCGCCGTGGACGGAGAGGGCGGCGGCGACGGTGGGCAGGATGCCGTCGCGGCGGTGCTGCAGGGTGGGGGCGGCGGGTCGGTCGGTGCTGCTCCAGCCGATGCGGGGGTCACCGACCCGCACGTCACCGCCTCCGGTCTGTGTGGCGTTCATGGTCTTCATCCCCTCCCCGGGTGTCCCCCGAAGGAGACAGAGTGCCAAATCGCGTGGCTGCTGCGGAAGCTGGGGCGGCGCGACACGCCCGGGTTTGGGCGGGCTGTCACGGCGGGGTGACGGCTGGTCACGGAAGCGGAGGCCCGGTGACCGGTGCCGGTGTACCGCATAGGCTGTCGCCATCCGCGATCGACACCGCCGTACAGGCCCGAGACAACGCCGCAGGGGGCAACCGCCATGACGACAGGTCGGCTCGGGGTGGGGGCACCGCCCAGCCGTCAGGCCGGGGGACAAGCCGTGCCGCCGAACGCCGCCTACGCCGGGCAGGTCGTGCACTTCCCGGATCCGGTCCGGGCGGCACGTCACCCGAGAGGGGTACGTGTCGACGAGCGCGGTTACCCGGATTTCTCGGCGTACGCGCGTGCGGCGGCCCAGATCGCCGATCCGCCGGAGGGTTTCGGCGTGGACGAGTTGCGGCTGACGGACTATGTGTCGGCGAACGCGGCGCTGGCGGCGTCGGGGCACGAGTTGTGGGACACGGTGCCGGATGTGGCGACGCCGCACGGGTGGACGTGGCATCACGTGGTGGGCTCGCGGCGGCTGGAGCTGGTTCCGGTCGAGGTGAAGGCGTTGCTGCGGCATCACGGTGGTGTGGCGACGTCGGGGGTGGACCACGGCAAGCGTGGGACGCGGCCGTTGCAGGAGACCCGTCCGGCTCATTTCGGGCTGCCGAAGTCGGGTGTGGCGGTGTCGGAGCAGCAGGTGCAGGGGGTGGAGGAGGATCTGGGCTTCCGGCTGCCGGGTGCCTACCGTTCCTTCCTGAAGGCGGCGGGCGGGTGTGCGCCGGTGGGCGCGGCGCTCGACGCGGAGTTGGGGCTGCTGCTGGACCAGCCGTTCTTCACGGTGCGGGACGAGGCCGCGGTCAATGACCTGGTGTATGTGAACAAGTGTTTGCGTGACCATCTGACGAAGGATTACCTCGGGGTGTCCTTCGTGCAGGGTGGGTTGCTGGCGGTGAAGGTGAAGGGTGAGCGGGCGGGTTCGGTGTGGTTCTGCGCGTACGACGACGCGCGGGACGTGGATCCGTCGTGTCCCCCGGCCGAGCGGGTGGAGCGGTTGTTGCTGCCTTGTGGTGAGGACTTCGACGCCTTTCTGTCGCGGCTGGCGGGTAATCCGCCGGAGTTGGAGACGGTGGCGAACCTGATGGTGGACGGCGGTTTCGCGCGGGCCGTGGACGTCTCTTCCGACGTGCCGGTGGGGGAGTGAGCTGGGCTGTGGTGACGTTCGCACAGGCGCAGGAGCGCGCCGAGGAGTGGATCAACGGGGACGTGCCGGCGTACCAGCACCGTGAGGTGCGGGTGCGGGAGTTCGGGCTGGGCTTCGTGGTGTGGGGCGAGGACCGGGCGGAGGGGCCGCGGTCGGACGCGGGCGGGCAGCGGCTGGTGATCGCCCGGGACAGTGGCGAGGCGACGTTGTGGCCCGCGCTGCCGGTGGGTGAGGTGATCCGCCGGTACGAGGAGGAGTACGGCCGTGAGGACGAGGTCGAGGACGCGGTGCCGGCGCCGGCGGCGCGGGTGGACCTGAACCAGACGTCGTTCCTGTTGAGTCCGCCGGAGTGGTTGCAGGAGGCGGCGGACAAGCTGGGGATACCGGATCGGCGCGCGGGCGCGGCCGAGGGTGCGGATTCCGGTGCCGGTGCGGCTTCCGGGGGGCCGGCGGAGACGCGGGCCGGGGCGCCGGCGGGGGCCGCCGCTCCGGAGGGCGGTGCGTCGTGGCCGGCTGCCGGGGCGCGGGGTGCGTCCGGCGCGCCGGAGGTGCCGGACGGGGCCACTCCGTGGGCCGGGACGGACACGAACGGCGATGCCGGCGAGGACCGTTCGGTACCGCTGCCGGCGACGGTGTTCGCGCCGCCGTTGAGCGACTCCGACGGCGGTCCGCCGGCACCTCCGGCCACAGCGGATGCCAAGACGGCGCTGATGTCGGGGGGCAGCCAGTTGCCGGCCACGGCGTTCGCGCCGGCGCTCGACGACTCGAACGCGCCGGAGCGGCAGGGCTTCGCGCCGGGCGTGCGGGATGCCGCGCCGGGTGTCCCGCAGAGCAGCTCGCCTCCGCCGCCTCCGCAGGGTGTGCCGGGTGCGCCGTCGTACGGCTATCCGGAGGCCGCGGCTCCTGGTACCCCGCCTCCCGGTGTGCCGTCGTACGGTTATCCGCCCGCGCCGGGCGCGGACCCGAACGCGCCGCGGCCGCCGGCCGGTCCCGGTGCTCCGGGGCGGACCCTCCCGCCGAACGCCGGGGAGATCGCGGACGCCGCGACGAGCAAGGCCGCGCCGCCGCCGCGCAGGGCGCGCGGTGGGGCGGGCGCGCCGCCTCCTCCGCCGGGCGCGCCCGGAGCGCCGGGCGCACGGCCGGGGGCCGCGCCCGCGCCGGGTGCGGCCGCGGGCGGGTACGTGCCGACGCAGCTCGTGTCGGCGCTCGGTCCTGACGGGCCGGAGGGCCCGGCGGGTCCGGAGGCCCCCAGTCCGCCGGGTGCGGCGGGCGGTACGCCTCCGGGGAACGTGCACCACGCGGCCACGATGCTGGCCGATCCGGGCCGGATGGGAGGGGGCGCGCCGCCGCCTCCCGCCGCTCCCGGCGCCCCGGGCATGCCGCCGGCTCCCGGCGCGCCGCAGCCTCCGGGCGCTCCCGGTCCCCAGCCGCCGGGTGCTCCGGCCGCTCCCGGCCCGCAGGGTGGTGTCTCCGGGGGCGGGCGTGGGCCGGTGCATCACGCGGAGACCGTGCTGGCCGCGCCCCCGGTGGGCGGCCCGGGCGCGCCCCCGCCCCCGCCACCGCCCCCGTCCGGCGCGCCGTTCGCGCCCCAGGGGCCCGGCGTGCCCATGCCGCCCCCGGCGCCCGTCGGGCTCGGAGCGCCCGGGGTTCCCGGGATGCCGCCGGCCGGTGTCCCGCAGCCGATGCCGCCGGGTGCGATGGCGGGGCAGCAGCCTCCGGGGTACGGGTATCCGCCGCAGGCGCAGCCCACGGTCGGCCCCGGTTATCAGGCGGTGCTGCGGTTCCGGGCGCAGGACGGCTCGGAGCAGCAGCTGATCCGGCGTTCGGCGCCGGGTACGCCGCATCCGGAGTGGCAGATCTTCCACGAGCTGCGTGCCATGAACGTGCCGCCGGACCAGGTGCTGGAGCTGCACACGGAGCTGGAGTCGTGCGAGTTGCCGGGCGCGTACTGCGCGCGGATGATCCGGGAGCAGTGGCCGCAGGCGCGGATCACGAGCATCGCGCCGTACGGCACGGATCACGCGAGCCGGCAGACCGGGATGCGGCAGTTGCTGGCGCACCAGGGCGAGTTGCACCAGGTGGCGGACGGTCCGGCGCGGCCGGCGCCGGTGCGGGCGCCGTTGCCGCCGGTGCAGGCCGCGCCGCCCGTCCCGCCGGAGGGGATCGCGCAGGAGCTGGCGGCGGCGTTCGGGCCGGGGGTGTTCCGGTTCGAGCAGGCGGCGGTGTCGCGGCAGGGTGTGCCGCCGGTCGTGGCGCACACGCTGATGGCGGCCGGGCTGCCGTTGGACATGGGCCCGTTCTTCTGGGCGCAGGCCCAGCCGGGCCGTCCGGTGCCGACGCTGGCGGAGCTGGCGCAGGAACGGGGTGTGCGGCCGGCGCCGGACGCGGGTTCGTACCTCGTCATGGGGACCGACTTCGGCCGGGCGGTGTGTGTGCAGTACGGCACCGCGAACATCGTCGCCGTACCGGTGGAGGCGGGGCCGGGCGGCGGGTCCGTGCCGCCGCAGTTCGTGAACACCGGGCTGCCGGAGTTCACGCGGTGTCTGGCACTGCTGGGGCGGATGTGGCGGCTGCGGTTCGGTCTGAACCAGGAGCAGGCGGGCCGCTGGACGGTCGACTTCCAGGCGCAGCTGGCCTCGCTCGATCCGGCGGCGCTCGGTTCGCCGGAGAGCTGGTGGTCGGTGCTGCTGGAGCAGATGTGGGACGGGCTGCTGTAGGCGCCGTGTAGTCCGTTCGCGGTGAACGTGTGGGGCCGGACCCGTCCGATCGAGGGGGTCCGGCCCTGTCGCGTGCGCGGAGGGGGGATCATGGGGGCATGACCAATGACGTTTTCTTCGATGTGACGATCGACGGCGAGCCCGCCGGACGGATCGTGTTCAAGCTGTACGACGACGTGGTGCCCAAGACCGCGCGCAACTTCCGGGAACTGGCCACCGGGCAGAACGGCTACGGCTACAAGGGGTCGGCGTTCCACCGGGTCATTCCCGGGTTCATGCTGCAGGGCGGCGACTTCACCAAGGGCAACGGCACCGGTGGCCGCAGCATCTACGGCGACCGGTTCGAGGACGAGAACTTCCAGCTCAAGCACACCAAGCCCGGCATCCTGAGCATGGCCAACGCCGGGAAGAACACCAACGGCTCGCAGTTCTTCATCACCACGGTCGTCACGTCGTGGCTGGACGGGGCCCATGTCGTGTTCGGCGAGGTGACCGAGGGCATGGACATCGTCAAGACGATCGAGTCCTACGGCAGTGATTCGGGCCGGACCAGCAAGAAGATCGTCATCGCGGACAGCGGGACGGTCTGACCGCCCTTCACACAGTGCGGGGGCGCTCTGCGGAGTGTCGCGTTATGCACCCTTGAGCCCCATCCATCAAGATGTGCGCGAAATCATCATTTCGTGCGTGTCCGGCGGAGAGGGGTTCCAGGGTGAGCAGCGCATCGGTGCCGCCGCATGGCTTCGTGACCGTCCGGGGGCGCGGCTACCGTCCCGAGCAGGTCGACGCGTACACGCAGGCGCTGTCGCGGGACCGGGACGCCGCCTGGGAACGGGCCGCGCGGCTGACCGTGCTCGCCAGGGACATGGAGGCGGAGCTGCGGCGGGTGCGCGAGGCCGTCGCCGGGCTCGCGCCGCAGGACTACGCATCGCTCGGGGAGTCGGCGCGGCGCCTGTTCCAGCTGGTGCTGGACGAGGCGGCGGAGGTCAGGGAGCGCGCGCGGAGCGCGGCGCGGGCTGAGCTCGCGCACGCGGAAGCGCGCGCTTCCGACGTGCGTCGGGCCGCGCAGGAGGCGGCGGACGCGCTCCACGCGGAGGCCGAGGAGCATGCCCGGCTGTGCTTCCTCGCCGCGCGTACCGAGGCCGACGAGATCCGTGTCGGGACCCGGCTCGGGTTGAAGGAGTTCCGCGCGGAGGCCCTCGCCGCGCTCCGGGAGATCCGCCAGCGGACGTCCGCCCTGCTCGTGGAGCAGGGCCGGGAGCAGGCCGCGCGGTGGGCCGAGGTGGAACGCGTGGAGGCCGAGCAGGTCGCCGCGTTCGAGGCGGACCATGCCGAGCGTCTGGCCCGGGCGGAGGCGGCGCTGGCGGAGGCGCGGCAGGCCCTCGGCGACGCGGAGGAGTCGGCGCGCCGGTGGCAGGAGGAGGCACGCGCGCGTGCCGCCGAGATCCTCGCCGAGGCGCGCCTGCGGGAGGACCGTATCGCCCGGGAGACCGAGGACCTGCTGCGCGAGCACGGGGAGACGTGGGACGTCGTACAGGCTCACATGGACCATGTGCGCAGCAGGCTATCGGCGCTGACGGGCCGTGCGACCGCGGAATGAGCCGCCCCGTCGGCCTCGGTGTCCTGGGACGTCCCGGGGCGGCAGAGCCCGCGGAGCGCCCCTCAGCTCCCCCGGCGTACCGCCCCCGCGAGGATCAGGCCCTCCACGGCCTCGTACTGGTGCCGTTCCCGCTGCGCTGTCCGGCCGCCGGAGGCCACCGTGCCGAGCCAGCCGAGGAGGAAGCCGGCCGGGACGGAGACGATGCCGGTCGTGGTGAACGGGAACCAGTTGAAGTCGGCGTGCGGGAACGCGGAGGCCGGGGAGCCGGAGACCAGGTTCGTGCCCGGCATCAGCAGCAGGACGGTGAGGGAGCCGCCGATCAGGGTGCACAGCAGGCCGGTGCGGGTGTAGCGGCGCCAGAAGAGGCCGTAGACCAGGGCGGGGGCGAGGGCGGAGGCGCCCAGGCAGAAGGAGAGGGTCACCAGGGGCTGCAGGCTGTGGTGCTGGACGAGGGTGGCCAGTGCGATGGTGGGGACACCGATCGCCAGGGCCGAGACGCGGGCCAGCGCCATCTCGCGGCGGGCCGGCATCTCCCGCACCCGGGCCGCGAACACGTCGTGCGCCAGGGAGTTGGCGCAGGCGAGGATCATCCCGGCGACCGAGGCGAGCAGGGTCAGGAAGATCGCCGTGGTGACCGTGGTGAACAGGAACGTCTCGGCGGCCGACACGTCGGGGCCGAACGCCGCCCGTGAGCCGAGCAGATAGGCCGTGTTCCCCTGCGGGTCGGCCGCGGCGATCGCCGTACGGCCGACCAGGGCCGTGGCGCCGAACCCGACGACCGTCATGACCAGGACGAACAGGGCCACGATGGACACCGCCCAGGACATCGAGCGGCGCACCTGACGCGCGCTGGAGGCGGTGTACATGCGCATCGTGACGTGCGGCAGGCAGCCGCCGCCCAGCACGATGGTCAGCTCGGAAGTGATCATGTCCAGGCGTGGCTCGGGGCCCTGGCCGAACTGGAGCCCGGAGTGCAGGAAGGCGTTCCCGGCGCCGCTCGACCGGGCGGCCGCGTGGAACAGCGCGCCCGGGTCCCAGGCGTAGTGACGCAGGATCAGTGCGGCGACCACGGCGCCCGAGCCGAGCAGCATGACGATCTTCAGGATCTGGATGAGGGCGGTGCCCTTCATGCCGCCGATCGCCGCGTAACTGATCATCAGCACGCCGAGTCCCACCACGCACCCGGTCTTCAGGGACTCGTTGGAGAAGCCCAGGATGAACGCGATCAGCTGTCCGGCGCCGGCGAGCTGGACGAGCATCAGCGGCAGCAGCGCGGCGATCGTCACCACACAGGCGGCGACCCGCGCCGAGCGCCCCGGCATACGGCGGGCCAGCGCGTCGCCCATGGTGAACCGGCCCGCGTTGCGCAGCGGTTCGGCCAGCAGGAACATCAGCAGCAGCAGGGACAGCGTCGTACTGAGCGCGAGCACGATCCCGTCGTAGCCGCACAGTGCGATCACCCCGCCGGTGCCCAGCACGGTGGCCGCCGAGATGTAGTCGCCGGCGATGGCCAGGCCGTTGCGCAGGGGCGACAGCGAGCCGTAGCCGGTGTAGAACTCGTCGAGGTCGTCGCGGTCCGGGCCGGTCATCACGCACAGCAGGAGGGTGAGCGTGGCGACGGCGGAGAAGGCGACCAGGGACATGGTCTGCGCGGAACCGCTGAACCCGGTGAGGCCGGTCATCGGGCGGCTCCCCGGCGGGCGTCGAGTTCGGCTTCCCTGCGGATGCGGTCCGCGAGCGGGTCGACGCGGCGGCGCGCGGTGCGCTCGTAGAGGGCGATCGCCAGCCAGGTGACCGGGAGCTGGAGGAGGGCGAGGAGGAGTCCGGCGGGCACGCCGTCGGCGACCGTGCTCGTCATGACGGTGGGCGCGAACGCCGACAGGACCAGGAACAGCGTGAAGTAGCCCAGCGCGGTGAACGTGGCGGTCCGCCGCTGCCAACGGTAGGCGGAGCGCAGGACGCGCAGGTCGCTGTGGTGTCCGAGGGGTGGTCGTGGGGGCCGGGACGGGTGGGGGTGGGCCGGTCGCGACCGGGGCTGCTGCCAGGGGTGGCTGAGGTACGACGGCTGGTGGGGCGGCGGGTCGTAGGACATCCCGGGGCTCCTTGCGTGGCTCGGGTCCGCGACGGCGGACCGCAGGGAGGTGGGGGGCGGAGCCACGCACGCTACTCGCAGGTTTCCGGCACGCGCGGGGTTTTCACCGAACTGGCCGGTCGGTATGCGCTTACTACGGGAAAACGGTCCTGACCTCGGGTGTTACCCCCATTAACCCGGCATGCCACCCCGGTGTGCGGGTCGTTGACGCCGTACCGGGTTGAGGTTGGCTCGGCCCGAGGGTGGACACGACCCTGAGGCGGACTCCACCCGGCGGTGGACCGCCCCTAGGGGTTCCTCCGTACCAGGGCCCGGGGAGGGCTCGTACCCCTGGAGGACGAGACGGCCGGGGTGTGGTCCTTAACCTGGTTTTACGCCGCTGGGGGCCGGTCGACCGGACCGGCAGGGGTGGGGTTTACCCCAGCACAAGACGGGGCTTCGCACCAGCGCGCGGCACACACGCCGCCCGCGAGACTCGACCAGGCACCGAAGCAGCGAAGTACCGAGACAGCGAAGTACCGAACCAGGCGAAGTGCCGAAGCGATGCTGACCGACATAGGAGATATACCGTGACATCGGCTGTGACCATTCCCAGGCACGGGGGTACTGGAGGGCCTACGGCCGTTGCCGCCCGGGCGCGGCAGGTCGTCAAGGCGTACGGGTCGGGGGAGACCCGCGTCGTCGCCCTCGACCACGTCGACGTGGACATCGCCCGCGGTCGCTTCACCGCGATCATGGGCCCCTCGGGGTCCGGCAAGTCCACCCTGATGCACTGCCTCGCCGGGCTCGACACGGTGACGAGCGGCCAGATCTACCTGGACGAGACCGAGATCACCGGCCTGAAGGACAAGAAGCTCACGCGGCTGCGCCGGGACCGGATCGGCTTCATCTTCCAGGCGTTCAACCTGCTGCCGACGCTGAACGCCATAGAGAACATCACCCTGCCCATGGACATCGCCGGCCGCAAGCCCGACAAGCAGTGGCTGGACCGGGTGGTGGAGACCGTCGGGCTCGCCGAACGGCTCAAGCACCGGCCCAACCAGCTCTCCGGCGGCCAGCAGCAGCGCGTTGCCGTGGCCCGCGCCCTGGCCGCCCGCCCGGAGATCATCTTCGGCGACGAGCCCACCGGGAACCTCGACTCGCGCGCCGGGGCCGAGGTGCTGGGCTTCCTGCGCCGGTCCGTCGACGAACTGGGCCAGACCATCGTCATGGTCACCCACGACCCGGTCGCCGCCTCCTACGCGGACCGGGTGCTCTACCTCGCCGACGGCCGGATCGTCGACGAGATGTACCAGCCGACGGCCGACCAGGTCCTGGACCGCATGAAGGACTTCGACGCCCGGGGACGTACGTCATGACCGTCCTGAGGACCTCCCTGCGCAACTTCTTCGCGCACAAGGGACGGATGGCGCTCTCGGCCGTCGCGGTCCTGCTCTCGGTGGCCTTCGTGTGCGGCACGCTGGTGTTCACGGACACCATGAACACCACCTTCGACAAACTGTTCTCGGTCACCGCCCCCGACGTCACCGTCTCCCCCAAGACCGCCACGTCCGACGGCGCCCCGCAGAGCGGGGTGCCCGAGTCCCTCCCCGCCTCCGTCCTCGCCCGGGCGAAGACGGCGACGGGCGTCAAGTCGGTCGAGGGCGGCGTCAGTTCGATGAACGTGACCGTCGTCGACCGCCACGACGACAACATGGGTTCCAGCACCGGCGCCCCGACCATCGCCGGCAACTGGACCCGCAACGACCTGCGGTCGATGGAGATCACCTCCGGACGCGCCCCGCGCGGGCCGGCCGAGGTCATGGTCGACGCGGACACCGCCGACAAGCACCACCTCAAGCTCGGCGACCCGTTGCGCACCATCGCCGAGACCGGTGACTTCACGGCGCGCATCGTCGGCATCGCCACCTTCAAGGTGACCAACCCGGGCGCCGCCATCGTCTGGTTCGACACCCCCACCGCCCAGCGCCGACTGCTCGGCACCACCGGCCGGTTCACCCACCTCGACGTCTCCGCCGCGTCCGGCGTCACCGACGCCACGCTGAAGCGGAACGTCACCCAGGCGCTCGCCGGGTCCGGGGCCTACAAGGTCCAGACGGCGAAGGAGAACGCCGACGAGAACCGCAAGGGCATCGGCTCCTTCATGAACGTCATCAAGTACGCCATGCTCGGCTTCGCCGGGATCGCGTTCCTGGTGGGCATCTTCCTGATCATCAACACCTTCTCGATGCTGGTCGCCCAGCGCACCCGGGAGATCGGCCTGATGCGGGCCATCGGCTCCTCCCGCAAGCAGGTCAACCGTTCCGTACTGGTCGAGGCCACGCTGCTGGGCGTCATCGGCTCGGTCCTCGGGGTCGGCGCCGGCGTCGGCATCGCCGTCGCCCTGATGAAGCTCATGGGCTCCATGGGCATGGACCTCTCCACCAAAGACCTGACCGTCAAGGCCACCACCCCCGCGGTCGGCCTGCTGCTCGGCGTGATCGTCACCGTCCTCGCCGCCTACCTGCCCGCCCGCCGCGCCGGCAAGGTCTCCCCGATGGCCGCCCTGCGCGACGCCGGCACCCCGGCCGACGGCCGGGCCGGCCGGCTCCGGGCCCTGACCGGTCTGCTCCTCACCGGCGCCGGCGCCGCCGCCCTGTACGCGGCGGCCACGGCGAAGAAGGCGAGCGACGGCTCCGCCGTCCTCGGCCTCGGCATCGTGCTCACCCTGATCGGCTTCGTCGTCGTCGGCCCGCTGCTCGCCGGCGGGGTGGTCCGGGTGATCAGCGCCGTACTGCTGCGGGCCTTCGGACCGGTCGGCCGGATGGCCGAGCGCAACGCCCTGCGCAACCCCCGCCGCACCGGTGCCACGGGCGCCGCCCTGATGATCGGCCTGGCGCTGGTCGCCTGTCTGTCGGTGGTCGGCTCCTCCATGGTCGCCTCCGCCACCAGCGAGCTGGACAAGTCCGTCGGCGCCGACTTCATCGTCCAGGGCAGGCAGCGGATCGTCCCGCAGGCCGAGCAGGCCATGGAACACGCCCCGGGCCTCGCCCACGTCACCCGCTACAAGGTCCTCGACGCCAAACTGACCTCGCCCGACGGCAAGGTCGACGACTCCGGGGTGACCGCCGCCGACCCCTCCTACGCCGACGACCTGCGCCGTACGACGACGGAGGGCACCCTGTCCGCCGCCTACGGCACCGACGCCATGTCGGTCGGCTCCGACTACGCCAAGAAGCACGGCGTGCACGCCGGCGACACCCTCACCGTCGCCTTCAAGGGCGGCAGCAGCGCGAAACTCAAGGTCGCCGCGATCACCGACGACAACACCGCCATCGACAAGGGCGCGCGCTACCTGAGCATCGCCACCATGGAGAAGTACGTCCCCAAGAGCCAGATCCCGCCGAACGAGATCATGTTCGCCAAGGCCAGGGCCGGCCAGGAGAAGCAGGCGTACGCGGCCCTGAAGAAGGCGATGAAGCCGTACCCGAGCTACCAGGTCCGGGACCAGACCGACTACAAGCAGGAACTGAAGGACCAGGTCGGCCAGCTCCTGAACATGGTCTACGGCCTCCTCGCCCTGGCGATCATCGTCGCGGTCCTCGGTGTCGTGAACACCCTGGCCCTCTCGGTGGTCGAGCGCACCCGGGAGATCGGCCTGATGCGGGCCATCGGCCTCTCCCGCCGCCAGCTGCGCCGCATGATCCGCATGGAGTCCGTGGTCATCGCCCTCTTCGGCGCACTGCTGGGCCTCGGCCTGGGCATGGGCTGGGGCGCCACCGCGCAGAAACTCCTCGCCCTGGAGGGACTGGGCGTGCTGGACATCCCCTGGCCCACGATCATCGGCGTCTTCGTCGGCTCGGCCTTCGTCGGCCTGTTCGCCGCGCTGGTCCCGGCTTTCCGGGCGGGCCGGATGAACGTACTGAACGCGATCGCGACCGAATAACACCCACAGGGGCCACCGTGCACGGGGGTCACGGGGGAGACCGGCGCCGGGAAGTCCGTGGGGACTTCCCGGCGCCGGGCGCTTGTCCACGGGCCGTTGTCCACAGCCCCCGCACGCCGCGGCGCATCGTCGTAGGCTGGAGACCCCCGGCAGCCACAAGCGTCGGGCTGTTCGCGTTGCCCAACTCGCGTTGCCCACCCCCGGACGGAAAGCCCCCCATGAGCCTGCACGGTCTGCTCGACGCCGTAGTCAAGGATCCCGCCCTCGCGGAAGCGATCAAGGCGGCCGCGGACGGCAACCGCATGCACGTCGACCTCGTCGGCCCCCCGGCGGCCCGCCCCTTCGCGGTCGCCGCCCTGGCCCGTGAGGCCTCGCGCCCCGTCCTCGCGGTCACCGCGACCGGCCGCGAGGCCGAGGACCTCGCCGCCGCCCTGCGCTCGCTGCTGCCCTCGGAGGGCGTCGTCGAGTACCCCTCCTGGGAAACCCTCCCGCACGAGCGCCTCAGCCCGCGCAGCGACACCGTCGGCCGCCGCCTCGCCGTCCTGCGCCGCCTCGCCCACCCCCGCCCCGACGACCCCGAGACCGGCCCCGTCCAGGTGGTCGTCGCACCCGTGCGCTCCGTGCTCCAGCCGCAGGTCAAGGGGCTCGGCGACCTGGAACCGGTGGCCCTGAGGACCGGGCAGACCGCCGACCTGAACGCCGTCGTCGAAGCCCTCGCGGCGGCCGCGTACTCCCGCGTCGAACTGGTCGAGAAGCGCGGCGAGTTCGCCGTACGCGGCGGCATCCTGGACGTCTTCCCGCCCACCGAGGAACACCCCCTGCGCATCGAGTTCTGGGGCGACGACGTCGAGGAGATCCGCTACTTCAAGGTCGCCGACCAGCGCTCCCTCGAAGTCGCCGAGCACGGCCTGTGGGCCCCGCCCTGCCGTGAACTCCTGCTGACCGACGACGTCCGCGCACGCGCGCGTGCCCTCGCCGAGGAGCACCCGGAGCTGGGCGAACTGCTCGGCAGGATCGCCGAGGGCATCGCCGTCGAGGGCATGGAGTCCCTGGCCCCCGTCCTGGTCGACGACATGGAACTGCTCCTCGACGTGCTCCCCAAGGGCGCCATGACCGTCGTGTGCGACCCGGAGCGGGTCCGCACGCGCGCCACCGACCTCGTCGCCACCAGCCAGGAGTTCCTGCAGGCCTCCTGGGCGGCCACGGCGGGCGGGGGCGAGGCGCCCATCGACGTCGGCGCGGCCTCCCTGTGGTCCCTCGCGGACGTCCGCCACCGCGCGCGCGAGCTGGACATGATGTGGTGGTCGGTGTCGCCGTTCGCCGCCGACGAGTCGTTCACGTCCGCCACCGACGGGGCGGGCGACGCGGACACCCTGAAGCTCGGGATGCACGCGCCCGAGACCTACCGGGGCGACACGGCGAAGGCGCTGGCCGACACCAAGGGCTGGCTCGCCGACGGCTGGCGCACGGTCTTCGTCACCGAGGCCCACGGCCCCGCCGCCCGCACCGTCGAGGTGCTCGGCGGCGAGGGCGTCGCCGCCCGCCTGGACACCGACCTGGGGGAGATGTCCCCCTCCCTCGTGCACGTCGCCTGCGGCTCGATCGACTACGGCTTCGTCGACCCGGCGCTCAGGCTCGCCGTCCTCACCGAGACCGACCTGTCCGGGCAGAAGGCGGCCGGCCGCGACGGCGCCCGCATGCCCGCCCGCCGCCGCAAGACCATCGACCCGCTCACCCTGGAGCCGGGCGACTACATCGTCCACGAACAGCACGGCGTCGGCCGCTACATCGAGATGGTGCAGCGCACCGTCCAGGGCGCCACCCGCGAGTACCTGGTCGTCGAGTACGCCCCCGCCAAGCGCGGCCAGCCCGGCGACCGCCTCTACATCCCCACCGACCAGCTGGAACAGATCACCAAGTACGTCGGCGGCGAGGCACCCACCCTGCACCGGCTGGGCGGCGCCGACTGGACGAAGACCAAGGCCCGCGCGAAGAAGGCCGTCAAGGAGATCGCCGCCGACCTCATCAGGCTCTACAGCGCGCGCATGGCCGCCCCCGGCCACACCTTCGGCGCCGACACCCCCTGGCAGCGCGAGCTGGAGGACGCCTTCCCGTACGCCGAGACCCCCGACCAGCTCACCACCATCGCCGAGGTCAAGGAGGACATGGAGAAGTCGGTCCCCATGGACCGCCTGATCTGCGGCGACGTCGGCTACGGCAAGACGGAGATCGCGGTCCGCGCCGCCTTCAAGGCCGTACAGGACGGAAAGCAGGTCGCCGTCCTGGTGCCGACCACCCTGCTGGTGCAGCAGCACTTCGGGACGTTCTCCGAGCGCTACTCGCAGTTCCCGGTGAACGTCCGGGCCCTGTCCCGCTTCCAGACCGACACCGAGGCCAAGGCCGTCCTGGAAGGCCTGCGCGAGGGCGCGGTCGACGTCGTCATCGGCACCCACCGCCTGTTCTCCTCGGAGACGAAGTTCAAGGACCTCGGCCTGGTCATCGTCGACGAGGAGCAGCGCTTCGGCGTCGAGCACAAGGAGCAGCTGAAGAAGCTCCGCGCCAACGTCGACGTCCTGACGATGTCCGCGACCCCGATCCCGAGGACGCTGGAGATGGCGGTGACCGGCATCCGGGAGATGTCGACCATCACCACACCTCCCGAGGAGCGGCACCCCGTCCTGACCTTCGTCGGCCCCTACGAGGAGAAGCAGATCGGCGCCGCCATCCGCCGCGAACTGCTGCGCGAGGGCCAGGTCTTCTACATCCACAACCGGGTCGAGTCCATCGACCGAGCGGCCTCCCGACTGCGCGAGATCGTCCCCGAGGCGCGCATCGCCACCGCGCACGGCCAGATGTCCGAGTCGGCACTGGAACAGGTGGTCGTCGACTTCTGGGAGAAGAAGTTCGACGTGCTCGTCTCGACGACGATCGTCGAGTCCGGCATCGACATCTCCAACGCCAACACCCTCATCGTCGAACGAGGGGACACCTTCGGCCTGTCCCAGCTGCACCAGCTGCGCGGCCGGGTCGGCCGTGGCCGCGAGCGCGGGTACGCGTACTTCCTGTACCCGCCGGAGAAGCCCCTGACCGAGACCGCGCACGAACGGCTCGCCACCATCGCCCAGCACACGGAGATGGGCGCGGGCATGTACGTGGCGATGAAGGACCTGGAGATCCGCGGCGCGGGCAACCTGCTCGGCGGCGAGCAGTCCGGGCACATCGCGGGCGTCGGCTTCGACCTGTACGTGCGCATGGTCGGCGAGGCGGTCGCGGACTACCGGCGGCAGCTGGAGACAGGGGAGATCCAGGAGGAGCCTCCGCTGGAGGTCAAGATCGAGCTGCCCGTCGACGCGCACGTCCCGCACGACTACGCGCCCGGCGAGCGGCTGCGCCTGCAGGCCTACCGGGCCATCGCCTCCGCCAACACGGAGGAGGACATCAAGGCCGTCCGCGAGGAACTCACCGACCGCTACGGCAAGCTGCCCGAGCCGGTGGAGAACCTGCTGCTGGTGGCCGGTCTGCGGATGCTGGCGCGCGCGTGCGGCGTCGGCGAGGTCGTCCTGCAGGGCACCAACATCCGCTTCGCCCCGGTGGAGTTGCGCGAGTCGCAGGAGCTGCGGCTCAAGCGGCTTTACCCGGGCACGGTCATCAAGCCCGCCGTGCACCAGGTGCTGGTACCGCGCCCGAAGACCGCGAAGGTCGGCGGCAAGCCGCTGGTCGGCCGGGAACTGCTGGGCTGGGTCGGGGAGTTCCTGGCGTCCATCCTGGGGTCGTAGGCGGGTCCGTGCGCGTCGGCGAGGTGTGAGCGGGCGCACGGGCCCGGTCGCCGGGCCCCGGCCGAAGGCGCCAAGTGACCCAAGTCAAGCCCGATTTGCGCAAACCGTTCCCTTTACGCCCTCTCTGTGTCGCGCCGTACGGCCGCTACCGTGGGAACCGGGACGACCCCGGCCGGGGGCCGACAGGACAAGGGAGGGGACGCGCATGACGCGTCTGAGGGGCGGGGCGGCCGCCGCTGTCGTCATGATGGTCGCCGTGGCCGGATGCAAGGGCGCTGTTCCGTCCGCGGGCGGCGGACCCTCCGGTTCCGCCGTCCCGACCGCCGGGAACGGCCGGGCCGTGAGCCCGCTGGACAATCCGGACGGCACGAAGCCGGGGCTGGCGCCGATCACGTCCAGCGCGGACGAGGCGAAGGCCAGGTCGGTGATCGGTAAAGTCGCGACGAAGGGCCGGGGCCCCAAGACCGGGTACAAGAGGTCCGACTTCGGCTACGCCTGGACGGACTCGGCCCCCGGTGGCATCCCCTTCTCCCACAACGGGTGCGACTCGCGCAACGACCTCCTGAAACGCGACGGCGAGAAGGTCCGCTTCCGGGCCGGCTCCGACTGCGTCGTCACCTCCATGACGCTGCACGACCCCTACACCGGCAAAACCATCGAGTGGACCAAGTCGCACGCCACGACGGTGCAGATAGACCACGTCATGCCGCTGTCGTACGACTGGCAGATGGGCGCGTCCGGCTGGACGAAGGACAAGCGGGAGGACATAGCCAACGACCCGCTCAACCTGATTCCCGTGGACGGCCCCACCAACGGTGCCAAGAGCGACTCGGGGCCGGCGGCCTGGCTGCCCCCGAACAAGCAGATCCGCTGCTCCTACGTGCTGCGCTTCGCCCAGGTGTCGCTGAAGTACGGCCTTGCGGTGACGGCCGCCGACAAGCAGATGATGCTGAAGCAGTGCGGCGGCTGACGGGGGCGGTCGCGGCTCGCGCCTGAGAGCGCGGGGGCCGACAGCCTCGTCGGCCCCGTGGATCAGATGCCCTCGCCGGTCACGCGGACTTCTCGCTCTTCAGCGAGCCCAGGATCCGGGTCGTCACCTTCTTCGCCGCCGCGACGCCGTTGTCGCCGCCCGCCGTGGACAGGACGGTGACGACGGCGTTGCCGGAACGAGCCGCGACGAGCGTGGTGCCGTTCTGCCAGGCGCCGCTGGTCAGCGTCATCGTGTAGGCCTCGTCACCGAGCCCGGCCGTGGACCGGCCCGCGACCTTCACCTTGGCGTGTGCGTCGGTGTCCGTGAAGGCGGCGCACTCGGTGGCGACGGTCCGCAGGTCCTTCATCACCTCGGTCGCCGCGGTGCCCTGGAATTCGTCGATCTCCTGGGCCACTTCCTCGGTCTTGTCGTGGTTCGCGTAGTCGTTCTGCGCGAACGACACGCCCCCCTTGAGGCCGGTCACCTGGATCCAGGCCGTCCCCTCCAGCCTGGAGCAGTCCGGCTTCGCGGCGCTCCTGCCGGACGGGGAGAGGAAGTCACCGGCGCTGTCCGAGGCGCCGTCGGCCTCGGGGGCCAGCCCGGCCGGGAAGGTGGACGCGGGCGCCAGCGCCTTCTTCAGCTGCGTACCGGTGAGCAGGCCGGCGTTGGGGTCCTTGGCCTTGTCCGGCTTGACGCTCGCGCCGGTGTCCGAGGACCCGGAAGAACCGGAGGAGCAGGCGGAGAGGGCCAGGGGGAGCGCCGCGACGGCGAGCAGCGTGACGAGACGGGACGAGTGGCGCATGACGGTCCTTCAGGGGATTGGGTGGCGGGGGTCTTGGCGTTGGCGGGGTCAATAAGAACAGAGCTTGTGAACCGAGTCAACATGATTCACGGAGCGGGACGCGTACACGGTGTGAATGCGTAGATCTTGCGCGTCTCGGTATGCTCGATGTCACACGTGCGACGAGGGGGAGTGGGGCCGTGCAGGACCACGCGACAGAGGTGACCGCCGCCGGCATCGCACGGCTCGCCGGCGTGGGCCGCGCCGCCGTCAGCAACTGGCGCCGTCGGCACGCCGACTTCCCCAAGCCGGTCGGCGGCACCGAGACCAGCCCGTCCTTCGCCCTCGCGGAAGTGGAGGCCTGGCTGCGCGAACAGGGAAAACTCGCCGAGGTCCCGCTGCGCGAACGCGTCTGGCAGCAACTGGCCGGTCACCCCGAGGGCCCCGTCACGGCCCTGGTGCACGTGGGTTGCGTGCTGCTGCTCATCCAGGAGCGGCCCCCCGTGTGGCTGGAGGTCGGCGCCGGGTCCGACGAACGCCTGGCCGCGCTGCTGCCCGCGGCGCTCGATCAGGTGCTGACCCCGCGTTTCGGCGCGGGCGCGGCACGGGACCGCCGCGTTCACGCTGTGAACCCCTCGCCCCATGCGCACAGCACCCCTGCGGTTCACACCCCGGCCGGCCCCGCCCTCCTCCTCTCCGCTCCTCTCCTGCGCGGCGCCGCCGAGCTGGCGGCCGAGCTGGGGGCGCGGCAGACCTTCGAGTTCCTGCTCGGGCGGCACCTGGACGCCAACCCGCGCCAGTACACCCTGACCCCGGCCGAACTCGCCCGGCTCATGGCCGACCTCGCCGGCCCCGCCCGCACCGTCCTCGACCCGGCCTGCGGCACCGGAGCCCTGCTGCGCGCCGTGGACACCCGCCCCGAACAGGAGCTGTACGCCCAGGACAGCGCCCCCGACCTGGCCGCGCTCACCGCGCTGCGCCTGGCGCTGCACTCCCGGGCCGCCGTACGCGCCGCCGCCGGGGACACCCTGCGCGCCGACGCCCACCCGGGGCTGCGCGCGGACGCCGTCCTGTGCCACCCGCCGTTCAACGAGCGCAACTGGGGGCATGACGAACTCGCCTACGACCCCCGCTGGGAGTACGGCTTCCCGGCCCGCACCGAGTCCGAGCTGGCCTGGGTGCAGCACGCGCTGGCCCGGCTGACGGACGGCGGCACCGCCGTCCTGCTCATGCCGCCCGCCGCCGCCTCCCGCCGCTCCGGCCGCCGGATCCGCGCCGACCTGCTGCGCCGGGGCGCCCTGCGGGCGGTCGTCGCACTGCCGGTCGGCGCGGCACCGCCGTACAACATCCCGCTGCACGTATGGGTGCTGCGCCGGCCGGACAGGACGCCGGCCGCGCCCGAGGTGCTGCTCGCGGACACCGGGCGGTTCGCCACCGAGGGGCGCGGCGGCCCGGACTGGCAGGCGATGCGGGACGCCGTACTCGACGCCTGGCGCTCCTTCGAACGTACGGGCACGCTCGACGAGCGGCCGGGGCTGGCCCGTTCCGTGCCGGTGATCGCGCTGCTCGACGACGACGTGGATCTCGCCCCCGCCCGCCATCTGCCGCCCCCGGCCGCGGCCGACGGCGCGGAACAGCTCACGGCGGTGCGCGAGCGCCTCGGCGCCACCCTGCGCCTGACCGCCGACCTCACCCCGCCCGCCGCCGAACCGGGCCGGCCCGCGCGCTGGCCGCTCACCACCATCGGCGAACTCGCGCGCGGGGGCGCCCTGGAGCTGCGCACCGGCGGAAACGGCGGCCACGCGCGCGTGCCCGTCCTCACCGACCACGACGTGCTCGCCGCCGCGGCACCCTCCGGGACGCTCCCCGAGAGCGACGAGGAGGCCGTGCTGACCGAGCCGGGCGACGTCGTCGTCCCGGTGCTGGGCGGCGGCTCGGTGGCGCGCGTGGTCGACGACATGACCGGGGGCGCCGCCCTGGGGCGCAACCTCGTGCTCCTGCGCCCCGATCCCACGGCGCTCGACCCGTGGTTCCTCGCCGGGTTCCTGCGCGGCACCGCCAACAACCGCCAGGCCAGCAGCTACGCCTCCACCGCCACCCGCCTGGACGTGCGCCGCCTCCAGCTGCCCCGGCTCCCGCTCGACGAACAGCGGCGCTACGGCACACGGTTCCGCGCACTCGACGAGTTCGAGCGGGCGCTGCGCCACGCGAGCCGGCTCGGGGACCAGCTCGTGCGCGGGATGTACGACGGGCTGACGGACGGCACGGTGACGCCCGGCTGAGCCGTCCCCCCGGTACGAAGTGATCAGCACGACAACGGTTCGGCACAACCCTGGACCGGTTGTCGTGGTCGGCCTATACGCTCAACCCCGACACCCCAGGCCTCCGGGAGCAGCCATGCAGGGCCACGGCTACGCGCCGCCTCCGCCGAAGCGACCTTCGACGGCGGTGTTGGTCGTGCTGCGCGTGGTCTTCGTGGCGGTGGCGCTCCTCAGCATCGGATTCCTGGCGTGGGTGGCGACGCTGCGCGCGGCGATCGTGACCCGCAGGGCCGCCGACTGGTGGGTCTTCGCGGGGTCGGTGGTGGTCCTCGGTATCAGCTTCGCCTTCCTCAGCACCGACCACACCGACGACTTCAGCACCCCGAACGGCGACACGGGAATGATCATCCTGTTGCTGAACGCCGTGGCCTGCGTCGGCTACTACCTCTACGCGGACATACGTCACTTCAGTCCGTTCCGCGGGCCCCACGCCGGCCGGCCGCCGACGGCGCCGGGCTACGGATACCCGCAGCCCGCCTCGCCGTACACGGCGGCGACCGTGCCGAGCACACCGCAACCCCCCTACGGCGCGCCTCCGATGCCCTACACCCCGCCGCCCGGGCCGCCCGCCCCCGCACCTTTGCAGCGCCCCGCGCCCGCCCGTATCGACCAGGTGCGTGCCGAACTCGACGAGCTGAGCGACTACCTGCGCAAGCACCCCGGGCAGCAGGGCGGCGGCCTCGAGGGCGGAAGGTGACCGTGGCGGCGGGACGGGTCGTCGCCGGCCGCTATGAACTGTCCACGCTCATCGGGCAGGGCGGCATGGGACAGGTGTGGACGGCGTACGACGGACGGCTCGACCGGCGCGTGGCGGTGAAGCTGCTGCGCCCCGACAAGGTGGCCGGGCAGGAGGCCGAGGAGCTGCGCCGGCGGTTCGTGCGCGAGTGCCGGGTGACCGCGCAGGTCGACCACCCCGGGCTGGTCACGGTGCACGACGCGGGCAGCGAGGGCGAGGAGCTGTTCCTCGTCATGCAGTACGTCGACGGCGCGGACCTCTCCGACCACCTCGCCGAGAACGATCCGTACCCGTGGCAGTGGGCGGTCGCGGTGGCCGCGCAACTGTGCGCCGTGCTGAGCGCCGTGCACGCCGTGCCGATCGTGCACCGCGACCTCAAGCCCCGCAATGTGATGGTGAAGCAGGACGGCACGGTCACCGTCCTCGACCTCGGCGTGGCGTCGGTCATGGACACGGACACCACCCGCCTCACCCACACCGGCTCCCCGATCGGCTCGCCCGCCTACATGGCGCCCGAGCAGGCGATGGGCGGCGCGGTGGGCCCGTACACCGACCTGTACGCGCTCGGGGTCCTGCTGCACGAGCTGCTCAGCGGCGACGTGCCCTTCGCCGGTTCGACGGCGCTCGGGGTGCTGCACCGGCACCTGTACGAGCCGCCGCTGCCGGTGCGCCGGATCCGTGCCGAGGTCCCGGAGGCGCTGGAGGCGCTGGTGCTGCGGCTGCTCGCCAAGGACCCGCAGCACCGACCGGCCTCCGCGCAGGAGGTGTACGAGCATCTGGCCCCGCTCCTGCCCGGGCGCGGCACACCCACCGGGGCGCCGCTGGACCCCATGCGCCCCTTCCTGCGCCCGCACGCCCCTTGGCCGGACCGCGCGCGGACGCCCGCTCCCCAGCCCGCGCCCCTCGCCCCGGCCCCCGAGAAGCCCGATGTCGCCGCGGCCGTCGACGAGGTCAAGCGCCTGCTCGGCGAGGGCCGTATCACCCAGGCCGTCGACATCCTCGGCGCGATCCTGCCCGCGGCGGCGGAGCAGCACGGTGAGCACTCCCCGGTCGTGCGCACCCTGCGCAAGCAGTACGCGGCGACCCTGATGGACGACGGCCAGTACCGGCGCGCGCTGCCCGAACTGCGCCGGCTGGCCGACGAACGCGCCGCCGAGGCCGGCCAGGCCGACCCGCAGTCCCTGCGCTTCCGTCTCGACGCCGCCCAGTGCCTGGAGCAGCTCGGCGAACCGGCGGCGGCGCTCGCCGAGTACCGCGCGCTGCTGCCGTACTACGAGAACCAGTACGTCTCCGGCGATCCCGGGCTCGCCCACGACGTGCGCCGGCGCGTCGGCCATCTGCTGCTCGCCCTCGGCGACCGCCCCGCCGCCCACGACACACTCGCCCGGCTGCTGCTGGACGTGGAGCGACTGCAGGGCCCCGGACACCCGCTGGCGGCGGAGATCCGGCGCACTCTGCAGTGGCTCGGACAGGTGCGCTGACCCCGCGCCGGTCCGGGGAGCCGGGGCGGTGCCCGAAGCGCGCGCGAATCGTTGGTCGAATGGGTTGGCCAGAGCTTGCCCACTGCCTACCATCGATCACCGCAAGACTTTGTGCACCGTCGCACAATCTCCTCGGGAGGTTTCCTTGCACCGCCGCCGTCGCACCGCGCTCGTCCTCTCCGCCGCGATCGCCGCCGCGGCCCCGCTCCTGACCGCCTGCGGCAACGGCGCGCACCCCGGTGCGGCGGCCGTCGTCGGCGGTCAGCGGATCTCCGTCGCCCAGTTGCAGAACCGGGTGGACGAGGTGCGCCAGGCGCAGCGGGCGGCCGTCCCGGACAAGGCGCAGTACCAGCAGGTGCTCACCTCCACCAGCACCCTGACCCGCGACACCCTGCACAACATGGTCCTCGATCAGGTGCTGCACCGCGCCGCGCAGGACGCGGGCGTCAGTGTCAGCCGCAAGGAGACCCAGCAGTTGCGCGCCCGCCTGGAGCAGCAGGCCGGCGGTGCGGGCGGGCTGGAGACGGCCTGGCTGCAGAAGTACGGCATCGCGCCCCAGCGCCTCGACGACAACCTGCGCATCCAGCTCGAGGCGCAGAAGCTCGCCGCGCGACTGGGCACCGACACGAGCCAGCCCGCCTTCTGGAAGGCGCTGTCCACCGCGTCCCAGGAACTGCACGTCGACCTCAACCCTCGCTACGGCGCCTGGGACGTGCAGAAGAGCAGCCGGGTCGACGCGAAGACGCCATGGGTACGGGAGGTCACGGCGACGGGGACGCAGCAGCAGCCGGCGTAGCCGCGCGACTGCGGTGCCTGGCGGGCACGGTAGTCGGTCATACGATCACATCGTCGTCCTCGCCCTGTGGACAACCCGCGAGGTCGCCGGCGGGTGTGCGTTACGTTCGATGCGTGAACACCACCAGCCTCGAAGGTGCCCGGCAACCGGGCCCGGACCCGGCCGGCCCCGGCCGGGTCGTCCTGCTCACCACCAGCCACCGGGTCGCACCCGGCCTGCTGTCCTGGCCCGCCTGGCAGGCGCTGCACGCGGCCGACCGGGTGCTGTGCGCGGACGGCGCGCATCCGCAGCTGCCCTATCTGCGCGAGGCGGGCATAGCGGTGGACGAGTCGGCGCCGACCGCCGAGGAAGTGGTCGACGCCTGCGCCGGCGGACGCACCGTGGTGGTCGTGGCCACCGGCGAGGGCGAGCCCGCGCTCACCGACGGTCTGGCCCGCCTGGCCGGCTCGGGCCGCGTACGGATGCCGGAGCTGGAGCTGCTGCCCGCCTCCTACGACCTGCCCGGCGCCCGCCTCCTCGACCTCGTCCAGGTCATGGACCGCATCCGCGTCGAGTGCCCCTGGTCGTCCCGGCAGACCCACGAGGGCCTGGCGAAGTACGGCATCGAGGAGGCGTACGAACTCGTCGAGGCGATCGAGGCCGGCGACCGTGAGGAGCTGCGGGAGGAACTGGGGGACGTGCTCCTGCAGGTCGTCTTCCACTCCCGCATAGCCGAGGAGGATCCCGAGACCCCCTTCTCCATCGACGACGTGGCCGGCGGCATAGTCGCCAAGCTCGTCCACCGCCACCCGCACGTCTTCGGCGACGAGACGGCCGAGACCCCCGAGGAGGTCAAGGAGCACTGGCTGCGCACCAAGGACGAGGAGAAGCGGCGCACCTCGGTGACCGAGGGCATCCCGCTGGGCCAGCCCGGCCTCGCCCTCGCCGCGAAACTCGCCTCCCGCGCCCGCACGGCCCGGCTGGACGTCCCGCTGCCGAAGGGAGAAGGCGTCGGATACGAACTGCTGGCCCTGGCGGCCCGGGCCGAGGCGGACGGCGTGGACCCCGAGACGGCCCTGAGAGCGGCGGCCCGCGCCTACCGTGACGCGGTGCGGGCGGCGGAGGAGGCGAGAGGTTAGCGGAGGAGGCGAGAGGTCAGCACCGTCGGCTCCCGGCCGCGGGGTGACCACCCGCCGGTGGTCCCGGGTGCGAGCGGCGGTCGCCGACGCGCCGCCCACCCACCGGCCGCACAGGTAGCGGTTGTTCGTATCGGCCACCGGGGAACCGCGCACCGACGGCGGCACGGTCGTCGGCGTGGTGAGCGGTCACGGTCCCGTCTCCACGGGTCCGGCCGCCGCAGGCCACCGGCCCCGGCTCGCCGCGGCCCGAAGCCGGATACCGTCGACGGGTGACCAACCAGCCCCAACCCCCGACCGCGCAGGACATCCCCGGACCCGCGGCCCCCTCCCTCTTCAGCTGGGAGTTCGCCACCGATCCCTACCCCGCCTACGCCTGGCTGCGCGAGCACGCCCCGGTGCACCGGACGCGGCTGCCCAGTGGGGTCGAGGCCTGGCTGGTCACCCGGTACGCCGACGCCAAGCAGGCGCTCGCCGACTCCCGGCTGAGCAAGAACCCGGCGCATCACGACGAGCCCGCGCACGCCAAGGGCAAGACCGGGATCCCGGGCGAGCGCAAGGCCGAGCTGATGACACATCTGCTCAACATCGACCCGCCGGACCACACCCGACTGCGCCGGCTGGTCAGCAAGGCGTTCACCCCCCGCCGGGTCGCCGAGTTCGCGCCCCGGGTGCAGGAGCTGACCGACCACCTCATCGACCAGTTCGCCGCGCGGGGGTCCGCCGACCTCATCCACGAGTTCGCCTTCCCGCTGCCCATCTACGCCATCTGCGACCTGCTCGGCGTCCCGCGCGAGGACCAGGACGACTTCCGTGACTGGGCGGGCATGATGCTGCGCCACACGAAGGCCGGTCAGGCGGGCGGGCCGCGCGGCGGGGTCGCGCGGTCGGTCAAGAAGATGCGCGGCTATCTCGCCGAGCTGATCCACCGCAAGCGCGAGTCACTGCCCGCCACGCCAGCCCCCGGCGAGGACCTGATCTCCGGTCTCATCCGCGCCTCCGACCACGGTGAGCACCTCACCGAGAACGAGGCCGCGGCGATGGCCTTCATCCTGCTGTTCGCCGGGTTCGAGACGACCGTCAACCTCATCGGCAACGGCACCTACGCGCTCCTTCGCCACCCCGGTCAGCGCCGCCGCCTCCAGGCGTCCCTCGCCCGGGGCGAACGGGACCTGCTGGAGACCGGCATCGAGGAACTGCTGCGCTACGACGGCCCGGTGGAGATCGCGACCTGGCGGTTCGCGACCCGGCCGCTCACCCTCGGGGGGCAGGACATCGCGTCCGGGGACCCCGTCCTCGTCGTGCTCGCGGCCGCCGACCGGGACCCGGAGCGGTTCGCCGACCCGGACGCCCTGGACCTCGCCCGCCGGGACAACCAGCATCTCGGGTACGGCCACGGCATCCACTACTGCCTCGGCGCCCCGCTCGCCCGGCTGGAGGGACAGACCGCGCTGGCAACTCTCCTCACCCGGCTGCCCGATCTCCAACTGGCGGAAGATCCTGCCGAATTGCGCTGGCGGGGAGGGCTCATCATGCGCGGGCTGCGCACCCTTCCCGTGGAGTTCGGCCCGGTCCGCTAGCGCCCGCGCCGCACTGACGTGAGGGAAGTTCAACTCTGTGATCTTCACGTGATCTGCGCGGCATTAACTTGTGACAAGTGATCGTCTGCCGATACGTTCACCCATCAGCGCGGCGGTGTCGACAGTACCCGCCGCGCGGGTCACCGCTGTCGCACGAAAGGCTTCCGCATGCTCTCCGGGAACGGTCGTCACCGTCGCCCCCGTCAGGCTCCGGCCCTCCTCGTCGCGGCCGGGGTGACCGGATCCGCCATCGCCATCCCGCTCCTCGGCGCCGCCTCCGCGAACGCGGCCGACGGCACCACATGGGACAAGGTGGCCCAGTGCGAGAGCGGCGGTTCCTGGAGCGCGGACACCGGAAACGGATACTACGGAGGCCTCCAGATCACCCAGGACAACTGGGACAAGTACGGCGGTCTCGACTACGCGTCCACGCCCGACCAGGCCAGCCGTTCGCAGCAGATCTCGGTCGCCGAGAAGATCCTCGCCGACCAGGGCACCACCCCGTGGGCCACCTGCGCCCTGCTCTCCGGTCTCACCTCCAACTCCGGCTCGGTCGCAGTGGACACCGGCGTCACGGGATCCGGCGGCTCGTCCGGCTCCTCGGGCTCCTCCGACTCCTCGGGCCTGTCCGACTCGTCCTCTTCCTCCGATTCCTCGTCGGGCAAGTCGTCCGGTTCCTCGTCGTCCGCCACTCCGACGCCGAGTGCGAAGGCGAGCACGGGCAAGGGGGAGAGCGCGGGCAAGGGGGCCGCAAGTGGCACCTCCGACACCCCCACCGGCAGCACGAAGTCGGACAAGTCCGCATCTTCCGGATCCGGAAGTTCGCAGGGAACCGACAGCTCGCCCACGGTCGCCCCCGAGGCCGACGACTCGGACAATCCACAGCAGACCGTCGGTTCCTGGGCGCTGGTCGACACCGGGGCGCTCAGCAGCGGCGGCCGTCACCGTGGCGACAGTGCCGACGAGGTCACGGACAAAAGCGTGACAAACGGTCAAAGCTCCAACGCCTCGGGCCGTCACGCCTCCCGCGCCGACGGGACCTACACCGTCCGCGACGGCGACTCGCTCGCCTCCATCGCCGACTCCCTCGGCCTCGACGGCGGATGGCGCGCGCTCTACGCGGCCAACAAGGCGGCCATCGGTACCGACCCGAACAACATCGCTCCCGGTCAGACCCTGGAAGTCGGTACGGAAACGGCCCAAAAGTAGGCGGAGTTGACGCCCCACTTCATGCCGATTGTCCGGTTTGGTGAAAGTGTGGGATGAGTCTCAGAAGCCCTGATCGTCTTTGAAATTCGCCGGATCACCTGTCTACGGTCATGACCGCTCGTCACCACGAGCCCCGGCTGTCGCAACGCCGAATCCTGCCAGCGGCCGCCCGGGAACAGTCGTCGCGTCAAGCGCCGTAGGCAGGAGCGGGGGACCCAAGGTAAGTGCCGGGTCCGGTGGTTGAGGCCCTTCGGGGCCCACGACCGGAACCGGCTAGGGGTGGAGCCACGCCTCCCAGGGAGGTGTGGCCGGGCAACTCAACCGGCCCGAACCCGACAGCTCACCTCGCAGGCGTCGGTGAGGGGATCCACCATGCTGTTTTCCGGCAAGGGCAAGCACCGTCGTCCGTCCAAGGCCACTCGCGTCATCGCACTCGCCGGTGTCACCGGCGCCGCCGTCGCCGCCCCGCTGATGGCGGCCGGCAACGCCTCCGCCGCCACCGCCTCCGAGTGGGACACCGTCGCCCAGTGCGAGTCCGGCGGCAACTGGTCCATCAACACCGGGAACGGCTACTACGGCGGTCTGCAGTTCTCCGCCTCCACCTGGGCCGCGTACGGCGGCACGCAGTACGCCGCGCAGGCCAACCAGGCCAGCAAGGCCCAGCAGATATCCGTCGCCGAGAAGGTCCTCGCCGCCCAGGGCAAGGGTGCCTGGCCGGTCTGCGGCACGGGTCTGTCCGGCGCCGCCTACAACGGTGCCGGCGCGGCCGGTTCGTCGAACTCCGGTTCGTCGAACTCCAGCGCGTCGAAGAGCGCCACCACCACCCGCTCCACCGAGCAGCAGGCCGCCAACCGCTCCAGCGAGCGTCCCGCCGCCACCAAGACCGTCACCACCCCGACCGGCAAGAAGGTCAAGAAGGGCGACGGCGAGTACAAGGTCGTCAAGGGTGACACCCTCAGCTCCATCGCCGAGAAGCACAAGGTCGCCGGTGGCTGGGAGAAGCTGTTCCAGCTGAACAAGGACATCGTCCAGGACGCGAACCTCATCTACCCCGGCCAGCAGCTGCACCTGAAGTAACCGACGGCCGCCCCCGAGGCGATACGCGGCCGACAGCCGAACCACAGCGTCCTCACCTCCGCCGCCCCCCAACGGTGGAGAGCGCGTGAGGGCCGCCCCTCCCGTCCCCACGGGCCCCCGCCCCGGTGCGTTCCCCCCCGTACGCACCGGGGCGGGGTTTTTTCTTCGCCCGCCCGCCATCCGCTCTTCTTCGCCGACCCCCTTTGTTCCGGACGTGAACAATAGGTACCGTCTCCTTGTCCACGGGGCGGTCGGTCGGTGGCCGATGCCCCCGGGACGGTTAGGCTCTAGTCGCAAGGCACCGCCGCAAGGCAGACAGCCCCGCACCAACAGCGTCACATCCAAGAAGGAGATGCTCGTGCCGTCCATCGACGTCGTCGTAGCCCGGGAAATCCTGGACTCCCGAGGCAACCCCACGGTCGAGGTCGAGGTCGGCCTCGACGACGGCAGCACGGGTCGTGCCGCCGTCCCGTCCGGCGCCTCCACCGGTGCCTTCGAGGCCATCGAGCTGCGCGACGGTGACCCGAACCGCTACCAGGGCAAGGGTGTCGAGAAGGCCGTCCTCGCCGTCATCGAGCAGATCGGCCCGGAGCTGGTCGGCTACGACGCCACCGAGCAGCGCCTGATCGACCAGGCCATGTTCGACCTGGACGCCACCGACAACAAGGGCTCGCTCGGCGCCAACGCCATCCTCGGCGTCTCCCTCGCCGTCGCCCACGCCGCCTCCGAGGCCAGCGACCTCCCCCTCTTCCGCTACCTGGGCGGCCCGAACGCGCACCTGCTGCCGGTGCCGATGATGAACATCCTGAACGGCGGCTCGCACGCCGACTCCAACGTGGACATCCAGGAGTTCATGATCGCCCCGATCGGCGCGGAGTCCTTCTCCGAGGCCCTGCGCTGGGGTGCCGAGGTCTACCACACCCTGAAGAAGGTCCTGAAGGGCAAGGGCCTGTCCACCGGTCTCGGTGACGAGGGCGGCTTCGCCCCGAACCTGGAGTCCAACCGCGCCGCCCTGGACCTCATCCTGGAGGCCGTCAAGCAGGCCGGTTACGTTCCCGGCGAGCAGATCGCGCTGGCCCTCGACGTCGCCGCGTCCGAGTTCTACAAGGACGGCAGGTACGAGTTCGAGGGCAAGTCCCGCTCGGCCGCCGAGATGACCGAGTACTACGAGGAGCTGGTCGCGGACTACCCGCTGGTCTCCATCGAGGACCCGCTGTTCGAGGACGACTGGGCCGGCTGGAAGGTCATCACCGACAAGCTCGGCGACAAGGTCCAGATCGTCGGCGACGACCTGTTCGTCACCAACCCCGAGCGCCTGGCCCGCGGCATCGAGGAGGGCACCGCCAACGCCCTGCTCGTCAAGGTGAACCAGATCGGCTCGCTGACCGAGACCCTGGACGCCGTCGAGATGGCCCAGCGCAACGGCTTCAAGTGCATGATGTCGCACCGCTCCGGCGAGACCGAGGACGTCACCATCGCCGACCTCGCCGTCGCGGTGAACTGCGGTCAGATCAAGACCGGCGCCCCGGCCCGCTCGGACCGCGTCGCCAAGTACAACCAGCTGCTGCGCATCGAGGAGATCCTCGACGACGCGGCGGTGTACGCGGGCCGCAGCGCCTTCCCGCGCTTCAAGGGCTGACCCAAACCGGGTTCAACCCGGAGTAAGCCTTAGCCAGTCGTACGTACGTCCCCGTACTCGGTCCCGTACCGTGTCCGGGGACGTACGCACGTGTGCAGCACGAAGCACGGGCGCGCAGCACAGGCACAGAGCAGAGCACAGGCACAGAGCACAGGCACAGAGCACTGCCGAGAAGCGGCGGCTTGGGGAGGCGGAGAGCCAGATGGCCGTGAAGGACCGGGACCGTTTCTCCACCGCGACCAGACTGCGGCTGCTCGGCGAGCAGACCGCGGCCCGTGTCTACCGCTCCCAGACCAAGCGGCAGGCCCGCCGCTCCCGGCTCACCGGCCGCGCCGCGCTGCTCGCCCTCGTGGTGTGCACGATGGTGGTGGCCCTGGCCTATCCCATGCGGCAGTACGTCTCCCAGCGCGCCCAGATCGCCGATCTGCAGCGGCAGCAGCAGAAGGCCCAGCAGCGGGTCGAGCAACTGCGCGACCTCAAGGCACGCTGGCAGGACGACGCCTACGCCGAGCAGCAGATCCGGCGCCGGCTGCACTATGTGATGCCCGGCGAGACCGGTTACATCGTGATCGACCCGGGAGCCGCCCAGCAGTCCCGCGCCTACCGCGGGGCCGCCGACCGGCCCTGGTACGCCAACGTCTGGGACGGGGTCGACAAGTCCGACGCCTCCGACCAGTGACCGACCAGAGAGACAGTTCGTAGTGGAAACGCCTCCGCCGACCACCCCGCGCACCGAACCCACCGACGCGGACGTCGAGGCCTTCAAGCAGCAGCTCGGGCGCCCGCCGCGCGGCCTGCGCGCCATCGCCCACCGGTGCCCCTGCGGGCAGCCGGACGTCGTGGAGACGGCCCCCCGGCTCCCCGACGGCACCCCCTTCCCCACGCTGTACTACCTGACGTGCCCGAAGGCGTCCTCCGCCATCGGCACGCTGGAGGCGAACGGCGTGATGAAGGAGATGACGGAGCGGCTGGCCACCGACCCGGAGCTGGCCGCCGCGTACCGCGCCGCGCACGAGGACTACATCCGGCGCCGGGACGAGATCGAGGAGCTGACGGGCTTTCCGAGCGCGGGCGGCATGCCGGACCGGGTCAAGTGCCTGCACGTCCTGGTGGCGCACTCGCTGGCCGCGGGGCCGGGCGTCAACCCGCTCGGCGACGAGGCCCTCGCCATGCTGCCCGAGTGGTGGCGCAAGGGCGCCTGCGTGACGCTCCCGCAGGACGAGAAGGAGGTGGCGCGGTGACCCGGGTGGCCGCCGTCGACTGCGGTACGAACTCCATCCGGCTGCTCGTCGCCGACGCCGACCCGCTCACCGGTGAACTCGTCGACCTGGACCGCCGTATGACGATCGTGCGGCTCGGCCAGGGCGTCGACCGCACCGGCCGGCTCGCCCCCGAGGCACTGCAGCGGACCTTCGCCGCCTGCCGCGAGTACGCCGGGATCATCAAGCGGCACGGCGCCGAACGCCTCCGCTTCGTCGCCACCTCCGCCTCCCGGGACGCCGAGAACCGCGACGAGTTCGTGCGGGGCGTCCTCGACATCCTGGGCGTCGAGCCCGAGGTGATCTCCGGCGACCAGGAGGCCGAGTTCTCCTTCACGGGCGCCACCAGGGAGCTGGCCGGACGCGCGGACCTCGCCAAGCCGTTCCTGGTCGTGGACATCGGCGGCGGCTCCACCGAGTTCGTGGTCGGCGACGAGCACGTGCGCGCCGCCCGCTCCGTGGACGTCGGGTGCGTGCGCATGACCGAACGGCACCTGGTGCACGAGGGGCACGTCGACGACCCGCCGAGCGCCGAGCGGACAGCCGCCATGCGGGCCGACATCGAGGCCGCCCTCGACCTCGCCGAGGAGACGGTCCCGCTGCGCGAGGCGCACACCCTGGTGGGGCTGGCCGGCTCGGTCACCACGGTCTCCGCCATCGCCCAGGACCTGCCCGAGTACGACTCCGCGCGCATCCACCACTCCCGGATCTCCCACGACCGCGTCCGCGGGATCACCGAGTGGCTGCTGCGCTCCACGCACGCCGAGCGGGCGGCCGTTCCCTCCATGCACCCGGGCCGGGTCGACGTCATCGCCGCGGGCGCCCTCGTACTGCTCGCGATCATGGAGCGGACCGGGGCCGAGGAGGTCGTCGTGAGCGAGCACGACATCCTCGACGGCATCGCGTGGTCCGTGGCCTAGCTCTCTTTTGTTACCGATCGGTAGCTATCGGCTGAGCAGGTCGGATAACGTATGAGCGCCCCCGTGGAGTGGTGACACACCACTCCACGGCAGATCGCCGGAAAACTTCGTGAAGTTCTTCACAAGGAATTCGGCCCACTTGAGCGATCGGACGGCTCCTGTTGACCCGTTCGGGCGCCCCACGGCCCCGAAAGCGCTCTCGGGAGCGTGTGGCGAGGGTGTTTCGGAAGGGTGTCGAGGGCGCGTCGCGCGGGTGCCCCACAGGGGCCCCGAAGTGAAGGAGAGGCAGCTCACGCGGCATTGACAACGGGTCGAAGTACCCCTGGGTTCCGCCTGGACGCCATGACCTGCGTCACGCGGGCCGCGGAGTTTAGCACAGGGCCTCCACAACCTTGTGAAGGGGCGCACGAGCGACCCTCCAGGAGCGGGTGGATACTCGATGGCATGAGCACCACGGAGCGTCCCAGGATCCTCGTAGTAGGCGGTGGGTACGTAGGCCTGTACGCAGCTCGGCGCATCCTCAAGAAGATGCGCTACGGCGAGGCGACCGTCACGGTCGTCGACCCCCGGTCGTACATGACCTACCAGCCCTTCCTCCCCGAAGCCGCCGCCGGCAGCATCTCCCCTCGCCACGTCGTCGTCCCGCTGCGACGCGTGCTGCCGAAGGCGGAGGTCCTCACCGGCCGGGTCACCACCATCGACCAGGACCGCAAGGTCGCCTCGATCGCCCCGCTGGTCGGCGAGGCGTACGAGCTGCCCTTCGACTACCTGGTGATCGCGCTCGGCGCGGTCTCCCGCACCTTCCCGATCCCCGGCCTCGCCGAGCAGGGCATCGGCATGAAGGGCATCGAGGAGTCCATCGGGCTGCGCAACCACGTCCTGGAGCAGCTGGACAAGGCCGACTCCACGACCGACGAGGAGATCCGCCGCAAGGCGCTCACCTTCGTCTTCATCGGCGGTGGCTTCGCGGGCGCGGAGACCATCGGCGAGGTCGAGGACATGGCCCGGGACGCCGCCAAGTACTACAAGAACGTGTCCCGCGAGGACATGCGCTTCATCCTCGTCGACGCCGCCGACAAGATCCTCCCCGAGGTCGGCCCCAAGCTCGGCCAGTACGGCAAGGAGCACCTGGAGAGCCGCGGGGTCGAGATCTACCTGTCCACCTCCATGGACTCCTGCGTCGACGGCCACGTGGTGCTGAAGAACGGCCTCGAGGTCGACTCCAACACGATCGTGTGGACGGCGGGCGTCAAGCCGAACCCGGCGCTGTCCCGCTTCGGTCTGCCGCTCGGCCCCCGCGGTCACGTCGACTGCGAGCCCACGCTCCAGGTCGCGGGCACCGACTACATCTGGGCCGCCGGTGACAACGCCCAGGTTCCCGACATCGTCGGCCGCAAGGCGGGCAACGAGAACGCCTGGTGCCCGCCGAACGCCCAGCACGCCCTGCGCCAGGCGCGGGTCCTCGGCGACAACGTGATCTCCGGTATGCGGGGCTTCCCGCAGAAGGAGTACGAGCACGCCAACAAGGGTGCGGTGGCCGGTCTCGGCCTGCACAAGGGCGTGGCGATGATCGTCATGGGCAAGATGAAGATCAAGCTCAAGGGCCGCCTCGCCTGGTACATGCACCGCGGCTACCACGGCCTGGCGATGCCGACCTGGAACCGCAAGATCCGCATCTTCGCCGACTGGACGCTCGGCATGTTCCTCAAGCGCGAGGTCGTCTCCCTGGGCGCCATGGAGAACCCGCGCGAGGAGTTCTACGAGGCCGCCAAGCCCGCCCCCGTGGCCGCCGCGAAGAAGACCGAGGAGAAGGCCAAGGCCTCCTGACCTCCGGCCACCGTACGAACCGAAGGACCTCCCGCCATCCGTGGTGCGGGAGGTCCTTCGGCGTTGAACGGGATTTTCACCCTGTTGGCGGGACTGCGGCGGGGCACCTCGGGTGTTTACGTGGTGACCGAACATCCGGGATCCGTCGTCACGGAGGTGTGCGCCATGCCCGAAGCCGCGTCGCGGCTGACGAGTATCGCCGAGCAGTTGCTGGGAACCCCGCTCCCGCTGCGCATCCGCGCCTGGGACGGTTCGCAGGCGGGTCCGCCGGGTGCACCGGCCCTGGTGATCCGCAACCGGCGCGCCCTGCGCCGGCTGTTGTTCAAACCCGGTGAACTGGGCCTGGCCCGCGCCTGGGTGGCCGGGGACCTGGAGATCGAGGGCGACCTGTACGCCGCCCTGGACGCGATGTCGGCACTGGTGTGGGAGCGCGGGGAGGACGCCCGTACCCTCGCCCAGGCACTGCGCGCCCCCGGCGTCCGGGCCGCCGCCCGCGACCTGCTGAAACTCGCCGGCCCGCCGATCTGGCCCAGCCCGCCCCGCGAGGAGGTCCGCAGACGCCGCCATCTGCACACCAAGCACAGCGACAAACGCGCCATCAGCCATCACTACGACGTCGGCAACGACTTCTACGAAATCGTGCTCGGCCCCTCCATGGTGTACTCCTGCGCCTACTGGGAGGAGGACGGCACCCTGGAGTCCGCCCAGCGCGACAAGCTCGAACTCGTCTCCCGCAAGCTCGGCCTGACCCCCGGTCAGCGACTGCTCGACGTGGGCTGCGGCTGGGGCTCGATGGCGATCCACGCGGCCCGCGAGCACGGCGTGAGCGTCGTCGGCGTCACCCTCTCCCAGGAACAGGCCGCCTACGCCCGTAAGCGGGTCGCCGACGAGGGCCTGACCGACCGGGTGGAGATCAGGGTCCAGGACTACCGCGACGTCGCCGACGGCCCCTACGACGCCATCTCCTCCATCGGCATGGCCGAACACGTGGGCGCCGAGCGGTACCTGGAGTACGCGAACGTTCTGTACGCCCTGCTGAAGCCCGGCGGGCGGCTGCTCAACCACCAGATCGGCCGCCGCCCCCAGCGGGACGAGGTGACGTACCAGGTGGACGAGTTCATCGACGCCTACGTCTTCCCCGACGGCGAACTCGCCCCGGTCGGCACCACGGTGACCCTGCTGGAGCGGGCCGGCTTCGAGGTGCGGGACGTGGAGGCGCTCCGCGAGCACTACGGCCGCACCCTGCGCCGGTGGGTCGCCAACCTGGAGGACGGCTGGGACCGCGCGGTACGCCTGACCAGTCCGGGCCGTGCCCGGGTCTGGCGCCTGTACATGGCCGCCTGCGCCCTCGCCTTCGAACACAACCGCATCGGCGTCAACCAGGTCCTGGCCGTCCGCACCCCCGAGTCGGGCGGGTCCGGGCTGCCGCCGCGCCCCCGCACCTGGCACTGAACGCGAAGAGGGCCCGGTTCGCCCCCTGCGGGAAACCGGGCCCTCGACGGTTTTACGACTCCTGGCGACTCCTGGCGGCTCTCCCCGCTCCCCGCCGCCCTGGTGGCCGCGTGCGGCTACTCGGACTTGATGGCCGTGAGCATGTTCAGCCGGGCCGCGCGCCGGGCCGGCCACAGGGCCGCCAGGATGCCGACCGTGCCGGCCAGCAGCAGGAAGAGCGCCATCCGGCCCCAGGGCAGGACCAGTTCGTAGGTCGGCATCTTGGTGCCGAGCAGCTCACCGGCCGCCCAGCCGAAGAACACGCCCAGACCGATGCCCAGCACCCCGCCGAACAGGGAGATCACCAGGGACTCCAGGCGGACCATCCGTTTGACCGCCTTGCGGTCCAGGCCGATCGCGCGGAGCATGCCGATCTCCTGGGAGCGTTCGAAGACCGACATGGCCAGGGTGTTGACGACACCGAGGACCGCCACGATCACCGCCATCGCCAGCAGGCCGTAGACCATGTTCAGCATCAGGGTGAACACCTGCGCGACGGAGTCGGACAGGTCCTTCTTGTCCTGGACCCTGATCGCCGGGTTGTCGCCCAGCACCTTCACCAGCCGGTCCTTCGCAGCGCCGGACGCGCCGCCCGCCGTCTTGACCATGACCCGCGCGTCGGCCGGCTCGCTCTGGTGCGGGGCGAGCGTCCTGTCGTCCAGCATGATGCCCTGGAGCATCTCGTTGCCCTCGTACACCCCGGCGACGGTCAGCCGCCCCGCCTTCCCGTCCTCGTAGTGCACGGTGAAGCGCGAACCGGTCCGCCAGCCGTGCGACGCGGCGGTGGTGTCGTCGACGACCACCCGGGAGCCGCCCACCGTGAACGAGCCGTGGTCGACCTTCGGATCGGTCAGCGCACCGATCGCGGAGCCGTTGACGCCGGTCAGCAGCTCGCTCTGCCCGTCGATGCGGGAGAACGCGCGCCGCAGCGGGCTGCTGGCGGTGACGCCGTCGGCGGTGGCGAGCTTCCTGGCCACGTCCGGGGACAGGTCGTTGCCGTTGGCCATCGAGACGACGTAGTCCGCGCGGATCGCCGCGCTCGCCATCTTGTCGATCGACTTCTGCAGGCTGCCCGCCATCACCGTCATACCGGTGATCAGGGTCAGTCCGATCATCAGTGCGGAGGCGGTGGCGGCCGTACGGCGCGGGTTGCGCACCGAGTTCTGCCGGGCCAGCTTGCCGGCGACCCCGAACACGCGCAGCGCCGGCGCGGCCGCCGCGATCAGCGGACGGGACAGCAGCGGGGTCAGGATGAAGACACCGATGATCAGCAGGACGGCACCCAGACCCATCGGGGCCTGGCCGTCGGTGCCGTCCATCGTGGTGGCCGCCAGCACCACCGCCACACCGCCCGCCGAGAACAGGGCGCCGAGCGAGTTGCGCAGCACCAGCGACCTGGCGGTGGCCTTCGCGTGCACGCTGCTCATCGCGGCCACCGGCGGGATCTTCGCGGCGCGCCGGCCGGGCAGCCAGGCGGCCAGCATGGTGATGACGACGCCCACCGCGAGGGCCGTGGCGACCGTGCCGGAGGAGATGACCAGCGGGCCGTCCGGGACGGTCGCGCCGAGCGAGCCCATCAGCGAACGCAGACCCGCGCCGATGCCGATGCCGGCGACCAGCCCGGCCGCACCGGCCACCGCGCCCACCACGAACGCCTCGATCAGCACCGACCGGGTGACCTGGCGGCGGGAGGCGCCGACCGCGCGCAGCAGCGCCAGCTCCCTGGTGCGCTGGGCGACCAGCATGGTGAAGGTGTTGGCGATGATGAACGTGCCGACGAAGAGCGCGATACCCGCGAAGACCAGCAGGGTCTGCTTCAGGCCGCTCATCGACGAGGCGATCGAGCGCGCCTGGTCGTCGGCGAGCGTTCGGCCCGTGGTGGTCTCCACGAGGTTCTTCGGCAGGGCGCTGTCGAGCGCGGCCCGCAGCGCGTCCTGGCTGGTGCCGGGAGCGGCCTTCACATCGATCTCGTCGTAGGCGCCCGGCTTGCCGAACAGTTTCTGCGCGGTCGCCGTGTCGAAGAGGGCGAGGCTGCCGCCGGCCGAGACATTGCCGTCGTCGGTGGTGAAGATGCCGCTGACGACCGGTGTGAGGACCGGGCCGTCGACCGAGACCCGCACGGTGTCGCCGACCTTGTAGCCGGCCCGTGCGGCGGTCCGGGAGTCGATCAGCACCTGGCCGCTGCCGCTGGGCGCGTGTCCGTCGACCAGCGGGTAGCGGGCGTCCCTGGTGCCCCAGTAGTTCCCGCCCTCGGACCGGAAGCCGCCGCCGATCAGTTTGCCGTCCTTGCCGGCGATGGCGGTGAAGCCGGTGACGACACCGGTCGCGGAGGCGGCGCCGGGGACCTTCGCGCTGCGGTCGAGCAGCGCCTGGGTCAACCTGGGCGTCTTGCCGACGGTGTCGCCCCGGTCCGCCTGGCTCTGGGGTGTGACGGCGACGTCGACCTGGTCGAAGCCCTTGGCCGAACTCTTCTGGTAGGCGTCGGAGACGGTGTTGGTGAAGACCAGTGTCCCGGACACGAAGGCCACACCGAGCATGACGGCGAGCACGGTCATCAGGAGCCGGGCCTTGTGCGCGGTGACGTTGCGCAGGGCGGTGCGGAACATCAGTTCGTACGGCCCTTCGCGTCGGACCGGGGGGCCTGGGCGTCCGCCCCGGGGAAGTGCCGCATGAAGTCGAGGACCGCCTCCGCCGTCGGCTCGTACATGTGGTCGACGACCCGGCCGTCGGCGAGGAACACCACGCGGTCCGCGTACGCGGCCGCCACCGGGTCGTGGGTCACCATGACCACGGTCTGGCCCAACTCCCGCACGGAGTTGCGCAGAAAGCCCAGCACCTCGGCGCCGGAACGGGAGTCGAGGTTTCCGGTCGGCTCGTCACCGAAGATGATGTCGGGCCGGGAGGCCAGCGCGCGGGCGACCGCCACGCGCTGCTGCTGGCCGCCGGAGAGCTGGGAGGGCCGGTGGCTCAGCCGGTCCGACAGCCCGACCATGCGGATGACGGTGTCGAGCCACTGCTTGTCGGGCTTGCGGCCCGCGATGTCCATCGGAAGGGTGATGTTCTCCAGCGCGGTGAGGGTGGGCAGCAGGTTGAACGCCTGGAAGATGAACCCGATCTTGTCCCGGCGCAGCTTCGTCAGCTGCTTGTCCTTCAGGGAGCCCAGCTCGGTCTCGCCGATCCGCACGGATCCGGAGGAGAAGGTGTCCAGACCGGCCACGCAGTGCATCAGCGTGGACTTGCCGGAACCCGACGGCCCCATGATCGCGGTGAACTCGGCCTGCCGGAACTCGACGGAGACCCGGTCCAGGGCGACCACCTGGGTCTCACCCTGTCCATAGATCTTCGACAGCTCCGTGGCACGGGCGGCCACCGTGGTGGTCCGGCCGGCGGTGGGGGTGGTGGTCACGGGAAGGGGCTCCTTGGGACGACGGTCGCTTGCTGGGGACCGGTCCATCGTCCCGGCCGTCCGCCGCCCTGTAGTCACCCGCTGTTCCGGTTCCGGGGGGCGACTCCGGTCGGACCGGAAGCCGCCGTCTCATACCTGGGGATGACCGCCGCCCCCGAGGGGGATGACCGCCGACCCCGGGAGCACGCCGTGGAAAACCGTCGAGAACAGGTGGAGCCCCCTCGTTCGGACGGTGAAATTCCGTCATTCCACGTACGCGCGTACCCACGGCGCGTCACGCTATTGGCAAGTGCGGATGGCTCGTTCCGGCGGCTGATGCACCCTCAGACGTCAATAAAATAAGACAACATCGGTCCCACGTTCCGCTGTTCGGGGGATGCATCCCGATAGGCTCGGGACCTCGAAGCGGAGCCCATGGCCTGCCCGGATGGTGGAATGCAGACACGGCGAGCTTAAACCTCGCTGCCCCTCGCGGGCGTACCGGTTCAAGTCCGGTTCCGGGCACCACCCGCGTCCACCGTCACCCCTCGTACACGGTCAGTACGGCGCCGTCGACCTCGATCCGGCGCCCCGCCCGCATCCCGTTGCTACGCAGCGTGCGCAGACAGGCGTGGAACAGGTCCAGTTCGTCCGCGTCCAGGATGGCGGCGGCGAGGTCCACGAGCGCGGCGACCGCCTCCTCGGTGAGCACCTCGGGCAGCTCGCCCGAGAGCAGTACGACCGATTCACCGGCGGGATTCCGGACCACAGCCGTGGCCGGCCCGCCATGCACGAACAGCACATTCCCCCCTGAGAGCCCGGGGTCGTGCGGCTCTCGCTCCTCGGGCAGGACGAGAGACTAGCGGGGGATCTCGGCGGTTTCGGGCGGAGTTGTTTTATTTCCCCGAGATGACGGAAGCGGGCCGTACCGGACACCCGTACGGTCAGTTCTCCGACGTCCGTTGCGCGGAGCGGCCCAGCAGGGACTCCACCAGGGCGGCGACATGGCGGCGGTCGTCGGCCGACAACTGCTGGACGCTGGCGATGAGCAGGTCCACCTCGGGGTCGGCGGAGGGGGCGGCCGGGCCGCCGGCGTCCGGGGCGGACGGGGTGCCGTACACATGGATGCCGCAGGCCTCGGCGGCGGCCCGGCGGATGGTGTCCAACGGCAGCTCGAGGCCCTTGGACAGGCCCTCCAGGGTGGCCGACTGGGGCATGCGGGCGACGCGGTCGGTGGTGGCCAGGTGGTGGACGGTGGAACGCGGGACGCCGCCCCGGCGCGCCACGTCGCCGTAGGACCAGCCCTTGCGGTCCAGGCGCTCCCGGATCAACTGCTGCAGTGCGTTGGCCACTGGTGGGTCACTTCCTGCTCGCCGGAACCGTCCATGTCGGGGCCGATTCTACGGGCGGGTACACGGACCGCCGAAAGGGTGATTCCCGGGGTTTCCCCGAACGGGTTGCGCCGAGGGCCCGCGAGGGCCTAGTGTCCAATCTCGTTGGACAGCCCGTCCGACCAAGTTGGACAGAGTCCGGGGGGAACCTGACTCGGTCCGACCGGAAATGCCCATCCCTGAGGGGGAATTGATCATGATGGATGCAAACGAGCTTGAGGCCGAGTCCGCCGAGCTGCTGCCGGGCCGTGAGGCCCTGGGCCGCCTGAAGTTCAGCTTCGGCAAGACCGTCAACGTCACCAAGCACGTCGCCAACATCTCGGCGCACAACGAGTCCGCCGCGATGAACGACCACTCCTCGTGGTCCGTGGCCGACTCCGGCGCCGCGCAGACCATCAGCGTCACCCAGTAGCGCCCGCGCGCCACCTCGAGCCTCGCTCGCACACCTCGAACCGAACCCGTACGACCCGCAGAACCCGAAAGGACATCCGTCATGAGCATGGACATGAACGAGCTGGAGACCGAGTCGGCCGAGCTGCTGCCGGGCCGTGAGGCCCTGGGCCGCCTGAAGTTCAGCTTCGGCAAGACCGTCAACGTCACCAAGCACGTGGCCAACATCTCGGCGCACAACGAGTCCGCGGCCCTGAACGACCACTCCTCGTGGTCCGACGCCGAGTCCTCGGCCGCCCAGACGATCACCGTCACGCAGTAACCGCGCGCCGCGTACGGCGGCGACGGGGGCGGACCGCGCAGCGCGCGGCGCGGTCCGCCCCCGTCGCCGTCCGGGGGGAACGCGGCCGGGGAAAACGGCCGGGGGGGACATCGGCCGAGGACAGACGGCCGGGGGAGAGCGGCCGGGACGTGGGGAGCACGTGGGGGGAGAACACGCATGACGGTGCTCGGAGACGGGGCCGCCGCGCTGTACGACACGGGGCCGGTCCCCGGGCCGGGCGGCTGGCCGGTGACGTACGAGCAGGTGGCGACGGGCAACCTGCCCCTCGTCGAGCCGCCGCCGGCGCAGGTCCCGCGGCTGAGCGCGGGACTGCGGCTGCACGGCGAGTACCAGGGCTCGGGCTTCACCGAGCCCAAGTACATCGCCCGTCGGGGGGACGGGCAGGTCGTGCAGCTCTCGCGGCTGCTGTATCTGGTGGCGTCGTCCGTCGACGGCGTCCGCGACCTCGACACCATCGCCCATCGCGTCAGCGCGCGATACGGCCGTGAGGTCAGCGGGGACAACATCCGCTACCTGGTCGAGGAGAAGCTCGAACCGCTCGGCGTGACGGTGCCCGAGGGCCAGGAGAGCGACGAGGTCGACGCACCGCGCTCCGACCTGCTGCTCGCCCTCAAGGGCCACCGGGTGATCTTCGACGAGCGGCGCACGGCGGGGATCGCCCGGGCGCTGGCCTGGCTGCACCGGCCGGCCGTGGTCGCGGCCGTACTGCTCGCGGCCGTCGCCATGGACGTCTGGCTGTTCGGCTTCTTCGGGGCGATCGATCCGGTGCTGGAGGTCCTCGACCAGCCGGTACTGATCCTGCTCGTGTTCGTGCTCACCGTGGCCTCGCTCGTCTTCCACGAGTTCGGCCACGCCTCCGCCTGCCGGTACGGCGGGGCCCGGCCCGGGTGCATCGGGTGCGGGCTCTTCCTCATCTGGCCGTCGATGTACACCGACGTCACCGACGTCTACCGGATCGGCCGGGCCGGGCGGCTGCGCACCGACCTGGGCGGGGTGTACTTCAACGTCGTCTTCATGCTGGCCATGGCCGGGGCGTACTTCGCCACCGGGGCGCAGTTCTTCCTGGCCGCGGTCTACCTCGGGCACTTCGAGATCCTGGAGCAGCTGATGCCGGCCGTCCGGCTGGACGGCTACTACATCCTGGGCGACCTCGCCGGGGTGCCCGACCTCTACGGCAAGATCCGGCCGATCCTGCTCGGTCTGGTGCCGGGGAACAGGGGCCGGGTGGCGCGGGCGGAGGTCGCCGCGCTGAAGAAGTCGGCCCGGGCGATCGTCGCCACCTGGGCGCTGACCATGGTGCCGCTGCTGGTCGGCGAGCTGGGGTACGCGCTGTGGAACCTGCCGCGGATCCTCGCCACGATGACCCGGTCGCTGACCGAGCAACTGCTCGGCACCGGCTCGGCGTTCGCGCACGGCCAGGTCGTCGCGGGGCTGGTCGGGGTGATCGGCTGCGTGATGCTGCTGTGCCCGATGGCCGGTGTGGTCTACCTGTCCCTGAAGATGGGCGGCCGCATCCTCCGCGCCGCGAAGCGCTCCACGGCCGGGCGGCCCCGTCTGCGGGTGGCGCTGTGCGTGCTCGCCCTGGCCGGTCTGACCGGGCTCAGCTATGCCTGGGTGTCCGGTCTGACGCCCCGGCCGCTGCCGAAGAAGCCGCCGATCGCGCCCATCCTGCAGCCGGGGGTGTCGACGCAGCAACCCGAGCCGCGGAACGCGTCGACGCCGGGCGGGGACGGCTCCTCCGGCCCCGGAGGTGCGGGTTCCGTGTCGCCGTCGGCGCTGCCCGGGTTCTCCGCGGCGCCGGGCAGGGGGCCGTCGGCCGGGGTCTCGGGCGGTCCGTCCGCCTCGGCACCGGCGTCCGCGTCCGCGCCCGCGTCGGTGAAGCCGACGGGGAGCGCCTCGCGGCAGCCGGCCTCTGCCAGCCAGGGTCCGCCCGCCGGCCCGCCTCCGCCGTCCTCGTCCGGCACCGGCACCGGCACCGGAAGCGGCACGGGCACCGGCCCGGGCCCCGGCCCCGATCCCTCCCCGACCCCGTCGGAGAGCATCCCGGCCTCCCCCTCCGCGAGCCCTCCCCCGCCGCCGGTGAGCCAGTCACCGGCACCGGCGGTGTCCTGAGGCCGTCGCAGTCAGTCGTACCTCATCCATCGAGCACAGGAAGACCTCATGACCCAGCACCGAAAGCCACGCCGTTCCACGGCCACGCCCTTCACCCAACGCGCCGTCCGCATAGGCCTGTTCGCCGCCGGGGTGGCCGGAGTCGCGACCGCCGTGCCGGCCCAGGCGGCCACCGCGCTGCCGCAGACCGCCGCCGTCGTCTCCGACCATGTGTACAGCCACGTCGACCGGGCGCACCACACGCAGGCGCGGGACTCCTTCACCGTCCGCCAGTTCGGGACGGTGAACGCCGCCGCCGCCCGCAACCAGGCCAACGCGGTCTCGGCCGGCTGCTCCGCCGACGACCACTGCCGTTCGGTGGCCCTGTCCTTCCAGATCGTCACGGTCGCCGGTGAGCACACGCACCTCGACGCCGTGAACCTCAGTGACGCCGCCAACAAGAAGTGCACCGGCTGCCAGACCCTGGCCGGCGCCTACCAGTTCGTCGTCTCCACGCGCGTACCGCTCCGGTTCGACGACGCCACCCAGCGCGAACTCGCCGACATCCACCGCCGGCTGGACGGGCTGACCCGCTCCTCGCTGCCCGCCGCCGAGCTGAAGTCCCAGGTGGACGCGCTGGCCGGCGAGGTCACCGGGGTGCTGCGCGACGCCGTCGCCCACGCCCCGAAGAGCACCGGGCAGCCGGACGTCACCCTGCACCGCCAACTGGACGGCTGGCCGGGCCACTGACCGCGCCGTAGCCGTCCCGCACAGCCGACCGCCGTGCCCGCGAACGCCTCCCGCGCGGCACGGCGGCCGGCCGCCGTGCGTTCACCGGCCCATTGACATCACCGGAGCCCGCCCGCAGACTCAGCTCCGAGAAGACAGTGAAAAAAACTTCACTACGCGAACATCGAACACTGTCGAAGCGGAGCGACTGATGCGTACCACCGTCGGCATCATCGGAGCCGGCCCGGCCGGACTCCTCCTCGCGCGGCTGCTGCACACCGCCGGTATCGACTCGGTCGTCCTGGAGAGCCGCGACCGGGCGTACGTCGAGCACCGCCAGCGCGCCGGAATCCTGGAGCAGGGCACGGTGGACGTGCTGCGCGCGGCCGGGGCCGGGGAGCGCATGGACCGCGAGGGGCTGCGGCACGACGGGATCGAGCTGCGGTTCGACCGCCGGCGCCACCGGGTCGACTTCCCCGCCCTCACCGGCGGCCGGTCCGTGACGGTCTACGCCCAGACCGAGGTCTGCAAGGACCTCATCGCCCTCCAGCTCGAGGAGGGCGGCCCGCTGCTGTTCGAGGCGGAGGCGCTGGCCGTCGAGGACGCCGGGACCGGCCGGCCGCGGGTCCCCTTCCGGCACGCGGGGCGCGAGGACGTACTGGAGTGCGAGTACGTCGTCGGGTGCGACGGCTTCTGGGGGGTCTCCCGCGCCGCGCTCCCGGCCGGGTCAGCCCGTGTCTTCGAGCGGTCGTACCCCTTCGGCTGGCTCGGCATCCTCGCCGACGTGCCGCCCTCGCACGACGAACTCGTCTACGCCCGCCACGACCGCGGCTTCGCCCTGCTGTCCATGCGTTCCCCGTCCGTCTCCCGCCTCTACCTCCAGGTCCCCGAGGGCACCGACGCCGATTCCTGGGCGGACGACGAGATCTGGGACGAGCTGGAGCGCCGCTTCGAGACCGACGACGACTGGCGGCTGGAGCGCGGCCCGATCACCCAGAAGTCCGTCACCCCGATGCGCTCCTACGTCCACGAGCCCATGCGGCACGGCCGGCTCTTCCTCGCCGGCGACGCCGCGCACATCGTGCCGCCGACCGGAGCGAAGGGCCTCAACCTCGCGGTCGGCGACGTGGTGACCTTCGCGCGGGCCCTGGCACACGAGAAGGAGACCGGCTCCCCGAGCCTGCTCGACGCCTACTCGGCCACCTGCCTGCGCCGCGTCTGGCAGGCCGAGCGGTTCTCGTACGACATGACGACCCTGCTGCACCGCGCCCCGGACGCCACCGCGTTCGACGACCGCCTCCAGCTCGCCCGCCTCGCCCGGATCGCCTCCTCCCGCGCGGCCGAAACCGACCTCGCCGAGGCATACACCGGCTTCCCGCTGGAGTGAGCCCCTCCATGGCCGGGAATCAGGGTTCCGCGTAGCGTGTTGCGCAGCACGACGGGGAAAAGATCCTCCCCAGGTATTACAGCCATCTTTTGCCAAGCCATTACTCTTGAGCCAAGGCCACGAAGGGTGGCCATGGAGGAGTGCAATGAGGAGCAGCAACCCGGTCTTCTCGCGACGGGGCTTCAGCCGCGACAACGGCTACGCGGGCTTCAACAGCGCGCCGCAGGCCGGGTACGCCCAGGGCAACCCGTACGCCCAGGGCGGCAACCCCTACGCGCAGAACCCGTACGCCCAGAACCCCTACGCGCAGCAGGACGTCCAGCACGGCGCCCCGCCGCAGGCCCCGGTCACCACCGACCGGATGACGATGGACGACGTGGTCGTCCGCTCGGCGATCACGCTGGGTACGGTCGCCGTCGGCGCCGTGCTCGCCTGGGCGCTGCTGCCGGTCTCCGCGACCAGCTACGGCCTGGCCTTCGGCGCCGCGATCATCGCGATGGTCCTGGCGCTCGTCCAGAGCTTCAAGCGGACCCCGTCGCCCGCGCTGATCCTGGGATACGCCGCCTTCGAGGGCGTCTTCCTCGGCGTGATCAGCGAGATGTACAACAGCCGCTGGAGCGGCGCCCCGTTCCAGGCGGTGCTCGGCACCATGGCGGTCTCGGGCGCGACCCTGCTCGTCTACAAGGCCGGCTGGGTGCGCGTCACCGCCCGCTACGCCCGCATCGGCATGTCCATCGCCATCGCGTTCGTGGTGGTGATGGCGGTCAACCTGCTGCTGGTCGCGTTCGGCGTCGCCGAGAACGGCGGGCTGCGCAGCTTCGGTCCGCTCGGTGCGGCCGTCGGTGTCATCGCGATCCTGCTCGGGGCGTTCTTCCTGACCCTCGACTTCAAGCAGATCGAGGACGGCATCGCCTACGGCGCCCCGCGCAACGAGTCCTGGCTGGCCGCGTTCGGTCTCACCATGACCCTGGTGTGGATCTACGTGGAGATGCTGCGGCTGGTGGCGATCTTCAGCAGCAACGACTAGCGACGACCAGCACGGCTGAGTCGGAAGGGCCCCGGTTCCGCCGGGGCCCTTCGGCGTGTTCCGGCGGTGCGCGCTAGAGCAGTTTGCGCGCGGCCCTCCTCAGGTCGTACTCGTGGACGATGGCTTTGGCGTGGCCGTACGCGAGGTCGTACTCGTGCCGGAGCCAGGTGACCTTCTCCTCGAAGCGGGGGAGAGCGGGGCCTTCCTCGACGGTGCGCAACCAGTCGGAGACTTCACGACCGGTGCAGTGGGGGATGCGGGCGAGCATATTGCGATGGGTCTCCTCGGAGAGGACGTGGGACATCGGCGCCTCCGGACGCAAAGGGGATGTAAGCCGGTCCTTCACGTCACGGTGCCTGAGCGTCGGCGTGTTGGCAACAGTCCCGCTGCGGCGCGTTACGCTCACCGCGTGGTGGATACGACGCCTTTGACCCGTGCCGTGGATCACTTCGCCGACCGGCTGCGGGCCGCCCCGCAGAGCCGGCTCCAGCGGGGCGCTGCCGCCGAGGCTCTGGAACTCGCCAGGGAACTGGCGGTGCGCGCCCAGCGGGCCGAGCAGCCGGAGTGTGAGCCGAGGGTGATGCCGGACGCGGGGATGTTCGCCGCCGCCGACCAGATCACCGTGGCCGCCCATGACTTGGCGCTGGTGCTGGGCAGTGACGCCGAGGTCGACGAGGCGGTGGCGCTGGTGGCGGAGGCGCAGAAACGGGCGGCCGTCTGAGGCACTCGGGGAGCGCTCGGGGAGCACTCGGGGAGCACTCGGGGGCATGAGGGCGCCTGCGGCTCCCCGCGCCCCTAGAGGGACGCGATGACCCGGTCCGCCAGGATGTAGACGTTCTCCTCGCCGCAGGCGAACGTCAGGGTGTACGCGCCGGAGACTCCCGAGCCGCCCAGCAGGTAGGGCTTCCGTCCCGCGCGCAGGGCCGCCGCCAGGCGCTCCGCGGTCTCCCGGTGGCCCGGGGTCATGCACAGGGTGGTGCCGTCGGCGAAGACGTAGACGTCGAGGGTGCCGAGCGGTCCGGGGCGGACGTCGGAGAGTTCGACGCGGGCGGACGCCAGCTCGTCCAGCGTGGACACGGTGCGCTCGTGGTCGTTCACCACCGGCGACTGGACCGGTACGAAGTCCGGGTGCGAGGGGTGACGGCGGCGGGCCGCGGCCAGCTCGGGGGACTCCCCGGCGAACTCGTCGGCGTCCGCGGTCGGCTCGGTCACCGGCTCAAGGCCCACGAAGTCGGCCTGCCGGGGCATGAACAGGTCGCCCTCGGAAAGACCCAGCAGCGAGGGGGTGTCGGAGGCGTCGCGGGCCTCCTGGGCCGCCCAGAACGCCCGGGCCTCGGCCAGCTCACGCTCCCGCTCCTCGGCCAGCGCCTCGGCCACGGCGGCGCGTATCTCCTCCGTGTCCGCCGTGCGGGCCGCCGGCAGCAGGGCGCGCGTGGCGGCGGCCTGGCTCTCGGCGAGCTGGGTGTGCAGCTGGGCCACCTGGCGGCGCAGCTGCAGCACGGTGCGCAGGACGGCGACGCCCACGGCGCCCGTGGCGACCGTGGCGAGCAGCAGTGCGATCGGCATGGCGCTCACTGACGTATCTCCCGGTTCAAAGTCGACCCCCGACTTCCTACATCAGCTTGAAGGGCGGACTAACCAGCTGTCAGTGCGTAACGTCACGAAACGGACAGGCCCTTGGCCTTGACGTTCTCATGGATACGACCCTGACCTGCGCGAATACCTCCCCTGAGGGAGATAGGTCACATCCTGGGGGAGATTGGATCACAAATCGGCCCGGCGTTCGGGTTCGTCCCGAACGCCGGGCCAGAGGCTCACGGTTGGTGCTCTTCCGGTCACGTACCGGAGCGTCTGCGCGGGTGGGTCAGCTGAGGCGCTCGATGACCATCGCCATGCCCTGGCCGCCGCCGACGCACATCGTCTCCAGGCCGAACTGCTTGTCGTGGAACTGGAGGGAGTTGATGAGCGTGCCGGTGATGCGGGCGCCGGTCATGCCGAAGGGGTGGCCCACGGCGATGGCGCCGCCGTTGACGTTCAGCTTGTCCAGGTCGATGCCGAGGTCGCGGTAGGAGGGGATCACCTGGGCGGCGAAGGCCTCGTTGATCTCGACCAGGTCGATGTCGTCGATGGTCAGGCCCGCCCGGCGCAGCGCCTGCTGGGAGGCGTCGACCGGACCGAGGCCCATGATCTCGGGGGAGAGGCCGGAGACGCCGGTCGACACGATCCGGGCGAGCGGGGTCAGGCCCAGCTCGCGGGCCTTGGTGTCGCTCATGATGACGACCGCGGCGGCGCCGTCGTTCAGGGGGCAGCAGTTGCCCGCGGTGACCAGGCCGTCGGGGCGGAAGACGGGCTTGAGCCCGGCCACGCCCTCCAGCGTGACGCCGGCGCGCGGGCCGTCGTCCTTGCTGACCACCGTGCCGTCGGGAAGCGTGACCGGGGTGATCTCCCGCTCCCAGAAGCCGTTCTTGATGGCCTCCTCGGCGAGGTTCTGCGAGCGCACGCCGAACTCGTCCATCTCCTGGCGGCTCACGCCCTTCCAGCGGGCGAGGTTCTCCGCGGTCTGCCCCATCGAGATGTAGGCGTCCGGGACCAGGCCGTCCTCGCGCGGGTCGTGCCAGGTCGTGCCCTCCTGCTCGGCGACGGCCGCGGTGCGGGCCTCGGCCTCGGCGAACAGCGGGTTGTGGGTGCCCGGCATGTCGGAGGTGCCGTTGGCGTAGCGGGAGACCATCTCGACACCGGCCGAGATGAAGACGTCGCCCTCGCCGGCCTTGATGGCGTGCAGGGCCATGCGGGAGGTCTGCAGCGAGGAGGAACAGTAGCGGGTGACCGTGCAGCCCGGCAGGTGGTCCATGCCCATCTGTACGGCGACGATGCGGCCGAGGTTGTGGCCCTGCTCGCCGCCGGGCAGACCGCAGCCGAGCATCAGGTCGTCGATGTCCCTCGGGTCCAGCTCGGGGACCTTGGCGAGCGCCGCCTGGATGATGGTCGCGGTCAGGTCGTCGGGGCGCAGGTCCTTGAGGGAACCCTTGCCGGCGCGGCCGATGGGGGAGCGGGCGGTCGAGACGATGACTGCTTCGGGCATCACGGCTCCAGGCGGGAAGCGGCGGCGCGCGGCGCCTCGTCGAGGGGCGGCGGCCGGGCGGCGGGTGGGCGTACGGGTGGCACGAGGCTCGTTGGTTGGGAAGTTACCCGTACGTATGGCCCAGGTCACGGGTGTCGCAGTGTGACCCTGACCGCAGTTTTCTAAGCGCTTGCTTTTCGCGTGGGGCCGGGGGTCGGGGTGGCCTCCGGGACCCGCCGGCGCCGGCGCCGCTTCAGCAGCGCCCAGGGGCCGCGCGGGCCGGTCGCCATGGCCGCGGTGACCTCGGTGCCCGCCTCGGAGGCGGCCTCCGCCGCGGCCCTCGCCACCGGCAGGAAGCCCTCCCGGCGGGTGACGTCCGGCCGCTCCTCCTCCGCCGGCCACAGGCCGAGGGCGGCGCAGACCGTCGGCAGCACCGCCATCGCCGCCGTCGCGTAGCCCTCGGCCGAGGGGTGGTAGTTGTCGGGGCCGAACAGTTCCCTGGGATTCGCCTCGAACTCCGGGCCCAGCAGGTCCCCCAGCGACACCGTCCGGCCGCCCTGTTCGACCGCCCCGATCGTCTGCGCCGCCGCCAGCTGTCGGGAGGTCCGGCGGGCCAGCCATCTCAGCGGCTGCTGCACCGGCTCGATGGTGCCGAGGTCGGGGCAGGTGCCCACGACCACCTCCGCACCGGCCGTGCGCAGCCGCCGTACCGCCGCCGACAGGTGCCGTACCGAGCGGGTCGGCGGCATCCGGTGGGTGACGTCGTTCGCGCCGACGATGATCACGCAGATGTCCGGGACCGGGGCGGAGAGGACCAGCGCCACCTGGCGGTCGAGGTCGTCGGACCGCGCCCCGGGCAGCGCGACGTTACGCAGTTCGACCGGGCGTTCCGCCACCGCCGCGAGCCCCGACGCCAGCAGTGCCCCCGGCGTCTGGCCCGCCCGGTGCACCCCCTGGCCCGCCGCCGTGGAGTCGCCCAGCATCGTCAGCCGCAGCGGGACCTCGCCGGGGACGTCGTACGCGTGGCCGTACACCCCGTCCGCCAGGGGCACCCGCCCGCCGCTTCCGTTGCCCACGTGGCGCCTGGCGATCCGCAGCTCCGCCAGCACCAGACCGACGGCGGCCGCACCGACCAGCCCGGCCCCGCCGCCGCCGTACGCCGCGCCGGCCGCGATGCGCCGGGCCACCCTCGCCCTCGACATCTTCGTCATGCGTCGCCGCCACCTCCTCGTAGCCGTACACACTCCTTGCCCCGTACAGGGCGTGCGTCAATCTCGACGGGCGGTGAACGGCGGCTCCCGGACTGCCGGGGGCTTTACGCTGGCGGGACCACTACGACCACACTTTTTGCAAGCGACCGGAGACAACGGTGCGATTCCACGACTCGATGATCAGTCTCGTCGGCAACACCCCGCTGGTGAGGCTCAACAACGTGACCAAGGGCATCCAGGCGACCGTCCTGGCCAAGGTGGAGTACTTCAACCCGGGCGGTTCCGTGAAGGACCGCATCGCCCTGCGCATGATCGAGGCCGCCGAGCAGAGCGGGGAGCTGAGGCCGGGCGGCACCATCGTCGAGCCGACCAGCGGCAACACGGGCGTGGGACTGGCGATCGTGGCCCAGCAGAAGGGGTACAAGTGCATCTTCGTGTGCCCCGACAAGGTGAGCACCGACAAGATCAACGTGCTGCGCGCGTACGGGGCGGAAGTGGTCGTCTGCCCGACCGCCGTGGACCCCGAGCACCCGGACTCGTACTACAACGTCTCCGACCGACTGGTGCGCGAGACGCCCGGCGCCTGGAAGCCGGACCAGTACTCCAACCCCAACAACCCGCTGTCGCACTATCACTCGACCGGCCCCGAGCTGTGGGAGCAGACCGAGGGGAAGATCACCCATTTCGTGGCGGGCGTGGGCACCGGCGGCACCATCTCCGGCACCGGCCGCTATCTGAAGGACGCCAGCGACGGCCGGGTCAAGGTCGTCGGCGCCGACCCCGAGGGGTCCGTCTACTCCGGCGGCTCCGGCCGGCCCTACCTGGTCGAGGGCGTCGGTGAGGACTTCTGGCCCACCGCCTACGACCGAGGCGTGGCCGACGAGATCGTCGCGGTCTCCGACAAGGACTCCTTCCAGATGACCCGGCGCCTGGCCAAGGAGGAGGGCCTGCTGGTCGGCGGCTCCTGCGGCATGGCCGTCGTGGCGGCGCTGCGGGTCGCCGAGCGGCTCGGCCCGGACGACGTCGTGGTCGTGCTGCTCCCGGACAGCGGGCGCGGCTACCTCAGCAAGATCTTCAACGACGAGTGGATGGCCGACTACGGCTTCCTGGAGGACGAGGGCCCCAGCGCCCGCGTCGGCGACGTCCTCAGCGACAAGGAGGGCGGCCACATCCCCTCCCTGGTGCACATGCACCCCGAGGAGACCGTCGGCCAGGCCATCGAGGTGCTGCGCGAGTACGGCGTCTCGCAGATGCCGGTGGTCAAGCCGGGCGCCGGTCACCCCGACGTGATGGCGGCGGAGGTCATCGGGTCGGTCGTGGAGCGGGAGCTGCTGGACGCGCTGTTCAGCAAGCGGGCCTCGCTGGAGGACCCGCTGGAGAAGCACATGGGCGCGCCGCTTCCCCAGGTCGGCTCCGGCGAACCCGTCGCCGACCTGATGTCCGTGCTCGGTACGGCGGACGCGGCGATCGTCCTCGTCGAGGGCAAGCCCACCGGAGTGATCGGCCGCCAGGACCTGCTGGCCTTCCTGGCCAAGGGCGGAAAGCAGTAGCGAACGTCCGGTGAACCGCGGGTGTCCACGGCGAACTTGCGGTTCCCCACCGAAATGGTGGACTTCGCGGAAGTGGTACGCGTGCGTCACGTGCGCGCAGCACTCGCTTAACACGGGTCCGGCACATTAGTGGGTGTCGGCAGGCGGGAGCGGCTCCCCGCCCGGCCGGCACCCAGCGGCGCCAAGGACCTCCGGAGCGGCTCCCGGACCTCCACGGACGCCATGGACGCGCAAGCCCGGCCCTGACCCGGCCCGCGTCCCTCGCGGGGACCGCCGTCGTCCCGCCCCCCGGCAACGGGGGTGCGGCGGTCCCCGCGCACATCCTTCTCAGCCGCCCGGCAGGGCCGGCGGCGCCCGGCCTACGGCTTCAGCCGCACGGCCTGCGCCACGTTGACGCCGACGATGCCGAGCCAGGCGGCCACGATCCCGGTCATACCGGCGAAGGCCCCGGCGACCGCGGACAGCGGGACCGCCAGCACCAGCGAGACGAGCGCGAAACCGAAGCGCTCCCCCCACGAGTCGCCGCCCGCCCCGCCCTTGGCGCCGCGGGCGAGAACCATCTGCTGCTCGGCGAGCTGCCGCCGCACCCTCCGGTCCACCGCGCTGTCGATGCGCTGGTCGACCTTCTCCAGGAAGGATTCGACCAGCGCCGACTCGTACTCCTCGCCGAGTTCCCCGCGAGCCCGCAAGGTGGCGTCGAGTTCCTTCTTCAGGTCGGCGTCCCGCGCGTCTGTTCCACTCATGGGGGTCACGTTAGGGAACGGACGCGCCCGCCGCACTGGGGATAGCCCCCCTGTGGTGGTCAGGGCAGCAGGGAGACGAGCCCGGTGCCGAGGTCGAGGCGGGCGGCCGTGACCTCGGCCGAGGTGAAGGAGGGGTCGGCGCGGATCGCGTCCCGGACCCAGGCGGTGTGGGCCCGCATGGTGTGCTCGGCCCAGTCGCCGGCCAGTGCCCGGGTGCGGCGGGCGGCCGGCGCGATCTCGTCGACCAGCAGTTGCAGGTGGCCCGGCACCGGCGCCCCGGTCCGCAGGTGCTCCAGGGTGGCGGCGACCGCCCCGCAGTGCTCGTGGCCGAGCACCAGCACCAGCGGGACGCGCAGTTCCTGCACGCCGTACTGGACGGAGCCGAGCACCGCCTCGTCGAGCACCTGGCCGGCCGTCCTCGTGCACAGCAGGTCCCCGAGCGCCTGGTCGAAGACCAGCTCGGGCGGCACCCGGGAGTCGACACAGCCGACGATCACCGCGAACGGGTGCCGTGGGCCGGACAGGTGGCCGCGCCCGGCGCTCTCGTCCGGGCGCCGGGGGCGTCCGGTGGCGTAGCGCCGGTTGCCCTCGACCAGCGCGTCCAGGGCGGCGCGGGCCGTCCGGGGGAGGACTGGGCGGCGCTCGGCGGCCGGAACGGGGGCGGTGGCCGGTGCTCCGGCGGCGGTGGCCGTCAGGAAGGCCCTGCGGTGGGAGACCATGAGCTTCCTCGGGTGTCGTGCCTGCAGCCTGTTCACCGTACGCACGCGATCACTCACCGAGCGTGCGTGTTTAACGACACTTGGCTGATCCCTTGCTCGTCCTGTATGACCTCATGCAGAGTTCTTGATGTCTGAATAGAGGTGGTCGGGGAGTACGTACTGTCCGGCGTGTCGACAAGTTGAGCGACAGTGGAGCGACGAGTTGAGGGGGAGCAGGACATGAGTGTCACGGACAGCCCTGCGACACGGTTGCAGGCGCTCTTCGAGGGGCACCGGCTCACGCCCACCCAGCGGCGCATCGCGCACAGCATGGTGCGCCGGGCCGCCGACGTGCCGTTCCTGTCCAGCGTGGAACTGGCCGAGCTGGCCGGGGTCAGCCAGCCCTCCGTGACCCGCTTCGCTGTCGCCCTCGGCTTCGACGGCTATCCCGCGCTGCGCAGGCACCTGCGCGAGGTCGTGCCCGCCGAACCGGCCGAGGGCGCCGCGTCCTACAACGAGTACCAGCAGGCCGTCGAGGCCGAGATCGAGAACCTGCGGCACCTGGCGCAGGCGCTGGCCGACCCGCGCCCGGTGCGCAAGGCCGGCCGGATCCTGGCCGCCTCCCGCCCGCTGCCGGTGCTCGGCCTGCGCGCCGCCGCCTCGCAGGCCTACGGCTTCGCCTACTTCGCCGCCAAGGTCCACCCGGACGTCCGGCTGCTCGACGAGGGCGGCACGATGATCCAGGACCGTATCGACGCGGCCGTCCGGGCCGGCGCCTCGGCCCTGCTGTGCTTCGCGCTGCCCCGGCACCCGCGCGAGGTCGTCGACACCCTCGGCTACGCCAAGCGGGCCGGCCTGACCGTCGTCACCGTCGCCGACTCCGCGTTCGCACCGGTCGCCAAGTGCTCCGACCTGCTGCTGCCGGCGGCCGTCGGCACGGGCCTCGCCTTCGACACCGCGTGCGCGCCCATGCTGCTCGGCCGGGTCCTGCTGGAAGCCATCTGCGACGACCTGCCCGACGCCCAGGCCCGCCTGGAGGAGTTCGACGCCGGGGCGGCGGCCCGGGGGCTGTTCGTGGAGTGAGCCGGTGCGCCGTGAGCCGGTGCGCCGTGAGCCCGCGTGTCGGGGCGCGGTTCTCAGACGCGTCTCACTTTCGCTCGCTAACCTGCCCGGCCGACGGGACTTCGCCGCACGACGAGGAGGCGGGAGCGTGGCACGCGGAGGACAGGGGCTGGCCCGGGTGGCCGTCGTCGTACGAGCCGGGGCGGCCCCCCTGTGGTGGTGCGGGGTGTTCGCGGCCGGTATCGGTGTGTCGCCGCCGGGTCTGACCGGACGGCGGATCGGAGTGCTGGCCGGTGCCGCGCTGTTCGTCGTCGCGGCCGCCGTGGTGGCCTGCGCCCACCGTGGGCGGTACGGGGCGCTGGCCCGTTCGGCCGCCCGCGCCGGCAAGCACGACGTGCTCCAGGACCGGGCGGTGTCCGTGCGCAACTGGCGCCGGGGGCACCGCTGGTGGCTGCTGCTCGCCTTCGCCGTGGCGCTCGCCACCTCCTTCGCCGTGCCCGCCGCCGGTGGCCTGCTGCTCGCCGGGACCGGCGCCGGGCTGCGGCTGAAGGCCGCCTGGCTGGGGCGGCTGGAGCGGGCCGGGAAGACCCTGCTGTGGGTGCGGGTGGACTGGCTGGACCGGCGCGGCGGCCGGCCGGCGGGCAAGGCCGTCGGGGCTTTCCGGGGCACGGGCATCGCGGCGGGCGACGCGGCCCCCGGAGGGGCCCGCCGCCGCACCGCCGCGCTCGTGTGAGCCCGGGTCAGACCTCCAGGTCCGCCTCGATCCGCTTCAGCTGGTGCCGGGCCATCGCCAGATTGGCCCGGGCGGCGTCCAGCACCAGGTAGAGGAAGAGGCCGTTGCCGCCCCGGCCCTTGAGCAGCCGGATCAGGTGGTACTGGTCGGAGAGCGTGATCAGGATGTCCTCGATCTCGGCCTTCAGGCCGAGGTGCTCCATGGTGCGCATCTTGGCGCGGATCACGTCGGTGTTGCCGGCGGCGGCCACGTTGAGGTCGAAGGTCTTGCTGCCGCCCATCGTGCCCAGCGCCATACCGCTGGTGTAGTCGACGAGCGCGACGCCGGTGGCGCCCTCGATGGAGGTCAGCGCCTCTTTCAGTGCGGTCTCGGTGTTGGCCATGGTTGCTGGGGTTCCTTTCGGCTGATCAACTGTCGGTTGCGGTGCGCGCGTCGGTGGTGGCTGTGGGAGCCCCCGTGGCGTCGCGTACCTCAAGGGCGGTGCGTGCCTCGGTGGCGGTGGTGGTGCGCGACGCGCGCGGGGTTCTCGGGGTCCGTGCGGCGGTCGTGCGGGCGGCCGGGCGTGCGGCCCGGGCGGCGGCCTCGGCGGCGTCGACCAGCTCCCCGACGCGGGCGCCGGAGCGGCGGCCCTCCAGGTGCAGCCGGCCGACGTTGACCCGGTCCTGGGCGAGCAGCGTCAGGACGGCGGTACGGCCCGCCGCGTAGGTGGCGACGTAACCGCGCTCGCCGCGCACCAGCAGTTCCCGGAAGCCGCCCTGCCCGGTGGCGTCCGCGACCCGTACGGCGACGCCGAGCGCGGCGGCGGTGAGCGCCGCCAGGCCGTCCGGGTCGACCCCCGGGGTGTCCTGGGCGATGACGAGGCCGTCGACGCCCGCCGCGAGGGCGCCGGTGAGCTGGGGGACCCGGGTCCTGAGCCGGCGCAGCTCTTCGAGAACCTCCTGGATCTGGGACTCGGCCACCATCAGCTGTCTCCTCTCGGCGGGGCGGTGCCGTTCAAAGCGCCTCCAGCGCATCCCTGAGCCTCTTCAGCAGCGCGATGTCGGGGTCGGTGACCTTGAGCGGGGGCGGCGGGACGGGCCGGGCCATCGCCGCCGGGGCGATGAGTCCGGCCGCCGCCAGCCGTCGTACGTCCACCAGCGTGTGGAAGGCCTGCCGGCCCAGGTTCCGCGCTATCTCGGGGGCGGTGCGGACGCCGTCCACCCGGTCGAGGACGGCCCGCTGGCGGGGCGTGAGGGGCGGGGCCGCCACCGGGTCGGCCCGGATCAGCGGGGCGCTGTCGGTCCCCGGGTCCGGCCACAGGCGGTGCAGCAGCGCCCGGCGGCGCAGGGTCTCGCGCTCCAGCGCGGTGACCGGGACCGGGCGCAGCGGGGCCGTGGGCGGTGCGGCGCCGTAGCGGAACCGGCCGGGGGTGCTGCTGGGCGCGAGGGCGAAGTACCCGGCGTCGTACAGCGCGTCCAGGTGGCACAACTCCAGGGCGCCCCTGGTCAGCAGGCCGTTGTGGAGCAGCAGACGGGCGGTGTCCGGCGGCTCGCCGCCCCCTTCGGCGGCCCGCCGCCACACGGCCGGGTCGAGGGTGCCGTGGGCCGTGAGGAGCACGTCGAGACCGGGGGCGTGGGGGCTCTCGGCATGCACCACCCCGCCGTCGGCGAGGTGGAGGACGCCGTGCTCGCGGACCAGGACGCCGGTGGCCCGCTCCTCGGCGAGCCGGGTCAGCATCGGCGAGAGCGCGCTCTCCGCCCGGTGGCGCCCGGCCGCCTTGTCCCGGACCGGCAGCGGCGGCGGAGGTGTCCCGACCACGGTCATCCCAGCACCAGCCGGGCGGCCATCTCGCCGAGCCGGATCCGGGCGAGGGCGAGGTTGCCGTCCTCGCGGCTGAGCCAGAGGTGCAGGAAGACGCTGCTGTCGAAGGTGGTGTCCACGAACCGCAGCAGGTGGTAGCTGTCCCGGTTGCTGACGATCAGGTCCTCCACCGGCGGCGGCCCGCCCGGCTCCTCCCCGACGCCGCTGGTGAACGCCCCGTGCTCGGCGGCCATCCGGGCCAGTTCGGCGGCCTCGGCGGCGGTGGTCTCGTGGTCACCGCCGGGGGCCTCCCCGACCGTGCCCAGAGCCAGTCCGCTCGTCCAGTCCACCAGCGCCGCTCCCCGGGCACCGGGCAGGCGCATCGCTTCCAGTAAGCACTCGTCGATTCCGGGCACCGTGGCTCCCCTCCCGCCTGGGACTCCGGCTGAGTGACGCCGACACTACGCAACGTGTGCGTGACAGGTGGGGCTTCTGGCATTTTCCAGTGGAACATGCGTCCGGCGGACTAGTGTGGGTCAACTTGGCTGTCTTTCCGTCCAGTTGATCCAGATGCCCACCGGAGCGCGTCAACGGCTCCCGGGCGTGCTCAGCGTGGTGAGCGACGAGGCGTGCGCCCCGCCCGATTCGGCCACCACCTCCCGCACCGTCTGCGCCTCACGCACCACCGCGAACTCCACACCCCCCGAACCGTCGGCCACGAAGCCGTGGACGGCGGGCCGGACGAGGGAGTTGTAGGCGTAGTGGTGGGCGAAGTAGTACGCGCCGGTGTCCAGCGCCGCCGCGTAGTCGCCCGGCTCCAGCGGCGGCAGCGAGCGGCCCTCGGCCAGCAGGTCGCCCGCGAAACAGGCCGGACCGGCCACGTCCTGCACCACCTCGGGTCCCGTTCTGGGCCGCCCCTTCGCGTCGTACGCGGCGATCCTCAGCGGCCACGCCCCCGGCGCGTACACCGTCCGGGTCGCCACCTGCACGCCCGCGTGCGTCACCGCGATCCGCCGCCCGCCGGCGCTCTTCACGTACTCCACCCGGGCCACCACCGTCCCGTGCTTGGCCAGCAGCGACCGCCCGAACTCGGTCACCAGCCCGTACCGCCCGGCGAACAGCCCCGGCACCGCGTCCGCCAGCAGCCGCGCGTACTGCGCGTAGGTCGGCGCCGTCACCTCCGACGTGAAGTTGACCGGCAGTCCGCCGCCGATGTCGAGGGTGTCGATCTGCGGGCGCCCGATCCGCGTGTTGATCTCCTCGGCGAGCGCGTACGTCTCCGCCACCCCCCGCGCCAGCAGCGCCGGCGGGATGCCCTGCGAGCCGGTGTGGGCATGCAGCCGGGTCAGCCACGGACGCTCCGCGAACGCCCGCACGACCCACTCCCGGGCCCCCTCGTCGCGCAGCGCCACCCCGAACTTCGAGGTCGGGGTCGCCGTCGAGGTCGCCCCGATGGTGCCCCCGCCGACCTGCGGATTGACCCGCAGCCCCAGCGGCGAACGGCGGGGCGCCGACCGCACCAGGGCGTCGATCCGCTCCAGCTCCCGCGGATTGTCCGCGTTGACGGCGATGCCCAGCGCCAGCGCCTCGCGCAGCTCCTCCTCGGTCTTGGCGGGCGAGTCGAGCACCGTGCGGGACGGCGCCACCCCCGCCGCCCGGGCCAGCGCCAGCTCGCCCGGGCTGGCCACCTCGGCGCCGATGCCCGCCCGGTCCAGCAGCCGCAGCACCGGCACCAGCGGCGTCGCCTTCACCGCGAAGGCGTGCAGCACCGGCGTCCCCGGCGTCGTCACCGCGTCGAACGCCGCCCGCAGCGCCGCCGCCGACTCGCGGATGCCGGTCACGTCCAGCAGCCCCACGACGGCCGTGCCGGGCCCCAGCAGGCCCCGCTCGACCGCCGCGCGCACCGCGTGGTCACGCCGGGCGGCCCGCGCCCTCGCCGCACTCTCGGCGTCGTACGCCGCGTTCTCCATGGCGTCCCCCTCCTGCCCTCTCGAAGGTGTCCGTTCGAAGGTGTCCGTGTCCGTCCCCGGTGCTTCCAGCCAAACACTCGTATCCCGGCGAGGCGGCCGCCGCGCCCTATTGACTAGTTCTATTCAGGGAGCGACTATGTGAATAGAGATAGCAACAGAGGAGGCAGACGATGTCGGGACCCCGCCCCGTACGAGCCCCGCGCGGTACGGAACTCAGCGCCCTCGGATGGCAGCAGGAAGCCGCCCTGCGGATGCTGCAGAACAACCTCGACCCCGAGGTCGCCGAGCACCCCGACAAGCTCGTCGTCTACGGCGGCACCGGCAAGGCCGCCCGCGACTGGCGCTCCTTCGACGCGATGGTGCGGACCCTGAAGGGGCTGAAGCAGGACGAGACCATGCTGGTCCAGTCCGGCCGCCCGGTCGGCGTGATGCAGACCCACGAGTGGGCCCCGCGCGTCCTCATCGCCAACTCCAACCTCGTCGGCGACTGGGCCAACTGGGAGGAGTTCCGCCGCCTGGAGGCCCTCGGCCTGACCATGTACGGCCAGATGACCGCCGGCTCCTGGATCTACATCGGCACCCAGGGCATCCTCCAGGGCACCTACGAGACCTTCGCCGCCGTCGCCGCGAAGAAGTTCGGCGGCACCCTCGCCGGGACCATCACCCTCACCGCCGGCCTCGGCGGCATGGGCGGCGCCCAGCCGCTCGCCGTCACCATGAACGACGGCGTCGCGATCTGCATCGACTGCGACCCCCGCGCGATCGACCGGCGCATCGAGCACCGCTACCTCGACGTGAGGGCCGACTCGCTCGACCACGCCCTCCAGCTGGCGACCGAGGCCCGCGACGCGCGCCGGCCCCTCTCCATCGGCGTCCTCGGCAACGCCGCCGAGCTGCTCCCGCGGCTGCTCGCGATGGACGCCCCCATCGACATCGTCACCGACCAGACCTCCGCCCACGACCCGCTGGCCTACCTCCCGGTGGGCGTCGACTTCGACGACATGGCCTCCTACGCGGCCAAGGACCCGGCCGGCTTCACCACCCGCGCCCGCGAGTCCATGGCCCGGCACGTCGAGGCGATGGTCGGCTTCCTGGACGCCGGCGCCGAGGTCTTCGACTACGGCAACTCCATCCGCGGCGAGGCCCGACTGGCCGGATACGACCGTGCGTTCGCCTTCCCCGGCTTCGTCCCCGCCTACATCCGCCCGCTGTTCTGCGAGGGCAAGGGCCCCTTCCGCTGGGCGGCCCTGTCCGGCGACCCGGCCGACATCGCCAAGACCGACAGGGCGATCCTCGACCTCTTCCCGGAGAACGAGTCGCTGGCCCGCTGGATCAAGATGGCCGGCGAGCGGGTCCACTTCCAGGGCCTGCCCGCGCGCATCTGCTGGCTGGGCTACGGCGAGCGGGACAAGGCCGGCGAGCGCTTCAACGACATGGTCGCCGGCGGCGAGCTGGCCGCACCGCTGGCCATCGGCCGCGACCACCTCGACTGCGGCTCCGTCGCCTCCCCGTACCGGGAGACCGAGGCCATGCTCGACGGCTCCGACGCGATCGCCGACTGGCCACTGCTGAACGCCATGGTGAACGTGGCCTCCGGCGCGTCCTGGGTCTCCATCCACCACGGTGGCGGAGTGGGCATGGGCCGCTCCATCCACGCCGGTCAGGTCACGGTCGCCGACGGAACCGAGCTCGGCGGCGAGAAGATCCGCCGCGTCCTCACCAACGACCCCGGCATGGGCGTCATCCGGCACGTGGACGCCGGATACGACATCGCGGAGTCGGTGGCCCAGGAGCGGGGTGTCCGGGTGCCCATGCGCGAGGGTGACGAGGCGTGAGCCGACGTCAGGACGAGCACCGCGACACTCCACGCCAGGGAAGGGCCTCGCCCCACGGCGCGCCGTCCTTCCACGAGATGTGGCGCGAGCTGCGGCCGATCGGCCGGCACCCCGACTCCCGGGGCTACCGGCGCTACGCCTGGACCGGGGCCGACGCCGAGTGCCGGGCCTGGTTCCAGGAGCAGGCCGAGGCACGCGGACTGTCCTACGAGGTCGACCGCAACGGCAACCAGTGGGCCTGGCTCGGGGACCCCGCCGCCGGGGACGCCGTCGTCACCGGCTCGCATCTGGACTCCGTACCGGACGGCGGCGCCTTCGACGGGCCCCTCGGCGTGGTGTCCTCCTTCGCCGCGCTCGACGAACTCCGCGCGCGGGGCGTCACCCCGGCCAAGCCGCTCGCCGTCGTCAACTTCGGTGACGAGGAGGGGGCCCGGTTCGGGCTCGCCTGCGTCGGATCCCGGCTCACCGCCGGGCAGCTGACCGTCGAGCAGGCACACCGGCTCACCGACGGCGACGGGATCACGCTGCCGCAGGCCATGGAGGCCGCCGGGTACGACCCCGAGGCCATCGGCCCCGACCCGGAGCGGCTCACCCGTATCGGTGCCTTCGTCGAACTGCACGTCGAGCAGGGCCGGGCGCTGGACCTGTCCGGCGACCGGGTCGGCATCGCCAGCGCCATCTGGCCGCACGGCCGCTGGCGGTTCGACTTCCACGGAGAGGCCAACCACGCGGGCACCACCCGCCTGGTGGACCGCCGCGACCCGATGCTGTCGTACGCCGAGACCGTGCTCGCCGCCCGGCGCGAGGCCGAACTCGCCGGTGCCGTCGCCACCTTCGGCAAGATCGCCGTCGAGCCGAACGGCGTCAACGCCATCCCCTCCCTGGTGCGCGGCTGGCTCGACACCCGGGCCGCCGACCAGGAGACCCTGGACACCGTCGTCGACGCGGTGCGCAAGGCGGCCCACGCCCACGCCGAGGCGCACGGCGTCGACCTGGACGTGGTCCGGGAGTCCTTCACCCCGGTCGTCGAGTTCGACCACGCCCTGCGCGACGAACTCGCCCGCATCCTGGGCCGGGACACCGGCCTGAGGGTGCCCGTCCTCGGCACCGGCGCCGGACACGACGCCGGAATCCTCTCCGGGAGCATCCCGACCGCCATGCTGTTCGTGCGCAACCCCACCGGTGTCTCGCACTCCCCGGCCGAGTTCGCCGCCGAGGACGACTGCGTGGCCGGGGTGACCGCGCTCGCCGACGTACTGGAAGGGCTGGCCCGCACGTGACCACACGGACGTACTGGCTGGAGCACGCCTGGCTCGGCACCCATGTCGAGCCGTCGGTGGCCCTCGACGTCGCGGACGGCCGGACGGCGGCCGTCCGCACGGGCGTCGACAGCCCGCCGCCCGGCGCGGAGGTCCTCAGGGGCCTCACCCTGCCCGGACTGGCCAACGCGCACAGCCACGCCTTCCACCGTGCCCTGCGCGGCACCGTGCAGGTGGGCAGCGGGACCTTCTGGACCTGGCGCGAGGTCATGTACTCCGTCGCCGACAAGCTGACCCCGCAGACGTACCACGCACTCGCCCGGGCCGTGTACGCCGAGATGGCGCTGGCCGGCATCACCTCCGTCGGCGAGTTCCACTACGTCCACCACGCCCCCGGCGGCACTCCCTACGCCGACCCCAACGCCATGGGCGAGGCCCTCGTCGAGGCCGCCGCCGAAGCCGGCATCCGCATCACCCTCCTCGACACCGCCTACCTCTCGGCCGGCTTCGGAGAGCCCCCCAACGCCCACCAGAGGCGCTTCAGTGACGGCAGCGCGGACGCCTGGGCCGAACGCTGTTCAGTTCTCAAGGACCGGGATCACGCGCGGATCGGAGCGGCGATCCACTCCGTACGGGCCGTCCCCGCAGGCCAGTTGGCGACCGTGGCACGGTGGGCCGAGGAACGGCGGGCCCCGCTGCATGTGCACCTGTCGGAGCAGACCGCCGAGAACGACGCCTGTCTGCGGGCCCACGGCCGCACACCCACCCGGCTGCTCGCCGACCACGGTGTGCTCGGCCCGCGCACCACGGGCGTCCACAACACGCACCTCACGGACGAGGACATCGCGCTGATCGGCGCCAGCGGAACGGGCACCTGCATGTGCCCGACCACCGAGCGCGACCTCGCCGACGGCATCGGACCCGCCGTCGCCCTTCAGCGGGCCGGCTCCCCGCTCTCCCTCGGCTCCGACAGCCACGCCGTCGTCGACCTGCTCGAAGAGGCGCGCGCGATGGAGCTGAACGAGCGGCTGCGCACCCGCGCCCGGGGCCACTGGACGGCCGCGGCACTGCTGCGCGCGGCCTCGGCGGACGGGCACGCCGCCCTCGGCTGGCACGACGCGGGCCGTCTGGAGCCGGGGGCGCTCGCCGACTTCACGACGGTCGCGCTCGACTCGGTCAGAACGGCGGGACCGCTGCCGAGGCTCGGGGCCGAGACGGCCGTATTCGCCGCGACGGCAGCGGACGTACGCCATACGGTCGTGGGTGGCCGTCATGTCGTACGCGACGGGGCGCACACCCTCGTACCGGACGTGCCGTCGACGCTGGCGGACGCGATCCGAGCCCTGCGCGACTGACCCCCATCGCCCCCCACGAGGACACCATGAGCAGCAGCACCGTCATCACCAACATCGCCACGCTGGTCACGAACGACCCCTCCCTCGGTGACAGGTCCCCCCTCGGTCTGATCCAGGACGCGGCCGTCGTCATCGACGGCGACCGCGTCGCGTGGACCGGTGAATCCAGGAAAGCACCCGCCACTGACAACCGGGTCGACGCGGGCGGCCGGGCGGTGCTGCCGGGCTTCGTGGACTCCCACTCCCACCTGGTCTTCGCGGGCGACCGCACCCAGGAGTTCAACGCCCGTATGTCCGGCCGCTCCTACAGCGCGGGCGGCATCCGCACGACCGTCGCGGCCACCCGCGCCGCGACCGACGCGGAACTGGAGGCGAACCTCACCCGTTACCTCGGCGAGGCCCTGCGCCAGGGCACGACGACGTTCGAGACCAAGTCGGGCTACGGCCTCACGGTCGAGGACGAGTCACGCGCCCTGCGCATCGCCGCCGCGCACACCGACGAGGTCACCTACCTGGGCGCCCACATCGTCCCGCCCGACCACACCGACGACCCGGCGGCCTATGTCGCCCTGGTCACCGGCGAGATGCTCGACGCCTGCGCGCCGCACGCCCGTTGGATCGACGTCTTCTGCGAGAAGGGCGCCTTCGACGGCGACCAGGCCCGCGCGATCCTCACCGCCGGCCGGGCCAGGGGCCTGCACCCGCGCATCCACGCCAACCAGCTCTCCTACGGCCCCGGCGTGCGGCTGGCCGTCGAACTGGACGCGGCGAGCGCCGACCACTGCACCCATCTGACGGACGCGGACGTGGACGCGCTGGCGAGCGGCAGCACGGTCGCCACCCTGCTCCCCGGCGCCGAGTTCTCCACCCGCGCCGAGTGGCCGGACGCCCGCCGTCTCCTCGACGCCGGCGTCACGGTGGCCCTGTCGACGGACTGCAACCCGGGCTCGTCCTTCACCTCGTCGGTGCCCTTCTGCATCGCCCTGGCCGTCCGGGACATGGGCATGACCCCCGACGAGGCGGTCTGGTCCGCGACGGCGGGCGGCGCGGCGGCCCTGCGCCGCACCGACATCGGCCGTCTCGCCCCCGGCGCCCGGGCCGACCTGACCCTCCTGGACGCGCCCAGCCACGTACACCTGGCCTACCGGCCCGGGGTTCCGCTGGTCAGCGGTGTCTGGCGGCGGGGCGTGCGCGAGGTCTGACCGGCGGGACCGCGGAAGCGGCCACCGGTCTGTCCGGGGAGGCGGTCCGGCCGGTGCCGGACCGCCTCCCCGGCGCGCACCGGAACGGCTTGGCCGAATTTCCCGAAAAGGGGGGCAGGCCCTCACTCCTCCAGCGTCAGCCCCTTGCGCAGGCGCACCAGCGTGCGGGACAGCAGGCGGGAGACGTGCATCTGGGAGATTCCCAGCTCGTCGCCGATCTCCGACTGGGTCATGTTCGCGACGAAGCGGAGGGAGAGGATCTGCCGGTCCCGGGGCGGGAGGTCGGCGATCAGCGGCTTCAGGGACTCGACGTACTCGATCCCTTCGAGGCCGTGGTCCTCGTAGCCGATGCGGTCCGCGAGCGCGCCTTCGGAGTCGTCCTCCTCGGGCTGGGCGTCCAGCGAGGAGGCCGTGTAGGCGTTCGAGGCCGCCATGCCCTCCACGACCTCTTCCCTGGAGATGCCCAGGCGCTCGGCGAGTTCCGCGACCGTGGGGGCCCGGTCCAGCTTCTGGGCCAGCTCGTCACCGGCCTTGGCCAGGTCGAGCCGCAGCTCCTGGAGCCGGCGCGGGACGCGCACGGACCACGAGGTGTCACGGAAGAAACGCTTGATCTCGCCGATGATGGTTGGCATCGCGAAGGTCGGGAACTCGACGCCGCGCGCCAGTTCGAAGCGATCGATGGCCTTGATCAGGCCGATCGTGCCGACCTGGATGATGTCCTCCATCGGCTCACTGCGGGAGCGGAAGCGCGAGGCGGCGAACTTGACCAGAGCGAGATTGAGTTCGACGAGGGTGTTGCGCACGTACGAGTATTCGCGCGTGCCCTCCTCCAGCGACTCCAGCCGCAGGAAGAGAGTCTTGGACAGGGCGCGCGCGTCGACCGCGTCCACCTCGTCGTACGGGGGGATCTCGATGGGATCCAGTTGTTCCGGTGGGGGTGTCGACGTCGCCGTCCGGGTATGCGATGCGTCGAGCCGGGGTGACATGGTGTCCTCCATCGTTCTCGGCATATGGCTGCCGAAGCCAGTGCTGCACTGCGGTGTGCGGCGCCTCCAAGCCGGCCGTGTCGGTTTGCGTGTCGTACTAGCCCTACCTGCTTCAGCAACTCCTTCGCAAGTGCGTTTTGTGGCTATATGTCCGTTTGTGAGCAGTTGTTCGGGTGTCGTTGTGTGGAGGGAAGGCGTAATGTTCGAGGGCATCAGCAGGGCAGCGACGACCTCGGGAGAGAGACGGCATGGACCACGGGACGGTCGGCAGCGCACAGTCGGGCCGACTTCTGGTGGAGGTGCGGGAAGAGAGCGCCAGCGCCGTGGTGACACCGGCGGGTGAGCTCGACCATCACACCGCCGATCTACTGCGGGAGCCTCTCGACGACCTCCTGGCGAAGGGGTTCTCGCGCCTCGTCGTCGACTGCTCGCGACTGGAGTTCTGTGACTCCACGGGCCTGAACGTGCTCCTTGGGGCGCGTCTGAAGGCGGAGGCCGCCGGGGGCGGAGTGCATCTGGCGGGCATGCTGCCCGTCGTCGCCCGCGTGTTTGAGATCACAGGGGCCGAGGCGGTCTTCACCGTCCACGACTCCGTCGAGGCGGCCCTGGCCGACGAGAGCGGCTGACCGGCGCCTCGGGCTGTCCCCGCACCACGTTCCCGAGGCCCTGAACCGGTGGACGGTGCGACGGCCGTGCCGAACCGGGGGGTGTCCCGCCGGATCGGTCGGGCAGGAGACATCCTGTGAACGGTCGGACCTCCACGGCACGGGACTGCCGGGGAACCGACGAACAACCTGCGTACCACGTACGTACGACCTGTGTACCGACTGGTGCCGGCCGATGGCGGACGGCACCGACCGGCGGCGGCCGGGTCGGCCGGCAGTGGCCGGCCGATTCCGGGCGGCACCGGAGTTCTGAATCGTGAACTGGTGAATCGGTGAGGTGAAGCGCTGATGAGCACCACCCGGCCTTACTCGCCGGGCGACCGCGGCCCGGAGCCGAGCGGCGCTTCCGGGGTGTCCGAGGGCGGTGCGCCGACGGCCGGCGCGTCCACGGGGGCAGCCGCGCCGTCCGCAGTGCCGGAGGGTCGTGCCGGCCCCTCGGGCCCGTCCGCGGCCGCCGCGGCCCCCGGGGCCGCCGTCCCGGAGGCCGGAGGTGACCGGAGAAGCGCGCCCGGGTCGTCCATGCCGTCCGCCCAGCACGCGGAGGCAGGGGGTGCAGGCGACGCCGGGGGCGCGGAGGGCGCTGGAGGCGCGGCGGAGGGCGCTGGAGGCGCCGCGGGCGCCGAGCACTCCGGGGGACCGCACGGTCGGCAGGTGCGCAGACTGCGCCTCGGCGGCGAGAGCGGCGTCGTACCGCTCGCCCGCGACTTCACCCGCCAGGCGCTGTACGCGTGGGGCTGGCTGCCCGCCGCCTCCGCCGACCGGCGGGCCGCCGCCGAGGACGTGCTGCTGGTCGTCTCCGAGCTGGTCACCAATGCCTGCCTGCACGCGGACGGCCCGGAGGACCTGTTCCTCGCCTGCGACAACAAGGTGATCCGCCTGGAGGTCACCGACCGCGGCACCGGCCAGCCCGCACCCCGCACCCCGCACCGCGCCGGGCGTCCCGGCGGCCACGGGATGTTCATCGTGCAGCGGCTCTGCCTGGACTGGGGGGTCCTGCGGACCCCGGGCCTGTCCGGCAAGACGGTGTGGGCGGAACTGGGCGCACCCGCCTAGCGCCGCTGGAGACATGAGCACCGTCAGTCACTGATGGTGGCTTCAGTCACTCGCCTCGCCATTGAGTTACCGACGGTAACTTCTTCACGCGGACCCCTCCTGCCGCACGCCGGATCGCCACAACTCCGGCGTGCGCCGTCTCTTCCTTCCTCACGGCCCCGGGCGTACCTTGACGGCCCATCTGATGTACCGTCAGGAATTGGGGTGGACCGTGTCGTACCCGAAACGCACCGCCGCGCTCGTGTCCGCCGCGGCCCTGGCCGGCTCGGCCGTACTGCTGGCCGCTCCCGTGGCGCACGCCGACGTCGTCGACGTCAACTACCACTGCAAGACGCCCATCGGTGACAAGAGCGCCGTCTCGCCCATCGACATCAAGGGCGTCAGGAGCGGCAGCGCCTACCAGATCACCATGTCCTGGCAGAAGGGCGTCTCCTCCAGCCCGGTCGAGCTGGGCAAGGGCGCGATGAGCCCGAGCGCCACCATCAGCCTCGGCGGCGCCGACAGCGGCACGCTCGCGGTGTCCGGGCCGCCCAACGCGGCCGCGATCCCGGCCAACACCCCCATCAAGATCAGCGACCTGAGCGGCACGTACCGGCCGAAGAGGACCGGCAAGGTCACCTTCACACCGGGCGTGCTCACCATCAAGGCGCTCGAGACGACGACGACCTGCACCCCGACCAACAGCCCGCAGCCGGCCCTCACCCTCGACGTGGCGGCGGCGGGCGGCGGCACCTCCAACGGCTCTTCCAACGGCTCTTCCAACGGCTCCTCCAGCGGCTCCGGCAACTCGTCGAACGGCTCCTCGTCGTCAGCGGGCTCGTCGGCGTCCTCCGGGCAGAGCGGCGGCTCCGGCGGCGCACTTCCGCAGACCGGCCCCGAGGACTCGGTCGTCGCCTTCGGCACGCTCGGCGGCACGGTGCTCCTCGCCGGCGCGGCCGGCGCGCTGTGGCTGACCCGCAGGAACCAGCCGGCCCGCCGATAGCCCCGCGCACGAATGCCGGCGCACAAGCCGAGTCGACGGGAGCGGTGACGTGAGGCTGCGGTGGACGACCCTGACGGCGGTGTTCGCGCTGCTCGTGCCGCTGGTGTTGGCGCTCGCGGGTGCCGCCTCGGCGGCCGGCGTGCCCACCGTGCGGCTGTCCACGCCCCAGGCGGGCGCCGGGGGTTCGGTCACCGTCAGCGGCAGCGGCTGGCGCCCGCACACCCTGCTGATGATCCTGGTCTGCGGGCAGGCCGCACCGACCCGGGGAGTGATCGGCGGCACCAACTCCTGCGCCAACGGCGACGGACGGGCCGTCACCACCGACGCCCGAGGCGGCTTCGGCAAGAAGCTGCCGGTCGCCGAGCCGCCGGTGCCGTGCCCCTGCGTGGTGCACGTGGCCACCGTCACCGGGGCGAAGGCCGAGGCCGACGCCGTCCTCCAGGTCGCCGGGCACGCCGTACGGCCGCTGCCCGCCGAGCCGGCCGGCGGACAGCTGTCGCTGCTCACCGACGCCCGGCTGACCGGTTCCAGCGGCCTGCTCACCTGGTTCGGGGCGCCGCCCGCCCGCACCCTGGTCTTCACCGTCGGCAACGCCGGCTCGTCCGCCGTCAAGGACCCCGTCTTCCAGGTCGGCACCGCGCACGGCGTCTTCGCCCCGCAGTGGGAGGACCAGCAGTGGCGCGGCACCCTCGCACCCGGGAGGAGAACGCGGGTCAGGCTGCCGGTGGAGCTGGCGGCCGGGGCGCACGGCGACTACAGCGTCTCCCTCAGGTACGGCGGCAAGGTGCTCGCCGAGCAGCCCTGGGAGGTCGGCCGGCCCTGGGGCGTGACGCTGTTCTGGATCCTGCTCTGCCTGGTCGTACCGGCCGCGGTGTTCCGCGCCGGGATGGCGGTCGTGGACCGGGTACGGCCGCGCCGGGCCGGCGGGATCCGCCACCGGGGACTGCCCCGCCCGGCGCTCCGCCTGCCCAGGCGGCGCGCCCCCGAGGCCGCGCCCGCCCCGGCCTCGGCCCTGCCGTGGTTCACCCCGGACTCCGTTCCGGGCGCGGCCGGCCGGCTCCCCGCACCGCACGACGACAGTCCCACGAGTCCTACGACTCCCACCACGAAGGGATCCCCGTGAGCATGCGAAGGAGAGTCACCCCGGCCGGCGGACACCGGGCGGGCGCGGCAGCGGCGGCGCTGGTCCTGGGCGGGGCCGGGGTCCTGCTCGGCGCCGCCGCGATCCCGGCGCAGGCGGCCGAGGTGTCGTACGCCACCCACTGCGTGCCGCCCGCGGGCATCCCGCCCGTGGACGGGACCACCAAGGTCCAGATCACCGCGCCGGCCACGGCGAAGGTGGGCGACACCGTGGCCGTCGTGTGGAAGTTCACGCAGGCCGCGTCCAGGAACCCGGACATCATCGACCTGCCCGCCGACTCGGTCCAGCCGTCCGGGGTCCTCAAGGCGGCCGGGGCGCAGAGCGCGGACATCGCCGTGCAGGGGGCGCGGAAGAACCCGGCGATCCCCAAGGGCGGTGCCATGGTGCTGTCCGACATGAAGGGCACCCTGAAGCTGACGGCGGCCGGTGTGGTCACGCTGACGCCGGGCGCGTACACGGTCAACGCGATGTCGACGGACACGAAGTGCGCGCCGACCGCGACCGTGCAGAAGGCGGCGACCATCAAGGTGGCGGCGGCGGGCGGAGGGCCGCCGAGTACGCCTCCGACGGGCACCCCCTCGAACTCCGCCTCCCCCACGGGAGGCACCGGCGGTGGCCAGACCGACTTCACCGGCAAGGAGGTGCAGGTGCCCTACGCCTGCAGGACGCCCATCGGCAACAAGAGCGCGACCTCGCCGGTGCAGATCAACGCCAAGAAGAACAACGGGAGTTACGACCTCACCGTGAAGTTCGGGAAGTCGGTGATGGACAGTCCCGTCGACATCCCGGCGAACTCCGTGAAGCCGGCGATGGAGGTGGCCGTGGGCGGCGCGGACAGGGGCGCGGTGCATGTGGAGGGGCCGACCAACTCCTCCGCCATCAAGGCGGGCACCCCGATCGAGATCCCGGACCTCACCGGCACCTACAAGCCGGGTGCGAGCGGCACGTCGACCCTGTCCCCGGGCGTCCTCACCATCCAGGCCCTGGGCACGACCACGACCTGCACCCCGACCCAGTCCCAGGTCTCCCTCACCCTGAACACCTCCCAGCAGCCCGGCGGAACCTCGGGCGGCTCGGGCGGATCAGGGGGTACAGGCGGTTCGGGCGGTGGGTCGACGTCCGGCGGCACGACCTCGGGTGGCACCGGCGGCTCCAGTGGTTCCAGCGGCTCGGGCGGCCTGGCGCAGACCGGCTCCGGTGACCACGGCGCCCTGAAGGCCCTCGGCCTGGTGGCGGGCACGGCCATCCTGCTGGGCGGCGCGGTGTTCACGTTCATGCCGGGACGCAGGACGCGCTGAGACGCCGAAGGGCCGCCGCGTCCCCGTGGCCGCGGCGGCCCTTCGTCACAGCTCCGGAACCGGAGCGGGCGTCAGTGGACGTCAGCAGACGTCAGTGGACGTCGCCCATCAGTTCCTTGACCTTCTTGCGGTACATCCACACCGCCGCGCCCGCGAGCACGGCGAGGGCCGCCTGGAGCGCCACGATGCCCGTCTTGTTCAGGTCGACACCGGCGATGGACAGCAGACCGGTGGTGGCGTCACCGGCGGTGACGGCCAGGAACCAGACGCCCATCATCTGGGAGGCGTACTTGGCGGGCGCCATCTTCGTGGTGACCGACAGACCGACCGGGGAGAGCAGCAGTTCGCCGACGGTCTGCACGAAGTAGATGCCGACCAGCCACATCGCCGCGGCCTTGTGACCGCCGTCGGCGATCGCCAGCGGCGCCAGGAAGAGGAAGAAGGACGCGCCGATCAGGACGAGACCGCCCGCGAACTTCACCGCGGTGCTCGGCTCCTTGCCCCGGCGGGCCAGCGCCAGCCAGGCCCAGGCGAAGACCGGCGCGAACGCCATGATCATGACCGGGTTGACCGACTGGTACCAGGAGACCGGGAACTGCCAGCCGAAGATGGTGTTCTTCGCCGAGGCGTCGGCGAACAGCGACACCGTGGAGCCGCCCTGGTCGTAGATCATCCAGAACACGGCGGCGGCGACGAAGAACCAGATGTACGCGCTCATCTTGCCCTGCTCGGCACGGTCCAGGTCCTTGTCCCGCTTGATGCGGGCGATGACGACGACCGGGATGAGCAGACCCGCGACGGTGATCGGGACCAGCAGCCAGTTCAGCGTGTAGACGCCGGAGACCCCGACGACGACGTAGAAGACGGCCGCGACGCCCGCCCACAGGGCGGCCTTGGTCAGGGTGGACTTCTTCTGCGCGTCCGTGAGCGGGGTCGGGACGAGGTTCGAGCGCGCGCTGAGGTGACGGGTGCCGAGCAGGTACTGGGCCAGACCCAGCGCCATGCCGAGCGCGGCGAGCGCGAAGCCCAGGTGCCAGTTGTAGCTCTCACCGACGGTGCCGATGACCAGCGGAGCGGCGAAGGCGCCCAGGTTGATGCCGATGTAGAAGAGCGTGAAGCCACCGTCACGGCGCGGGTCGTCCGGACCGTCGTAGAGGTGGCCGACCATCGTGGAGATGTTGGCCTTCAGCAGACCCGAGCCGATCGCGACGAGACCCAGACCGGCGAAGAAGGTGCCGGCGCTCGGCAGCGCCAGCGTCAGGTGGCCGAGCATGATGACGGTGCCCGCCACCGCCACCGTCTTGCGGGGGCCGAGGACGCGGTCCGCGAACCAGCCGCCCGGCAGGGCGAGCAGGTACACGAGCGAGAGGTACACCGAGTAGATCGCGGTCGCCGTGGCCGCGTTCATGTGCAGGCCGCCCGGAGCCACCAGGTACAGCGGCAGCAGGGCCTTCATGCCGTAGTAGGAGAAACGCTCCCACATCTCGGTCATGAAGAGAGTGGCCAGTCCGCGGGGGTGGCCGAAGAAGGTCTTCTCGGAACCGGGGGTGCCCGGACGGACCGAGTCCTTCGTCAGGCTGGACGCCATGGTCGTTCCTTGCTGGTCGGGGCGCGCTGCGTTGGGGGTCCCCCGGTTCGGGCGAAGCCGGGAACCAGGGGGTCGTGCGCCCGTGGGGGAGGCGGCCGGCACCGGCGGGGTCGGCCGGCCACCCCACGCCCGAGGGGAGTCCGCCCCGGATCACGGAGCGGCGGACGGCGACCACCGGGATCCACGCCCCGGGACGCGGTTTCGCGTCCGGAGCCCGGCCAGAGGTCATTCCTTTCGAGGCCGGCCGGAGCCGACCCGCACACAAAAGAGACCTTCAGCGTCAAGCCCCGCCAAAGGTCACCGCGTGTACTACAGGCGTTCACCTCACCATACGGCAGGACACTGCCGGATATGGAAGGACTTGAGACAGGGATCACAGGTGTCGGGGGAACCGCAGGCCCGAATTCGAAGGTCTCTCCTACGATCGCACCTCTCGGCCATAGGTTCGTACCACCGTGTCCGAAGGTAAGAACTGCTCGTTCCGATCACACTCCAGCTCAGCGCGCGGGCGGTCTACCATCACTGCATGACCCGTGTACTGCTCGCCGAGGACGACGCGTCCATCTCGGAGCCGCTGGCCCGCGCCCTGCGCCGGGAAGGTTACGAGGTCGAGGTGCGCGAGGACGGACCCACCGCGCTCGACGCCGGAATGCAGGGCGGTGTCGATCTGGTCGTGCTGGACCTGGGCCTGCCCGGCATGGACGGCCTGGAGGTCGCCCGCCGGCTGCGCTCCGAGGGCCACACCGTGCCCATCCTCATCCTGACCGCGCGGGCCGACGAGGTGGACACCGTCGTCGGCCTGGACGCGGGCGCCGACGACTACGTCACCAAGCCCTTCCGGCTCGCCGAACTGCTCGCCCGGGTGCGGGCCCTGCTGCGCCGCGGCGCAGCCGAGCCGTCCCAGCCGCCGGCCACGCACGGTGTCCGCATCGACGTCGAGTCGCACCGCGCCTGGATGGGCGACGAGGAACTCCAGCTCACCGCCAAGGAGTTCGACCTGCTGCGGGTGCTCGTACGGGACGCCGGCCGGGTGGTGACGCGGGACCAGCTGATGCGCGAGGTCTGGGACACCACCTGGTGGTCGTCGACCAAGACGCTGGACATGCACATCTCCTGGCTGCGCAAGAAGCTCGGAGACGATGCCGCCAACCCCCGGTACATCGCCACCGTGCGCGGTGTCGGCTTCCGGTTCGAGAAGAGCTGACCCCCTCCAGGGGCGAAGCGGTCGCTTCGGGACATTACGTCGGGTAAGAGGACATGCGCCGTCGACTGATCCAGTCCACCCTCGCCGTCGTGCTGGTCGTGATCGCGGTCTTCGGTGTGTCACTCGTCATCGTCGAGACCCGCACGATCACCAACAGCGCCCAGGAGCGGGTGGACTCCGAGGCGGTGCGGCTGGCCAGCATCGTGGACAGCCGGATCCTCGGGGCCGAGAGCGTCACCGCGGACATACTGCGCAGCCAGGTCACCAGGGACCAGTACGCGGTGATCCGCATGCCCGGCCGGCCGCCGATCGAGCTGGGCACCAAGCCCGAGGGTGACGTGATTCACGCCGGCCAGAACGGCGAGGAGGGCGAGACCATCGTCGTCCAGGAGCCCCGCTCCTCCGTGACCCGTGAGGTCGGCCGGACGCTGCTGATCATCGGGCTGGTGGCGCTGCTGGCCGTGGTCGCCGCCGTCCTGCTCGCGGTGCGCCAGGCCAACCGGCTCGCCTCGCCGCTGACCGACCTCGCGGAGACCGCCGAACGCCTCGGCTCCGGCGACCCGCGCCCCCGGCACAAGCGGTACGGCGTTCCCGAGCTGGACCGGGTCGCCGATGTGCTGGACTCCTCGGCCGAGCGCATCGGCCGCATGCTGACCGCCGAGCGCCGGTTGGCCGCCGACGCCTCCCACCAGCTGCGTACGCCGCTCACCGCGCTGTCCATGCGGCTCGAGGAGATCACCCTCACCGACGACCCGGACACGGTGAAGGAGGAGGCGACCATCGCGCTGACGCAGGTCGAGCGGCTGACGGACGTGGTGCAGCGGCTGCTGACGAACTCCCGTGACCCGCGCACCGGCTCCGCCGTCACCTTCGACCTGGACGAGGTCATCCAGCAGCAGCTCGCCGAGTGGCGCCCCGCGTACCGCAGTTCCGGCCGGGCCATCGTCAGCTCGGGCAAACGGCATCTGCAGGCGGTCGGCACCCCGGGCGCGGTCGCGCAGGTGCTGGCGGCACTGATCGAGAACTCCCTGATGCACGGTGGCGGCACGGTCGCCCTGCGTACCCGGGTCACCGGCAACCAGGCCGTCGTGGAGGTCACCGACGAGGGCCCGGGTGTCCCGGCGGACCTGGGCGCCCGCATCTTCGAGCGCACCATCAGCGGCCGCAACTCCACCGGGATCGGCCTGGCGGTGGCCCGTGACCTCGCGGAGGCGGACGGCGGCCGGCTGGAACTGCTCCAGTCCCAGCCGCCGGTCTTCGGCCTGTTCCTGTCCCGCACGCCCCCGTCCAGGAAGCCGGACGACGAGGAGCGGCCCACGGTGCGCTAGTAGAGCTTGGTCAGCTTCACTCGTGGGTGGCGTGTCCGCTGGTCCGTGAGGGTCGTTGAAATGGTGTGACACCTGAGGAGATGGCCGTGG